>NZ_JBEXMW010000001.1:153735-935331 GCF_040610775.1 Nonomuraea sp. NPDC003709 | reverse complement strand
CACGGTGAAGCTGGATCTGGTGCCGACGGCGGGGCCGGTGGTCTGGGCGTAGCCGTTGACGCCGTCGAGCGCGAGCGCGCCCTCCAGCCAGCCGGACGTCCACGTCGCGCCCCCGGCCAGCGTCGCGGCCGTGGAGCGGCCGGAGGACTCCGCGGCGGAGGTGCCCGACTCCTCGTCCAGCATCCAGTGGCCGACCAGCGTGGCAGCGCTGTTGACCAGGTCGGCGACCTCGTCGGCGAACATGGCCCGGCCGTACACGCGGACCTCGTCCACGTCGCCCGGCCAGGACTCCGCCGCGGCGCCGTTGACCTTGCCGCGGCCGATGGTGAGCGGCCCCGTGGCGTTCCACGGCTGGGTGAAGGCAACCTCGGACTCCAGCTTGCCGTTGACGTAGAGCGAGATCTGGCCCGCGGCGGAGTCGTAGACGCCGGTCAGGTGGGTCCACTCGTTCAGCCTGGGTGCGGCGGCCGACAGAGCCTTGACCGTCGCGGCGCCGTCGGCGTCGGAGCCCGCGCGGACCAGCGCCCAGCGGTCGTCGGTCTTCGAGTACTGGAGCGCGAAGCCGCCGGTCCTGGAGCCTTCCTGGGTGACGACCGTGGCGGTGGCTGCGTTGCCGGTCAGACGGGCCCAGGCGGTGACGGTGAAGTTGCGGCCGGTGTCGGTGATCGGGCCGGAGGTCTGCGCGTACGCGTTGGCCAGCTTCAGCCCCATGCCCGTCTTACCGGTCGTCCACGTGGCCCCGTACAGCGTCGCGGGGTGGGCGTTCGCGGCGTCGGCGGCCACGGTGCCCTGGCCTTCGTCCAGTTTCCAGTGGCCGCTGGGCGCGCGGCCGGAGTTGACGTTGAAGACGTAGGTGCGGATCGGGCCGAGCTGGCCCGCGCGGTCCTTGCTGCGTACCGACAGGACGTTGGGGCCGTCGTGGCGCGGGGTGAGCGCGATCGTGGCCGTGCCGTCGGCAGCGGGCGCGACCTCGGACTTCGGCGTGGTGTCGAGCCCGTAGACGTAGGCGGCCACGTCGGTGACGCCGTTGGGATCGAACGTGAAGGTGCCGGTCAGGCCGACGCCGTCGTTCCAGCCTTCCTCGGTGTACTGGGGCGAGGTCACGACCGGCTCCCTGCCGGGCGCGGTGGCGTCCACGGTGGCCTCGCACCAGGGGCTCCAGGCGCTGTTGGCCTTGCCGTCCTCGGCCCGGACGCGCCAGCGGATCAGCGCGCCGTCCGCGTACAGGCTGACCGGGATCGTCGCGTAGTAGGCGGAGCCGGACGAGCCCGTCGCGGTGACGTACTCGCCGGTCTTCGTCCCGGCGGCGTTGTACCACTCGAAGCGGCCCTTGACCGAGTTGTCGGTGTCCTTGAGCTTGGCCCACAGCTTGGGAGTGGCCGTGCTGATGACCGGCCGCCCGTCACCGGAGACGCAGGGGCCGCCCGGGTCCGACCAGGCGTCGGCGGCCACCGGGTCGGTCGGGATCGAGTTGTACTCGATGACGGCGACCGGGTTGTTCTTGAACTTCTTCCAGGCGTACAGGTCGGTCTCGCTGGTGGCATAGAGACCGATGGTCATGGTGTTCCACTTCTTGGCGGCGGCGTCGGCGGCCCACGACGTGACGTCGAACTCCACACCGCCAGGCGCGCAGGACCCCGTGCCATAGCCCTTGGCCACGTTCACCGTGGAGAGCAACCTGGTCTTCGCCGGCGGGTTCTTCCAGGTGGTGCTCTTGCTGATCGCGCCGGTCCCCCAGGCCTCCACCTTGCGGGCGCTGCAGGAGTACGACCACGTCTCATACGTGCGCAGCGTCGCCTTGATGATCTGCTTGCCGTGGATGGTCGCGCCGGTGGCCATCTGGAAGAACGAGCGGTTCGTCTGGGTGGAGCTGATGTGGCCGACGCGGGCGACGTCGCTGGAGTTGAGATAGTTGGAGGTGGGCCAGTTGCTCCAGACCGCCGTCCACGAGCCTCGCGAGGCCGAGAAGTACGGGTCCAGGTAGACGGGGAACTTGGTCTTCGGATCCGCCAGCATCTTCCTGTCCGGCTTCAGCCGCAGCTGCCTGCCCGCCAGCTCCACGCCCATCGCGGACTCGCGGGCCTCGGGGGAACGGCCTTCCCTGAGCGCCTTCAGGCCGGCAATGCCCTCGGAGTCCCACATCTTCGGCGTGGGCGCAATGAAGATCGTCCCTCCGCTCTCGTCGACGGCCTCCAGGTTGCCCGCCTCGTCCGTTTTCACCGACAGACCGTCTACGGAGAGGGGGTAGGACAGGTCGGTGAGGCCCGCCGCGGCGGCCCGGGACTTGACCACCAGGATGTGGGAGAAGCCGTCCACGTCCGCGGTGACCTGGAGGTCCACGCCGGGCATGACCTCGGGGTAGGTGGCGGTGTCGCCGTTCAGCGTGGGCGTGGGCAGGGTGCCCTGCCAGCCCAGCTCCAGGGACTTGGCGCCGCGCGCCATGCGGGCGAGCGGCCCGGTGCCGCCGCCGGAGAACGTCAGGTCGGCCGCCGTGGCGACCGTCTCGACCGCGCCGTCCGGGCGCAGGCGGAGCGTGGTGTCCACCGGGACCCAGCCGCCGGACTTGCGCACGCGCACCGGGCGGACGTACTGCTCCAGGGTGAACGTGCCGTCGGGCTTGGCCCAGACCTGGCGGGTCTCGCTGCGCTGTGTTTCCACCTCGACGGGCTTGCCGGTGCTGCGGGCGAGGGTGAGCGCGGAGTCTTCGGGTGGTTGGACGGTCTGCGGTGGTTCCACTGTCTTCGCCGCGACGGCGGGCACCGGATCAGGCACCGCCAAGATCGAGAAGGCTAACGCCGCCGCAACCAACCCACGAACTGCCCGCATACGTCCTCACCCATGGTGAGCAGGGGTTACGCGCGAGAAGGCATACCCGCCCGGCGTCTCCACGATCTTCGGTTGACGATCGGATTTTCACTCTGACAACACGAGAGGTCTAGAGTTTTGCTCATTCTGCTCAAATTTCCTTCATAAACCTGATTTGTCCGGAAATTTCCGTCATGGCACATCAGACGTCCGTGGGCAGCGGCGACGCGGCCGGGTTGACCCGCTTGACGATCTCGTTCAGCACGATGCGGACGTACGGCTCCCCCACCCACAGGTGCTTGGCCCCGTCCACCCCGATGACCTCGGCCTGCGGCACTCTCGCGAACCTCGCGCGGGCCTCCTCGGGCCGCAGATAGTCGTCGAACTCGGGCACCAGCACCGTCAGCGGCCGGCCGAACCGCGCCCAGGCGTCCAGGTCGTGGTCGGTGGCCCGGTGCAGCGGGGGCGAGAGCAGGATCGCGCCCTCCACCAGCGGGTCGTGCGCCCACTTCAGCGTCAGCTCCGTGCCGAAGGACCAGCCGACCACCCACACCTGGGGCAGGTCGTGGTACTCGGCGTACTCCAGCGCCGCCGCCACGTCGAACCGCTCGCCCTCTCCCCCGTCGAATGTCCCCTCCGAGGTGCCGCGCTCGGAGGACGTTCCCCGGGTGTTGAAGCGCAGCACGGCCAGGTCGGCGAGGGCGGGCAGCCGGTTGGCGGCCTTCTTGTAGACGTGGCTGTCCATGAACCCGCCGTGGGTGGGCAGCGGGTGCAGCGTCACCAGCGTCGCGACGGGGGGACGGTCGAGGGGCAGTGCCAGCTCGCCGACCAGGGTCAGGCCGTCGCCCGTCTCCAGCTCGATCGGCTCGCGCCGGGCGGGCAGCACGGTGGCCGCGCGAATCTCCACTTCGGGGGTTCCCTTCAATAACGGGTGCGGCCGGGGCCGCGGTCGAGTCTCTTGCGCCAGCAGGCGGTGTGCCAGTGACGGCGCTCCTCGTCGCCTCCCGGCCAGTTGGGCCAGGCGACGAGGTGCGACTGGCCGCTGCGGATCTCCTGGTCGCAGCCCGGACATCGGTAGTCCTTGGTCGAGGAGGCGCCGGTGAGCATGCGTACCTTCCACTCGCCGTCGGGCCATTCCTCCACTTTGTCCAGCCCGGTCGGGAAGCCGAAGGGACGGGAGGACTCCCTGCGGCGGGCGCGGCGTGGGCTCATGGACGCGGGAATCGGCTGACGCCGGCGGTGACGAGCTGGTCGAGCAGAGGGGCGGGCGCGAAGGCGGGCTCGCGGTATTCGGCGTAGAGGGCTCTCAGCCCGTCGCGGACCTTCGCCAGGCCCAGCGACTCCAGCATCTCGAACGGCCCGGCAGGATAGCCGCAGCCCAGGCGCATGGCCGCGTCGATGTCGTCGATCGAGGCGTACCCGGAGTCGTGCATCCGCACGGCGTCGTTGAGGTAGGGGAACAGCAGGGCGTCGACCACGAACCCCGCCCGGTCCTTGCACGGCACGGGCGTCAGCCCGGCGATCTTCACCAGATCCCTGGCGGCGCTCGCGGCCTCCTCCGAGGTCAGCACCGTGGAGGCGAGCTCGGCCACCTGGTCTCCGGCGAGGTGCACGCCGACCATCCTGGCGGGGTCGGGGAGGCGTACGGCGTGCTCGATCACGGGACGGTCGGCCAGGCGCAGCACGACATCGGGGTCCTCCGACTCCTTGAACCCGGCCGCTCGCAGCCGCTCCGCCAGCCCGTCGCCGCCGGCCCCGGCCACGCCGAACGTGCCCAGCCTCGACTTCGCCGGCTCCTCCTGCGGCGGGTCGCCGTAGAAGCCCCGGCCCGACTTGCGGCCCAGCAGCCCGGCCGTGACCAGCTCGCGCAGCAGCGGCGCGGGCGCGTGCCGCCGGTCGCGCGTCTCGTCGAACAGCACCTCCATCACCCCGTACGCGGTGTCGAGGCCGATCAGGTCGAGCAGCGTGAACGGCCCCATCGGCAGCCCCACACCCAGCTTCATCGCGGCGTCGATGTCGTCGCGCCCGGCCACGCCCAGCTCCATGAGCACCGCGGCCTGGTTGAGGTAGGGCAGGAGCAGCCGGTTGACCACGAACCCGGCCCGGTCGCCCACCGGCACGGCCGTCTTGCCCAGCCTGCCCGCCAGCGCCGCGACGTCCGCCACGAGGCCGGGCGCGGTCACCACCGTCCCCACGACCTCGACCAGCTTCATCACCGGCGCCGGGTTGAAGAAGTGCATCCCCACGACCTGCCCCGGGCGGCCGGTCGCGGCGGCGATGGCGGTGACGGACAGCGAGGAGGAGTTGGTGGCCAGGACGGTCCCGGGCTCGCAGATCCGGTCGAGGTCCTTGAACAGCGCGATCTTGTAGTCGAGGATCTCGGGGATCGCCTCCACCACCAGATCGACGTCCCGCAGGTCCTCGCGCGAGGTGGTCAGCGTGATGCGGCCGAGGATCTCGTCGCGCTGCCCGGGGGCCAGCTTGCCCTTGTCGACGGCCCTGCCGGTGGAGCGCTCGAGATGCCCGCGACCCCTGGCCAGCGCCTCGGCGTCGGCCTCGACCCCGATCACGCGCAGGCCGGCTCGCGCGAACACCTCGGCGATCCCGGCTCCCATCGTGCCGAGCCCGACCACTCCCACCCGTTCGAACGCCATGCGTCCAGTTTTCCAGAGCCGCTAAGGTGGGGCGTCATGCGGCTGGTCATCGCGCGATGCAGCGTGGATTACATCGGACGGCTCACGGCGCACCTCCCCATGGCGCCCCGACTCGTGTTGATCAAGGCGGACGGGAGCGTGAGCATTCACGCCGACGACCGCGCCTTCAAGCCGCTCAACTGGATGAACCCGCCGTGCAAGCTCAAGGAGGACGACGGCACCTGGACCGTCACCCACGGCAAGACCGGCGAGAAGCTGGTCCTGACGATGGAGGAGATCCTCCACGACTCCAGCCACGAGCTGGGCGTCGATCCCGGGCTGATCAAGGACGGCGTGGAGGCTCACCTCCAGGAGCTGCTCGCCGAGCACATCACGACGCTGGGGGACGGCTACTCGCTGATCCGGCGCGAGTACATGACGGCGATCGGGCCGGTGGACATCCTGTGCCGGGACGCCCTGGGGGCGACCGTGGCGGTGGAGATCAAGCGGCGGGGGGAGATCGACGGCGTCGAGCAGCTCACGCGCTATCTGGAGCTGCTCAACCGCGACCCGCTGCTGGCGCCCGTGCGCGGCGTCTTCGCGGCACAGGAGATCAAGCCGCAGGCGCGCGTGCTCGCCACCGACCGCGGCATCGACTGCGTCACCCTCGACTACGACGGGCTGCGCGGCATCGAGCCGGAAAATCCGACTCTGTTCTAACGCCGAACTCATCCCCTGACAAGCTGTCGGACGCCGCCGTTTTAACGGCGGCGTCTGTGACCCGTTGAGTGCCGAGGGCTATGAAATCCAGCCAATGTCGGCCGACGCTGTCACGGTCGTGGTGAGCCGCCGTGGCTGACCGCGCCGGCCTGGACCGTGCCGCTGCGGCCCGACTGCGGCGAGGCCGCGCGCGAGCCCTGGGACCTGCGCGTGGAGCCGGTCGCCGGTGAACCGGCCGACGGCCAGATGAGACCGGCTCGGGTAGTGGTGTCCACGAGCTCGGGCCGGCTCGCCACGCGCACGTCGTGGCCGGCCGTGCGCAAGGCCCATACCAACGGCTGCAGATGCGTCTTCTCCGAATAGGTCGTGAGCAGAACCTGAAATAAAGGGCTTTGGAATAGCGCCACATATTCACACGAATGAGGCCTGGCCCGCCAATTCCCCGGCGCATGTCCCGCCGCGGCGAGACAGCACTCTGCGCGATCGCCCCACTGCGGAGGCCCCTAGTAAGCGATGGCTTACCGGACTATCGTGACGTCATGACGACGCTCACGTTCGACTCGCTCAACCCGGCGACCGGTGAGGTCGTCGGCACCCATCCCCGGCAGGGCCCCGACGCCGTACACGCGGCCGTGGGCCGCGCGGCCGAGGCGGCGGCCTGGTGGGCCGGGCTCGGCCACGCCGCGCGCAGGCAGCGGCTGCTCGACTACAAGGCCGTCCTCACCCGGCACCTGAGAGAGCTGAGCGGGCTCGTGCACGAGGAGACGGGCAAGCCGGTGGGCGACGCGACGCTGGAGATCGTGCTGGCGATCACCCACCTCGACTGGGCCGCCCGCAACGCCCGCAAGGTGTTGGGCCGCCGCCGGGTGAGCACCGGCATGATCGGCCTCAACCTGGCCGCCACGCTCGAATACCTCCCTCTCGGCGTGGTCGGGGTGATCGGCCCGTGGAACTACCCGGTCTTCACCCCCATGGGCTCCATCGCCTACGCCCTCGCCGCCGGCAACGCCGTGGTGTTCAAGCCCAGCGAGCTCACCCCGGGCATCGGCGTGCGGCTGGCCGAGCTGTTCGCCGAGTCGGTGCCCGAGCATCCCGTGTTCCAGGCCGTGACCGGGCTGGGCGAGACCGGGGCCGCGCTGGCCGCCGATCCGAGGGTCGGGAAGGTGGCGTTCACCGGCTCGACCGCCACCGCCAAGCGGGTCATGGCGGCCTGCGCCGAGAACCTGACACCCATCGTGGCCGAGTGCGGCGGCAAGGACGCGTTCATCGTGGACGCCGACGCCGACCTCGCCAGGGCCGCCGACGCCTGCCTGTGGGGCGCGATGTCCAACGCCGGCCAGACCTGCGTGGGCGTCGAACGCGTCTACGTCGTCGACGCCGTCTATGAAAGTTTCATGCGCGAGCTGTCCGGCCGGGTGACAAAGGTGAGGGCCGGCGAGGACTACGGCCCGATCACGATGCCGGGCCAGGTGGACATCATCCGGCGCCACATCGACGACGCCACCAAGTCCGGAAAAATCGTGACCGGTAGCTCCGACTCTGTCCGCGCTCCCTACGTGGAGCCCGTGATCGTCGAGGACGTGCCGGAGGACTCCCCCGCGGTGCGCGAGGAGACGTTCGGCCCGACGATCACCGTCCGCCGCACCCGCGACGCCCAGGAGGCCCTGGAGCTGGCCAACGCCTCCGCGTACGGCCTGGGCGGGACGGTCTTCTCCGGGAACACGCGCAGGGCGATGGAGCTCGCCCGCAGGATGCGTACCGGGATGACCGCCATCAATTCGGTCATCTCATTCGCCGGAGTGCCTGCGCTGCCCTTCGGCGGAGTGGGAGACTCGGGGTTCGGACGGATCCACGGAGCCGACGGTCTACGCGAGTTCGCCAGGCCCAAAGCGATCTCCCGCCAGCGCTTCGCGATGCCGGGGATGAACCTGACCTCGTTCACCCGAGGGCCCTCCGAGCTTGAGCGGCTGATCAGGCTCGTGACCTTCTTGCATGGGCGACGCAAAAGATAACATTCTTACCCTTTCCCAAAACGGATCATCCGTCCATAATTGTGTGCTCTGGGGGCCACGATCATGTTGGACGGGTGGAATGTGAACCGGTCTTACCGGGGAATGTCGGCTGAGCAAAGGCTGGCAGACAGACGGGAGCGGCTGATGACGGCCGCCTACACGCTATACGCGAAGCCGGGGTTCACGGCGACGACCATCGAAAGGCTGTGCTCGGAGGCGCGGATCTCCAACCGCGCCTTCTACGAATGTTTCGGTGGGCGCGAGGAACTCCTCCAAGCGCTGCACGAGCGCTGCGTGGAAGAAAGCCTGGCCGTGGTGGCCAAAGCGGTCCAGGAGGCGCCGAAGACACTTGACGATCGAGTCAAAGCGGGGATTCGCGCCTATATCGAGTTCACCACCGCGGACTGGCGGCGAGCGCGCATCATGCATGTTGAGGTTCGCCGATCAGGAGATGTCCTGACACTGTCCCGTCAACGCGCGGTGGACGCGTTCGCGCGGCTGGTCGAGGAGGCGTCGGCCGATTTCCCCCAGGCTGCGGGGCTGAATCGGCGGCTGGTGGCACTCGGAGTAATTGGAGCGCTACAAGAGTTACTCATCGAGTGGCTGCACTCGGACGAGCAGCCGCCGATCGACGAACTCGCCGACGTGGCCGTGCACATCTTCATCCGCAGCCTCGGCACACCGTGACCATTCGCCGGCCATTCATAATGGACGGCCCGGAATCACCATTTTGCGGCACACAATAAAAGAGCGGGCAACGGCTGATCGTTGCCCGCTCTCGATATGTCACATCAGGCCACCGCGGCCGCGGGAACCTCCATGTGCAGCACCCGATTCAGCCGGGTCACCGCGAGTATCCGCATGATCCGCGGGGGCACCCCCCGAAGAACGAGGCGGCGCTGCACGCTGAGCGCGCGCCGATGCGAGCCCACCAGCACTCCGAGGCCGGTCGCGTCGATCATCTCCAGCCGGGAGAGATCCAGGATCAGGTCGCCTTCACCGGAATCGAGAGCCTCGTGCAGGCGCTCCCGCACACCGGCCGACGTGCCGGCGTCGAGTCTGGCGCCGATCCGCACCACCTGGGCACTCGGATTGCCCCGGACGCGCATGCCACCTCCTCAATCAACACGGTGTAGTCACCTCCGGACGCGGAGCGTTCAGAGAGGTGAACCCGTGTTCTCTCCCCTACCCACCCAGCGGAAGTGACACGACTGCGTTCAGGATGAACTCTCCGCCTTCCGTCGGATGGGCGTTCAGCTTCCCGCCCACGGCGGCCAGGCGCTCCCCCATGCCCGTCAGCCCGCTCCCGAGGTCGGCGGCCCGCCGCCGCTGCACCCCGTCGTTGCGGACGCTCAGCTCCGCCTCCTGCGCCGTGAAGCGGATCGAGATGTCGCAGAACGTCGCGGTGCTGTGCTTGAGCACGTTGGTCACCGCCTCGCGGACCGCGTACGCGAACACCGGCGCCACTCCGTCGGGCAACTCCCGGTAGGGCAGGTGCACCTCGCAGCGGACCCCGGCCGCTTCGAGCACGCTTTTCACGCTGTTCAGCTCGGCGGCCAGGTCAAGCTCGCGGTAGCCGCGCACGGCCTGCCGCAGCTCCCTGAGCGCCTTCCTGGTCAGCGCGTTCACCTCGGTCATCTCGGCCTTGGCCCCGTCGGCGTCCACTTCCGACAGCCGTACGGCCAGCTCGGTCTTGACGGCGATGGCGGACAGCTGGTGGCCGACCAGGTCGTGCAGGTCCCTGGCGAAGCGCAGCCGCTCCTCGGCCAGCGCCAGCCGCGTGTGCGCCTCGCGGCCCTCATGAGCCTGTACGGCGAGCGACCAGATCCACATCCACATCCGGTTGGACGGCGGCATGATCGCGCACCAGACGGCATACATGATCACGTAGAAGACCAGCGCTTGACCGACGCTCAGGCCCGTGCCCATGATGGCCGCCCCCAGTGCCACGGCCGAAACGCCGATCCCGACGCCCACCGCCCACGTGCCGACGGCCAGCAGGTAGACCGTGCGCCTGGGGACCTGGAGCGTGGCCAGGCCCAGCCAGCAGACGAGCACGAAGCCCCAGCCGAACGGCTCGCCCCCGCCCAGCGCCGCCGCGACCACCGCGAAGCCCCCCGCCAGCCCCACCTCGCGGGTGGGGTAGCGGCGGTCCAGCGCCGCGCTGATGATGCGCGGGCAGAACCAGGTGAAACAGATCAGGGCGATCACGGCGGGCACGGCACGCCACCACTGGAGTCTCCCCTCCCCGAAGGCGACCACCGAGGTCAGGATGACCAGCAGCCACACCGCGACGAAGTTCGAGAGGAGCACTTTCCAGGTGAGGCGCCGCGCCCGCTTGATCGCGTCCATCTAGCCCGCGCGCAGCACGTCGGCGAGCTTGAGCCGGGCCCCCGTCCGGAGCACGGCGCGCTCGTAGATCTTGGCGCCGAAGCCCAGGACCGCGAGCACGGCCAGCGCCATGGCCCCCATCGACAGCGCGACCTGCCACATCGGCACCTCGGTCGCCGCCATCCGCACCGGCATGATCATGGCGGAGAACGGCGGTATGTACGACAGGACCGTGGCCAGCGTGCCCGTCGGGTCGTTGGTGGCGTAGAAGGCCACGAAGTACGTGACCATGATGAGCATAGTCAGCGGCGTCATCACGCTGCTCACCTCCTCCTGGCGCGAGACCAGCGAAGCGAGGGCGGCCGCCAGCGTGGCGAAGAAGGCGTACCCGAGCACGAACCACACCAGCACGCCCACCACCAGCCCCGGGAGCCCGGGCGGGAAGTCGGAGGCGATCCCGGAGGCCGCGGACGCGGCCAGGCCGACGGCCAGGATCGTGACCAGGTTGATCAGGCCGAGCACGCCCAGGCCGATGATCTTGCCGCCGAGCAGCTGCCACGGCCGGATCGTGGAGAGCAGGATCTCCACGATCCTGCTGCCCTTCTCCTCCACCACGCCCATGGCCACCATCATGACCTGACCCATGAGCAGCATGAAGAGCACGAGGACGAGAACCACGGCGATCCCGGCGCGGGCGGACTCGTAGCGGGTGTCGGCGCCCACGGACTCCATCTTCAGCGGCGGGATCGACATGCCCGCGGCGCCCAGCTTCACCTCGCGGTTGACGCTCTGCAGGAGCACGCCGAGCTGGCTGTCGATCTCGCCGTCCGTGAGCACCCGGGTGCCGTCGACCAGCACCGCGTCCACGTCCCCGTCGAGCACGGCCTTCTTGGCGGCGGCCTCGTCGGGGAAGCTGCGCCACTCGATCTGCGCGTCCGGCGCGGCGGCCTTCAGCGGGAGCTGCTGGGAGTTGACGGTGCCGAGCGTGTACTCGTCCGGCCCGCCGAGGATCTTGGGTGCGAAGGTCACCGCCGCCACCAGCACGGCCGTGATGAGCAGGCCGATCGCGAACGCCTTGGTCCGCACCTGCGTGGTGATCTCCCGCCGGGCGACCAGCATCAGTCCGTTCACGCCACGGCCTCCTTGAAGATCTCGGTGAGGGTCGGCTGCTCGACCCCGAAGTGCTCGACGTGCCCCGCCTTCATCGCGCGGCGCAGGATCTCCTGGTCGTCGCCGTCCGTGGTGTGCAGGACGTGCCTGTCGCCGTTCACGGTGACCGTGCCCGGCAGGCCGTCTGCCCAGCCGGGGGACGGGTCGCGGACGACCACGCGCAGCGTGTCGCCCTCGGCCGCCCGCAGGTCGGACACCGTGCCGGTGGCCACCATGCGGCCGGCCGAGACGATGCCCACCGAGTCGCACAGCCGCTCGACCAGCTCCAGCTGGTGGCTGGAGAAGATCACCGGCACGCCGCCCCGGCAGCGCTCCTGCAGCGCCGTGGCCAGCGCGTCCACCGCGATCGGGTCCAGCCCCGAGAACGGTTCGTCCAGCACCAGCACCTCGGGGTCGTGCACCAGCGCCACCGCGAGCTGCACGCGCTGCTGGTTGCCCAGCGAGAGCGCCTGCACCGCGTCGCCCCTGCGCTCGGTGAGCCCGAGCCGCTCCAGCAGGTCGTCGGTGGCCTGCTTCGCGGCCGGCGCGCTCAGACCGTGCAGACGGCCGAAATACTCGATCTGCTCGGCGACCCGCATCTTCTGGTACAGCCCCCGCTCCTCCGGCATGTAGCCGAAGCGCCGCCGGTCGTCGTAGCCGAGCGGTCTGCCCTGCCAGCTCACCGAGCCCGCGTCGGCCTGAAGCACGCCCATCACGATGCGCATGGTCGTCGTCTTGCCGGCGCCGTTCGCGCCCACGAAGCCGAACATCTCGCCAGGCCGTACGGTGAAGCTGATGCCGTCCAGTGCGACCTTCCCGCCGGGGGACTCGGGGCCGCCCGCGAAGCGCTTGCGCAGCTCGCTGATCTCGAGCATCAGGTCATCTCCTTCGTCATGGGTAAATCGTGGCTTTGAAGGCGTTCGCCCTGCTAGTCGCGTAAATCACCGGCCCGACATGGATCCCGCGTCCCTTCCGGATGACATTTGTCATTAATCTGAAGCCATGACGCGCGCCGACAAGGACAAACCTGTCGTTCTCTCCCGGATCTACACCCGTGCCGGCGACGACGGCACCACCTCGCTGAGCGACATGAGCCGGGCGTCCAAGACCGATCCGCGGCTGGCCGCCTACGCAGACGTGGAGGAGGCCAACGCCCACCTGGGGCTCGCGCTCTCGTTCCGCACGCTGCCCGCGGACCTCGTCGAGGTGCTCGCCCGCGTCCAGAACGAGCTGTTCGACGTGGGGGCGGACCTGGCCACGCCGGTGGTGGAGAATCCGGAGTTCCCGCCGCTGCGGGTGGAGCAGTCGTACATCGACTGGCTGGAAGAGCAGTGCGACCGGTTCAACGCCGACCTCAAGCCCCTGCGCAGCTTCGTGCTGCCCGGCGGCGACCCCGCGACGGCCGCGCTCCACGTGGCCAGGGTCACCGTCCGCAGGGCCGAGCGGTCGACGTGGGCGGCCCTGCAGGCGCACGACGACACGAACGCGCTGACCGCGAAATACCTCAACCGCCTGTCGGACCTGCTCTTCATCGCCTGCCGGGTCGCCCACGCGGGCGAGGAGATCCTCTGGAAGCCCGGCGGCACCCGCTGAGACGCGTGGCCTGCCCTCGATCGGGCTAGGCGACGTCCAGGTAGGCGCTGGGCGGCGCGGACTCCAGCCACGCGAGGAAGCCCGTCATCGCGTCGGCGCTCATCGCGAGCGAGATCCCGCGGGTGGTGCCGCCGCAGTCGACCGCGAAAAGCCCTCCGTCGATCTCGCGACGGGCGGAAACGACGAGGCCGCGCCTCGCGATAGCGTGGCGCGGCCTCAGTCGCACACCCAGGAGCGGGATCCAGTGGAGCTCCCCGTCGGCGTAGCGGGCTACCCCGCTCTGCCAGCCCCGGTCACCCTCCCGCAGGCGACAGGGCACACTTCCCCTGGAACGGGCCAGCGTGACCCCGCGCAGGACGATGAGGGCGGCAAACAATACGAGAATCAGAACCGTCGTAGCCATGCCGCCCCCAAAAGCCTGATCTGTTAAACCTCTTCGCCTGCCGCGCGGAGCCGGGCCCTGGCACGCTTGGCCTCGATCGCCGCGTCGGCGTCTTCCTGGTCGGCCTCGATCGAGGCCTGAGCCCGATCGAGAGCGTCACGCGCAGCCGCGACGTCGACCTCGGAACCGAGCTCGGCCACCTCGGCGAGCACCGACACCTCGTCGTCGGCCACGGAGATGAAACCGCCGTGCACAGCCGCCACGAGGTCGCCTTCGCCCTCCCGCTTCACGCGAAGCACGCCGCCCTCGACGAGGACGCCGAGCACAGGTGCGTGTTGCGGCATAATACCGATCTCGCCGTCCACGGTCTTGGCAATCACCATGTCGGCCTCGCCCGACCAGATCTCACGCTCGGGTGAGACAACCCCTACGCGTAGCTTCGCCACTTGTGTAGGTTCCTTTCCGATCTGGTGGTGGTGCCCCGTTCCTACCCCAAAGCACCACCGTGGGTGCAGCGGGCCGCCGAAGACGACCCGCTGCAGGGCGATTAACTACGCTCGAGTTCCTTGGCCTTGGCCACGGCCTGCTCGATGCCACCGACCATGAAGAACGCCTGCTCGGGCAGGTGGTCGTACTCACCCGCGCACAGGCCCTTGAAGGAGGCGATGGTCTCGTCCAGCGGAACGGTCTCGCCCGGCTGGCCGGTGAAGGCCTCGGCCGCGTACATCGGGTGCGACAGGAAGCGCTCGATGCGGCGGGCCCGCTGGACGGTGACCTTGTCCTCCTCGGACAGCTCGTCGATACCGAGGATCGCGATGATGTCCTGGAGCTCGCGGTACTTCTGCAGGATCCGCTTGGTCTCCTGGGCCACCCGGTAGTGCTCCTCGCCCACGATCTGCGGGTCGAGGATCCGGGAGGTGGAGTCGAGCGGGTCCACCGCGGGGTAGATGCCCTTCTCCGAGATCGGCCGCGAGAGAACGGTCTGCGCGTCGAGGTGCGCGAACGCGTTGTGCGGGGCCGGGTCGGTGATGTCGTCCGCGGGCACGTAGATCGCCTGCATGGAGGTGATCGAGTGACCGCGCGTCGAGGTGATGCGCTCCTGGAGCACACCCATCTCGTCGGCCAGCGTGGGCTGGTAACCCACGGCGGACGGCATACGGCCGAGGAGCGTGGAGACCTCGGAACCGGCCTGCGTGAAGCGGAAGATGTTGTCGATGAAGAGCAGCACGTCCTGCTTCTGCACGTCGCGGAAGTACTCCGCCATGGTCAGCGCCGACAGGGCGACCCGCAGACGGGTGCCCGGCGGCTCGTCCATCTGACCGAAGACGAGCGCGGTGTCCTTGAGGACGTCCGCCTCCTCCATCTCCAGCCAGAGGTCGTTGCCCTCACGGGTGCGCTCGCCGACACCGGCGAAGCACGAGGTGCCACCGAAGTTACGGGCGACGCGGCGGATCATCTCCTGGATCAGAACGGTCTTGCCCACGCCGGCGCCGCCGAACAGACCGATCTTCCCACCCTGCACGTACGGGGTGAGCAGGTCGATGACCTTGATGCCCGTGACGAGCAGCTCGGTACGGGACTCGAGCTGGTCGAACGGCGGCGACGGACGGTGGATGCCCCACCGCTCCTCGATCTTGAGCGACGCGGTCGGCACGTCGAGCGTCTCGCCCAGCGCGTTCCACACGTGGCCCTTGACGACGTCGCCGACCGGCACCGAGATCGGGGCGCCGGTGTCCTGCACCGCCTGGCCGCGGACCAGGCCGTCGGTCGGCTGCATCGAGATGGTCCGGACCAGGTTGTCACCCAGGTGCTGGGCGACCTCCAGGGTCAGGGTCTTGGTGTCCTCGCCGAGGGTCACCTCGACCTTGAGCGCGTTATAGATCTCCGGCATCGCCTCGACGGGGAACTCCACGTCGACGACGGCGCCGGTGACACGTGCCACGCGGCCTGTGCCGGCCGCCGCGGCCTCTACAGTTTCAACAGCCTCTGCAGTCATTTCACTCTTTCCCCGCTGCGGCGTCAGCGAGCGCGTTGGCGCCACCGACGATCTCGCTGATTTCCTGGGTGATCTCGGCCTGGCGAGCCTGGTTCATCTGCTGGGTGAGCACCCGCATCAGCTCGTTGGCGTTGTCTGTCGCGGACTTCATCGCGCGCCGCCGCGCGGCCTCCTCGGAGGCCGCGGACTGCAGCAACGCCGTGAAGATGCGCGACTCCACGTAACGTGGCAGGAGCGACTCCAGCACGTCGGCAGCGGTCGGCTCGAACTCGAAGTACGGCGGGATCGCGGTCGTCTCCGTCGCCTCGGTCTCCTCGACCTCCAGCGGCAGAACACGCTTGACCACGACGTTCTGGGTCAGCATCGAGACGAACTCGGTCGAGACGATGTGGATCTCGTCGATCCCGTTCTCGTCCTTGAACGAGTCGATCAGCGTCTGCGCGATCCCCTTGGCGTCGGTGTAGGACGGGTTCCTGGAGAAGCCGACCCACTGCCCGCCCATGTCGCGGCCGCGGAAGGAGTGCCAGGTGACACCCTTGCGCCCGGTGACGAACGGGACCACGGTCAGGCCGCGGGTCTCCAGCAGCCCGCGCAGGGCCTCGGCCTCGCGCAGCACGTTGGCGTTGAAGCCGCCGCAGAAACCGCTGTCGCTGGTGACGATGAGGACGCCCGCCTTGGTGGGGTTCTCCTTCGCCACGGTCAGCGGATGGTCGACGCTGGCCGCGTTGCTGACGACGCCGGTGACGGCGCGAGTGATCTCACGCTCGTACGGCAGCGCCGCCTGCATCCGCAGCTGCGCCTTCACGATCCGCGAGGAGGCGATGAGCTCCTGGGCGCGCGTGATCTTCGCGGTCGACTTGACCGAGCTGATCCGCCGCCGCAGCAGCCTTAGCTGGGCACCCATGTCCTACTTCTTCTCCGCCGGACGGACGACCTTCTTGATCTTCTCCTGGCCGACCTCTTCGGCGCCCAGGGGCGCCACCGGCTCGTCCTTGACCAGCAGCTCACCCGAAGAGGTGGTGAAGCTCTTCTTGAAGTCCGTGACAGCGTCCTTCAGAGCGGTCACCGTGTCGTCGGACAGGTCCCTGGTCTCACGGATGGTGTCGAAGATGCCCTTGTGCGAGGCCTGGATGAAGTCCAGGAACTCCGACTCGAAGCGACGGACGTCCTCGATCGGCACGTCGTCCAGCTCGCCCGTGGTGCCCGCCCAGATCGAGGCCACCTCGCGCTCCAGCGAGAACGGGCTGTACTGGGGCTGCTTGAGCAGCTCGACCAGCCGCTGACCGCGCTCCAGCTGAGCCTTGGACGCGGCGTCCAGGTCGGAGGCGAAGGCCGCGAAGGCCTCCAGGTCACGGTACTGCGACAGCGACAGACGCAGCGTACCCGCGACCTTGCGCATGGCCTTGGCCTGCGCGGAGCCGCCGACTCGGGAGACCGAGACGCCGACGTTGATGGCGGGCCGCACACCGGCGTTGAACAGGTCGGTCTCGAGGAAGACCTGGCCGTCGGTGATGGAGATGACGTTGGTCGGGATGAACGCCGAGACGTCGTTGCCCTTGGTCTCGATGACCGGCAGGCCGGTCATGGAGCCGGCACCCATGTCGTCGGAGAGCTTGGCGCAGCGCTCCAGCAGACGGGAGTGGAGGTAGAAGACGTCGCCGGGGAATGCCTCACGGCCCGGCGGGCGGCGCAGCAGCAGGGAGACGGCGCGGTACGCGTCCGCCTGCTTGGTCAGGTCGTCGAAGACGATCAGGACGTGCTTGCCCTGGTACATCCAGTGCTGACCGATCGCCGAGCCGGCGTAGGGCGCGATGTACTTGTAACCAGCGGGGTCGGAGGCGGGAGCGGCGACGATGGTGGTGTACTCCATCGCGCCGGCCTCCTCCAGCCGAGCGCGCACCTGCGCGATGGTCGAGCCCTTCTGGCCGACCGCGACGTAGACGCAGCGGACCTGCTTGGTGGGGTCACCGGAGGCCCAGTTTTCGCGCTGGTTGAGGATGGTGTCGACGGCGATCGCGGTCTTGCCGGTGCCACGGTCACCGATGATCAGCTGGCGCTGACCACGGCCGATCGCGGTCATGGCGTCGATCGCCTTGATGCCGGTCGCCAGCGACTCCTTCACAGGCTGCCGCTGGACGACGGTGGGGGCCTGAAGCTCGAGGGCGCGAACGGCCTCGGCCTCGATGGCGCCCTTGCCGTCGAGCGGGATGCCCAGGGGGTCGACCACGCGGCCGAGGAAGTTGTCGCCGACGGGCACGGACAGGACCTCGCCCGTCCGGCGGACCGTCTGGCCTTCCTCGATCTTGCTGAAGTCGCCCAGGATAACGACACCGATCTCGCGGGTGTCGAGGTTAAGCGCCAGGCCGCGCGTGCCGTCCTCGAACTCGAGCAGTTCGTTCGCCATCGCCGAGGGAAGGCCGGAGACATGGGCAATGCCGTCGCCGGCGTCGACGACGGTCCCGATCTCCTCGCGCGCGGCGCCTTCCGGTTCGTACGCCTGGACGAAGCGCTCAAGCGCGTCCCGGATCTCGTCCGGCCGGATCGTAAGCTCCGCCATCTCTACTCTGTCTCCCTATTCGCCTAGCCGGCCAACCGGCGGCGGACTTCTTCGATTCGTCCCACAATGGTGGTGTCGATGATCTCGTCGCCGATGCGGACCGAGAACCCACCGAGCACTCGCTTGTCCACCTCGACGTTCAGGTGCACGTCACGGCCGTAGGAGGCGCTCAACCACGCCGTGAGGCGCTGCTTCTGCGCCTCGGTCAGCTCGACCGCGCTACGTACCACCGCCACGAGGCGCTGGCGCTGCTGGGCCACGAGCTGGATGAACTCCTCCAGGCCCGACTCCAGGCTACGCCCACGCGGATGCACTGCGACCTGCTTGAGCAGGCGCAGGCTGGTCGGAGCGACCTTCCTGCCGATCAGGTCGCCGAGCAGCTGCGCCTTGCCCGCCTCCGGCGCGGCCTGGTCGGCGAGCGCGCGACGCAGGTCGGGGTTGGCGGCGACGATGCGGCCGAAGCGGAAGAGCTCGTCCTCCACGTCGTCGAGCCTGGACTGGCTCTCCGCCTCCGCGGCCGCGGCGACGACGCCGAGCCGCTCGATCGCGTCGGCCAGGTCACCGGCCCGCGACCACCGGACCGAGACCGCGGCCTCGGTCGTGGCGATCGCGGCCTCGCTGACCTTGCCCGCGAGCAGCGCGCGCACGGTGGCCGCCTTCTGCTCGCCGGGCCTGGCCGGGTCGGACAGCGCCCGGCGCAGGCCGTGTTCGCGGTCGAGCAGATCCGCGATCGCGAACAGCTCGTCGGAGAGCGTCCCGAGGTCGGCACTGCCGGCCACCGCGTTGAACCGCTCCTCGACCTCTGCCAGCGACGTCCTGCTCAGACCTCGCATTAGCGCACCGCCTGCGGCGTGGACTCGAGCTCGTCGAGGAACCGGTCGACGATGCGGCTCTGCCGGACCTCGTCCTCGAGGGACTCGCCGACGATGCGGCCGGCCAGATCGGTCGACAGACGGCCGATCTCGGTGCGGAGCTGGGCGAAGGCCGCCTGGCGGTCCGCCTCGATCTGCGCGTGCGCGGCCTCGACGAGACGGCGGGCCTCGGCCTGCGCCTCCTCACGGAGCTCGGCCTTGATCTGCGCGGCCTGCTCGCGAGCTTCCTCGCGCAGCCGGGCCGCCTCGTGCCTGGCCTCGGCCAGCTGGTCGCGGTACTGCTGCTGCAGGGCCTGCGCCTCGGCCTGGGCCTCCTCGGCTCTCTTGATGCCACCCTCGATGGCGTCGGCGCGCTCGCCCAGCGTCTTCTGGATACGCGGGACGAGGATCTTGCCGACGACGACGAGGACGACGAGGAACGAGAAGATGCCGACGACGAGCTCGAAAGTGTGCGGAATGAGCGGGTTAGCGCCCTCTTCCGCCGCGAGGAGCGTAGCTGCCTTAGTCATGGTTGCAGCCTTTCGTCAGGGGTTTCTTCTGGCCTTAGATGTTCGCGAAGATGAACGGCGCGACCAGACCGAGCAGGGCGAGGGCCTCGGTGAGAACGAAGCCGAGGAGCATGTTCTGGCGAATCAGGCCGTAAGCCTCGGGCTGGCGCGCGATGGCCTGCACGCCCTGACCGAAGATGATGCCGACGCCGATGCCGGGGCCGATGGCGGCGAGACCGTAACCGATGGCGGTGACGTTGCCGGAGACCTCAGCGAGAACGCTCATTGCTGTATTCCTTTACTGGACGGCCGGTGAAGCGGAGTCTCACCGGTCATGGATATTCCGGTACGTGGATCTCAGTGCTCTGCGTGCAGGGAGCCGCCGATGTACATCGAGGCCAGCATCGCGAAGAGGAACGCCTGCAGGAACTGGATGAACATCTCGAAGGCCGTGAAGATGATGGTCATGACCACGCCGATCACGCCCACCCCGGCGCCGAGCGGCGTCAGCTTCTCGAACAGGAACCAGAAGCCGACCATGCTGAAGAACGCCAGCAGCATGTGACCGGCGAACATGTTCGCGAAGAGTCGGACCGCGTGCGTGAACGGCGCGATGATCAGGTTCGACAGGAACTCGATCGGCGAGAGCAGCAGGTAGATCGGCTTGGGCAGTCCCGGCGGGAACATCAGGTTCTTGAAGTAGCCGATCGGGCCCTGGTGCTTCATGCCCAGGTAGACCTTGAGCACGTAGATCGAGCCCGCGAGGACGATCGGGAACGCGATGTGCGAGGCCACCGGGAACTGGAGAATCGGGATGACGCCCATGATGTTCCAGATGAAGACCAGGAAGAACAGCGTCAGCAGCAGGCCCATCCACCGGTCGGCGTCCTTGCCCAGGAAGGGCCGGGCGACCTGGTCGCGGACGAACATGTAGCCGTACTCGGCGACGTTCTGCACACCCCTCGGGACGATCTTGGGGTTGGCGAAGGCGGCCCAGCAGAAGCCGATCACCAGGACCGCGCTGAGGATGGCGAGGAGAACCGGCTTGGTGAACCAGTCGACCCCGGGAATGATCGGGGTAAAGGAGTTGAACAGCTCGTCAGGCGTTGGGGCCCGGAACTGGTCTTCAGGAGGAGCGAGGACCGTCAGCGCAATCACGCGGCGTTCCCTTCAACGTCGTAGTGTGGATCACAAGGGTTTTCCTCAGCGAAGCGATCTACTGCCGTATGGGCTAGCGACCGAACTTCCGGTATGCCAGGTAGCCACCGAGCACCAGCCCCAGGACGATGCCTATGGGGAAGAACGCGGACATGTCCAACCACCGGTCCAGCAACCAGCCGGCGCCTCCATAGATAGCCATCCCGGCGATCAAGTAGCTCGGGACTGACCACATGGCGTCGGCGAAGTCGCGACCGTCCTTTTCGGGTCGGCGTTCCTGTGCGCTCATCGCGGCCTTGACGATAGCAGGCAAGTAGCGGACTAGTCATATCGGACCCCGCCCGTTTTACCTGCCGTCATGAATCGCCCTTCCCCGGGACCCCGGCTTCGGGGTCGACATAGAGGATCTTGGTCTTCATGAAGGCACGTACTTCGAAGCCGGTCCAGACAAGGGTGCAGACCACGACGGTCCAGGCGAACGCCTGGGTGTTCCAGGCCGTGGTGTCGCGGAACGAGGCCAGCACCACCATGATGGCGACGACCTTGACGAGGTAGCTGACCATCGCCGCGATCGCCATCATCTGGGGGGAGACGCGAGCGGCATAGGACACCGCTACCACGCTGATGCTGAAGAAAACCCCGACGAGCAAGGTGCCGATCGCGGCGCCCAGCGCTCCCTTGCCGCCAATCGTCAGGAGCGACACAGCCACGGCGACCACCCCAACCGCGAAGGTCGGAATCGCGGCGCTCTTGAGTACGCGCACGTCGTTGGCCTGCATCGGTGCTCCATCAACAAGTTATCAAGCGAGCGTTTGCTACCTCCAGAACCGGTGGGTCTGGAGTCCCTGCTCGTGAAAGATATCACAAGCTCACGGAAGACCGCTTTTACCTGCCGTTTCTAGTTCGCGATCAAGAACGGCTCGGAAAGGCAGGAATGACCGGTTTACCCTCAGCGCTCGCGCGAGCGCCGTCCGAAGGCGGCGCCTGTCTCCTGACCTGGGGGTCCTCGGGCAGGATCGGCGGCATCGGCCCCGTGGGAGGCCCGTCGTCGTCGGGGTTGTCGTCGCGTGGCGCCGCGTGCGCCCCGCCCCTGCCCCGCCAGCGCGGCAGGGCCATCAGCACCAGGACGGCCAGGGCGAGCACGATGACCGCGGGGAAGAGCAGGACGGGCACGCCGACCCTGGACATGCCGACGATGCCGAACGAGAACAGGAACGTCCAGGCGTACATGATGAGCACCGAACGCCGATGCGAGTGGCCGATGTCCATCAGCCGGTGGTGCAGGTGACCGCGGTCGGGCGCGAACGGCGACAGGCCCTGCGACGTGCGCCGCACGACGGCGGTGATCAGGTCGATGAGCGGCAGCACCAGCACCGCCGCGGGGACGAGCAGCGGCAGCAGCACGGGGAACTTGTTCATCTCCACGATGGCCGACGTGTCCACCGGCGTCACCGTGACGATGGAGGATGCGAGCACGAGCCCGATCAGCATGGCGCCCGTGTCGCCCATGAAGATTTTCGCCGGGTGGAAGTTGTGCGGCAGGAAGCCCAGGCAGGCGCCGATGAGGACGGCGGCGATGGCGGCCGTCGCGGTGATGTTGCTGCCGGTGATGTCCTGGCTGATGATGATCGAGTAGGCCCAGGTGGCCATGCCCGCGATGCACACGATCCCGGCGGCCAGGCCGTCGAGCCCGTCGACGAAGTTGACCGCGTTGATCGTCACGACCACGACCAGGATGGTGATGATCGTGCTGAGCGTGTAGTCGAGGCTGGTCGAGCCGCCCCAGCTCTCCGGCAGCGGGATCGAGGTCAGCCGCATGTCGAAGAAGACCAGCACCCCGGCCGCCGCGATCTGGCCGGCGAGCTTGATGAGGGCGTCCATCCCCCACCAGTCGTCGAGGAACCCGGTGAACGTGATGAGCCCGCCCGCGATGATCAGCGCGGGCACCGGATTGGCGCCCGTACCGGCCAGGGCCTCGCCCGAATGGGTCAGCTGACCGGCCAGCAGCAGCCCCACGACCAGGCCGCCGTACATGGCCAGGCCGCCCAGCCTGGGCGTCGGCGTGGTGTGCACGTCGCGATCGCGAATCTCCGGCATGGCGCCGATGCGGATGGCGAAGCGGCGCACCAACGGGACCAGCAGATAGGTCACCGCCGCGGCGATGAGCGCCATGAACAGGTATTCGCGCACGGACCTAGTTTCCCGGATCCTCCGGCCCACTGGGACCGGAAAACGACACAGACCAGCTTAATATTCGCTGAGATATGGCTGATGGATGGCCAGAAGCGCCGAGATTCTCTCCCGAACCTCCCCAGCGTCGGCCGGATGTCGCACCGCCCGGGTCACCAACGTCCCGACCTCCTTCAATTCCTGGGGCCCCATGCCCTGGGTGGTCACGCACGGCGTGCCGACGCGGATCCCCGACGTGATCGACGGGGGTTCGGGATCGTACGGGATCACGTTCCGGTTGAGCGTGATGCCGGCCGCCGCGCACCTGCGCTCGGCCTCGGCGCCCGACACGTTGAGATCCCGCAGGTCGATCAGCGCCAGATGGGTGTCCGTACCGCCGGACACGGGCCGCATCCCCTGCCCGGCCAGCGCCTCCGTCAGCGCCCGCGCGTTCGCGACCACCTGCCTGGTGTAATCGGCGAACTCCGGGCGCATCGCCTCCGCGAACGCCACCGCCTTGGCCGCCACCACGTGCATCAACGGCCCGCCCTGGATGAACGGGAACACCGCCCGGTCGATCTTCCCGGCCAGCTCCTCCGTGCACAGGATGGCCCCGCCGCGCGGCCCGCGCAGCGCCTTGTGAGTGGTGAACGTCACGACGTCCGCGTACGGCACCGCCGACGGGATCGCGCCGCCGGCCATCAACCCGATCGGGTGCGCCACGTCGGCCATCAGCCACGCGCCCACCTCGTCCGCGATGCCGCGGAAGACCGAGAAGTCGATCAGCCTGGGGTACGCCGTGGCGCCGCACACGATGAGCTTCGGCTGATGCCGCAGGGCCAGATCCCGGACTTCGTCGTAGTCGATGAGTTCGGTGTCACGCCGAACGCCGTACGACACGACGTCGAACCATCTTCCCGAGAAATTCACCTTGGAGCCGTGGGTGAGATGGCCGCCGTGCGAGAGCGCCATGGCCAGCATGGTGTCGCCGGGTTGCAGGAGCGCGGCGTAGGCGGCCAGGTTCGCGGAGGCGCCTGAATGGGGCTGCACGTTGGCGTGCTCCGCCCCGAACAGCTCGCGCGCCCGCTCGATCGCCAGCCGTTCGGCCCGGTCCACCACCTCGCACCCGCCGTAGTAGCGCCGTCCGGGGTAGCCCTCGGCGTACTTGTTGGTGAGGGTGGAACCGAGGGCGGCGAGGACGGCGGGCGAGGTGAAGTTCTCACTCGCGATCAGCTGAATCCCGCCGCGCACTCGCTCCAGCTCGTCAAGCAGCACCTGTGCGAGCTCCGGGTCCTGCCTCTGCAGCAACCCGAAGTCGGGACCGTAATAGGGTTCCCCACCCATTTCCCCACTGTACGACCTAATGTCCGTTTCTCCCAGACACGCCCCCTCCCCCTCCCCACCGGCAACCCGCCGAGCCGCCCCGCAAGCCGCTCCCGCAGCCCGCTCCCCTAAAGCGGCTCCCTCAGCCCGGCGCCCCAAAAGCTGCTCCCTCAGGCCGCGGCACCAAAACCTTCCTCAGCCTGCCGCCCAAGCTCTTTCCTCAGCCCGCGCCCTCAAGTCGCTCCCCCGGCCCGCGCTCGTTTGAAACGACCCCTCACGCCGCACTTTTCCCTGCTGCCCCTCAAGCGGGTTCGCGCCACTGCGCCACAAGCGGCCTTCTCCTCTGCCCCCTCGAGCAGCACTCTGAGCCGCTTCCCCCAAAGGGGACGCTCGGCCGTTCCCGCAAAGGGCACGGCGGGCCGCTTCCCCTCAAGGGACCTCCCGGGCATTTCCCGAGCCCTCCCCTCTCGAAAGGACCTCAGCCGGGCGGCGGGCTACTGGAACGCATGCGGCGCGTTGGCCGTCGTGGGGATCCACCTGGGCGTGTCCGCCGCCTCGTCGCTGATGGCGGTCAGCACGGAGTGGCGGTAGACGGCCAGCCTGGTGCGCCATTCGCGGATGTCCTGGACATAACGCTCGCCCACCGGCGCGTCCCACGTCTGAGGGCTCTTGGCCAGGCCGTACGCCTTGTCCAGCGCCGTTCTGAGCGTCTCCAGCTGGGGCAGGACGGTGTTCCAGGCCAGGACGAGGCGCTGGTAGTCGGGGTTGAACTCCCAGGCCCTCTGAGGGCTGTCCAGGGCTCCTGAGGGGGAGGCGGGCGGGGTCTCGTCGCGCTCCCTGGGCCTGGGCGCCGGCGGGTCGACGTACATCACGCGCTCCTTTCCGGCGTACCGGGGTCGATGTCGCCGGGCGGGCCGTCGGGCCGGATGTCCCTGGGCGCCCACTCGCCCTTGCCGTACTCGCCGGGCGGAACCTCTACGGAGGGCATGTCGAGGGGCTGGATCTCGCGGTGGTGCTCCATGACCGTTCGCAGGGCGTCCAGGCTGGGCGGGGAGACGTCCACGGAGACGACGTCGCTGCCGTCGTTCGCCCAAACGTTGATGTCGGATGCGGCGGGGGAAGCGGCTTCCGTCCCGTATGCGATCTGCACCTGGACCGAGGGATTGGTCGGCGGGATCGCGACGGGCGCCCCTTGGCCCCGCGTCCCCTGATCACCGGTCGCCGGGCTATCGCCTTTCCCCAGCCCTCCCTGCTCCCCCGCCCCTTGACCACCCTGGCCGCCCTGGCCGCCCTGGCCGCCCTGGCCGCCCTGGCCGTAGGTTCCCTGGTCGCCCGTTCCTCGGCTTTGGTCGCCGGTCCCTCGGTCACCCGTCGGCTGGTCACCGCCCGTCCGCTGACCCGCGTCACCGCCTGAGGGCTGATCCGGCGTCGTGTCCTTGGCGCCCGGCATCGTGTCCTTGGCGCCCGGTGTGGTGTCCGTGCCTCCAGGCGTGGTGTGCGAGCCGCCGTGCCTGTTGTCCGTGCCGCCAGGCGTCGTATCCGTGCCGCCATGCCTGGCGTCCGTGCCGCCGGGTGTGGTGTCCGTGCCACGGGGGGTGTCTGCGCCGCCGGGTGTGGTGTCCGTGCCACGGGGGGTGTCTGCGCCGCCGGGTGTGGTGTCCGTGCCACCAGAGGTGCAGGCGTCGTTCGCGCCTGCAGTGGGAGCAGTGCCGTCCGTGGCGTTGGTGCCGTCCGTAGCGTTGGTGCCGTCCGTGGGGGTGGTGTCGTACCCGGAGGTGTCCGCTAATCCCGGCATGTCCAGTGGCGGAATTTCCCGGTGGTGTCCCACCACCGTCTTCAGCGCATCCAGGTTGGGCGGATTGGTGTTGACGGAGACCACGTCGCTGCCGTCGTTCGCCCAGGCATTGACGTTCGCGGCGGTGGTGCTGTCGGCGGAAACCTTCGGCATGTCCGCCGGTTGCACCTTGTCGGCGTTCTCGAGGAGGTCTTCCAACTGCTCGGCCGTGGGCGGGTCGATGGGTATCTGCAGGACCTTTACGCCGTCCACTTCCACGATGTGCGGCTTGGTCGGGTCCTGCTGGTCCTTGGCCGGAGTGTTGACCGCACCGCCGTCCGCCTCGGCGCCGCGGTCGCGCCTGCTGCCCACATCGTCGTCCTTGGGCTGGTCTACGGGCTGATCGCCGGTCTTACCGTCGCCTCCGGTGTCCTGGCCGGTCCCAGTGTCCTTGGCACCATCGCATGTTTTCCCATCGGCATCGGAGTCCGACTTCCCGTCGGAATCCGTCTTGCCGTCAGCACCCGTCTTGCCGTCCGAGTCCGACTTCCCATCGGCACCCGTCTTTCCATCGGAATCCGACTTGCCATCGGCACCGGTCTTGCCGTCCGAGTCCGACTTCCCGTCAGCACCCGTCTTGCCGTCCGAGTCCGACTTCCCGTCAGCACCCGTCTTTCCATCGGAATCCGACTTGCCATCGGCACCAGTCTTGCCGTCCGAGTCCGACTTCCCATCGGCACCCGTCTTGCCGTCCGAATCCGACTTCGCGTCGTCGTCCTTCGACGGAGGCTCGTCGGCGCGTGGGTTGTCGTACTTGTCCCGATCCCCCCGCACCTGCTTGGGATCGTCGTCCTCAGTAGCCCCCGCCCCCATCCGGGGCGGTTCGACGCGCTTCTCCAGCACCCCGAGCCGGACGTTGACGTCCTTGACCATCCCGTCGACGGCGTCCGCGACCTGCGCCGGGCGGTGGGTGGTCTGGGCGGACAGCCCGGCGCGGCGCATGGCGGCCCTGACCTGGTCCTCGACCGTACGCATCTGCGTGGCCGCGTGTTTCACCTCGGTCAGCAGGTCACGGACCAGCTTGGGATCCATGCCGTCGAACTTGCCCATGGGCCACTCCCGGACGTAATCGCCGCTCCGGGCCTCACCGTAGTGTCGGCCGGAGCGCGATCGCAGCCGGGATAAGCAGACGGTATGGCGTCAGTCGTCGGTGGCGACGTATCCGATGATGCCGCGCAGCTTCTCCACCGGGATCGCCCCGCGCCGCAGCAGCCGGGGCACGGCGGTGGTGAGGTCGATGATGGTGGAGGGCGTGTTGTCGGTGGTCTTGCCGCCGTCGAGATAGACCTCGATCGAGTCGCCGAGCTGCTCCTGGGCCTCCTCCGCCGTGGTGGCGGCGGGGGCGCCGGAGCGGTTGGCGCTGGAGACGGCCATGGGCCCGGTCTCCTTGAGCAGGTCGAGCGCGACCGGGTGGAGCGGCATGCGGACGGCCACCGTCCCCTTGGTCTCCCCCAGGTCCCAGGAAAGGGCCCTGTTGGCCTTGCAGACGAGCGTGAGCGGCCCGGGCCAGAAGGCGTCTATCAGGTCCTGCCCGTACGGCCCGAGGTCGTCTATGAGCGCTGTGGCGGCTCTGACGGTGCCCACGAGCACGGGCGGCGGCATCTCGCGGCCCCGGCCCTTGGCGTCGAGCAGTGCCGTGACCGCCGCCGGCGTGAACGCGTCGGCGCCGATGCCGTAGACGGTGTCGGTCGGCAGCACCACGAGCTCGCCGCGCCGCACGGCGGCCGCGGCCTCCATCACGCCCACGGTCCGCTGCTCCAGGTCGGAGCAGTCAAAGCGTCTGGCCATCGGTCCTGTCACCTCGCTCGCATGGATCCTAGTCCTGG
The DNA here is from genome assembly GCF_040610775.1 of Nonomuraea sp. NPDC003709. Classification (NCBI taxonomy): domain Bacteria; kingdom Bacillati; phylum Actinomycetota; class Actinomycetes; order Streptosporangiales; family Streptosporangiaceae; genus Nonomuraea; species Nonomuraea sp. NPDC003709. Next base: position 907,483 of record NZ_JBEXMW010000001.1, on the reverse strand, counting down.
CCCAGCCGGGCCGTGACGAAGCGGTCCCTTCTGGTGAGGTCCTGGCGAAGGCGCACGTCGCGCCAGCCGTTGTCCTCGGGGAACGTCAGATAGACCGCCCTGCCCTGCTGGTCGGCGTGCTCGACGACCACCCAGCCGCCGGGCCGCAGCAGGCGGCGGGCCGTGCGTTCGACCGCGCGCACCTCGCCGAGCCCGTCCTCGCCGGAGCCGTACAGCGCCCTGGTGGGATCGTAGTCGCGCACCTCGGGGTCGCGCGGGATCGCGCCTGGCGGGATGTAGGGCGGGTTGGAGATGACCAGGTCGACCTTGCCGTTGAGCTCGGGCAGCGCCTCGGCCAGGTCTTCGGGGTGCAGGTGGGTGCGGCCCTGGCCGAGCTCGGAGATGTTGCGCTTGGCCCACGTGTACGCCCCGGGGTCGACCTCCACGGCGTGGACCTCGGCCAAGGCCACCTCCTGGGCGATCGACAGCGCGATCGCGCCCGAGCCGGTGCCGAGATCGACGACGAGCGGGGCGGTCACGTCCATCGCGCGCAGCGTCTCGATGGCCCAGCCCGCCACCACCTCGGTCTCGGGCCGCGGCACGAACACGCCGGGCCCGACCGACAGCTCGAGGTAGCGGAAGTAGGCGTGGCCGGTGATGTGCTGCAGCGGCTCGCGGGCCTCGCGCCTGGCCACGCCCTCCCAGAACAGCGCGTCGAAGTCGGAGTCCTTGACCGTGTGGAGCTCGCTCCTGCGCACGCCGTGGACGAACGCCGCGATCTCCTCAGCGTCGGTGCGCGGTGAGGGAACACCTGCCTCGGCCAGCCGGGCGGTGGCGAGGGCGATCTCGTCCAGCAGAAATGTCATGAGTGTTGTGCGAGCTTCTCCGCCAACTCGGCGTCGATGAGGGCCTGGGTGACGGCGTTGAGCTCACCGTCGAGAACCTGGTCGAGGTTATACGCCTTGAAGCCGACCCGGTGGTCGGAAATGCGGTTTTCCGGGAAGTTGTAGGTGCGTACGCGCTCGGAGCGGTCGACCGTGCGGACCTGCGACTTGCGCTCGGCCTGCGCGGCGGCCTCGGCCTGCTCCTGCGCGATGACCAGCAGCCGGGCACGCAGGATGCGCAGGGCCGACTCCTTGTTCTGGAGCTGGCTCTTCTCGTTCTGGCACGAGACGACCACGCCGGTGGGCAGGTGGGTGATGCGGACCGCCGAGTCGGTGGTGTTGACGCTCTGGCCGCCGGGGCCGCTGGAGCGGTAGACGTCGATGCGCAGGTCGTTGGGGTCGATCTGGACGTCGACGTCCTCGGCCTCGGGGTAGACGAGCACGCCCGCGGCGCTGGTGTGGATGCGGCCCTGCGACTCGGTGACGGGCACCCGCTGCACGCGGTGGACGCCGCCCTCGTACTTGAGCCTGGACCACACGCCCTCGTCGCCCTTGGCCTTGATGCCGACCGTGACGTCCTTGTAGCCGCCCAGGTCGGAGGGCTGGCTGTCGATGACCTCGGTCTTCCAGCCGAGCCGCTCGGCGTATCTCAGGTACATCCGCAGCAGGTCGCCCGCGAACAGCGCGGACTCCTCGCCGCCCTCGCCCGCCTTGATCTCCATGATGATGTCCTTGTCATCATTGGGATCGCGCGGGATGAGCAGGTGCCTGAGCTTCTCCTCGAGCTGGGGGATGCGCTCCTCCAGCTCGACCGCCTCGGCCGCGAACGCCTCGTCCTCACCGGCCAGCTCCTTGGCGGCGGTCAGGTCGTCGCGCGTCGAGTCGAGCTCGCGGTACGTCGTGACGATCGGCGTGAGCTGCGAATAACGCCTGCCGAGGGTGCGGGCCTTGTTCTGGTCAGCGTGCACGGCGGGATCGGCGAGCTGCAACTCCAGCTCGGAATACTCCTTGAGCAACTCGTCGAGGTTCACCGTGTGTCCTTAGTCTTGGGGCTTACACCAGCAACGCCGGCCCAGCGCACGGGCGTGCGTCCGGGCCGGCGTCGGTGAAGCTACTTGCCCGTGGCCTTCTTGCCGAAGCGCTTCTCGAAGCGGGCCACCCGGCCGCCGGTGTCGAGGATCTTCTGCTTGCCCGTGTAGAACGGGTGGCAGGCCGAGCACACGTCGGCGTGGATGACGCCGTTCTTGGCGGTGCTACGGGTGGTGAACGTGTTACCGCAGGAGCAGCTCACCTGCGTCACGTTGTAGTCAGGGTGGATGTCGCGCTTCATCGCTGTCCTTTCGGGGTGCGGCCGCCGGGTCGCCTTCACGCACGGCGTGAACCGGAACCGCTAAATGGTCAGCTACCAGTGTGCCAGATCGTCCAACCATCCCAGGCCATCGCGCATTCCCGTCAGCGCCCCAGATAGGTGAGTACGGCCAGCACACGGCGATGATCCTCGGGCGCTGGCCCCAGGGCCAGCTTGGCGAAGATACCGGAAATATGCTTCTCCACCGCGCCTTCCGTGACGACCAGCCGGGCGGCGATGGCGGTGTTGGAGCGGCCCTCGGCCATCAGGGCCAGCACCTCGCGCTCGCGGGGGGACAACGAGTCGAGCGGGGCGCCCCGGCGCTGGCGGCTCAGCAGCTGCACGACGACCTCGGGATCGATGACCGTGCCGCCCGCCGCCACCTGCCGCACCGTCTCCAGGAACTCGGCCACGTCCGCCACCCGCTCCTTCAGCAGGTAGCCGACGGCCCTGCCGATGAGGTCGCCGGCATAGCGCTCCTCGACGTACTGCGACAGGACCAGGATCGGGAAGTCCGGCCTGGCCACGCGCACCTGCAGCGCCGCCCGCAGGCCCTCGTCGGTGTGCGTCGGCGGCATGCGTACGTCGACGATGGCCAGGTCGGGCTCGTGCTCCAGGACCGCGGACACCAGCGCGGGCCCGTCGGAGACGGCCGCGACGGTCTCGATGCCGCCGTCGGCGAGCAGGCGCGCGAGCCCCTCGCGCAGGAGTACGGAGTCCTCGGCGATGACCACGCGCATGGCCACATGATTACCACTCGCAGGGCAGCTCCGCACGCACGAGAGTGGGCCCGCCCACGGGGCTGTGCAGGACGAGCACGCCGTCGATGGTGGCCGCCCGGTCGGCCAGCCCCGACAGGCCGCCGCCCGGGCAGACGACGGCCCCGCCGATGCCGTCGTCCCAGACGTCCACGACCACGCCTCGATGGTCCCTGAGCACCGTCACCGACGCCTCGGTGGCGCCGGAGTGCTTGGCCATGTTGGTCAGGCTCTCGGCCACGATGAAGTACGCGATGCTCTCGACCGCGGCGGGCGGCCGCTCCCGCAGCTCGACGGAGACGTCCACGCGGATGGGCGCCCGCGCGGCCAGCCCCGACAGCGCCGCGTCCAGGCCGCGGTCGCTCAGGATGGCCGGGTGGATCCCCCTGGCCAGGTTGCGCAGCTCGGCGATGGCGGCCTTGGTGCCCGCGTGGGCCTGCGCGATGAGCATCCTGGCCTCCTCGGGCTCGCTGTCGAACTTCGACTGCGCCCGCCCCAGGTCCACCGCCACCGACAGCAGCCGCTGCTGCGCGCCGTCGTGCAGGTCGCGCTCGATCCGGCGCCGCTCCGCCTCGGCCGCGTCGATCCCCCTGGCCCTGCTGGCTCTCAGCCGCTCCTCCTGGCTGCCGCCGAGCAGCACCGTCGCCAGCGTCCCGTGCAGCCAGGCCATCCCGCGTACGAGGTACGCCCCGAGCACGAACACCAGCATCCCGAAGACCATGGCGACGACGGCTCCCGGCCAGCTGTCGATGGTCAGCTCCGTGTAGACGTCCGCCACCGCCCACAGCGCCATCAGGACGGGCTGGATGATCAGCACCACCGCCGTGAACCACAGCACGACCGACACGGCGGTCTCGACCAGACCGAGCGGGAGCAGCATCAGCAGGTAACCCAGGTCCTGCCAGGTGGCCGCGTCCCCCAGCAGCCAGCGGAGATGCGCGCCCAGCCCGCGTTCGGGCCTGGCCCGGTACGGGTCGGCGATCTTCACGCCGAACGCCACGTACATCAGCCGCCTCTCCAGCATCGCCCCGCCGCGCCACATCAGCACCGTGGCCATCATCAGCGGCACGCCGACCCAGACGACGGTGAGCGTGAGCGACGTGGGCACGGCGACGGACAGCGCGACAAACCAGCCGATCCCGGTCACCCCCGTGACCAGCAGGTACGGCGCCGCCCGCCACGTCATGGGGTCCACCACGACCCCCAGCGGCCCCTTGGCCCCGAACGGCACCCGATCCTTCAACGCGGCTGATCGCATGCCTTCAGCCTGCACGCGCGAGAGGCCGCCGTGAATCCGGATGGCAACCGGCGTAGGGGTAGGGCTACCCCCACCTACCGAGCCGGCGCGCGAAAGGGGCGGCACGGGGCCGAACCCCATGCCGCCCCTCTCAGGGAGCCGCTAGTCGCGGTCGTTGCTCACCGTGGTCTTCTGGACCTGCAGGAGGAACTCCGCGTTGGACTTGGTCTCCTTCATCTTCTCCAGGAGCAGCTCGAGCGCCTGCTGCATGTCGAGCGCGTGCAGCACCCGGCGCAGCTTCCAGACGATCTGGAGCTCGTCCTTGCCCATGAGGATCTCTTCCTTACGCGTGCCGGACGCGTCCACGTCCACCGCGGGGAAGATGCGCTTGTCGGCCAGGGAGCGGTTGAGCTTGAGCTCGGCGTTGCCGGTGCCCTTGAACTCCTCGAAGATGACCTCGTCCATCTTGGACCCGGTCTCGACCAGGGCCGTGGCGAGGATCGTCAGCGAGCCGCCGTTCTCGATGTTGCGGGCGGCGCCGAAGAAGCGCTTGGGCGGGTAGAGCGCCGTGGAGTCGACACCACCCGACAGGATGCGCCCGGACGCCGGGGCCGCCAGGTTGTAGGCGCGGCCGAGGCGGGTGATCGAGTCGAGCAGGACGACCACGTCGTGGCCCAGCTCCACCAGGCGCTTGGCCCGCTCGATGGCGAGCTCGGCGACCGTGGTGTGGTCTTCGGCCGGACGGTCGAAGGTCGAGTGGATGACCTCGCCCTTGACCGACCGCTGCATGTCGGTGACCTCTTCGGGCCGCTCGTCCACGAGCACGACCATCAGGTGGCACTCGGGGTTGTTGCGGGTGATCGCGTTGGCGATGGACTGCAGCACCATCGTCTTACCGGCCTTGGGCGGCGAGACGATGAGGCCGCGCTGGCCCTTGCCGATCGGCGAGACGAGGTCGATGATCCGCGTGGTGAGGATGTTCGGCTCGGTCTCGAGGCGCAGGCGCTCCTGCGGGTAGAGCGGCGTCAGCTTGTTGAAGTCAGGCCGGTTGCGGGCCTGGTCCGGGTCCATGCCGTTGACGGTGTCGAGGCGGACCAGGGCGTTGAACTTCTCGCGCCGCTCGCCGTCGCGGGGCTGCCTGACGGCGCCGGTGATGACGTCGCCCTTGCGCAGGCCGTTGCGGCGGATCTGGGCGAGCGAGACGTAGACGTCGTTGCTGCCCGGCAGGTAGCCGCTGGTCCTGACGAACGCGTAGTTGTCGAGGATGTCGAGGATGCCGGCGATCGGGATGAGCACGTCGTCTTCACCGACGACGGGCTCGCTGCCCTCGAAGCGGTCACGGCCGCGGCCGCGGTTGCGCTCCCTGAAGCGGCCCCGGCGACCGCGCCCGCGATCGTCGTCGTCGCTGCCACCGCCGCGCTGGTCGCCACGCTGGTCGCTCCGGCCCGCGTCGGCGGCGCGCTCGCGCTGCTCGCCGCGGCCACCGTCACGTCCACCGTCACGTCCACCGTCGCGGCCGAGGTCACGACCGCTGTCGCGCCCGCCGTCACGGCCGAGGTCACGGCCACTGTCGCGCCCGCCGTCACGACCGAGGTCACGGCCACTGTCGCGCCCGCCGTCACGGCTGTCACGGCTGTCACGGCCGCCGTCGCGGCTGCTCTCGACCCGACCGCCCTCACCGCGGTCGCTGCCGGAGCGGTCGCCCCGCTCGCGGCGCTCACCGCGGCTGCGGCGCTCGCGACGGCTCTCGCCGCGCTCGGCGCGCGTCTCGCTCTGGCCGCTCTCCACGACCTGGGCCTGCGGCTCCGCGACCGGCTCGGCCGGCGCGGCGGCCGCGACGGGCTCGGGGGCCACGGCGACGGGCTCCGCCGGCTGCGCCACGGGCTGGGCCGCGGGCTCCTCGGCGGTCTTGGCGCGGGAACGTTCCCTGCGCGCACGGGTGGGCCGCTCGGCGGCCGGGGCGGCGTCAGCCGCGGCGGCGGCGGGCGCCTCGGTGGCCACTGCGGGAGCCGAGGCCGCCTCGCCGGAACCGCCACCCTGCTTCTCCTGGATGGCCGCGATCAGCTGGCTCTTCCGCATGCGCCCGGTCCCGCTGATGCCCAGCTCCGCTGCCATCTTCTGCAGCTCGGGCAGCACCTTGGCGGACAGGCCGGTGCCGGAGCGACGCGCACGGGTGGCCTTCGCCGGTGCGCGGGTGGGGGTGTCGCCGGACGCCGGCTCTGCGCCTGATGCGTCGGAGAGGAGTTCGGTGGTGTCGCTCAACTAAAAGGTCCTTCCCAGGGGTCGGGCGCCGGTTTCGTTCTGCCGGGCGTCCCGGAGGTGCTTGCGATCCGGCGGGACAGACCGGGTCGGGGTGCACGCTGTGATCTTCGGCTGTCGCTGTGGACGGCCGCCACTCTTGGGGAGAGGCTCGTCCAAGCCGCCACAGGGCCGTGGCGCGTGGCTGACACCCCCCAGATTGCTGTCGCCAACCAGATGTCGATGTGATTCGAACGCGCAGATCCCCGTCGTCGCCGCCTCGTTTCGAGCCAACCGGGTGTGGGCCAACCGGAGGCAACGGAGTCCGGGGAGACAGCCGCGCTGCTCACGCCTCGCGACGTGAAACATGATGCAGCGATGTGTGGCTGACAAGCACGCACCCACCAAGGGGGCATCTGGTGCGGCTACCAGCCTAACATCACCAGCGCACACGGCTATTCCCTGAAGGTCTAAAGAGGCATCAGCGTGTCTCGGGGAACTGAACGTTCGCACCAACCGGGTCGACGTCCATTTGCTGGATGTGCCAGTCATTACCCACTTCTGGCGCGATCAAATCCTGCGTATCCGATGTCGAAAACGCAAGGACCGTGGGACCCGCTCCCGAAACGACGGCGGGCACGCCCACTGCACGGAGACGTTCTACCAGATTCGCGGTGTCCTGCATCGCAGGCGCGCGGTAATGCTGATGGAGTCGATCTTCGGTGGCGGCGAGCAGCAGCCCGGGCTCCGGTTGCCGGGTCAGCGCCGCGATCAGCAGCGCAGCCCTGCCGGCGTTGAACGATGCGTCCTTGTGGGGCACGTCCTTCGGCAGCAGCCCTCGTGCGGTCTCCGTGGCCAGCCGGGTGACAGGAACGACCACGACCGGGCGGATCCGCTCGTCAGGAGCCAGTTTCACCATATGCGGCGTCCCGGAGTGGTCGTACCAGGCCACGGTCAGTCCGCCGGCCAGACAGGGGGCCACGTTGTCGGGATGGCCCTCGATCTCCGTGGCCAGCGCGAAAACGTCGTCGTCCGAAAATCGCCCGCGCTCAGAAAGTTGTTCGCCCTCAGCCAAAGCGCGGGCCGCCAGGATGCCCGCGCAAAGGGCGGCCGACGAGGATCCCAGCCCGCGCGCGTGCGGAATCCTGTTACGGCAGTGCAGGCGGATCCCGCTCGGCTGCGTGATCCCCATGCGGTCGAAGGTGGCCCGCATCGCCTTGACGACCAGGTGACCTTCTCCGAGATCCAGCTCACCCGCGCCCTCGCCCTCGACGGTGACGCGAACCCCGGCCTCGTCGGTGAGCGCGGCCTCGACGTCGTCGTACAGGCTCAGCGCCAGCCCGAGCGCGTCGAACCCGGGACCCAGGTTCGCCGAGGTGGCGGGCACGCGAATCTCAACGGTCCGCACATGAACTCCCTGTCAGGCGAGGTTGAGCGCCGCCGCGGCGGCGTGGACGTCGATGGGGATGACGACGGGCGCGGGCGCGCCCGAGATCGCCCAGTCGGGGTCCTTCAGCCCGTTGCCGGTGACCGTGCAGACGATGCGCCGGCCCGGGTCGACGAGCCCCTGCGAGTGGGCCTGGAGAAGCCCCGCGACGCTGGCGGCCGAGGCCAGCTCCACGAACACGCCCTCCTCCTGCGCCAGCAGCTTGTACGCCGCCGCGATCTGCCGGTCGGTCACCGCCTGGATGACGCCGCCCGACTCGTCGCGCGCCGCGGTGGCCAGCGACCAGGAGGCCGGGTTGCCGATGCGGATGGCGGTGGCGATCGTGTGCGGATGGGACACGGGTGCGCCCTGGACGATCGGCGCCGCCCCGCTGGCCTGGAAGCCGAACATGCGTGGCCGCTTGGTCGACACCCCGTCGGCCGCGTACTCCTGGTAGCCCATCCAGTACGCCGAGATGTTGCCCGCGTTGCCCACCGGGATGCAGTGGATGTCCGGGGCGTCACCCAGCGTGTCGACGATCTCGAACGCCGCCGTCTTCTGGCCCTGCAGCCGGAACGGGTTGACCGAGTTGACCAGCGCGATCGGGTAGCTGGACGACAGCTTGCGGGTCATCTCGAGACAGTCGTCGAACGACCCCTCGACCTGCAGCAGCGTGGCGCCGTGCACGAGCGCCTGGGCCAGCTTGCCCATGGCGATCTTCCCCCGTGGCACCAGCACGGCGCAGGTCAGCCCGGCGCGTACGGCGTAGGCCGCCGCCGACGCCGAGGTGTTGCCGGTGGAGGCGCAGATGACCGCCTTGGCCCCCTCCTCGACCGCCTTGCTGATGGCCATGGTCATGCCGCGGTCCTTGAAGCTGCCCGTCGGGTTGGCTCCCTCGACCTTCAGGTAGACGTCGCACCCCGTCAGCGCCGACAGACGGTTCGCGGGGACCAGCGGCGTGCCACCCTCGAGCAGCGTGATGACAGGCGTCTTCGGAGTGACAGGAAGACGCTCGCGGTATTCCTCGATGAGGCCACGCCACGACCTGCTCATGATGACTCCCTACCTGCGGTGTTGGGCACAGAGTGTACGGGGTGCGGCAGGCCGCCGCGGATCCGCGTCCACCGGCCGGACACATCCATTGGACAGGGGCACTATTCAGGAAATTCTCAGCATCTCCCGATAAGGTCTCGGGGCAGGGGGTCACCACCATGGACGCGCGTCCTGCTTTGACGCAGAACGACTATTCGCCGATCGCGGCGCCGGAGCTCGGCACCTGGTCACCCGCCCTTTCCGTGAGCGTGGTGATACCCGCTCACGGCGGGCAGGACCGGCTCGACCTGACACTCGCGGCGCTGGCGGCGCAGACGTACCCGGACCATCTCATGGAGGTCCTCGTCGTCGACGACGGCAGCGAGCCTCCCATCCTGCTGCCCGAGATCCGGCCCGCCAACACCCGCGTCGTACGGGTGCGCGACGGCTGGGGCATCTCCAACGCCGTCAACACCGGCGCCAAGGCCGCCGACGGCGAGATCATCCAGCGTCTCGACGCCGACATGGTGGCCTGCCGCGAGCACATCGAGGCCCTGGCCCGCTGGCACCACGTGACGGACTATCTCGTCACGATCGGGATGAAGAAGTTCGTGGACGCGCCGCCGGTCACGCCGCGCCAGGTCTTCAGGGCGGGGCACCTGGGAGAGCTGTTCGACCTGGCCGGGGCCGTGTCCAGCTCCACCGAGGCGACGATCGCCAAGACCGACGGGCTGCGCAAGAGCCGCAACCCGTACCACGTGTGCACGGGGCCGACCTTCGCCCTGCCCCGGGAGGTCTTCCACGCCGTGGGCGGTCTCGACCCGAACGTGGCGCGGGGCGAGGACACCGAGTTCTCCTACCGGCTGGCCATGCACGGCGTGGTGTTCGTCCCTGACATGGACGCGCAGGCCGTGCACCTGGGGCTGCCCGCGCAGCACCGCGACAGGGAACGCGCCGTGCGGGCCGTGGAGCCGTACCTGGCGCACCGGATCCCGCTGCGCAGGGACCTGCGCAAGGACCGGGGGCGGCGGTGGCTGGTGCCGTACGTGGAGATCGTGCTCGACGTCACGGACACCTCCGAGTCGGTGGTGCGTCAGGCGGTGGCGGCGGCGCTGGACGGCAAGCTGCAGGACGTGGTGGTGACGCTGGTGGGGCCGTGGTCACGGCTGAACTCCGGGCGCCGGTCCGTCCTGTCGGACCCGTGCTTCGAGCTGCGGCTGATGCGTGACCTGTTCGCGCACGACGATCGCATCCGCCTGATCGACGAGGCCGCCCCCACGCCCGCGCCCACGCCGTTCCGCTACCGGGGGCCGGTCGACGTGCCGCTGCACCGGGCGACGCTGGAGCGCATGATCGAGTCGGTGCAGAAGGACCTCACCGGCGTGCTGATCGTCGACCTGCCCGACGGGCGCACGGCCCGGCTGGAGCGCACCTCCGCCCTCGGCCGCGCCGTCCTGCTCGCCGACCCGGGGACCGCCGACGTGGACGACCTCATCGCCACCACCCACGGGGTACGCCACGAGCCGCCGGACCGTTACTGGCCCGTGCCGGCTCCCGCGCAACCCGAACCGGTCACCATCCCCGCCCCGACTTCGGCCGCCGCCCCGGTGACCGTCTCGGTGCCGCCGGAGAACACGCTGCTGCGCCGCCTCAAGTCCGCCCTCCGCCCCAGCTGACCCCCGGGCACGCGAAGGGGCGGGCGGGTCAGCCGCGCAGGCGTTTGCGCAAGGCGCGTTTCATGGTCGTCGACACCAGGACCCGCAGGCTCTGCTGGGCGCGGCCGGCCGCGGCCAGCTGGCGGCGCAGCGTGCCGACCTGGCGCCGCAGCTCCACGGTCGACTTGCGCCAGCGCCCCGCCTCGTCCCGCCACTTGGCCACCTGCGCCCGCAGCCGCTCCGCCTCCTTGGCCAGCCGGGCCGTCTCGGCCTGCGCCTCCAGGCGCGCCCGGTACGCCCCCCGCCGCCCGAGGATCGCCCCCGGCTCGGTCGTGAAGCCGTACGTCTCCGCCTCCACCCAGGTGACGCCCGACACCGAGTCCACCGCGTCGTCCAGGTCCTCCCCCGGCGTCACCACGATGCGGGCCCGGGCGAAGGCGGACGCGCGTTCCAGGCGGGCCGCGAGGACCCCCTGGGACGACTCGCGGAGCAGCACGTTCACCAGGCCGAGCCCCTCGTCGCGGGCCAGGTCGAGCAGGCGGGCGAGCGAGTCCTCGCCGGGAACCCAGCCGGCCGGCAGGCGCAGCACGAAGGGCACGGCGGGGTCGACGGAGTCCGTGGCGGACAGGCGTACCCGGCCTTCGTGGCGATAGTGGCCCTGGACCAGCGCCAGGTCGAGGTCGGGATCTTGCAGGGGGGAGCGACGGTCGCGGTCGAGGGTGTCCCAGGGCCCGAGGACGAGCACGGACAGGTCGGGTAACGTGCCGGCGAGCAGCGCGTCCACCGTCGCGCGCACCGAGTCGTAGCCCGCCGTGCCGTCCACCACCACGGTGACGTACGGCACCTTCCACTGCCGCCCGGGATGCCCACGCAACCACCGGTAGGCCGGGATGCGGTCGGCCACGAACGCGTGGCTCACCCGGTCGATCGGCTGTTTGCCGCGCATCCGCATGGTGGGCCCGAGGTGGTAGGCGCGGGCGGACGGCTCCGGCACGAAGACGGCGCCCGCCTGGCCGAGCCGGTAGCCCATCTCGGTGTCCTGGCCCAGGATCAGCTCGTCGTCCATGGGCCCGGCGGCCTCGATCAGCCGGGCGTTGACCGAGGTCGCGCCCCCGACGTGCAGGCTGAACGGACGTTGGGGGTTGTCGGTGAGGCCGTCGGTGCGCTCGACGAGATCGACGATCCAGGCGTGCGGCTCCGCGGGTTCGAAGTGCCTTTCCAGGTCGTCGGGGAGCTCGCGGGGCACCTCGGCGTCGGTGAAGCGGATGTAGCCGGTGACGACCAGGTAGGGGGCGGCGTGGTGCCAGCGCATGTGGGCCGCGATCGCGCCCGGGGTGAGCACCACGTCGGAGTCGAGCCAGTGGATCACGTCGCCGGTCGCCTCGGCCAGCCCGGCGTTGCGGGCGCTGGCCCGGCCCGGCTCCGCGCAGACGATCAGGCGCGTCCGCTCCGGGCGGACGGCGGGCAGGCGCAGCGGGGGCGCGCTGCCGTTGTCGACGACGATGACCTCGGTCAGCTCCGCCGGGTACGTCTGCCCGGCCAGCCCGGCGAGCACCAGGTCGAGCTTGTCCTGCCCGCCGTAGGCCGGGATGACCACGCTGACCGTGAGCTCCGGGGTGAGGTCTTCCTGGAGGGGTTCGAGGGTCCGGTAGTCGTTGCCGCGCACCCTGGCCGCACCGGTGACATCGGTGGTCATGCGGCTTCCATCAGCAGGCTCGGGCGGAAGCCGCGCCACTGGTTGGCGGCCACCTTGAGGAAGTGGGCGAGGGGCAGCTGCCAGGTGTGCTCGTCGCCGAGCCCCCGGCGCAGGACGTAGCCCAGACCGTGGGTACGGTAGACACGCGCTCCAGCCTTTTGCGCTGCTTTGAGAAACTCGAGATCAACTGCCCGCGATAGCCTAGGAAATCCCCCAATTTCTTGAAATTTCGCCCGGGAAATCAAGATCGTCCCTCCGGCCACATGATCGGCCCACACCTCGCTCGGATACGCCGCCCCACTCGCGAAAGTCGTCCGCCGCACCGTGGCCCGCAGCGGCTCCAGGTAGAAGAACTCGGCCGTCGTCCCCACCACGTCGGCCCCCGAGTACGCCAGCGCCATGAGCAGATCCCCCAGGTGGCGCGGCCCGTACCAGTCGTCGTCATCCCATTTCACCAGGTAGTCGCCGCGCGCCAGGGCCGCCAACCGGTTGAGCACCTCTCCGAACGGAACGTCCTGCGGGACCTCGATCCATTTCACGGGCAGCGAACACGACTCGACCGCCTCCCGCACCTCCTCGAAGCCCACCCCGTGCAGCCCGAGCAGCACCTCGACCTCGACGTCCCGCTGCCGGCCCATCTGGGCCAGCGCCGTCCCCACCATCCCCGGCCGCTTGCTCGACATGACGATGCTCACCGAAGGGCTGACCGAGGGCCTGGAGACGCGGTGCCCCAGGCGGCGCAGGCGTACGCTGTGCTCCTCCCGCCGCAGGTCGGCCAGCGAACGCGCGGTCCCGTCGGCCGCGTGGCCGAGCCAGTCGCGGTCGGTGAGCAGCGCGGCGAGGTCGCCGGGCACCCACGGCGCGGCGCGGTCGGCGGTCAGCGGGACCCCGGCGGCCGCCAGTCGCAGCAATCCCTCCAAGGGCACCTCGGCGGCGGGCCACTCGATCTCCAGACCGCGCAGCGGGCGCAGCGCGGGCACATCGGGGCGCTGGCCCTCCACCGCCCAGCCGTCATGTGCCCAGTGCAGGCGGGCCAGCCCCTTCTCCGGCGTACGAGCGAAGCCACAAGGGGTGATGGACATGGGCCTCCTTGGGACTTGGTCGGCGCCTACCTTACGCCCGTTTTACTCACTGGTAGACGCGACCTCCACATTCGGCAGGCCCTACGCCGCAGGTGGAGCGGAGGTGATTCTCAGTTTTCCTCCAGGAAGGTGTGGCACGGTAGGTGCCTGTTGTTTATTAAGGTGTCAATAATCCCGTGATGTCCTCGACGCCTCTGATGTTCCAAACGAAAGGTATGCGCGGATGCTCTCGCCCCGCCGACTGGCAGCGACCGCCGCACTCCTCGCAGCTCTCACCGCCGGCGTGCTCGCCCTGCTCGTCCTCGCCGGCCTGATCACTTTCGGCGCGGCAGCGGTCACGGTGGCCTTCCTGGTCACCCTGGCGGCCCTCGCCTTCCTCGTGCTCACCGTGCGCCGCCTCGACGGCAAGGCGCACCGCATCGATCTGCGGATCAAGAAGTACGAGGCCGAGCTGGCGAGGACCACGACCGCACTCAAGAACATCGAGACCAGGCTGGACCTGCTGGTGCAGGCCGTCGAGGACTCCGCCGGACGGCGGGCCGACGACCTCGGCGCCATCCTGGCCTCGCTCGGGGAGGACCGGGTCAACGCCATGGCGCGGGCGCGAGAGGTGGAGGAGCTGCGCGCGGAGGTTCGCGCGCTGGCCAGGGACTCCGTATGACGCGGGTCAGGCACAACGACTACGGGGCGCTGCGGCCGCCTGCGGTGGGGACGTGGGAGCCCACGCTGCGGGTTTCCGTGGTCATCCCGGCCTACGACTGCGCGGAGGCGCTGGAGCGCACGGTCCCGGCGCTGGCGCGGCAGACGTACCCGGCCGAGCTGGTCGAGGTCGTGGTCGCGGACGACGGCAGCGAGCCGCCGCTGGAGGTGGCGGGCGCGCGGGTGGTACGCGTGGCCGACGGGTGGGGACGCGGCGCGGCCCGGCAGGCCGGGCAGCTCGCGGCCACCGGGGACGTGATCCACTGGCTCGACTCCGACATGCTCCTCGCGGACGACCACATCGAGGCTCATATGCGCTGGCACCACCTGATCGACCACGCGGTGGTGATCGGGGACGTCCGGTTCGTCGAGGAGCCGGGCGAGGAGGGCGTCCAGTCCGAGTACACGAGGAAGACCTTGGAGTCGACCCGGTGGCTCAAGGACGCGGGCGCGAGCGCGTACCTGCTGCACACGGGCGCGTCCACGTCCGTACGGGCCGAGCTGCTGCGCGCGGCGGGCGGCGTGGACACCTCCCTGAACATGGCGGAGGACACCGAGCTCGGCTACCGGCTGGCGCAGGCGGGGGCGGTGTTCGTCCCCGACGCGCAGGCCAGGGCCTGGCACGTCGGCGCCTCCACCGTGATGTTGCGGGAGAAGGAGGTGCACCGGCACAACTGGTCCTTCCTGGGCGATCTCATCCCCGATCTGCGCTGGCTGCGCAGCCATCCCCGGCGTCACTGGCGGGTGCCGTACGTCCAGGTCGTTGTGACGGCGACCGCCTACGAGCAGACGCGGGCGAGCGTGGACTCGGCCCTCGCGGGCACCCTCGCCGACGCGGCCGTCACCCTCGTCGGCCCCTGGGCCAAGCTGACCGGCGAACGCCGCTCCAGCCTCGACGACCCCCTCCTCGACCTGCGCCTGCTGCACAATCTCTACGCGCACGAGCCCCGGGTCATGTTCGCGGAGAGCGTACCCGCCTCCGCCGCGCCCGCCCCCTTCCTGCTCCGCGTTCCCACCGGGTGGACGCTGGGCGCCGACACGCTTTCCAGGCTGGTGAGCCACGCGGACGGCGACCTGCTCGGCCTGGTCAGCGTCGCGCTGTCGGAGGACGCCTCCGGGGTCGCGGCCGCCCGCCTGGAGCGCACGGCCGCCTTCTCCCGCGCCGCGCTCCACGAGGGCCGGGCCGACGACCTGGTGGACGAGATGTTCGGGTCGGAGTGGGTCAGCGGGAGCGAGTACGGGTTCGCGCCGGCGGAGGAGGCCGAGCCGCTGGCCGGCGAGCCCGCGAAATGGCGGGCGCTGGCCGGGGAGCGGCAGCGGGAGGTCAAGGAGCTGCGGACGGAGGTGGAGCGGCTCGCGGCCGAGGTCGAACGGCTGTCCGCCGAGCCGCCCGCCGACGAGGCCGCGGGACGGGGCGGGCTGAGCTCGCTGATCAGGCACCTGCGGAGCGCCGGATGATCCGTCAACTGCTGGCGGAGCTGCCCGGAGCGCGGGTCTTCTTCGCCGGGATCGACGACGTCGCCCCCCTCTACGCCACACCCGCCGGGGTGGGCGCGACCGCCCGCCGGCGCTCCTCGGGAACGTCCTGCGAGGCCCGGCAGGTCGTGGACCTCGATCGGGACCTGCTGGAGCCGCCCCACGAGGCCGAGCAGGTGGGCGAGGTCCTCGTGCTCGCCAGGACACCGGCCGACCTGCGCAGGATCGCGACGCTGCACAAGCTGCTGCCACAGGCCGAGCGGGTGGTCGTGGCCGTGCTCGACACGCCCGCCGCCCACCCCGCACCGGTCCCCACCCCCACTCCCGCGCACCGGTGGCGGTCCTTGACGGATCTGCGGGTCTACCAGCCCAGGAACCGGGTCTGGGTGGTCGACGCCCGGTTCTCCTCCGTCACGCCCGCGGGCCGTACCGTGACCGCGACGGCGCGGGCGTTCGCGGGCCACCGCCTCGACGTGATCGCGGCCCCGGCGGCGGCGATCGCGGGCGTCGGGGCGGCCGACTGGCGCCCCGGCGACCCCAACGCGACCCCCGCCGAGGTGACCGGGCCGGTGCCCGAGCGGGTCGGCGCGCCGGGCAGCGACGTGGTCCTGCGCACCCTCGGCCACCCGTCGATGGAGAGTGCGAGCGCCGTTCAGGACGCCGTGGCATCGGCCGATGACGACGCCGAAACCGTGGAGTGGGCAGGGGACCAGACGCCCATCGAGCGGCCGACGTTGCGGGCGGTGACCTGGGAGCACCTCGGACGGCCGGGCATGGCCGACTCCCCGCTGGCCGATCCCGACGTGCTGGGCGAGCCCTCCATGGTCCCGCCCGTGGACGAACGCCTCGTGAACCCCCAGGGTTTCGTCACCACCCCCTCCCGCGGCCTGGCCTCCCTGGTGGAGCGGGACGGCCGATGGTCGGTGGTGCTGGACGACAAGGTCGTGACGTCGTTCGCCGAGTCCGGCGGGGTCACCGACGCCGACGTGGCCAGGCTCCGGCAGATCCGCGGCGTCGACGTGGACTGGCGGCACGCGCACAGCGGTCCCCTGGCCGCCGTACGGGTGCTGGCCGGCCTGGCCGCCGCCGGGGTGCCGCTGCGCGCGCAGGCCGTGCCGCGCTGGGCGGGCGCGCTCGGCGAGGAGATCGTCGAGCTCGTCGAGCACTGCCCGGACCTCTCGGACGACCTCCGGCGCGAGGAGCACAGCATCCGCCTGCGCCGCGCCGCGCTCCGTACGCACGGCGTCGCCGCGAGGTGGGAGCAACTCGGCGCGCCCGCTCCCGCGCCCCCACTCACCTCGGTCCTGCTGGCCACGCGCCGCACCGACATGGTGTCGTTCGCGCTCGACCAGGTCGCCCGCCAGCGCGGCGCCGAGCTCGAGGTGATCCTCGCCCTGCACGGCGTCCCGCAGGGCCACCCGGACGTGGCCAAGGCGATCGAGGCGTTCGAGGGCCAGCTGAGCGTGTTCGAGGCGGATCGCCAGGACGTGTTCGGCGAGGTGCTGAACCACGCGGCCGCCAGGGCATCGGGTTCGTTCCTGCTGAAGATGGACGACGACGACTGGTACGGCCCCGACTTCCTGTCCGACCTGCTGCTGGCGCATTCCTACTCGGGCGCCCAGGTGGTGGGCACGGTGCCGGAGTTCGTGTACCTGACCTCCATCGACGTCACCGTGCACCGCAGGCAGGTCACCGAGCAGATCACCAGCTTCGTCGCCGGCGGGACGATTTTGGTGGAGCGCTCGGCCTTCCAGGCGGTGGGCGGGTTCCGGCCGTTGCGGCGCTCGGTGGACACCCAGTTCCAGGAGGCCCTGCAGGCGGCCGGGGGCCAGATCTACCGTACGCACGGGCTCGGCTACATCCTGCGCAGGGGCCCGGCGGCCAACCACACCTGGCAGGAGCCGATCGGGACGTTCCTGCAGCGCAACAGACAGCAGTGGCGCGGCTTCCGCCCGAACGCCCTCATGGCCCTGGACGGGAGCCCTCTCCCATGACCGGCATCCCCCGCATCCGCCGCAACGACTTCGGCGTCCTCGCGCCGCCCGCTCTGGGCGCCTGGGAGCCCACGCTCACCGTCACCGTCGTCATCCCGGCCCACGACCGCCAGGAGACGCTGGACCTCACTTTGGCGGCCCTGTCCGCCCAGAGCTACCCCGAGCACCTGCTCGACGTCATCGTGGTGGACGACGGCAGCGCCACCCCGATCCACCTCCCGGAGCTCGTCCCGGCCAGGACCAAGCTGATCTCCAGCCCGCCGGGCGGCTGGGGCCGGGCGTGGGCCGTTCAGACGGGTCTGGACACGGCGACCGGCGAGGTCGTCCTCGTCCTGGACGCCGACATGGTCCCGCACCGGCGCCACGTGGAGGCCCAGCTGCGCTGGCACCACCTGGCCCCGTACGTGGTGGTGCTGGGCTGGATCGACTTCACCGCCGCGACCGACCTCCCGACGCAGGAGCGGATACGCCAGGCGCTGGAGTCGGACGAGGAGGGCGAGCTCTTCCCGCTGTCACCGCACCGCCACGACTGGGCCGAGCAGATCATCCACGACCACGACGGCCTGCGCACCGCCCCCAGCTCCCTGGCCACCCGCATCCACGTGGGCGCCACGGCGTCGTACCCGGCCGGGCTCCTGCGCTCGATCGGCGGCCTGGACACGTCCCTGGTGCTGGCCGAGGACACCGAGCTGGGCTACCGGCTCACCCAGGCGGGCGTGGTATTCGTCCCGGACCCGGAGTCCCGCGCCTGGCACGTCGGGCTGCCGACGGCGATGCGCGACTTCGCGGCGCTCAAGCGCTACAACGACCCTTTCGTCGCCGACCGGGTCCCCTACCGCCGCTATCTCCGCACGGATCCGGGCCGCCAGTGGCTGGTGCCGTACGTGGACGCGACGGTGCCGGCGGGCCCGTACGAGGACGTGCGGGCGACGGTGGACGGCCTCCTGGCCGGCACGATCCCGGACGTCAGGGTCACCGTCCCCGGCCCCTGGGAGTCCCTGACCGCCGGACGCCGCTCCCCGCTCGCCGACCCGCACCTCGACCTCCGCCTCATCCAGGCCAACTTCGCCGGCGACCCCCGCGTCCACCTGACCAGCCCCCTGGAGGGGACGGCCCCGTTCCGGCTCTCGGTGCCGCCCGGCTGGGTCCCGTCGGAGGACACGGTGGAACGCCTGGTGGACCACATGGAGCAGTACGACCTGGGCGCCCTCTGCCTGGCCCTGGACGAGACGGCGCACGGCGTCACGATGGCCAGGCTGGACCGCACGGCCGCCGAGTCGAGAGCCGCCCTGGTGGCCGCCCCTGACGACGAGTGGGACGACCTGATCGACGCCCTCTTCGGCCTGGAGTGGCTGGACGGGGAGAGCTGGGGATTCAAGCGCCGCCCCGCCGTATACCCGCCGCGCAAGAGGCCCGTCCCGGAGCTCGACCGGCTCGGCGCCGAGCACGAGAAGAAGATCGCCCTCTACCGCAAGCGCACCGCCGCCCTCCGCGCGGAGCTCGCGCAACTGCGGCGGGAGACGGGCAAGAACGCCAGGGACGCGGCGCGCTGGCGCGAGAAGGCCGAGGCCTGGCGCAGGGAGGCGGTCCGCCTCGCCCGCGCCCAGAACCGCACGGTGCTCAAGCGAGCCGTCCGCAAGGTCCGCGCCCTGGCCTTTCCCGACGACTCCCCCGCGCGCGAAGGCTAGTCGTCGCCCTCCACGCGCATCACGCCGGCGACGGCGCGGACGATGTCGAGCTCGCGCAGCCCCTCCATGGTCGCCGACAGCGCGGCGTCCGTGGCGCGGTGGGTGACGATGACGAGCTGGGCGTCGTCGCCGTGCCCCTCCTGGCGCACCGTCTGGATCGACACGTCGTGCTTGGCGAACAGCTCCGCCACCCGCGCCAGCACGCCCGGCTTGTCGGCCACGTCGAGCGCCACGTGGCAGCGCGTGACCGTGTCGCCCATGGGATGGGCCACCAGGTCCGCGTACGTCGACTCCTCCGGCCCGCGCGTGCCCGCCAGGCGGTTGCGGGCGACGGCCACCAGGTCGCCGAGGACCGCGGAGGCCGTCGGCGCCCCGCCCGCCCCCTTGCCGTAGAACATCAGCTGCCCCGCCGACTCCGCCTCCACGAAGACCGCGTTGTACGCCTCCCGCACCCCGGCCAGCGGATGCGAGCGCGGGATCATCGCGGGGTGCACCCGTACCCCGAACGAGCGGCCGTCGTCGGAGCGGGCGCAGATGGCCAGCAGCTTGATGACGTAGCCCATGGCCTTGGCCGAGGCCACGTCGGTGGCGCTGATCTCGGTGATGCCCTCGCGGTGCACCTCGGCGGCCGTGACGCGGCTGTGGAAGGCGAGCCCGGCCAGGATGGCGGCCTTGGCGGCGGCGTCGAAGCCCTCGACGTCGGCAGTCGGGTCGGCCTCCGCGTAGCCGAGCGTCTGGGCCTCCTCCAGGGCGTCGGTGAAGGACGCGCCCGTGGTGTCCATCTTGTCGAGGATGTAGTTGGTGGTGCCGTTGACGATGCCGAGCACGCGTTTGACGTGGTCGCCCGCCAGCGACTCGCGCAGGGGGCGCAGCAGCGGGATGGCGCCGGCCACGCTGGCCTCGAAGTAGAGGTCGCCGTTGCCCTGCCTGGCGGCCTCGTGCAGGGTGCCGCCGTCCTCGGCCAGCAGCGCCTTGTTGGCGGTGACCACGGACTTGCCCTTGGACAGGGCCGCGACGATCAGCGTGCGGGCGGGCTCGATGCCGCCGATGACCTCGATGACGATGTCGACGTCGTCGCGCGTGACCAGCGCCTCGGCGTCGGTGGTGAGCAGCGAGGGGTCCACCTCGACGTCGCGCTTGCGGCCGAGCCGGCGTACGGCGACCCCGGCCAGCTCCAGCGGGGCGCCGATGCGCGCGGCCAGGTCGGCGGCCTGCTCGTGCATGAGCCTGATGACCTGCGAGCCGACGACGCCGCAGCCCAGCAGCGCCACTTTCAGCGGTTTCACAGCTGCCCCCTCAACAGGTCGTCCTCGGTCTCGCCCTGCACGATCACGCGCGACTTGCCGCCGGAGACGGCGACCACGGCGGGCTTGGGCAGGTAGTTGTAGTTGCTGGCCAGCGACCGGCAGTAGGCGCCGGTGGCCGCCACCGCGATCAGGTCGCCGGGGGCGAGGTCCGCGGGCAGGTGGAAGTCGCGCACGATGATGTCGCCGCTCTCGCAGTGCTTGCCGACCAGGCGGCTGAGCATGGGCTCGGCGGTGCTCTCGCGGCTGACCAGCGCCGCGGTGTATTCGGCGCCGTAGAGGGCGGTGCGCACGTTGTCGCTCATGCCGCCGTCGATGCTCACGTACGTGCGCAGGCCCTCGACGTCCTTGACGGTGCCGACCGAGTAGAGGGTGATGCCGCCGGGCCCGACGATGGTGCGCCCCGGCTCCACGGTCAGCCTCGGCACGGGCAGGCCCGCGTCCGTGCACACCTTGGTGACGATCTCGCGCAGCCCGTCGGCCAGCTCCTTGATGTCGGGCGCCTCGTCGCCCTCGACGTAGGCGATGCCGTAGCCGCCGCCCAGGTCGAGCTCGGGCAGCACGACGCCGTGCTCTTCCTTGATCTGCACGAGCAGCGCGGTCAGGCGCCTGGCCGCCACCTCGAACCCGGCCGTGTCGACGATCTGGGAGCCGATGTGCGAGTGGAGCCCGACGAGCTCGAGCTGCGGCAGGGCGAGGATCCGGCGTACGGCCTCCGCGGCCGCCCCGGTGTTGAGCGACAGCCCGAACTTCTGGTCGTCGTGCGCCGTCGCGATGAACTCGTGCGTGTGCGCCTCGACCCCGGTGGTCACCCGGATCATCACCTTGGGCCGCTTGCCCAGCTGCTGGGCGAGGTGGCCGAGCCGGGCGATCTCCTCGTACGAGTCGACCACGACGTGGCCGACCCCGACCTCCAGCGCCCTGGTCAGCTCGGAGACGGACTTGTTGTTGCCGTGCATGGTGATGCGCTCGGGCGGGAACCCGACGCTGAGCGCCACCGCCAGCTCGCCGCCGCTGGCCACGTCGAGCCCGAGGCCCTCGTCGTCGAGCCAGCGGACGATCTCCTTGCACAGGAACGCCTTGCCCGCGTAGTGGACCTCTGAGCCGGCGAAGGCCGTGGCGTAGTCGCGCATGCGCGAGCGCACGTCGTCCTCGTCGAGGACGTAGAGCGGCGTGCCGTGCTCGCGAGCCAGCTCGCGCACGTCGACGCCGCCGACAGTGAGCGTGCCATCGGTCCGGGTCGACGTTCGCGGCCAGATCGCTGGGTTGATCCGGTTGAGGTCGGCGGGCGCCAGCGGAGGGCGCTCGTGGGGCAGCATCTCGGCGTGCCGGTCCCCGGCGGGATGGACGAATCGACTCACCTGATCGAGGCTATCGGAACCGCAACTAAGCCATGACCCTCTGCCCACGTATCGAGACGCGATCAAGCTCCGTAAGGGATATTTTTACGATTTTTCGCCGTTTGGCCGAATATTTTGCGACCCGCTACATCCGTTCCGGCCCAGGAAGCACACCCGTCACAGCCTCGGCCAGCCGCACCCGCGCCGTGTGCACCGGCCCCGGCGCCTCGTCGCCGACCGGGACGGCGGGCGCGTGCTCGTGCGCGTCGTGATAGGCCAGAGCCAGCCGCACGAGGTACGTCTCCCACCCCGGCTCCCTGCTCACCTTCCGGCCGGGCAGCTCGGCCAGCACCCGCAGCACCCGCCGGTCGTACGGGCCGTCGAGCAGCTCCCCCCTGAACCCCTCCGACGGCACCCCCAGCTCCCGCGCCCACCTGAGCACCGCGCGGGCCCGGGCGTGCCCGTACCGCACCACGAACCCCGGGTTGTCCCAGGTCCGCGGGAAGTCCGGCCACGGGGGCTCCGGGATGTCGAGCGGCTCGACGCCCGCCACCAGCTCCCCCGGCTCGCCGACCACGATCCGCAGGAACCCGTCCCGCCGGACCTCCACCAGGGACACCCCGTCCAGCTCCCGCACCCGCCCGGCGAGCGACTCGGCGGGGACCTTCCGGCGCAGCGCCGCGGCGGAGACGTAGACGGCCTCCCCCTCCCACGTCCCCTCGGGCACCGGCGGCTCCCCCAGCGCCTCGGCCAGTTCCTCGGCCAGTTCTGGGGGCGTCATGGCCGAAACCCTAGCCCCTGGGCTCAGATGAGCGCGTGCGGCTCGGCGGAGCCGTACTCGACCAGGTGGGCCGCCCCGAGCAGCCAGCGGTCCTCGTCGCGTACCCGCACGTAGCCGAACCGGTCGGCCGAGAACACCTTGATCCCGTCCGTCCGGCACTGCCGCATGAGCACCTCGTCCCACCCGTCCGTGAGGTCGGCGAAACCGATCTCACGCAGGGTGTTGCGGCGGGCCAGGAGGGTCGCCCCGGCGATCTCGGGGAGGTAGGCGTACTCGGCCTCGGGCTGCTTGAGCAGCGTGGCCTGCGGCTTGCGGAGGTGGGCGTAGAAGGCCGCCTTGCCGACGATGTCGGCGGTGCTGAAGAGGAAGGCCCGCCGCAGGTCCGACAGGTAGTGCGGGCCGTAGACGTCGCGCGGGTCCATGACCGCCACCAGGTCGGCCTCGCACAGGTCGATGCCGGCGTCGAGCATCGCGCCCTCGGTCATCGCCGGGTGCGGGCGGCGGTAGACGATCTCCACGTCCGGCAGCACGTCGCGGGCCCGCAGCTCGGACTCCGGCGGCCCGATGACGATGAGCTGGTCGACCCCCGACTGCTTGGCGACCTGCGCCAGCGCGTGCTCCATCAGGTACGGGTCCATGATCGGCAGCAGCACCGAGGTGTTGAGCGTGGCGCGGGCGCTGGGCAGGCCGATCGCGTCGAGGAGCTCGTCGACCCGCTCGGTCATCGTGCCCATCTGGTACGCCCGCCGCAGCGCCACGTGCGCCCGCCGCGTGTCGGCCTCGGTGCCGATCGGCGTGCCGCAGGCGGCGAGCTCGGCCAGCCGCCACTGGGGCGTGCCCGGCGGGCAGTCCACCGCGGCCGGCCAGCGGTAGGAGGTCAGCACGTCGGGGTACGTCAGGTGCCCGGGCAGGAGCTGGTCCAGCGTGAGGAGCCGGTCGATGCGCCCGCCGGAGAGCGGCAGCGGGTTGTGCACCCGCGGCTGCACCCCGAACTGCAACCGCGGCCAGGCCACCGTGAGATCGGTCGTGAACCGGTGCTCGAACAGCTCGGCCGCCGCCGCGTACGCGGCCACGTCGCCCCGCGTGTGCCAGAAGACCGTGCGGATGCCGCGCTCGGCACACCAGGCGAGCAGCGCCTTGAGCCCTTCGCCCGGCTCACCGGTGATCTCCTCGGCCCACGGGCCGTGCTCGACGGACTCGACCACCAGCAGGTGGGGCACCTCCAGCGGGAGCACCCTGGCGAAGTCGCGCGGCGTGAAGCCGGTCGTCTGCCGCCACTCGTACCGCAGCAGCGCCTCGGCGTGCGGGTCGGCGATGACCGCGGCCGTCAGGTGCGGCCTGGTGTTGGGTCCCGTCGGCACCCGGAAGGGCTTGAGCTTGAAGGAGGCGCCACCGAGCGTCCTGGTCGTGGTGGTGGCCTGGAACGCCGCCCCGGGGCGCTCGTCCTTGGCCTTGGCGGCCGTGGGGGGCTTGCGCTTGGGCGCGATGGGCCGCTTGACGGGCTTGGCCGCGCCCCTGAGCCCCTTGGCCAGCCTGACCGGGTTGCTCTTGCCACTCCTGATCGCGTCGCCG
Source organism: Nonomuraea sp. NPDC003709 (assembly GCF_040610775.1). Lineage (NCBI taxonomy): Bacteria > Bacillati > Actinomycetota > Actinomycetes > Streptosporangiales > Streptosporangiaceae > Nonomuraea > Nonomuraea sp. NPDC003709. The sequence continues at coordinate 883,294 of NZ_JBEXMW010000001.1, read as the reverse complement.
AGGCGGTTCCAGCGGGCGACCTTGATCGAGGACAGCTTCCAGTTGGCCACCTCGGCCTGGAAGCGCTGCTCGGCCAGCTCCCTGCGCAGCTTGTCGGCGGCCGCCTGCTCGACCTCCAGCCGATCCTCGGCCTCGCTCAGCCGCTCGGCCAGCGACCTGGCCTCCGCGGCGCTCTGCTCGGCGGCGGCCAGCTTGGCCTCGGCGGCGTCCAGCAGCCTGGCCAGCTCGGCGGCGCGCTCGGCCTGCGCGACGGCATCCCGCAACGCCCGGCGTGTGCTTTCAAGCTCAGTAGACAAATGGACCTCCGCTCCCTCAGCCCGGCAAAGGATACTCTTTTTGCCTGAAGCGTCTCGAAGGGATGAGATCCGGTGCAGTTCAACGTGCGGCCCTACGTCTGCGGCGCTCTCGGCCGGATCGACCCCGCCATACTCGGCAAACTGACCGCGGCGGGCCCGAGGCTCCTGCCCGCGCTCCAGTCGGCCGACGCGGCGCTGTTCAGCTCGGCGCCGCTGCCGCCCTACCACCGCCTGGGGCAGGCGTACGCGTTCTCCTGGGGCGAGCGCAAGCCGTCTGGCGACGACGACTGGATGACGGTCGCGGAGACGTTCGAGACTCCCGGGCTGATCGGCGACGCCGACAGTGTCACGCTCCACGCGGGCGCCCTGGGCCTCGTGGACGTCTACTACGTCCGCCTCGGCGACGCGGTCTACTTCTCGTCGCAGATCCAGCCGCTGCTCAGCCTGGTGCCGGTCGAGATCGACTGGTCGGCGTGGGCGTCGATCCTGCAGGTCACGTTCCCGCTGGGCGAGGCGACGCCGTACGCGGGTGTCAAGCGGCTGCCCGGCTCCAGCGCCCTGGTGTGGCGGCACGGCAGGATCGCGACCGAGCGCAGGCTGCCGCGCTGGCTGCGTTCCGAGCCGTACGAGCGGTGGATCAGCCCGCGCGAGATCGTCGAGTTGCTGGACGAGGTCTACCAGGACTACGCGGGACGCAAGCTGCTCGTGCCGGTCAGCGGCGGCTACGACTCGCGGCTGCTGGCGAGCGTGGCCAAGGCTCGCGGGATGGACGTCGAGTCCTGGACGACCAGCCCGGACGACGGCACCGACACCGACATCGCGTTCGCCAGGTCGATCACCAGGGAGCTGGGCATCAACCACCGGGTGATCACCCAGGACGCCGCCGACTACCCGGACGACGTCGCGGAGGTGGCCCGCAGGCTCGAATACCTGACGCCGCACCACGCCTGGTACGCGCCCTTCGCCAAGGAGGTGCACAAGGCGGGCCGGATCCTGGTCGACGGCCTGGCCGGCGGGCCGCTGCTGAAGAACTTCATGGTCAGCGGGGCCGCGCTGGAGGCCACGACACAGGCCGAGCGCTCGGCGGCCGTGCTCGGCTCGCTGTCGCTGGGGGCGCCCTCGCAGCCGTTCCTGTCCAAGGCCGCCGCCCAGTGGATGGAGGAGACCGTGCGCGAGCAGTTCCTGGCCGCCACCTCCATGCTCCACGGGCACCGCGCCGAGCTGCCGCTGTCGGTGCTGCACACCAGGACCGTGCGCGGCATCGCGCGCTCCGCGGTGAACCTGGTGGGGCCCGAGGCGTCGTTCGCGGCGCCGTTCATCGACCCGCGCTTCTTCGACGCCGCGTTGTCGGTCGGCGTGGCCCGCAAGGACAAGGGCCGTTTCTACCGCGAAGTGCTCCACGCGGCCAATCCACGGGTTGCCGCACTCCCCTCGACGAATGTGGTCAAGCAGCCGCTCCAAAGGGTGCCGCTGCGTTCGACCGCCGCCCCCGCCCGAAATTATTCGCACCGCATGCTGGAGACTGTGGTGAGAAGCGTGCCGGGGCTGCTGTCGGACGAGCTGCACGAGGTGGTCTCAGGCGGTCCCGACGCTTTGACCAGGTTCAACGGCTGGAACGATCGTTTCTGGGTGCGGGGGTTGGTGCTCTTCGGGCTGTGGCTGAGCGACTTCGAGAACGACCTCTCGGACCTCGCGCCACCTTTTTAGTGAACTCTCGGTAACAGGGCGATTACGTACGGATCTCACGGGTATTAACCCTCGTACAGCAGAAGCGGGTTCCGGAAAGCCAACGGGCTGGTAGTGTTCGGCCCGTAAGCGCCGCACAAACGGGCACCAGATCACAAATCCGGTCTCGTTCCAGGGCAGTGGAGTTCGCAGGGATGACGACTCCACGCGGCGCGGTCACCAGATAGTAACGCCGGGGTAACCGGTGACTTCGTCCTGCCCACATCTCTTCCTGTGAGCGACATATGATCAACGCATCCCCATTGCCGGAGCCGATCTCCGAGGCGTTCGTCTCGGAGGATCCTGCCTGGTACAAGCGGGCGGTGTTCTACGAGATTCTCGTCCGGGGGTTCAAGGACTCCAACGGCGACGGCACCGGCGACCTTCGCGGTCTCATCGAGAAGCTGGGCTACCTCGAGTGGCTCGGCGTGGACTGCCTGTGGTTGCTGCCGCTGTACGAGTCGCCCCTGCGCGACGGCGGATACGACATCTCGGACTACATGAAGATCCTCCCGGACTTTGGGGACCTGGGTGACTTCGTGCAGCTGATCGAGAAGGCTCACGAACGTGGCCTGCGGATCATCACCGACCTCGTGATGAACCACACCAGCGATCGCCATCCCTGGTTCCAGGCGTCCCGGCACGACCCCGAGGGTCCGTACGGCGACTTCTACGTGTGGTCGGACCACCCTGGAGGCTATCCCGACGCCCCGATCATCTTCATCGGCGCCGAGGAGTCCAACTGGACCTACGACCCGGTGCGCAAGCAGTACTACTGGCACCGTTTCTTCCACCACCAGCCGGACCTGAACTATGACAACCCGGCGGTGCAGGAGGCCATGCTGGAGGTCCTGCGGTTCTGGCTGGACCTGGGCATCGACGGTTTCCGGCTGGACGCGGTGCCGTACCTGTTCGAGCGTGAGGGCACCGCGTGCTCGGGATTGCCGGAGACGCACGCGTACCTGAAGAAGGTCCGGGCCGAGGTGGACCGCCTCTACCCCGACCGGGTGCTGCTGGCCGAGGCCAACGGCTGGCCCGAGGACGTGGTCGAATACTTCGGCGACCCCACCACCGGGGGCGACGAGTGCCACATGGCCTTCCACTTCCCGCTCATGCCGCGCATCTACATGGCGGTCAAGAAGGAGACCCGCGAGCCGATCTCCGAGATCATGTCGCGCACGCCCAAGCTGCCCGACAAGGCACAGTGGGGCATCTTCCTTCGCAACCACGACGAGCTCACGCTCGAGACGGTGAGCGAGGAAGAGCGCGACTACATGCACAAGGAGTACGCCAAGGACCCGCGCATGCGGGCCTACCTGGGCATCCGCCGGCGTCTGGCCCCGCTGCTCGAGAACGACAGGGACCGGATCGAGCTGTTCACGGCCCTGCTGCTGAGCCTGCCGGGTTCGCCGGTCATGTACTACGGCGACGAGATCGGCATGGGCGACAACATCTGGCTGGAGGACCGCGACTCGGTCCGCACGCCGATGCAGTGGAGCCCCGACCGCAACGCCGGGTTCTCCTCCGCCGACCCCGGACGGCTCTACCTGCCCGCGGTCATGGACCCGATCTACGGCTACCAGGCGGTCAACGTGGAGGCCCAGCAGCGCCATGAGGGCTCGCTGCTCCACTTCACCCGCAAGATGCTGGAGATCCGGCGCAACCACCCGGTGTTCGGCGTGGGGGCGTACACGGAAATGTGGTCGTCGAACCCCTCCGTGCTCACCTTCGTCCGCGAGGACCGCGACGACATCATGCTCTGCGTGAACAACCTGTCGAAGTTCCCGCAGCCGGTCGAGCTGGACCTGCGCAGGTTCGAGGGGATGGTCCCGGTCGAGGCGCGGGGCGGGGTGGAGTTCCCGCCGGTCGGCGAGCTGCCGTACCTGCTGACGCTGCCGGGGCACGGCTTCTACTGGTTCGCGCTGAAGAAGAAGGAAAAGGCCGCTCTCAGCGCGACGTGACCGGCACCTGGGCACGGGCCGCGCGGCGGGCGGGAATGAGCGCCACCGCGAGGGCCGTGCCCACGGCTCCCACGACGGCGACGGCCAGCGTCAGGGCGGAGGGCGCGCGCCCGATGCCCGCGCCGACGCCGCTCGTGTGGCCCTGCAGGTCGATCAGCCCCGTCACCACGGACATGCCCGCCGCGGCGCCCACGCCGACGCCGAGCACGACCAGCAGCCCGGTGCCCGTCACCAGCGTGGCCATGACCTGGCGCGGCGTCAGCCCCATGGCCTTGAGCACGGCCAGGTCGAACGCGTGGTCGCGCAGCCCGAGTGCGCTGGCGGTGAGCAGGTTGGCCAGGCCGATCAGCATCAGCACGGCGATCAGCGCCACGATCACCACCCGGATGATCGACAGCCGGTCCGCCGGGTTGACCGCGGCCTGCACGTCGAGGCTCTCGGCCGACTCCGACAGCAGCCGCCCGCGCACCTCGGCGGGGTCCGCGCCCCTCTTGAGGGCGAGCGCGTAGTACTCCGGCGGCACCGAGTCCTTGGCCGCCAGGCTGTCGAGCCCCACGGAGATCACCTCGCCGTCGAGGTCGGGCTCGACGGTCCTGCCGACGATCCTGACGATCAGCGGCGTGCCGCCCACGGTCAGCCGCACCCGGTCGCCGATCTTGATGCCCAGCAGGTCGAGCAGGCCCTGCCCGGCCACCGCCTCCCCCTGACGGCCGTACATGCGCCCCTCGACCACCGGGAACGGGTACGGCTCCGTCGAGCTGCCGATGGCCCGCACGCGGACCGAGCGGGCCATGCCGGGCGCCAGGGCGTCCACGTCGGTGCCCGGATAGACCGTCTCCACGCCCTCGTCCAGCTTGGCGACGCGCTCGGCCTCGGCCGGCTCCGCCTTGCCCGGCCTGACGTACAGGCTCGCGTGCTGGCCGACCTGCTCGGGGTGGTCGGCGAAGTTGTCGAGCGTCGCCCAGACGCCGAGCCCGATCGTGACCATCATCATCGGCACGGCCAGCCCGAACGCCGTCAGGAACGCCGGCACGCGCCTGGTGAAGGCGTCCCTGGTGCCGAGGACGAGGGCGGGCGGGAGGCGTACGAGGAGGGCCAGCCGGGCCAGCCTGGACAGGCGGCCGCGCGGCGGCAGGGCGGGCGCGTCGGGGATCGGCGGCGTGCGGCCGCCGCGCCACGCGGGCAGCCCCACGGCGGCCAGCACCACCAGGGCCGTGCCCGCGACGATGGCCAGCACGGGGATCGGCGCCACGGACGTCGCGCCGAGCATCGCCGCCATCACGCCCCAGCCGACCACCGCGCCGATCGCGACGCCGAGCAGGCCCAGCGCGCCGTGCTCGGCCAGGAGCAGCAGCGCGAGCTGGCCCCTGGTGAAGCCCATCGACTTGAGCGTGGCCAGGTCGCGGAGCTGGGCCAGCACCCGGCCGCCGGCCGCGTTGGCCAGGGCGAGCGCGGCGGCCACCAGCCCGACCACGCCGAACAGCGCCAGCAGCGTGCCCAGCAGCCGGTTGTCCAGTTCCATGGCGGCCCTGACCTCGCGCCAGGTGTAGACCCGCTGGAGCTTGTCCTCCAGCATGACGACCACGCGCTGCGAGACGACCTGCGTGGCGTCGGGGTCGGCCAGGCGCAGCCCGGTCACCCACTCGCTGCGGCCCAGCATGGGCTCGATGCGGTCGAGCATGACGGGCAGGACGTAGGCCAGGCCGGGCGTCCACTGGGGGTAGAAGCCCTGCTCGGCGGAGTCGGCGATGCCGCGTACGTACAGGGTGTGGCGCTTGCCGTCGAGCGCGATGATCGTGAAGGGGGCGCCGATCCTGAGCCGCAGCGAGGTCGCGAACGAGCGCTCGACGACCACGCCGTCGGGCTGGGAGGGATCCAGCCACCTGCCCTCGGCCAGCAGCGGGTGCGCCACCTGCGGCGGCGTGGCGGGCATCGCCCGCAGTGCCGCGGGCTCCTTCTTGCCCTCCTGCGCCACGGTCACGGGCGCCGAGCGGTACGGGCCCGCGATCTGCGTCACGCCGTCGATGCCGCTCAGGTCAGCCTGGGGGCTGTCGTCGGTGTAGAGCCAGACGTGGGCGCCGTCGGTCTGGGCGAACAGGCTGCGCCACGGGTTGGTGCCCTCCTCGAGCAGGGTCGCCGCGGTGATCAGCGCGGCCACGATCCCGGCCACGGTCAGCACCGTCAGCACCGCCTGGCCCTTCCTGGCCCGCAGGTCGGCCTTGATCCACCGGCTCCCCGCCAAAGTGGCGCTCATCTGAGGTCGATCACCTCGCCGGCCGTGCGCGTGCGGCGGCGCGCGATGCGGCCGTCGTCCACGATCTCCCCGTCGAACAGCGACACCAGCCGGTCGGCCAGGCTCGCCACGCGCGCGTCGTGGGTGACCATCACGATCGTCTGGCCCTCCTTGTGGACGTCGCTGAGCAGGCGGAGCACGTCGCGGGTGTTGCGGCTGTCGAGGTTGCCGGTGGGCTCGTCGGCCAGCAGCACGCTGGGCTGGTTGGCCAGCGCCCTGGCCAGCGCGACCCGCTGCTGCTCGCCTCCGGAGAGCTGGGCGGGCGAGGCGTCGGCGCGGTCGGTGAGGTTGAGCGCGCCGAGCAGGCTCTCCCTGCGCTCGCGGGCCACCTTGGGCGAGGCCCCGGCCAGCAGCGCGGGCAGCTCGACGTTGTCGCCCACGGTCATGTTGGCGACGAGGTTGAAGAACTGGAAGACGAACCCGACCTTCTTGCGCCGCAGCAGCGCCCAGGCGCTCTCCGAGAGCGTGTCGACGCGCTTGCCGTCGAGCCAGATCTCGCCGCTCGTCCTGGTGTCGAGCCCGCCCAGCATGTGGACGAGCGTGGACTTCCCGGAGCCGGACGGACCCATGATCGCGACGAACTCACCCGGCTCGACCTGCAGGTCCACGCCGCGTACGGCAGGCACGGGCACTGCGCCATCCTGGTAGATTTTGACCAGATTGACCGTTTTCACAACCGCGCTCATGCCAGATCCTCCTGGCAACGCTCCAGCCAGTCAAGGTCCGCCTGCAGGTGGAGCATGGCGCCCTCGATGAGGAGGATGGCCACCCGGTCGGTCGGCGCGGTGCGGGCCAGGAGGTCGTTGAGATCGCCCATGAGCGACAGGTAGTGGCGGCGCTGACGACTGATCAGCGCCATCCGGTCGGCGATGCCGGTGAGCGGGGCCAGCACGAGCTTCATGAAGAACTCGTCGCGCACCCTGGGGCCCTCGGTGGGCTCGTCCACCCAGAGCGTGAGCACGTCCCGGCCCTTGGCGGTGAGGTAGTAGACCTTCTTGTTGGGCCGGTTGGACTGCTCCACGTCCACCGCCCGGACGAGGCCGTCCTTCTCCAGCCTGCCGAGCGTGACGTAGATCTGGCCGATGTTGGGGGACGGATAGGCGCTGCCGAACGTCTGCTCCAGCGCCTGTTTGAGCTCGTACCCATGGGCCGGCTCCTTAGCCAGGAGCGCCAGCAGGTGAAGCCGCACCGCCCCACCTCCCCGCCGTGTTACGAACGCGTTACGTATCTAGCCGTTGACCTACAGATTACATGTGTGCATAACATGAATGCATCTACCTAACACGTATGTAAATCACTCTGAACGTGGAGGAAACAGAGTGCGCTCGCTCACGCTCTCCCTGGTCGTCCTCCTGGCGGCGGCCGGCTGCGCGCCCGCGAGCAATGAGGGCGGCGGCGAAACGGGCACGGGCGGCACAGGCCCCATCACGTTCGCCACCGGTCGCGACACCACGGCGTACCTGCAACCCTTGCTGGACCGCTGGAACCAGGCCCACCCGGCCGAGAAGGTGACGCTGCTGGAGCTGCCCGAGGCCGCCGACGAGCAGCGCGCTCAGATGGTGGCCAACCTCCAGGCCAAGAGCAGCCGGTACGACGTACTGGGGCTCGACGTGGTGTGGACTGCCGAGTTCGCGGAGAACGGCTGGATCATCCCCCTGGAGCGCGGGTTGTTCCCGCTCGACAGGTTCCTGCCGCCCGTCGTGGAAACGGCGGTCTACAAGAACAAGCTCTGGGCCGTCCCGTACACGAGCAACGCAGGGTTGCTCTACTACCGGACCGACCTGGTCAAGAAGCCGCCACGGACGTGGGCCGAGCTTCGCGACCAATCACGACAAATAATGAAAAAGAACGATATTGGAGGCTATGCCGGGCAGTTCCTGGCGTATGAAGGGCTCACCGTCAACTTCTCCGAGGCGCTGCAGTCCGCCGGCGGGCAGATCGTCAGCAAGGACGGCACCGAGGTGACCCTCGATCCGGCCAAGACGCGCATCGCACTCGACTTCCTGCTCCAGGGCCTGCGCGAGGGCTGGATCCCCAAGGAGTCACTGAGCTACAAGGAGGAGGAGACGCGCCTGGCCTTCCAGGAGGGCCGGCTCGCCTTCGCCCGCAACTGGCCGCACGGCTACGGCCCGGCCAGGGCGAAACTGGGCGACAAGCTGGGGGTGACCCGGCTGCCGGGGCTCAACGGCCCCGGGTCCAGCACGCTGGGCGGCGCCAACCTCGCCATCAGCGCGTACTCCAAGCATCAGCACACGGCGCAGGAGTTCATCCGCTACTTCACCAGTCTGGAGAACGAGCGCCGCGTCCTCACCGAGGGCTCCTTCCCGCCCGTGTGGACCGAGCTCTACGACGACCCCGCCCTGATCAAGCGCTTCCCCTACCTACCCGTGCTCAAGGAGAGCATCCTCGCCGCCAAGGCACGGCCGGTGAGCGCCAACTACAACCAGCTGAGCCTGGTGATCGCCAGTTCGGTCGCCAAAGCGCTCGGCAACCCCTCCACCGAGTCCGCGGACGACGCCGCGGTCTCCATGAAGTCCGAAATCGAAGAGATCATCAGAACACAGTGAGGCAGCCATGCGAAACGCCAGAGCAGCAGCAATCCTGGCCGGGCTCGCGGTAGCCGTCGCCGCCTGCGGCAACGCCCCGACGACCACCTCGCCGTCCACCGACGCTTCCGGCTCCGCGTCGGCCCCCGCCGCCGGCGCCAAGCCGCTGCAGGGCGTGAAGCTCGAGGTCGCCGCCAAGTGGACCGGCGACGAGCAGAAGAACTTCGAGCAGGTCCTCAAGGCCTTCACCGAGAAGACCGGCGCGAAGGTCACGTACGCCTCCACCGGTGAGGACACCGGCGCCTACCTCGGCCCGCGCATCCAGGGCAAGAACCCGCCGGACGTCGCGATCCTGCCGCAGCCGGGCCTGGTGCAGCAGTACGCCGACCAGAGCGCGCTCATCCCGCTGACCGACGACGTCGTCAAGGAGGTGGACACCAACTACACCCCGTACTGGAAGGAGCTCGGCTCCGCCAGCGGCAAGGTGTACGGCGTGCTCATCAAGGCGGCGCACAAGTCGCTGGTCTGGTACCGGGCGCAGGCGTACGACGACGCGGGCGTGCAGCCGGCCACCACCTGGGACGAGCTGGTCAAGAACGCGCAGACCATCGCCGACTCCGGCACCGCGCCGTTCTCGTTCTGCGGTGCCTCCGGCTGGACGCTGACCGACCTGTTCGAGAACGTCTACCTGTCCACCGCCGGGCCGGAGAACTACGACAAGCTCTCCAAGCACGAGATCCCGTGGACGGACCCGACCGTGACCACCGCGCTGGAGAAGATCGCGCAGATCGCGGGCAAGAAGGAGTTCGTGGTCGACGGCAACGCCGGCGCCCTGCAGACCGACTTCCCCGGCTGCGTGACCAAGGTCTACGGCGACAAGAAGGCCGCCATGGTGATCGAGGCCGACTTCGTGGCCGTCTCCGCGGCGCAGTCGAAGGCCAAGGTGGGCGAGGAGGCCAAGTACTTCCCGTTCCCCAAGGCCGGTGACACGGCCCCCGTCGTCCTGGGCGGCGACGTCGCGGTCGCGATGAAGGACTCCCCCGGCGCGATGGCGCTGCTGCAGTTCCTGGCCTCCAAGGAGGGTGGCGAGATCTGGGCCAAGCTGCCCGGCTACCTGTCGCCCAACAAGAACGTCTCCCCCGACAACTACCCCGACGAGCTGACCAAGCAGCTCGGCCAGACGATCGTCTCGGCCGGCGACGCCGTCCGCTACGACATGTCCGACCTGGCGCCGAGCGCGTTCGGCGCCACCGACGGCAAGGGCGAGTGGAAGGCGCTGCAGGACTTCCTGCGCAACCCGAGCGACATCAAGGGCACTCAGACCACACTGGAAGCCGAGGCCAAGAAGGCCTGGAAGAAGTAAAGAGGTAAGGCCGTGACCGAACGGTTGGACGGCCCGCAGGTCTCGTCCGCGGACACCGCGGACGAGCCCTCCACCGGACCGGCTGAAACCCCCCGTACGCAACGACGCCTCGGCCCCTCGCCGGCGGTCGCCATCGCCTTCCTCCTCCCGGCGGCGGTGCTGCTGGGCATCTGGGTGGTCTACCCGATCGTCTACTCCATCTTCCGGAGCCTGTTCGACTCGGCGGGCACCGGATTCGTGGGGCTGGGCAACTACGCCACGATCTTCACCGACTCCGGCATGCTCACCACGATCCGCAACAACCTCATCTGGGTTGTCATCGCGCCGATCGTGGTGACCACGCTGGGCCTGATCTTCGCGGTCCTGACCGAGCGGATCAGGTGGTCGACGGCGTTCAAACTGATCGTGTTCATGCCCATGGCGGTCTCCCTGATGGCGGCGGGCGTGATCTTCCGCTTCGTCTACGAGCAGGACCCCGCCAAGGGCGTGGCCAACGCCGTGCTCACCACCGTGCACGACACGTTCTCCTCCTCACAGGGCTACCCGGAGGCGCGCCCGCGCGAGGGCGAGCAGTCGCCGGTCGCCGCCGACGGCGGCGCGGTCGTCACCAAGCAGCCCGCCCAGGCGGGTCAGCCGGTGCTGATCCCGATCGTGGGCGTCAAGCCGAACGCCCTGCCAAGCAACGCCCAGGTCGCCAAGGCCCCCGCGGCCGGCGACGGCCTCTCGGGGACCGTGTGGTTCGACTTCACGCCGGGAGGCGGCGGCAAGAACGGCGAGGTGGACGCCTCGGAGAAGGGCCTGCCGGGCATGACCGTCGAGGCGGTGCAGAACGGCAAGGTCGCCGCGACCGCCACGACGGCCGACGACGGCTCGTTCCGCTTCCAGGGCCTGTCCGCCGGCTCCTATGTCGTACGACTCCCGCAGTCGAACTTCCAGGCCGCCTACAAAGGCCTGAGCTGGCTCGGCCCGACACTCATCACCCCGGCGATCATCGGCGCGTTCGTGTGGGTGTGGGCCGGTTTCGCCATGGTGCTGATCGCGGCGGGGCTCGCGGCGATCCCGCGTGACGCGCTGGAGGCGGCCCGCATCGACGGCGCCTCGGAGTGGCAGGTGTTCCGCAAGATCACCGTGCCGCTGCTGTCGCCGGTGCTGCTCGTCGTCTTCGTGACGATGATCATCAATACGCTGAAGGTGTTCGACCTTGTCTTCATCATCGCCCCGGCCTCGGTCCAGCCCCAGGCGAACGTGGTCGCGCTGGAGATGTGGCGCGTGGCGTTCGGCGGCGGGAACAACCAGGGTCTGGGCAGCGCGCTGGCCGTCTTCCTGCTCGTTCTGGTCCTCCCCTTCATGATCATGAACATTCGCCGGTTCAGGAGGGACGAATCATGACGACAGCCACGGCTACCGCCCCTTCGGGGCTGGAGACGGGCGCGCCGCGCAGGAGCGTGGTGAGCAAGATCGTGGACCGGATCGGCGGCGGCGCCGTGCAGGTGATCATGATCCTGCTGGGCCTGTTCTGGCTGGTGCCGACGCTGGGCCTGCTCGTCGTCTCGATGCGTACGACGGACGTCAACACCTCCGAGGGCTGGTGGACGATCTTCACCAAGCCTGCCGAGCTGACCCTCGCGAACTACAAGGACCTGCTGGCCAGCGGCTTCACCGCGTCCTTCTGGAACACCGTGCTGATCACGGTGCCGACGACGGTCCTGGTGATCGGCATCGCGGCCATGGCCGCCTACGCGTTCGCGTGGATGGAGTTCCCCGGGCGTGACGGGGCGTTCCTCGTCGTGGTCGGGCTGCTGATCGTGCCCATCCAGATCGCGCTGATCCCCGTCGCGTCCTTCTACGGAGGCATCGGGATCTTCGGCTCGATCCCGGGCGTGGTGCTGTTCCACACGGCGTTCGGCCTGCCGTTCGCCATCTTCCTGCTGCGCAACTTCTTCGTCGGCATCCCGTCCTCGCTGCTGGAGGCGGCGCGGATGGACGGGGCGCCGGAGTGGAAGATCTTCGTGTCGGTGGTGTTCCCGCTGGGCAAGCCCGCCATCGCCTCGCTGGGCATCTTCCAGTTCCTGTGGGTGTGGAACGACATGCTCATCGCGCTGGTCTTCGCCAACACCGACAACCAGCCGATGACCAAGGCCCTGCAGTCCCAGATGCGGCAGTTCGGATCGAACGTGGACATCCTCTCGTCCGGTGCGTTCCTGTCGCTGCTCATCCCGCTGGTCCTGTTCTTCGCCTTCCAGCGGTACTTCGTCCAGGGCATGATGGCCGGTTCCGTGAAGTGATCAAGGTGCCCGCGCGGACCGCGCGGGCACCTTGTGATCATTCTGGTACGGCTGGACCCGACGTTTCGGCAGCAAGCCGTACCAGACCTAGATAGGCTCATCGGCCATGGCCGGTCGTCCACTGAACGAAGTCGTCGAAGCCGGATGGGCCAGTGCGCTTGAGCCCGTCTCCGAGCAGATCTCCCTGATGGGCGAATTCCTGCGCAAGGAAATCGCCGATGGCAGGCAGTACCTGCCCGCGGGCACGCACGTGCTGCGTGCCTTCAACCAGCCCTTCGACGACGTCAAGGTGCTGATCGTGGGCCAGGACCCCTACCCCACGCCCGGTCACCCGGTCGGGCTGTCGTTCTCGGTGGCGCCCGAGGTGCGGCCGCTGCCCGGCAGCCTGGTCAACATCTACAAGGAGATGGAGACCGACCTCGGCCTCCCCCGCCCCGCCAACGGCGACCTGACGCCGTGGGCCGAGCAGGGCGTCCTGCTCCTCAACAGGGTCCTCACCGTGATGCCCGGCAAGCCCGCCTCCCACCGGGGCAAGGGCTGGGAGCAGGTCACCGAGCAGGCCATCCACGCCCTCGTGGCACGCAACAAGCCGATGGTGGCCATCCTCTGGGGCCGCGACGCCCGCAACCTGGCCCCGATGCTCGGCAATGTGCCCCGCATCGAGTCCGCCCACCCCTCTCCCCTCTCCGCGCGCAGCGGCTTCTTCGGCTCGCGTCCCTTCAGCCGGGCCAATGAGCTGCTGGAACAGCAAGGCGCGGCACCCGTCGAGTGGAAGCTGCCCTAGAGTCGTCGCCATGAGTGATGAACCGAAGTTCCTGCGTCTCACGGTCGAGCTGACCGTCGAGGTGCTTGACGTGGACGCTTTGCAGGCGGCGGCGCTGGCCGAGATCCGGCACCCGGACGCCGACCTCACCGCCGAGGAGCGCACCGAGCAGGCCGAGCTGGTCAGCTCCGACGAGACGGGCGCCTCGGCGCTGCAGTGGCTCATCGAGCCGGACCACGTGCTGCAGCTTGTCGACCACATCAACGAGATCGAGCCGCGCGAGGCCGTCCTCGGGGTGGAGCCCTCCGAGGGGCCCAGCGAGGACGAGGACGAAGAGGAGCACGACCACGTGTGACGCGTGGGTGAAGTACGGCGGTGGCCACGGCGTTCTGGGAGGCGTCGTGGCTCTTCGCTTCTCTCTGGCGGCTCGTCGAGACCCGGCGGCTCGTCGAGACCCGGCGGCTAGTTAGGATCGATACCCTCCGGCCCGCCGCAAGGAGGCACGCAGTGATCGTCGCATTCTCCATCACCCCGCTGGGCGTCGGCGAAGGAGTCGCCGAGCCCGTCGCCCGCGCCGTCAAGGTGGTCCGCGACAGCGGCCTGCCCAACCGTACGGACGCCATGTTCACCACGATCGAGGGCGAGTGGGACGAGGTCATGGACGTGGTGAAGCGCGCGGTGGACGCGGTGGCGGAGGTGGCGCCCCGGGTCAGCCTGGTGCTCAAGGCCGATCTCCGGCAGGGAGTCACCGACGGGATGACCAGCAAGCTCGAGTCCCTGGAACGCCACCTCTCCGAATAGCCGATTTTCCAACCTTGGACCCTTCGGCGAAGTTGTTTTATGCATGGACCGTTACGAGGGGTTCCACGAGTTCGTACGAACCCGCCAGCAATCGCTGATGCGGACGGCGTACCTGCTCACCGGGAACGCCCACCTCGCCGAGGACCTGTTGCAGACGGTCCTCACGCGCGTCGCCTCCCACTGGGCCAAGCTCGCCAAGGGTGGCAACCCCGAGGCGTACGCGCGCAAAGCCCTGGTGAACCAGACCATCTCCTGGCGCAAGCGCAAGCGGATCGAGCTCTCTGAGGCCGAACTGCCGGAGTTCGCGGCGTCCGGGCAGCCGCACGACGAGGCGACCGTACGCCGGATCGCCCTGCTCCACGCACTGGCGCGGCTCACGCCGAAGCAGCGGGCGCTGATCGTGCTGCGCTTCTACGAAGATCGCACCGAACACGAGACCGCGCAGCTCTTGGGCGTCTCGGTCGGCACCGTCAAGAGCCAGACCCACTATGCGCTGTCGAAACTGCGCGCGCTCGTCCCCCAGGAGGTGTACCGGTGAACCCGCTGCGCGAAGACCTGCACGCGCTGGCCGAACAGGCGCCCGCCGTCGATCTGGCGGCCCAGGCGGTGCGGGGCGCCCGCCGTCGGCGCGCCACCCGCCTGGCCGTGGCCATCGCCGCGGCGACCTGCCTCATCGCGGGCGGCGGCACCGTGCTCCTCCAGCAGCTACGCCCCGAGCCCCCGGTCATGCTCACCCCGCCGGAGACGACGGTCTCTCCGCTGCCCCCGGAAGGCGTCGGGCCGATCGAACAGGCGTACCGGCCGGAATGCCGCACCACCACGTGCGCGAAGAACGCCTGGCGGCTCGTGACCCGCGACGGCGACACCTACGAACTGACCGCGGCACCGGAGACCGGCCCCCTGGCGGTCACGGCGGACGGCCGCCGGCTGGCCTACTACAGCTCGAAGCAGCGCACGATCGTGGTGCGCGACCTGGCGAGCGGCAAGACCTGGAAGTCCCCGCTGAAGCAGCCCGCGGAGGACTTCTCGCGCTCGGCCGAACACACCCTGCGGCTGTCGCCCAGCGGGCTGCGGTTCATCGTGTCGAGCTGGGGCGGGCGGCGGGAGCCCAACAAGCTGGTGGACGTGGAGCGGGGCACGGTGTCCGACCTCCCGCGCGGCTGGTGGCCGGTGAGCGTGTCGGACGGATCCGGCCCCGTCGTGCTCGTCAAGCCGTACGAGAACTCCAGCCAGGTGCGGGTGCTCGGCCACGACCCGATCACCATCCCGGACTTCACGTACGACTACAGCACCCTCGCCCCCGACGGCCGCACCCTCACCCGACTGGGCCAGACCTACGACCCGAACCGCCGCCCGATGGTGCAGCTGGACGGCTCGATCGTCGTCTTCGACCCGGTGCGGGGCGGCCGCGAAACCCGAGTCCCGATCTCCGGCATCCCGGAAGGGCTCCAGCCGTCGGGACTCGGCGGCTGGCTGAACTCCACCGAGGTGACCGTGGTCGCCACCCCCGAGTCACCACGCGGACCCAAGCCGATGGTCTATGCCATGGACGTACGAACCGGCAAAACCCGAGAACTCTTCACCCTACGCAACTACGGAAAAACCCTGGTCCCAGGCCTGGTCCACTAACACCAACCCCCCATCAACCCACGGACCCGCCCACCCATGCGCGGGTCCACCCCACCCCCACAACATCGGCACCCACCACGCACACTCGCCCCACGCACCCCCAGGCCAGCCGCGCACACCCACAAGCCCCGGGGCACCAACCGGTCCGCACACACCCACAAGCCCCGGGGCACCAACCGGTCCGCACACACCCACAAGCCCCAGCACCGGCCTAACCGCACATCCCGCCCCCACCCCCTGCCAGCCGCGCACCCACACCCACAAGCCCCAGCACCGGCCGCGTCCGCACCCCCACCACCCACGCCCCCCGGCTCCGCGCCCCTCCCAGCCGCGCACACCCACACCCACAAGGCCCCCGGCGCCGACCGCTCTCACCCGCAAGTAGCCCTCGGCACTGGCCGGGCCACGCACACCCCACAGCCGCAACCCCCTCCGGCGCCGCCCAGGCCATGCGCATCCCGCACCCCGCCCCCACTCGCACCCCGGTATCCCTGCACCCCGGTATCCCCGCACCCGCAGTTCACATCCCCACCCCCAACCCAATCCGCTCCCCACCCCCCACAACGCGATATGTCTTGACCTCCTCCCCTGACGCGACATATCGTGTCCTCGACCATAGACGCGATACTACGCGTTCCCGGAGGTGGACAAGCATGGAACAAGAGCGGGTGCCCGTCCTGGTGGTGGGCGGTGGGTACGCAGGCCTGAGCACGGCAACACTCCTGGCTTGGCGCGACGTACCCGTCATGCTGGTGGAGAAGCACCCAAGCACCTCGATCCAACCCAAGGCGTTCGGTGTCGGCCCGCGAGCCATCGAGCTGCTGCGCCCCGTCCCCGGCATCGAGCAGGAGCTCCGCGAGACCTGGGCAGGCATCGGGGACAACATGCGCATAGCGATCGCCAAGAGCCTGGCCGACCCGAACCCCCACATGCTCATCAACGATGAGCAGGAGGAGATGGCCTTCCTGGCCGACATCACCCCGGCGGCGCAGGTGGGGGCGCCCCAGGCCGCGATCGAGCAGCTGCTGCGGTACACGGCAGAGGAGCTGGGCGCCGACCTGCGCTTCTCCACCGAGCTGGTCTCGCTGGAACAGGACGAGAACGGCGTGACCGCGCTGATCCGCGACGCCGACGGCGACCGCCTCGTACGGGCCGACTACGTGGTCGCCGCCGACGGCTACCGGAGCCCGCTCCGCCGCCTCCTGAACGTCCCCACCTCGGGCAAGGGCGAGCTGGGCCAGATGTGCTCGATCATGTTCGATGCGGACCTGAGCGGGCTGGTACGCGAGCGCGAGGTCACGCTCTGGTACCTGCAGAACGACCTCTTCACCGGCGTGATCGTGACCGGCACCGGCGTCGGGGCGCACGTGCTGGGCGTCAACTACTCCGACGGCCAGAGCGAAGCCGACTTCACCGAGGAGCGCTGCAGAGAGCTGGTACGCATCGCAGCCGACCAACCTGACCTGGACGTCCAGTTACTGGACAAGACGTCGTTCACTCTGGGGCACGTGGTGGCCGACACATACCGCGCCGGCCGGGTGTTCTTCGCCGGGGACGCGGCCCACACCATGCCGCCGACCGGCGGGCAGGGCGGCAGCACCGCACTCCAGGACGGCTGCGACCTCGCCTGGCGGCTCTGGCTCGTCGTCACAGGCCAGGCCGGGCCCGCCTTCCTCGACACGTACGACGCCGAACGCCGCCCGATCGGCACGCTGACGGCCGACGCCCAGCTCGCCAACCTCGGCGTACGCATGCCTCCAACCGCCCGCGTCGGCTACCCGGAGCCCCTCGAGGACTTCATGAGCGTCATCATCGGCTACCGCTACCACTCCACAGCCATCCTGGACGAACCCGGCGACGACGGCTCCATCCTGGAGGACCCACGCGTACCCACCGGCCGTCCGGGCAGCCGCGCCCCACACGTGGTGCTCGACTGGGAAGGCCAGCGCATCTCGACCATCGACCTCTTCGGCTCCGGCTTCGTACTGCTGGCCGACAGACAGGGCGGCCAGGCCTGGATGGACGCCGGACGTCTGGTCAAGGAGCGCCTCGGCGTCCAACTCACGCGCTTGGTGGTGGACGAGGAACTGAAGGACGTGGAGGGACACTTCCGGAAGCGGTACGGCGTCAGCAGGGGCGGCGCCGTCCTGGTCCGACCGGACGGCTACGTAGCCTGGCGCTCCCCCGGCCCCGTCCCAAACCCGGCCGCCACCCTCGACCAGATCATGACCCAACTCCTGAGCCGCTAGCAGCCATCCCCCAACCACTCAGAGCAGATCCCAACCCATCCCCCAACCACCCCAAACCAGATTCCGAGCCATCCCCCCGGCCACCCCAAACCAGACCCCAACCCCCTAACCACCTCGAACCAGGTCACGAGCCATCCCACCCGACCACCTCGGGCCAGACCCGAACCATCGAACCCGACCGCCTCGAACCCGACCACCTCGAACCAGGTCCCGAGGCATCCCACCCGACCACTGCAAACCAGGTCCCGAGCCATACCAGGCCGTTGCCCGTGGCTGGTGGTGAGTGCTTTCGATCACTGCACTAGCCCAACTCACTCAGTGGGCCTTAGCTGCTGGTCCAACCGATCTCGAACGGGACAGACCACGCAGGACCGGCTCAGCCGAGCAGCAACTCCTCTCGGCGAGCCCACAACCTGTCACGGAGCTGCGCCAGTTCCCGGCAACGGTCCTCGAGTTGCTCCGCGACTTGCCGGATACCGCTCATCCCCTGAACGCCGTCTTCCGCCATCAGGCCGAGTGCCTCCATCTGCCGGACGAACTCGCCCACCGTCCCCCGGCCGTGCAGGGCCGCGAGACCGGCCGCACGGGCCCGTTCCCGAGCAGGCAGCTCCACATCCAGCTCGGCGAGCAACCGCCCGATCTCCAGCAACTCGGCACCTCGGGGATCGGCCGATGCGGCCACTCGCTGCTCTTCACGTGCCAGCAACTCCTCGTAGAGCTCCCGCGCCGGACCCACCTCGGCCAGGTCCCGTTCCACCTCCGCGAGCGCTGACGTGTACGCGCCCAGCCTCGTTTCCGCGACGGCCACCTGCTCTTGATCCCACACCCCGACCGCATCGAGCTCCCGCCGGGCCTTTCTCACGAGGGCGACGACCGCCGTGTGGCGCTCGCTCAGCCCCTCCCAGCGACGCGCCCGCTGACGCGCTGTACGCAGATCTTCATCGATCATCTCAAAGGGGATCACGTCACTTGGACGGTCGAATGTCTCGATTCGGTTCAGGACGAGCATGCACTTTTATTAACAAATCCGGTCAGAACAGGCATCACTCCTGTCCTTCCCTTGCCCTCTCCTGCACGTGAGTGCCTAAGAGGAGGGTGTCCGTCAACGCCGTAGCCGGGTCGCGCCTGGGTCGCCGGAGCCCAGGGTCGGGCTCAGGCTGCTGCACGTTCGACCTCCGCGCGTGGGGGATGAGCGGGGGACGGAGCCGGTGCCATGGCCAGGATGGGGGCTGGCCTCGGCTCCGTGAGCGGAGCTTGCGGGACGGCTCGAGTTGGTTCGAGTGGGTGTTGCGGGGTCGGGGGTGTTGGAGCGAATGGGGCTGGGAGTGAGGGGGTGGGTGGGGCTGAGGGGTGGCAGTTGATCAAGGTGAGTGAGGGGTGGGCGGGCTTTTGGGTGGCGCATAGCCAGTCGTTCAGGGAGCCGGGGAAGCCGGATGGTGGGCCGACCTTCAGGCAGGTGATCTGGCCGGCACCTGGCGGTGGGCCGATCTTGAGGCGGCGGATGGTGCCTGTGCGGCCCAGTTCGCCCTGGTCCGCGTCGTAGGGCGTCAGCTGGACGCCGAAAGGGAGGCCGCCGTCCGGCTGGTCGGTGGGGCTTATCTGGAGGAAGTCGTCGATTTTGCGGTCGGTGGCCTCCTGGTGAGTGGCTACATAGGCCAGGTGGTCTGTGACGAGGCGGTGGGCCACTGTGCGGAGGAGGTTGGTCGCGCACAGGTTGTGGGCGCAGGCGGCGCCGTCGAGGGTGATCTCGGGGAGGGCGAAGCGGCGCAGGCCTCGGGATGTGACGCGCAGGCAGTCGCACACGCCCATGTCGGACGGGTCCCAGGGTGGACAGGTCGCCGCGTCGTGGATTTGGACGTCCCAGGACAGCCAGTCGTCGGTGAGGCGGAAGTCCGGGGGCTCGCCTGCGCATCTTCCGCAGGTGAGGATGTTGGTGCCTGTCAGCGGGTCGATCAGGAGGCCGTCGCACTCCCTCGCCAGGGCCCGGGCCGTCGCCCTCGCCGTCTGAATGCTGGCCGGAAGCTTGTGCGGGGGTGCGGTCGTGGACACCACCACGTGTTGGCCGGTGCGGCGTAGGCGGCGTCTTTCCTCGCTTGTGAGGTTGGTCGCGGTTGGTTTCCAGGGAGTCTGGTGGTGGGTCACCGTCAAGGAGCCGCTGCCTGCTGCGGTGATCGCGGCTCTTCTGTACGGGCCGGCTATGCGCCAGGGCACGAAGGAGTCGACGTCGAACGGCAGGTGCTCCGTGGCCACGATGAAGAGGGAGGTCAGCGTGGCGGGCAACGGCAGGATGATCTTCATGGTGTATGCACTCCGGGTTGTCTCTGGCTCGGCACGAACCGTGGTGTTGAGGGCGTTGGTGGTTTGGGCGTGTTGAGGGTGTTGGTGGTTTGGAGGCGTTGAGGGTGTTGGTGGTTTGGGGGCGTTGAGGGTCGTCGCGGGTTGGTGGGGCACTCAGGATCATCGGTGATCGCGAGGGGCTTGAGCGGGGTGGAACGGGGTTCTGTGGATAAGGCCTGGGGCTGTGCTTGCCCTTGTGGATGACGGTCCGCTCCGGCAGTTGTGGGTGGCCGGTCACCAGGCTCGTAGTCTGCATCGGTGGGCGTGAACGTGCCGGAAGAGTCGGCCGTGCGCGCGCTTGGCGCGCCGGAGGATGGCGCTGCTCGTCAACGCTCAGGCCAAGTAGTTTTGCGCCGCGCCGGCTCGCTCGCTGGCTAGAGTGGCGCGGTGAACCTCTCAAGATCCAGAAATCGAAGTCGAGGTCTCGCCGGGCTCGCAGCCGCAGCCGTACTGCTGGGCGGTTTGGTCGCGCCGCCTCCGGCTGCCGCAGCAGAGGACGACTCCGCGAGCGTGCTCGCGCATCACTTACGCCGGGCTCTCGACCAGTCGCAGTTCGAGCAGGTCCTGGACACCAATCCGCCGACCGGCGCGGCCGAGTTGAACGCGCTGCGGCAGGACAGCGTCGACAAGGAGGCCAGGAAGCCGCCGAAGAAGGCCGACCTGCTCGCGGCCGTCGCGGCGGCCGAACCGATCTCGCAGCAGCCGCAGATCGACCTGACCGTCATCGAGCTGAACCGGGCGGGCCGCCCCGTCTCCTCGGGCACCGTGCTGATGAGCCCGCAGTATCCGGACGGGAAGGTCGTGCCGGTCGACCGCAATCTGCACACCACCGACGTCCGCTGGCGCCAGTGGGACGACGCCGGCTGGTACGCCAATCACGGCCAGGGCACCATCGACGTGGTGCCGGGCCGCGAGAACGCCTCCATCGACTTCATGAGCCCGTACCCCGCGTCGGTGCTGAAGCTGATGGTGGCCTTCGGGGTGCTGCGCCTCGTGGACCAGGGGCAGATCTCGCTCGACGACACCTACAACTACGAGCCGATCGCGCCGATCAGCTCGCTGTGCGGGCCGGGCAGCAGCAACACGATCCGCGGCTACCTGGACGCCGCGCTCACCTGGTCGTCCAACAACGCTGCTTGCGCCATGGTCAAACTGCTGCACGACCGCGCAGCCGTCGACGGCCTCAACCAGACCTTCCAGGACCTGGGCCTGGAGACCCTGCAACTGAAGAACACCAACCCGAACACCGGCGGACGCTGGGGCAACCCCGTCACCATGAGCTCGCTCGACACGGCCAAGCTGCTGATGCTGGTCAACGGCGGCCTGGGCACCCTGTGGACGGCTCCCAACGGCACCGGCGTCACCGCCGCCGTCCTCAGCGACGCCTCCCGCGAGTTCTTCAAGAGCAAGCTCGGCGACCAGGGCATGAACCTCGCCCTGTCGACCACCAACTGGTGTGGCGCCGCCTACCCCGCCCCGGGCATCCCGCAGCTCACGCCCTCGCGTTGGATCGGCGCCGACGGCACCGTGACCATCCCCGGCCAGGGCATCGCGTACGGCCGCGACGTACGGCCGTGCAACGACGCGGCCGAGGTGACGTACGCCCACAAGAACGGCTGGGTGAACAACTCCGGCGCTGACGCGGGCATCGTGAAGGCCCTGCCCGGCAAGGGAGGCCGCACCTACGTCGTCACCATGTTCTCCAACCTCGGTTACCAGTACGTGGACTCCAACCGCCCGCCGACGGGCGCCGAGAACGTCTGGTTCACCGAGAAGCTCGCCAAGCTGGGCAAGGTCATCGACGACTACGAGAAGCGGCGTTATCCCTAGCGCATGAGATCTTGGCCGAGTGGGGCCTGCCCAGCCCGGGGCAGGCCCCAGTGTTGAGCAGGCCCCAGTGTTGAGCAGGCCCCAGTGCTAGACAGGCCCCAGTGCTAGGCAGGCCCCCGTTGCGCAGGCTCGCACTGGGTAGCCCGCGCTGGGCAGGTGCGGGGCAGGTGCGCGGAGAGCGTGAGAAATAGTGCAGGGCGGTCTCGGGGTGGGGCCGGTAGAGGTGCTACGGATGCCGGCCGGCGTCACCGCGTGATCGGGCAGCGCCGGAGAACCCGTCTGACGCCCTGCGCCCCCACCACGAATGGCTGTCACTGAGCCGAGTGGGGTTTGCAGATGGCCATGGATTGGGCGGGAAGGCGCAGGGAGCGGCCGTCCGCCATGACGGGGTCGTCCGAGGCCAGCAGCACCGTTCCAGAGGGCACCGGCACCCTGGCCGACTCCTGGGCGAAGTTCACCGCCACCGCCAGCGACCCCCGCCACATCACCAGCCACTTCCCCAGCGGATCCACCTCCACCCTGACCCGGTCCATGCGCGGGTCGGACAGCTCGGGCAGGGCTTTGCGCAGGGCGATCAGGTCGCGGTACCAGCACAGCAGCGACCAGTGCTCCTCCTCCTTCACCTCGCTCCAGTCCAGTTTCGAGCGCAGAAACGTGTCCTCGTCCGACGGGTCGGGCGCGTCCCAGACGTACCCGAACCCCTCGAACTCACGCTCCCGGCGCGCCGCCTCGCTCTCCCGCAGCGCGGTCTCCAGGTGATCGGAGAAGAACAGGAACGGCGTGCGCGCCCCCCACTCCTCTCCCATGAAGAGCATGGGGGTGAACGGCGAGGTCAGCAGCAGGCCCGCGCCCAGCTTGAGCGCGGGGACGGGCAGGCGGTCGCCGCCGGGGCGGTTGCCGATCTGGTCGTGGTTCTGGAGGCAGGCGACCAGCCGGTGGCCGGGTACACCCGTGAAGGGACGGCCGTGGGAGCGGCCGCGGAAGGAGGAGTAGGTGCCGTCGTGGAGCAGTCCCGAGGTCAGCACCTTGGCCAGCGCCGACAGGGAGGCGAAGTCGGCGTAGTAGCCGTGGGACTCCCCGCTCACCGCGCAGTGCAGGGCGTGGTGGATGTCGTCGCACCACTGGGCGGTCATGCCCAGGCCGCCGGCGTCGAGCGAGCGCACCATGCGCGGGTCGTTCAGGTCGGACTCGGCGATCAGGGACAGCGGGCGGCCGAGCGAGCAGGCCAGCGCGTCCACCTCCCCCGACAGCTCCGCCAGCAGGTGTTCGGCGCGGCGGTCGTGCAGCGCGTGTACGGCGTCCAGCCGCAGCCCGTCGATGTGGTAGTCGCGCAGCCACTGCACCGCGTTGCCGATGAAGTACCGCCGCACCTCGTCGGAGCCCGGCCCGTCCAAATTGACCGCATCGCCCCAATAACTGCCCTTAAATCCGGAAAAATAGGGGGCGAAGGGGTGCAGGAAGTTCCCCGACGGGCCGAGATGGTTGTAGACGACGTCCAGGATGACCCCGATCCCCGCCTGATGGCACGCGTCCACGAACGACTTGAGCCCGTCAGGCCCCCCGTACGTCTCGTTGACGGCGTACAGATCCACCCCGTCATAGCCCCAGTTCCGCCCCCCGGGCACGGGGGCGACCGGCATGACCTCGACGAAGTCGACCGACAACTCCACCAGGTGCGGCAGCTTCTCGATGGCCGCCGAGAACGTCCCCTCCGACGTGAACGTCCCCACGTGCAGCTCGTAGATCACCGCCCCCCGCAGGTCGCGGCCCTTCCACTCGTGGTCGGACCACGTGAAGCGAGCGTGCTCGTACACGGCGCTCTGCCCGAAGACCCCCTCCGGCTGCCGCCGCGACCGCGGATCCGGGTACGGCCCTTCGCCGTCCACCTGGTACGCGTACCGCGTGCCGTGCGAGGCCCCCGCCACCTCGACCGACCACCAGCCCCCTTCCCCACGCGACATCGCGTGAGGTCCGCCCGCGGCGAACAGTTCGACAGCCGTGGCCTTCGGTGCCCAGACCTCAAAGATCATGTCGCTCCAGCAGTGAGACCGGATACTGACCGAGCAGGTGCGCGAGCGGGATCCGCCCCGTGTAGACGCCGCCGGTGAGCAGGTCCCGCCAGATCCCGCCGGGCAACGTCAGGGACGTGGTGCCCCATCCGCACCGGGCCAGACGCGCGGGAAGCCGGGTGGCGACCGCGACGGCCTGCGGCCGCTCCCCGCGGGCGAAGGCGATCACGTGCGACGCCGCCGGCCCCTCCGCCCACAGCGGCCGGTACGGCGCCGCTCCCCCGAGACGGCGGCGCAGCCGCAGCGCCTGCGCCGTCACCAGCAGCTTGGCCGCGTCCCACGCGGTCTCGGGTTTGCGGGGGTACGTCACCGGCCGCCGGTTGTCCGGATCGACCAGCGAGAAGTCGGTCGTCTCGTTGCCCTGGTACACATCGGGCACCCCGGGCATCATGAGCTGCACGAGCTTGGCCCCGAGCGAGTTGGACATGGCGTAGGGCTCGATCCGCGCGGTGAACTCACCGACGGGTTGCCGCACCGCCGCAGCCGCAAACTCCCGCAACCCGCGCTCATAGGACGGATCCGGATTTATCCAGGAAATGGCGGTCTTGGCCTCCCGCGCCGCCTTGAGCAGGTAATCCGTGAACCGCTCGACCGAGATCGGCCAGGCCGCCATGAGGTTCTGCCAGCCCAGATAGTCCAGATGGGGGTCGAAGCGCACCGAGGCCGACCACGACGCCACCGCCGCGGCCCACTCCTCGGGCAGCTCCGACAACACCGACAGCCGCGCCCGCACGTCCTCCGACCGCTTCGTGTCGTGCGTGGACAGCGTGGTCATCGTGTACGGCCGCAGCTCGGCGCAGAAGTCGTGGAAGTCCTCCACCGCCACCCCGAACGCGTCCGGCTCCCCGCCCACCTCGTTGAGGCACGCCAGCGGATACCACCGGTAGAGCGCCGTGTCCTCCACACCCTTGGCCATGACGGGCCCGCACGCCTGCTGGAACCGTACGACCGCCTCGTCCGGGCCGTACAGGACCTCGCGGGCCAGCGGCAGCACGGCGGGCGAGCACGCCTCGGCGGCCAGCTCGACGATCTCGACGGACTCGGGCGGCGGCGGCTCGCCGGGCACCACGTACGCGCGATAGACCGGCATCGCGGCGAGCAGCTCGCGCACGGCGGCGGGGTCCTGCGCGGCGGCCCTGGCCAGGCGCGCGACCTCGGCGCCGAAGAACAGGTCGATCACCTCCCGCTTGGCCTGCGCCATCACGGGCCGGTACTCGGAAGGTTGCCCGGTTATATCGGCAAAAAGCTGGACGAGTGGGGCTTTGCCGTTGGGATCGACGAAGAGCCCGTTCACCCGGTTGAGCACGTCGTAGCCGCTGGTGCCGTCGCAGGCCCAGTCGCCCGGCAGCCGCTCGGGCCCGATGAGGATCTTCTCGACCACGGTCCAGGTCTCGCCCGTCCTGGCGCGCAGCCGTTCCAGGTAGCCCCGCGGGTCGGCCAGCCCGTCGGGATGGTCGACCCGCAGCCCGTCCACCAGCCCCTCGTCGAGCAGCCAGAAGATCACCTCGTGCGTGGCGAACAGCACCGACGGGTCCTCCACCCGCAGGCCGATTAAGGAGGACACGTCGAAGAAGCGCCGGTAGCCGGGCCCCTCGCGCCAGTCGACCAGCCGGTAGTGGCCGGGATAGGGGTAGGTGTGCCCGTGGTAACGCACCACGTCGCCGTGCACGTACGGCTCCGTGTCGTCGCCGAGCACGGGCAGCGCGACCTTCCCGTCCTGCCAGTCGATGTCGAACCAGCTCGCGTACGGCGAGGCGGGCCCGTCCTTCAGCACGGACCAGAACTGCGCGTTGACCGTGTTCATGTGGTTGGGCACGATGTCCACCACGATGCCCAGGTCATGGGCGGCGAGCTGCTGCGCCATCTCCCTGAACCCCGTCGCCCCGCCGAACTCCTCCCTGATCCTGGAGTGGTCGGTGACGTCGTAGCCGTGCCGCGACTCCGGCGTGGACTGCAGGATCGGCGACAGGTAGACGTGGCTCACGCCGAGGTCGCGCAGGTAGCCGGCGATCTCGGCCACCTGGGCGAAGCCGAAGTCGGGGGTCAGCTGCACCCGGTAGGTGGAGGCCGGCCTAGACACGGCGCAACACCCGCACACTGCGTCCGGGCACCTCGATGGCCTCCCCGCCGCGGCACATCGGCGCGTCGAGCATGATCGGCATGGCGGTGTCGATCTCCGTGTGCCACATTTCGCCGTAGTCCTTGGGGATCGTGAACTTGATCATGTCGTAGTGCGCGTTGAACAGCAGCAGGAACGAGTCATCCCTGATCGGGCGGCCCCGCCGGTCGGGCTCGGTGATGGCGTCGCCGTTGAGGAACACGGCGAGCGACTTCGCGTATCCGACGTTCCAGTCGCCGTCCGTCATCTCCTCCCCGGACGGCGTGAGCCAGGCGATGTCGTTGAGCCCGCGTACCGGCTTGCCGTAGAAGAAGCGCCTGCGGCGGAAGACCGGATGCCGCTTGCGCAGCGCGGCCAGGCTCTGCGTGAACTCCAGCAGCAGCCAGTTCTCCCGCACGTCGGACCAGTCGACCCAGGTCAGCTCGTTGTCCTGGCAGTAGCCGTTGTTGTTGCCCTTCTGCGTGCGGCCGAGCTCGTCGCCGTGGGAGAGCATCGGCACGCCCTGCGACAGGAAGAGCGTGGTGAGGAAGTTGCGTTTCTGCTGCTCGCGCAGCGCCTCGACGAGGTCGCCCGCCGGGCCCTCCTCGCCGCAGTTCCAGGACCGGTTGTCGTCGGTGCCGTCGCGGTTGCCCTCCTTGTTGGCCTCGTTGTGCTTGCCGTTGTACGAGACGAGGTCCTGCAGGGTGAAGCCGTCGTGGCAGGTGACGAAGTTGATCGAGGCAGCGGGGCGGCGGCTGTCGTCCTGGTAGAGGTCGCTCGACCCGGTGAACCTGGACCCGAACTCGGGCAGCGTGGCCGGCTGCCCGCGCCACAGGTCGCGGATCGTGTCGCGGTAGCGGCCGTTCCACTCCGTCCACCGCGACGGGAAGTTCCCGACCTGGTAGCCGCCCGGCCCCACGTCCCACGGCTCGGCGATCAGCTTGACCTGCGACAGCACCGGGTCCTGCTGCACCAGGTCGAAGAACGAGCTCAGCCGGTCGACCTCGTGCAGCTCCCGGGCCAGCGTCGAGGCGAGGTCGAAGCGGAACCCGTCGACGTGCATCTCGATGACCCAGTAGCGCAGCGAGTCCATGATCATCTGCAGGACGTGCGGCGAGCGCATGAGCAGGCTGTTGCCCGTGCCCGTGGTGTCCATGTAGTAGCGCGGGTCGTTGTCGACCAGCCGGTAGTAGTCGGGGTTGCCGATCCCCTTGAGCCCCAGCGTGGGCCCGAGGTGGTTGCCCTCGCCGGTGTGGTTGTAGACCACGTCGAGGATGACCTCGATGCCCGCCTCGTGCAGCGCCCTGACCATGGCCTTGAACTCCAGCACCTGCCCGCCGCGCTGCCCCTGGCTGGAGTAGCGGTTGTGGGGCGCGAAGAACCCGATCGAGTTGTAGCCCCAGTAGTTGGACAGGCCGCGCTGCTCCAGGATGTGGTCGGTCACGAACTGGTGCACCGGCATGAGCTCCAGTGCCGTGACGCCGAGCTTGGTGAGGTGGTCGAGGATCTCGGGGTGGCCGAGCGCCGCGTACGTGCCGCGCAGGTGCTTGGGGATCTTGGGGTGGCTGACCGTCAGCCCCCGCACGTGGGCCTCGTAGATCACGGTGTCGTGGTACGGCGTCGCGGGCGGCCGGTCGTGCCCCCACCCGAAGAACGGGTTGATCACGATGGACCGCGGCACGTACGGGGCCGAGTCGGCGTCGTTGCGCGTGTCGGGCTGGCCGAACCGGTAGCCGTAGACCGCCTCGTTCCAGGCCACGCCGCCCTCGATGGCCATGGCGTACGGGTCGAGCAGCAGCTTGGCCGGGTTGCAGCGCAGCCCGCGCGCCGGCTCGTACGGGCCGTGGACGCGGTAGCCGTAGCGCTGGCCCGGCCCGATCCCCGGCAGGTAGCCGTGCCAGATGAACCCGTCGACCTCGGTCAGCGGCACCCGCGACTCGACGTTGTCCTCGTCGAACAGGCACAGCTCGACGGCGTCCGCGACCTCGGTGTAGAGCGAGAAGTTCGTGCCCGCGCCGTCGTAGGTCGCCCCGAGCGGATAGGGGTCTCCCGGCCAGATCTCGATCATCGAGGCTCCCTTGCGGTCTCTCCCCATGTTCCGTTCCCCCGCTCACCCGGACAAGCCGCTTTGTTCCTTCCCATCCTCACCAGGTCGTTATGCCAGTTGAACGAGGTGAGCCGTCCCCGACGGCGCGGCATCAGAGGCGGCCGACGCTCGAAGCATGGTTTGCCGGCGCCGATCCCGGCAACGTGGTGGTGCCATGGGCGGCTTCAAGAGCTTCTTACTTCGCGGCAACATCGTCGAACTGGCCGTGGCGGTGATCGTCGGCGCCACCTTCAGCGGCCTGGTGCAGGCGCTCGTCTCCGACCTGATCACTCCGCTGATCGGCGCCATCACCGGCGGCAGGCAGCCGAACTTCGCCGACTACTCCTTCACCGTCAACGGCAGCCGGTTCAAGTACGGCGACTTCCTCAACCACCTCGTCACCTTCCTGATGGTCTCCGCCGTCGTGTACTGGCTGATCGTGGCCCCGATGACCCGGCTGATCAGCCTGCTCGACCGGAACAAGGACGCCACGACCAAGCAGTGCCCCGAATGCCTCACCGACATCCCCGCCGAGGCCCGGCGATGCGCCGCCTGCACGGTCGAGCTGGTGCCGGATTCGGAGAAGCCCGCCTAACTTTGTCCGGCACGGCTTTCCGGTACATGGGTGCCGTGTCGCGCGAGTACGGTGCTTGTCCGTCAAGATGGACCGATGAGCGTTGAGTTGATGGTGTGGGACGAGCCGGTGCCCATCAGCAGGGACCAGGCCCGCGCCACCTATCTGGCGGTCAAGCGGGACTCCCCTGGGACCGGGGAGGCACCCGACGTCGCCAAGGAGATGCCCGGGGAGGTCACGATCTACCCGGGCCATGTGCTGGTGACGATGGACCTGGACACGATGGACGAGATGTCCGCGCAGGTGTTCACGATCGCGCGGGCGCACGGGCTGGTCTGCTACGACCCTCAGCGCGACCTGGTGCACAACGTGGCGCCTCTGGGGGTCTACGAGGGCATGCAGCTCCACACGGGCGACGGCATGCTCGTCCACGACCCGGACCTCGGCCTGATCCACGACGTCCTCGCCACGCTGACGGCGCAGAACCCGTTCGTGGCCCTGGTCAACTTCGGGCGGCACTTCTTGCAGGTGTCACCCGGCTACGAGCTGGAGTACAAGGAGGGCACGCTCATCCGGACCATGGTGCCGGAGCTGGCGGAGGTGCAGACCGCCTTCAACGAGTACGCCACGGGCGACCGCTCGTTCCTGACGCGCCACGAGTGGGCCTCCTAGATCACCTGCCTGAACAGCTCGGGGTCCACGTTCCCCCCGGACAGCACGACCACCGTGCGCCCGGTCGCGACCCGGCCGGACAGCAGCGCCGCCGTGGTGACCGCCCCGCTCGGCTCGGCCACCAGCCGGGCCGAGCGCGCCAGGTGCCCCATGGCGGCCTTGATCTCGTCCTCCGACACGGTGACGATCTCGTCGACCCGGCGGCTGATGTGCGCGAAGGTCAACTCGGACAGCGCCGTACGCAGCCCGTCGGCGACGGTCCGGAACGTCCGGGCCGTCCCCCACTCCACGGGGTGGCCCGCGGCCAGGCTCTCGGCGGCGTCGGCGGCCAGCTCCGGCTCGACCCCGATCACCCGGACGTCGGGCCGCAGCGCCTTGACGGCCGTGCCGACCCCGGACGCGAGCCCTCCGCCGCCCACCGGCACCAGCACCACCTCGACGTCGGGCAGATCCTCGACGATCTCCAGCCCGACGGTGCCCTGCCCCGCGATCACCGCCCGGTGGTCGTAGGGCGGCACCAGCGTCAGCCCCCGCTCCGCCGCCAGCTTCTCGGCCACGACCTCCCGCTGCTCGGGCGGCACGACGACGACCTCGGCACCCCACCCTTCGATGGCCGCCGTCTTCACCCGGGGCGTCCCCTCGGGCACGACGACCACGCACGGCACCCCGAACTCCCTGGCCGCGAAGGCGAGGGCCTGCCCGTGGTTGCCGGACGAGTGCGTGACCACACCGTCGGGCCGCAGCGAGGCCACGGCGTTGTACGCGCCCCGGAGCTTGAACGCCCCTACGGGCTGCAGGCTCTCGGGCTTCACCCACGCCTCGCCCATCCGCACGAGCGGCGTCCGCACTGCCACTCCCTTGATCCGCCCGGCCGCCGTCCGAATGTCGTCGATCGTCACCAGCTCCATGCGATCACCCTACGGGCCGCCGGGATGAGGCAGGATCGGAGACTATGAGAACGCTGTACCCGCCCATCGAACCCTACGAGTCTGGCCTGCTCGACGTGGGAGACGGCAACCAGATCTACTGGGAGGTCTGCGGCAATCCCGAGGGAAAGCCCGCTGTCATGCTGCACGGCGGCCCCGGCGGCGGGTGCTCGGCCAAGCACCGGCGCCAGTGGGACCCGGAGCGCTACCGGATCGTCCTGTTCGACCAGCGCAACTGCGGCCGTAGCCTGCCCCACGCCAGCGACCCCGCCACCGACCTCGCCGCCAACACCACCTGGCACCTCGTGGCCGACATGGAGAAGCTGCGCGAGCACCTCGGCATCGACAGGTGGCAGGTCTTCGGCGGCTCGTGGGGCAGCGCGCTGGCCCTGGCGTACGCGCAGCGCCACCCCGACCGCACGACCGAGCTGATCCTGCGGGGGATCTTCACGCTGCGGCCCCACGAGCTGCACTG
The DNA here is from genome assembly GCF_040610775.1 of Nonomuraea sp. NPDC003709. Lineage (NCBI taxonomy): Bacteria > Bacillati > Actinomycetota > Actinomycetes > Streptosporangiales > Streptosporangiaceae > Nonomuraea > Nonomuraea sp. NPDC003709. Next base: position 852,316 of record NZ_JBEXMW010000001.1, on the reverse strand, counting down.
GTTCTACCAGGACGGCGCCTCCTACCTGTTCCCCGACCGGTGGGAGTCGTTCCTCGCGCCCATCCCCGCCGAGGAGCACGGCGATCTCATGGCCGCCTTCCGCAGGCGGCTCGAAGGGCAGGACGGGGAGGCCAGGCTGGCGGCGGCCAAGGCGTGGGCGCAGTGGGAGGCGGGCGCGATCACGCTGCTGCCCGACCCCGAGCTCGTCGCGTCGTTCGGCGAGGACAAGCTGGCCGTCTGCTTCGCCCGCATCGAGAACCACTACTTCTACCACAGCGGCTGGTTCGAGCCCGAGCAGCTCATCAGGGACGTCGACAAGATCCGGCACATCCCCGCCGTGATCGTGCAGGGCCGTTACGACGCCTGCACGCCCGCGGCCACCGCCTGGGACCTGCACAAGGCCTGGCCCGAGGCCGACTTCCACATGATCCACGACGCCGGGCACGCCTTCAGCGAGCCGGGCATCCTGGACCGGCTCATTGAGGCGACAGACGGGTTCTCGCAAGTCGCACTGCGGGGGTGACGGCCCCCACCGACAGCAGCGCGAACAGCGGCGCCAGCGCCAGGCCGAGCAGGAACCCCGCGGCCACGTCGTGCGGATAGTGCACGCCCACGAAGACGCGGGAGAAGGCCATGACCGCGGCCAGCGGCAGCACCACCCACGCGAGCGCCCGCCAGGCGAGCACGAGGGTGGCGGCGGCCCCGGCCGCGATCACCGAGTGGTTGCTGGGGAAGGACCAGTCGCCCGAGGGCGGGCAGGCGGAGATCGTCGTGACCCCGCCCCGGCACGGCCGGTCCTCCCTGATGACGGTCTTGACGACCTCGCTCACCACGTACGCGAACACCACGCCGGCCGGACCCGCGATCACCAGTGCCAGGTCGCGGGCCGGAGCCCGCCACGCCCGGAACGCGGCCGCCGCGTACAGCGCCACGAACAGGAATAACCCGGCATCCGTCCCGACTTCGGCGAGGGTGTGCAGCCACCCGGGCGTGGTCAGGGCGAAGTCGACGATGTCGCGGTACACGTGTGTCCAATCCGTGAATGGGCAATGGACACGACCTTACGAACTCCCGCGGTCAAACGCCTCGACCATAAGGCCGAAAGTCGGGAAATGTCCTAAGAAAGAAGTTTGCGCGCGAGGGCGGCGTGCTGCATCTCCAGTTCGGTCCTGGTGATGAGTCCCCGGTCGAACGCCTCGGAGGTGGCGTCCCGCTCGGCGACGTAGTAGGCGGCCATGATCTCGCTGCGGAGCGGCGTGAACCCGCGCTCGACGCAGGCGGAGAAGATGGTCACTTTCTGCTCCACGGTGTCTGCTGCCACCGTGCAGGCCAGATCCCGCTCTTTGAGCTGTTGAACCGCTTCACGGAGAGTGACCGGACCGAGGGTCCCGTTGAAACTGATGTCGAGGGTGATCTTCACTTCTTTGCCCTTCCGATGGTTTACAACGTTCCGATCAAGGCCGCGTATTCCCAGCTCAGAGCGGGTAGGAGGGCTCTCGTGATCGGAGAGCACGTGATCGTCGGCTACACGAACGACCCGGGCGGGCGCGACGCCCTGGCCCAGGCCGCCGCGATCACCCGGGTCACCGGCGGCGAGCTCACGGTCGCCACGATCTACCCGCCGGGCAGCCCGGGGCTGGCGGTGGAGGCGCAGGCCAACCTGGCGCACGCCGCGGAGGAGCTCGGTCCGATCCCCGCCGGCTACCTCACGTACGAGAGCAGGGGCACCGGACGCGGGCTGTCGGTGCTGGCCAGCCGCATCAGGGCCGACCTGATCGTGGTCGGCTCGGCCGACGGCGGCCGGCACGGCCGCATCACCATCGGCGCCACCTCCAACCACCTGCTCCACCTGTCGTCCGAGGCGGTCATGCTGGTGCCCGCCCGGTACGTCCCGGACGACGGGCCCGAGCGCCTGACGCTGGCGTACGTGCACCGGCCGCAGTGCGACGAGGCGGTGGAACGGATGGCGCAGGCGGCGCTGCGGCTGGGCATCCCGCTCCGGCTGATCACCCTCGACCTGCGCACGGAGGATCCGGGCAAGCTCAGGGACGACCTCGCGCTGGCCGTGCGGCTGGCCTGGGAGACCACCGGCATCGAGGCGGAGTCGGAGGTGGCCGAGGGCCACGACGTGACCGCCGCGCTGGCGGACGTGGAGTGGCTGCCGGGCGAGCTGCTGATCTGCGCGGCCAGCGAGGACGCGCAGCCGCACCGGGTGTTCCTGGGCGAGCTGGCCATGAAGGCGCTGCGGGCCGCGCCCTGCCCGGTCATCGTGCTCCCCCGCGGCTTCGCCTGACACCGCGACTGACACCGCGACCGACACTGGCGCGCCGAGGCGCCCGAGCCGGCTCTCCAACCGGCTCGGGCGCCTCTTCAGCGCGGCACGAGGTCAGCGGGCCGTGGCGGCCTCGTACAGCTCCAGGTAGCGCTCCGCCATGACGGACGGCGAGAACCGGCGGCGGGCCTCTCTGCGGCACTCCTCCGGGTCGATCTCGTCCACCCGCAGCACCCACTCCGCCAGCTCCGCCTCGGAGTCGGCCAGGAAGCCGGTGCGGCCGTGGTCGATGATCTCGGGCAGGCAGCCGCGGCGCAGCCCGACCGGCGGCACCCCGAGCGCGAGTGCCTCGACGACGGCCGTGCCGCCGGGCTCGTCCCACTGGATGGGGAAGAGCGCGGCCCTGGCCTTCGCGTAGAGCTGGTCCCTGGCCTCGCCGCCCACGGCGCCGACCCACCTGACCAGCTCCCCGTCGAGGTACTGGGACACCTGGTCGAGGTGGTAGCGGACGTCGGGATGGCTGTGCAGGGGGTGGTACGGGTTCTGGACCACGTCGTCCAGCTCGGCGGGGGTGTTCCGGCCGCTGACCGGCCCCGCCAGGATCAGCGGGAGCCCCAGCTTCTGGCAGATCCTGGCCGCCACGTGCTGGCCCTTGAGCCCGCAGATCCGGCCCATGACCAGCATGTACTCGCCCCGATCGACCCGCAGGTCGCGGTCGGCGAGCGGGCTGGCCAGGTAGACGGCCCCGAGCGAGGCCGCCCGCAGGGCGTCGGGGGCGCGGGCGAGCTGCGACTCCGAGACGCCGTTGACCGCGATCGACGGCGGGAACGCGCCGTAGAACGCGGGATGCTTGCGCAGGTCCCAGTGCAGGGTGTGCAGGACGGGAGGCCCGCCGAACGCCGACAGGACCGCCGGCCCGACCACCTCGACGTGGTCGTGGACGAGGTCGATGTCGCCGCGGGCGCGCAGCTCGGCCGCCACCCTGGCCTGGTGGGCGTGCGCGATGCCCATGACCTGGTTGTACGGCTTCTGCAACTCGGTGAACTGGCCGTCGTCGTACACGCTGATCAGCTCGTCCACCTCGAGCGTGCTGGACCCGACGGAGGCCAGGACGACCTCCACGCCGCGCTCGCGCAGCGCGGGCACCAGCGTGGCCACGACGTTCTCGATCCCGCCGTAGCCGGGGGGCGGGACCGCGAGCCACGGCCCCGCGTTGACCAGGACTTTCATGCCACATCCTCCTCTTGTACGAGGGAGGCGAGCGGAGGTCGCTCCGCCACGGCCACGTCCACCAGGTCCGCCCCGTCGATCCCGAACTGCAGCATCGTGTGCGCGGGGCGCTGAGCCGCCAGTACGCGCCCCTGGCGCTCCAGGCGGGACCAGGCGGTGAGCATGATCTGCCCGGCCATCCGGCCGAGCGCGCTCATCGACTGGTGCGTGTGCGTACGGCTGCCCAGGTCCACCTGGGCCATCGCGTCCAGGCCGACGAGCTGGAGCAGGTCGACGAGGAGGCCGAACTCCACCCCGTACTCGGTGACGAAGGGCACCTGCTCCAGGACCTCGCGCCTGGCCGCGTACTCTCCGCCGAGCGGCTGGGCGAACCCGGCCAGCTCCGGCCAGAACATATTGATCAAGGGTCGGGCGACCAGCTCGGTCACCCGGCCACCCGCAGCGCGGCGAACCACGCCGTCCTCGCCCGTGAACGGACGTTCGTAGGTCGCCTTGACGAAGCTGATGTCACTGTCCACCAGCAGCGGCCCCACCAGGCCGGACACGAAGTGGGCGCCGAAGTTGAGCAGATCGGCGTCCACGAACACGACGATGTCGCCCCTTGAGGCGGCCAGCCCCTTCCACAGCGCCTCCCCCTTGCCCGTCAAGGGCGGCAGGTGGGAGAGCACCTGGTTCTGCGCCACCACGCGGGCGCCCGCCTCGCGGGCGCGTTCGGCGGTGGCGTCGATCGAGTTGGAGTCGACGACGAGGATCTCGTCGACGAGCGGAACCCGTTCGACGAGGTCGCGGCGGATCACACGGACGATGTCACCCACTGTGCGCTCTTCGTCACGAGCAGGCAGGATGACACTTACCGTGGTGGATCCCTTGGCCAGCATCAAGGCGTCGACCGGCCACTCGGCTGCCGTGCTCGAGTGCGGACCGTACCATTCCTGGATTCTGGCCAAGGCTCGCAGGTTTCTCTCCATGCAGTAAGCCCCGATCTCACGAGGTCACGACTTCTGCCCGATCTATGCGCCTTTGAACCTCTTTGTTTGATGGCGATCAGATGTGGCATATGCCGGAATGTGTCCCCAATGACCCGCGTCGGCATCATCGGTGCCGGAAATGTCGCCGCTCGCCACGCAGATGTACTGTCCGGCTTCCCAGATGTCTCGATCGCGGGAATCGCCGACATTGATCTCCACAGGGCCGAGGCTTTGGCCTCCCAGCACGGCGCCCCCGCCTATGGTGACCATGCCGACCTACTCAGCGCCGGCGGTCTCGATGCTGTTTACGTCTGTGTGCCTCCTTTCGCGCACGGCACCCCCGAACATGATGTTCTGGCGTGTAATCTACCGTTTTTTGTGGAAAAACCCCTTTCGCTCAACCTCCAAACCGCAGAAAACATCGCGTCCGAAATCGAACGGAGATCGCTGCCGACCGCGGTCGGCCATCACTGGCGTTATCTCGACATCATCGAACACGCCCGTGACCTGCTCGCGGAGCGCCCCGTACGGCTCGCCCTGGGCCACTGGCTGGACAAGGTGCCGCCGGTCGCCTGGTGGCTGAATCCGAACATGTCCGGCGGCCAGATCGTCGAGCAGGCCGTCCACGTGCTCGACCTCGCCAGGGTCCTGGTGGGCGAGGTGTCGATGGTGCACGCCGTCCCCGCCGCCAACCACAGCGACGGCGAGGTGGACCGGGCCACGGCGGCGGTCCTGCGCTTCGCCGACGGCGCGGCCGGGCTGCTGGCCACCTCCTGCCTGCTCACCCAGAAGCACCGGGTGGGGCTGGAGGTGTGCGCCGACGGCCTCGCGCTGGAGCTCAGCGAGACGCGGCTGCTGGTGGACGGCAGACGGGTGATCGAGGACGACGGCCAGGCGAAGACGCGCGTGGACCGGGAGTTCATCAACGCGGTGCAGGGTAAGGACGCCGACGTACGCGTACCGTACGGGGAGGCGCTGCGGACGCACCGCCTGGCGCTGGCCCTCGCACAGTCCGCGGCGGAACGGAGGCCGGTGGTGCTGGATGGGTAGTGTCCTGAGTATTGAGGCACCGGGGGAAGTTCGCCTGGTGGAGGAGGAGTTGCTCGGAATTCCCCAGGGTGGGTTCATGCTGGCCACCACCCACAGCGGGGTCTCGGCCGGGACCGAGCTGACCTACGTCAAGGGCACCAACCCGTACCTGTCCTCGACCTGGGACCCGGCGCTCGGGCTGTTTGCCGAGGGCACGCCGTCGATCGCCTACCCGGTGCGCGGCATCGGCTACATGCAGGTCGGTCTGGTGGTCGAGACGCGTACACGGGCCGTGAGCGAGGGTGCGCTGGTCGCGATGTGTTACGGACATCGCACGGCGTACGTGGCGGACCCGATGGCCGACCGGTTCGTGGAGCTGCCGGACGACCTCGACCCCATGCTCGGCGTCTACGTCGCCCACATGGGCCCGATCTGCGCCAACGGCCTCCTGCACGCCGCGCACGACCTGCACGGCCCGGCCGTGCAACGGCTCGGTGACGGCGTGCGCGGGCGGCGGGTCGCGGTCGTGGGAGCGGGCGTGGTGGGGCTGCTGACGGCGTGCTTCGCCATGGCCTGCGACGCGGCCGAGGTCGTGGTCGTGGACGAGACCCCGGCCAGGCTGGCGATCGCCGCGGCGCTCGGCGCGAACGTCCTTGCCGCCGACGTGGATGCCGACGAGGATCCCGCCGTGGACCTGAAGCGCCGCTGGCGGCACGGCCGCGACGACCGGGGCGCCGACGTGGTGTTCCAGTGCCGCGGCCAGACCAGGGCGCTGGCCCTCGGGCTCAGGATGCTCCGCCCTCAGGGCACGCTGGTGGACCTCGCCTTCTACACCCAGGGCGCGCAGGAGGTGCGGCTGGGCGAGGAGTTCCACCACAACGGGCTGACGCTGCGCTGCGCCCAGATCGGCCGGGTGCCGCGCGGCCTGGCGCACTCCTGGGACAGGGAGCGGCTCTCGCACGAGACGATCGCCCTGCTCAGGCGGTACGGAGGGCGGCTACGCGAGCACGTGATCACCGATGTCGTCGGGTTCGCCGAGGCTCCCCAGTTCCTGTCCGACCTCGCGGCCAGACGCCGGCAGACCATCCAGGCCGTGCTCAGCGACCACGTCGAGGAGGAGGGCGGCTGACCAGCTGAAGTCGTGGCTGCCGTGGCCGTGCAGGCTGATGGGGTCGAAGTACTCGCGGAAGCCCGATCGCGCGACCGCGTTGACCATCCCTTCGGCGACCAGGGCGCCGAGGTCGGGGCGGCGGTCCTTGAGCCCCTGCCAGACGAGCCAGGTGAGGTTGACCCAGCTCGGGCCGCGCCAGTAGCGGGCCGGGTCGAACTCGAGCGCCGCGGGAGAGTAGCTGGGCAGCGCCCCGTCCTTGAAAGCGAACCGGTCGAGCGTGGTGCCGATCAGCGCCTCGGCGACCTCGTCCGGCAGGTGCGGGAGCATGAGCGGGGTCAGCCCGGCGGTGCTGGCGGAGTGGAGCAGCCGGCCCGTGCGCACGTCGCGGGCCTGGAAGAGGCCGCCGTCGAAGAGGTGCTCGACCATGGCGTCGGTGATGGCGGCCGCCTCGCGCTCGTGCGGCTCGGGGTCGAGGCCGCACACCTCCGCGATCCGGGCCAGCGTCGACTCGGCGACGCCGTACGCGGCGTTGAACAGGGGGCACTCGACCTGGAACTCCCCCGGACTGCGGTAGGCGGAGTCGCGGTAGGCGCGGGCGAGCGAGACGTAGCGCTCGTAGTCGCGGTCGGTGGGCCGCTCGTCGGCGCTGACCGTGGCGAGGTCCCGGCGGACGAAGCCCACGGTGTCGGGCCGTACGGCCCGCAGCGGCAGGTCCCAGGCCGGGCTGTTGTCCATGCCCGACTCCCAGGGGTGCACGATCGAGATCAGCCCCTCAGGGGAGCGCCTGGCCGCGCGCAGGAACTCCTGCTGGGCCACGAGCCGGGGGTAGATCCGGCGCAGGAACGCCGGGTCGGGCTCGGCCAGGTGCGTCTTCCACGCGGCCAGCGCGTGGACCGGCGGCTGGACGATGCCGGAGGTCGCGGAGCCCGACGGTGCGTGCGCCTGCCAGAACTCGGGCCCGGGGAAGTAGGCCCCTTCGGGCACCGCGGGGTTGAAGACGATGTGCGGCACCCTGCCGTCGCGCCACTGCGCGCCGAACAGGGAGAGCAGCTCGATCCTGGCCCTTCGCGGCGACCACTGGGCGTTGCCGATCGCGATGAAGGCGGAGTCCCAGCTCCACTGGTGCGGGTACAGGCGCCGGGAGGGGACCGTGTAGCTGCCGTCCCAGTTGGTCACCAGGACGCGCACGGCGTCGCGAAGGGTCATAGGTATTTCCTGACGAAGGCCGCGGTCTGGGGGAGGACGATCTCGGGTTCGCCCCGCAGGCGGCATTCCAGGGCGAGGTAGCCGTCGTAGCCGACGGCGTCGAGCGTGGCCAGCTGCGCGCCCCAGTCGATGTGACCGGTGCCCGGCTGGTTGCGGTTGGACTCGCTGATCTGCATGTGCGCGAGGTAGGGGGCGGCCTCGACCAGCGAGCGGCAGGGGTCGTCCTCCTCGATGTTCATGTGGTACGTGTCGCCGACGATCCTGATCGAGTCCATCGAGCAGTAGGAGACGGCCTCGGCCAGGGTGTTGACCATGTGGTTCTCGTACCGGTTGAGAGGTTCGAGCATGATCAGCACGCCGTTGCGCTGCGCGTGCTCGCCCAGGACGCCCAGCGCCTCGGTCAGCACCTCGCGGTCCTCCGCCGCGCTGCGCGGCGGCTCGAACGGCGGCAGGCGGAGCGAGAACTGCCCCCAGGAGGCGGGCGTCATGACGCCGATGCCGCCCAGCTCGGCGATCACCGTGAGCTGCGACCTGAGCTGCTGGATGGCGTCCTTGCGCTTGGCCGGGTCGAAGTCGCCGATGAAGTGCGGCATGTCCACGCACACCGTCGGCATGACGACGCCGTCGGCCCGCGCCCGCTTGAGCTCCGTCAGGCGGCCCGCGAAGTGGAAATCGCCCTTGCCGCGCAGCTCGATGGCGTCGAACCCGGCATCGAGCGCGAACGCGAACTTCTCCTGCAGCGTGCGGCCGGGCAGAAGCTGCTCCTGTACGGCGAGCTTCACTGTCACTCCTCGAAGGTGAAGACGAGCTGGAGCACCTCGGACTGGTGCTTGTCGATCAGGTCGAAGGCCTCCTCGGCCCTCTCGACGGGGACCACGTGGCTGATCAGGTCGCCGACCTCGACCTGGCCCTCGTGCACGAGCGCCATGAACGTGCGCTGCAGCCGCTCGACGTCCCACCGGTGCGCCAGCCACGAGGCCACGCCGCCGATCTGGGAGGAGACGAGCTGGACCTGGTTGTGGTGGAACTCCTCGCCCAGCCGCAGCCCGACGCCGTCGCCCTGGTAGAAGCCGGCGGCCACGACCCTGCCGCCCTTGCGCACGGTCCTGATGGCCTCGTGCAGGCCCTGGTGGGTGCCGCTCAGCTCGATGACGGTGTCGGCGCCCTCGACGCGCTTGCGCATGAACTCGGCCACCGACCCGGAGCGCACGTCGAACACCTCGGCCGCGCCGAACCTCCTGGCCAGCTCCAGCCGGTCGGGGATGGCGTCGGCCGCGACCACCCGGGCGCCGCTCAGCACGGCCAGGCGGGTGGCGAGCAGCCCGATGACGCCCTGCCCGAAGATCGCGATCTGGTCGCCGAGGTGCACGTCGGAGGCGTGCACCGCGTTGAGCGCGATGGCCCCGACCCGGGCGAACACGCCGGTCAGCGGGTCGGCGCCGGGCGGCATCACATGCCCCACCAGCTTCTCCGCCGGCACGACGGCCTCCGCGCGGTGGCCCCAGATGCCCCACACGATGCTGCCCACCGGCGGGTCGGCGACGTCGGGCGCGGCCTCGACGACCTCGCCGACCTCCTGGTAGCCCCAGCCGGTCAGCGGGTACGCGTGCGTCTGGCCGTCGACGAAGAGGCGGCGCTCGGTGTCCCAATGACGGTTGAGATATGGATTTGTGCCGCGATAGGCGGTGAGCTCCGTGCCTGCCGAAACGCCGGAGTAGATCGTACGGACTCGTACGGATCCCGGCGCCAGGTCGGCTGGCGATTCCAGGCTGACGCGGACACGGCCTGGCTGCTCGAACGTGATGACGCGCATTCTCCACACTTACGCTTAATGATCAAACAAAAGTCAAAGCTTTAGTACTTGTTTGCATACGATAGTTGCGCTCGTAACACTCTTAAGTCTACGACTTCCGCCGGGGGCGGCTGGTGAAATTGGGGTTTCTGCCAGCGTGTCTTCCGGAAAGTGACCTTACCGACATCGCCTGCCAGGCCGCACACCTGGGCTTTCTAGCTAGTGCGGTGACCTCCGGATGACCGAAATACCCCAAAGTAGATCTTTTGCGACAAAGATCCAATTATGGCCGTGTAGGCACGGAGTGAGTACAGACCGGTCTCGTTATCGACTACCGAACGTTGCCGAGGTCATGGCGAGGGTAAGGGCGGCATATCCCCGAATCGGAGGAGCGTGCCATGCCGAAGAAGGTAACCGCCGTCCTCTCCGTCGCGCTGCTGGCCGCCGCCTCGCTGGCGGCGTGCGGCGACGGTGGCGAGTCGTCCGCCGGCAACCAGATCACCGTCTGGACCGAAGAGAACCTCAACGACCGGATGGCCGTACAGAACCAGATCGCCGCCGACTTCACCAAGAGGACCGGGATCCAGGTCAAGCTGGTCGCCATGGCCGAGGACCAGTTCAGCCAGGCCGTGACGGCCGCCGCCGCGGCCGGCGACCTGCCGGACGTGATCGGCGCGCTGCCGCTGGCGGCGGTGCGCGAGCTGGAGGCCAACGACCTGCTCGACACCGAGACCCCCGGCAAGGTCGTCGACCAGCTCGGCCGGGACTCCTTCTCGCCGCGGGCCCTGGAGCTCGACAGCTCGGGCGGGAAGCTGCTCGCGGTGCCGAGCGACGGGTGGGCGCAGCTGATCCTCTACCGCAAGGACCTGTTCGACAAGGCCGGGCTGCAGCCGCCCGACACGTACGAGCGGCTGGAGGCGGCGGCCGCGAAGCTCAACACGGGAGGGGTCGCGGGCATCACGCTGGCGATCGCGCCGAAGGACTCGTTCACCGCGCAGAGCTTCGAGCACGTCGCGCTCGCGAACGGGTGCCAGCTCGTCGACAATTCCGGAAATGTCACCCTTGATTCGCCGCAGTGCGTGAAGGCGTTCGCGTTCTACGGCAAGCTCGCCAAGGACTACTCGGTCAAGGGCAAGCAGGACGTCGACTCCACCCGGGCCACCTACTTCTCCGGCAAGGCGGCCATGACGATCTGGTCGTCGTTCATCCTCGACGAGCTGGCCGGGCTCCGTAAGGACGCGCTGCCGAGCTGCCAGGAGTGCCGCGCCGACCCCGAGTGGCTGGCCAAGAACACCGGCGTGGTCACGGCGCTGAAGGGGCCCGACGGGAGCGCGCCCGCGCAGTACGGCGAGATCGTCTCGTGGGCGGTCACCCGTGACGCCGCCAAGGACCCCGCGGCGAAGTTCGTCGCCTACATGATGAACGAGGGCTACGAGCGCTGGATCGGCATGGCGCCCGAGGGCAAGTTCCCGACCCGCAAGGGCTTCGAGGACAAGTGGAACAAGCTGCCCGCCGGGGTCGACTCCAAGAAGCCGCTGGCCGACATCTACCCGGCCGATGTGCTGGACGCCCTGCGCAAGAGCCCGGACACCTTCGCCCGCTGGGGGATCCCGCAGGGGCAGGGCAAGCTGATCGGCGCCACCATGGGCGAACTGCCCGTGCCCAAGGCGCTCAGCGCGGTCGTGGACGGCTCCCTGACCCCGCAGGCCGCCGCCGCCCAGGCCAAGACCGACGTGGAGACGATCAAGCGCGGGATCCGCCAGTGACCCGCACGCTGCGGCAGCAGGAGGGGAAGGCCGGGCTGGCGCTCATCTCGCCGACGCTCGTCATCACGCTGGTCGTGGTGGTGCTGCCACTGCTGTGGGCGATCATGCTGGCGTTCCAGGACGTCCGGCTGATCAACATCCGCCGGGCCGGCGTCTTCGGCCACTACACGCTGGAGAACTTCTCGTACGTGGTCTCCGAGCCCGGCTTCTGGTCGTCCCTGGTCAACACGCTCGTCTACACCGTCGCGGGCACCGCGCTGTCGATCGCGATCGGGCTGGTGGCGGCGCTGGCGCTGCGCGACAGGTTCAGGGGGCGGACCCTGGTCAGGGCCTCCATCCTGATCCCGTACGTGGCGCCGGTCGTGGCCGTGGCGTTCCTGTGGGAGACGATGCTCAACCCCCAGTACGGCATCGTCAACACCTGGCTCCACGAGCCGATCGCGTTCCTCACCCAGGCCAGGGGCGAGCTCCTGGGTGTGCGGGTGCCGGTGGCGCTGTTCACGGTGATCGCGTTCGAGGCGTGGCGGTACTTCCCGTTCGCGTTCCTGTTCATCCTGGCCAGGCTGCAGGCGCTGCCCGCGGAGCTGGACGAGGCCGCGGTCGTGGACGGGGCCACGCCGACCCAGCGGTTCCGATACGTGATCATGCCGCAGCTCTGGCGGATCATCGCGCTGCTGTCGGTGCTGCGGTTCGTGTTCACGTTCACCAAGTTCGACGACGTCTACCTGCTGACCGGCGGCGGAGCCGGGACCGAGGTGGTCAGCGTGCGGGTCTACAACTTCCTGACCGCCCGCGACGACATCGGCGCCTCGGCCGCGCAGGCGATCGTGCTGGCGGTCTTCCTGGTCGCGTTCCTGGCCGTCTACCTGCGGTTCTTCGGCGGGGGTGAAGGTGAGCAGAGATAGGTTCGAGCGGGGCCTCTTCCGGGTGCTGAAACCGCTGGTCATCGCGGTGCTCTTCCTGATGACCGCGTTCCCGTTCCTCTACATGGTGATGCTGTCCGTACGCGACATCCAGGAGCTGATCCTGGAGCCGGGCTCGCTCTGGCCGCGCGGCTTCACCCTGGACACGTACGTGGACGTGCTGACCCGGCAGGGCTTCCTGAGCTTCCTGAGGAACAGCGCGATCGTCGCGCTCGCCTCGGTGGCGGTCACGCTGCTGATCTCGATCCCGGGCGCGTACGCGGTCGCGCGGCTGCGCTTCTTCGGGCGGCGGCAGGTGCACTTCCTCTTCCTGGCGGTGTACCTGTTTCCGGCGATCGTGCTGGCCATCCCCCTCTTCGTGCTCTTCACGATGCTGGGGCTGCGCGGATCGCTTTTCGGACTGATCCTCGTGTATATCGCGCAAACCGTGCCCGTCACGGTATACATGCTCCGCAACTACTTCGAGACCGTGCCGCAAAGCGTGGAGGAAGCGGCCGCGATCGACGGGTGCACGAGGCTTTCGACCATCTGGCGCGTGGTGCTGCCGCTGTCCAAGCCCGCGCTGATGGCGACTGGTCTCTACGCGTTCATGATCGCGTGGAACGAGTTCCTGTTCGCCCTGCTCTTCCTCGTGGAGAAGCGGGAGAGCTGGACGGTGTCCCTGGGCCTCTCGCAGCTGGCGGGGAGCATAGAGATCCCCACGACGGTCCTGATGGCAGGTTCGGTGGTGCTCACGCTGCCCATCGTGATCGTGTTCTTCGCCAGTGAGCGACTGCTGACGGAGGGCCTCACGGCAGGAGCAGAGAAGGGATAGACCATGCTGACGGCAGGGCAGATCCTCCAGCTCATCCGCCATGGCACCTGCCGTACGCGCAAGGAACTGATCGAGTACACCGGCCTGTCCCGGTCGACGATCACCGACCGGGTCGACCGGCTCATCGACGCCGGATACATCCACGAGTCCGGCGTCGCGGCCTCCGGGGGCGGGCGACCGCCCTCGGTGCTCGACGTGGACGCCGGCCGGCGCCTGATGCTGGTGGCCGACCTGGGCGCCTCGCACGCCGGCGTGGCGCTCACCGACCTGGCCGCCAACACCCTGACCGAGGAGCGCACCGAGATGCGCATCGAGCTCGGCCCGGAGGCGGTCCTGTCGTGGGTGCGGGAGGCGTTCCAGCGGCTGCTCGACCGGGCCGGGCGGCCGGCGAGCGACGTGTGCGGCATCGGGCTCGACCTGCCCGGCTCCGTGGACCACACCACCGGGCGGATGATCAGGTCGTTCCTGATGCCCGGGTGGGACGGCTATCCGGTGGGCGAGGCGATCGGCGAGACCTACGACGTGCCCGTCCTGGTCGAGAACGACGCCAACGCGATGGCGCTGGGCGAGTGGTGGTCGTCGTGGCGCGACACGGACTCGCTCATCCTCATCAAGGTGTCGACCGGGATCGGCACCGGGATCGTGATCGACGGGCAGATCTACCGGGGCGTCGAGGAGGCCGCCGGGAACATCGGGCACGTGCGGCTGAACGAGCACGACGACCGGGTCTGCACGTGCGGCTCGCGCGGCTGCGTGGCCTCGCTGGCCAGCGGCCACGCCCTGGCCACCGACCTGGGCCAGGGCTCCAGCCGCGACGTCGTACGCCTCGTGCAGGCGGGCGATCCGGCGGCCATCGCCCGCACCCAGGAGGCGGGGCGCACGCTGGGCCTCGTGCTGGCCACCGCGGTCAGCCTGCTCAATCCGGGCGTGCTGGTGCTGGCCGGGGACATGGCGGAGACCAGGGAGCACTATCTGACGGGGATCAGGGAGGTCGTCTATCGGCACAGCCTGCCGTACACGACCAGGCACCTGGAGATCGTCCCCACCTCGCTCGAGGACCGGGCCGGGATCGTGGGGATGGCGGTGATCGTCATGGAGCACGTGCTCTCCGCCGCCTCCGTGGACGCCGCCCTGGGCATCACCGGACGCGTACGGGTGCGCTGAGCCCGCCCGATCAGGCGAGGGCGCTCCGCAGCAGGGCGGGCGCCTCCACGAGCGAGGGGCCGTACCAGGTGAGCAACCGCCCGCTGACCAGCGCGCAGGCGAGCCCGGGGAAGCACTCGGGCCCGTCCGTCTCCGAGAACGCGTACGGCTCGTCCGGCAGCACCACCAGGCCGGGCCGCCGCCCGACCAGCTCGGACAGCGGGATCTTGGGGTAACGCTCCTCGTGACCGGCGTAGAGGTTGTCCACGCCGAGGCGCCTGAGCACGTCTCCGGTGAACGTGTCGCGCCCCACCACCATCCACGGCCGCCGCCAGATCGGGACGACGGCCGTGCGCCGCGCCCCTTCCGCGGGCGCGCGCCACGCCTGCTCCGCCGCGTCCAGCCACCCGGGACGGCCGGTACGGCACGCCTCCCGGAACATGCGCTCCAGCGACACGAAAGCCTGATCCAGCGTCTCGATCTTCGTCACCCAGACCGCGATGCCCGATGCGCGCAGAGCCTCGATGTCGGGCGCGCGGTTCTCCTCGGCGTTGGCGAGGACCACGTCGGGCCGGAGCTTCCTGATCGCGTCGAGGTCGGGGTTCTTGGTGCCCCTGACCCTGGTCACGTCCAGGTCGGCCGGGTGCGAGCACCAGTCGGTCGCCCCGATCAGCGCCTCCGGCACGGTCGCCGCCACCGACTCGGTCAGCGACGGCACCAGGGACACGATCCGCCGCACGGTGGCGGGAATCTTCACGGGTACGCCGGTGTCGTCCACAACATCAGCCTAGATCCGACGGGTATTCGGCAGTGAATGTCGGTATAGATCCGTAGAATCCAGGTCGAAGATCGTTAACTCTTGATCGGGGGAATGACGGTTGGAACGAGAGTCGCCAGCCTTCGATCCGCACACTCCCAACGTCGCCCGGCTCTACGACTACCTCCTGGGTGGCAAGGACCACTTCCCTGCCGATCGGGCGGCGGCGGAGAAGCTGCTCGAGGCGGCTCCGGAGTTACGGGCGGCGGTCCGGGCGAATCGCGCGTTCCTGGGGCGCGCCGTTCGGTACCTCGCCGAGTCCGGCATCACGCAGTTCCTGGACATCGGCACCGGACTGCCCGGCCAGGACAACGTGCACGAGGTCGCCAGGAAGATCACCCCGGGGGCCAGGGTGGTCTACGTGGACCGGGATCCGGTGGTGCTGGTGCACGCCAGGGCGCTGCTGGCCGGGCAGGGTGACACGACGGCGGTGGAGGGTGACCTGCGCAAGCCCGAGGGCATCCTGCGCAATCCCGAGGTGATGGCGGCGATCGACTTCAGCCGCCCGGTCGGCGTGCTGCTGACGGCGACCATGCACTACATCGCCGACTCCGACCACCCACGGGAGATCGTGGCGAGCCTGCGTGACGCCATGGCCCCCGGCAGCTGTCTGGTCATGTCCCACTGCACCGGCGACGCCCGGGCCGCGGCCGTGGAGGCGATCACCCAGGCCTACCGGGGCACCAACGCTCCGCTCACGTTCAGGAGCCGGACGCGGATCGCGGCGCTGTTCGAGGGGTTCGAGCTGGTCGACCCGGGTCTCGTGTGGCTGCCGGAGTGGCGTCCCGACCAGGCCGACATGATCGACTTCGTCGACGGACCCGAGTCGTCGCTGATCCTGTGCGGCGTGGCCAGGAGGAACTGAGATCGGGGGTCCACGTCGTGGACCCCCGGCTCACTTACTTGAGCGCCGTCAGCGCGGCGTCGTAGTCGGGCTCCTGGGTGATCTCCGGCACCAGCTCGGAGTAGACCACCTGGTTGTCACCGTCGAGCACGACCACCGCGCGCGCGGTCAGCCCCGCCAGCGGCCCCGACTCCTGCGCCACGCCGTAGTCGGTCAGGAACTCACGGCCCCGCATGAGCGAGAGCGTGACCACGTTGTCGAGCCCCTCGGCGCCGCAGAACCGCTTCTGCGCGAAGGGCAGGTCGGCGGAGATGCAGAGCACGGCCACCTCGGGGTGCTCGGCGGCCACCTCGTTGAAGCGCCGCACCGAGGCCGCGCAGACGCCGGTGTCGAGGCTCGGGAAGATGTTGAGCACCTTGGTCTTCTGGCCGTACTCCTCCAGCGAGTGCTCGGCCAGGTCGCCGCCCACCAGCTTGAACGCGGGCGCGCTGTCGCCGGGCTTCGGGAAGGTGCCGCCCACGGCGACGGGCGTGCCCTTGAAAGTGACGTCGGACATGAAAGCCTCCTGGATAGCGATGTTCCCCGACCCGTGATCCTATCCGCGCGGCTCCCGCGCCCCCTCATCACCCACGCACGTGGTCAGACGTTGCGGCGGTACTGGCCGCCCGCCTCGAACAGCGCCTCCGTGATCTGGCCGAGCGAGCAGACGCGGGCCGCGTCCATCAGCACCTCGAACGCGTTCGCGTCCGACATCGCCACCTCGCGCAGCCGGGCGAGCTGCGCCGGGGCCTCCGAGCGGTTGCGCTCGTGGAAGGCGCGCAGCCGGTCGAGCTGCGAGCGCTTCTCGTCCTCGGTGCCCCTGGCCAGCTCCAGCTTGTGCGCCGGCGGCTCGTCCGTGCCGTTGCGGAACGTGTTCACCCCGACGATCGGCAGCGAGCCGTCGTGCTTGCGCATCTCGTACAGCATGGACTCGTCCTGGATCTTGCCGCGCTGGTAGCCGGTCTCCATCGCGCCCAGCACGCCGCCCCGGTCGGACAGCCGCTCGAACTCGGCGAGCACGGCCTCCTCCACCAGGTCCGTCAGCTCCTCGACGATGAACGAGCCCTGCAGCGGGTTCTCGTTCCTGGCCAGGCCCCACTCGCGGTTGATGATGAGCTGGATGGCCATGGCCCTGCGCACCGAGTCGGCCGACGGGGTGGTCACCGCCTCGTCGAAGGCGTTGGTGTGCAGGCTGTTGCAGTTGTCGTAGACGGCGATCAGGGCCTGGAGGGTGGTGCGGATGTCGTTGAAGTTCATCTCCTGGGCGTGCAGCGACCGGCCCGAGGTCTGGATGTGGTACTTCAGCTTCTGCGACCGGTCCCCGGCGCCGTAGCGCTCCCGCATGGCCACCGCCCAGATGCGGCGGGCCACCCGCCCGAGCACGCTGTACTCGGGGTCCATGCCGTTGGAGAAGAAGAACGACAGGTTAGGGGCGAAGTCGTCGATCTTCATGCCCCTGGCCAGGTACGCCTCCACGTACGTGAAGCCGTTGGCCAGCGTGAAGGCGAGCTGGCTGATCGGGTTGGCCCCGGCCTCGGCGATGTGGTAGCCGGAGATCGAGACCGAGTAGAAGTTGCGCACGCCGTTCTTGATGAACCACTCCTGGATGTCGGCCATCATCCGCAGCGAGAACTCGGTGGAGAAGATGCAGGTGTTCTGGCCCTGGTCCTCCTTGAGGATGTCGGCCTGCACGGTGCCCCTGACCGTGGCCAGCGTACGGGCGCGCAGGGCGGCGGCCTCCTCGGCCGACGGCGGGCGCCCCTGCTCGGCCTGGAAGCGGTCGAGAGCCTGGTCGACGGCGGTGTTGAGGTAGTAGGCCAGGATCGTGGGCGCGGGGCCGTTGATCGTCATGGACACGGACGTGTTCGGCGCCGCCAGGTCGAACCCGTCATAGAGCACCTTCATGTCGTCCAGCGTCGCGATCGAGACGCCCGAGGTGCCGACCTTGCCGTAGATGTCGGGCCGCAGGTCCGGGTCGTGGCCGTAGAGCGTCACCGAGTCGAACGCCGTGGACAGCCGCGTCGCGGGCTGGCCCTCGGACAGCAGCTTGAAGCGCCTGTTGGTGCGGAACGGGTCGCCCTCACCGGCGAACATCCTGGTCGGGTCCTCGTCGTCACGCTTGAACGGGAACACGCCGGCGGTGAAGGGGAACGATCCGGGCAGGTTCTCGCCGCGCAGGAACCTCAGCAGGTCGCCGTGGTCGCTGTAGCGCGGCAGGGCCACGCGCGGGATCCGGTTGCCGGACAGGGTCTCGCGCCAGAGCGGGGTGTGGATCTCGCGGTCGCGCACCTTCACCACCAGCTCGTCGGCGGTGTAGCGCTCCTTGACGGCGGGCCAGGCATCCAGCAGGGCCCGGCTCTCCTCGCTCAGCTCCCGCTCCGCCTGCGCCTCCAGCTCCTCCAGGCGGGAGTCCTCCAGGAGGGAGCGCACGGCGGCCAGTTGCTGGCGGCGGCGGGCGACCTCGGCCTGCGCGAGCGTCTCGGCGTGGTACGAGCGCACGGTCTCGGCGATGTCGGCCAGGTAGCGGACCCGGGCCGGCGGCACGATGGCGGCCGACGCCTGCGAGGTGCGCCCGGACACCATCGGCAGCAGCCCCGGCCCCGGCTCGCCCAGCAGGAGGGGCTTGAGGTGCTGGTAGAGGGCCGTGACCCCGGCGTCGTTGTAGCGGGCCGCGATGGTGCCGAAGACCGGCATGTCCTCCGGCCGGACGCCGAACGCCTCGCGGTTGCGTACGAGCTGGCGGCGCACGTCGCGCAGGGCGTCCTCCGCGCCGCGCCGCTCGTACTTGTTGATCACCACGGCCTCGGCGAAGTCCAGCATGTCGATCTTCTCGAGCTGGGAGGCCGCCCCGAACTCGGGCGTCATCACGTAAATCGGCACGTCCACGTGGGGGACGATCCCGGCGTCGCCCTGGCCGATGCCGGGCGTCTCCACGATCACCAGGTCGTGGCCCGCTGCCCGGCAGGCGGTGATGACCTCGTCGAGGCAGGCGGGCACCTCGTTGGCGGCGCCCCTGGTGGCCAGGGAGCGGAAGTAGGTCTGGGGGCTCAGGCTGTTCATCCTGATGCGGTCGCCGAGCAGCGCGCCGCCGCCGCGACGGCGGGTGGGGTCGATGGCGATGACCGCGATGCGCAGCTTGTCGTCGTTGTCCACGCGGAACCTGCGGACCAGCTCGTCGGTGAGCGAGGACTTGCCGGAGCCGCCCGTACCGGTGATGCCGAGCACGGGGACGCGCTTGTCCGTCGCGGCGGCCTTCAGGCCCTCGACCAACCCCTCCGGGGCGCGGCCCGACTCGATGAGCGTGATCGCGCGGGCCAGCGCCGCCTGGTCGCCCGAGACCACGGCCTCGACCGACGGGGTGCCGTCCAGCTCGACGTCGCAGTCCTCGATGAGCCGGTTGATCATCCCGGGCAGCCCGTACCGCTGGCCGTCCTCGGGCGAGAAGATGCGGGTGACGCCGCGCGAGTGCAGCAGCTCGATCTCCTCGGGGACGATCACTCCCCCGCCGCCGCCGTACACCTTGACGTGCCCGGCCCCGCGCTCGCGCAGCAGCTCCACGAGGTAGGTGAAGAACTCCACGTGGCCGCCCTGGTACGAGCTGATCGCCACGCCCTGGACGTCCTCCTGGAGGGCGGCCGTGACGATCTCGTCCACCGAGCGGTTGTGCCCGAGATGGATGACCTCGGCCCCCTGTGACTGGAGGATGCGCCGCATGATGTTGATCGCCGCGTCATGGCCGTCGAACAAGGCCGCGGCGGTCACGAAACGGACTGGGTGTACCGGGACGTGCACGCCTGTTCACTCCTTCGTGAGGGCTCTCCCTTCCGAAGATACTAGGACGTCCTACTAATAGACACTAGGACGTCCTACTATTTCCTTCCGCCATCCGGGTAGGGGGCCCGAGGGGGTGACGTCGCATGCGCGCACTGACGTTCGCACCGGGCAAGAAGGGGACGCTCGCCGTCGAGCAGGTCCCCGATCCCGCACCGGAGAAGGGTGAACTGCTGGTCCAGGGGCTGGCGCTGGGGGTCTGCGGGACGGACAGGGAGTTGATCACCGCCGATTACGGCTGGCCGCCGCCCGGCAAGGAGCGCATGGTGCTCGGGCACGAATCGCTGGGCCGGGTGCTGGAGGTGCCCGAGGGGTCCGCGTACTCGCCCGGCGACCTGGTGGTCGGGGTGGTACGGCGGCCCGACCCCGTGCCGTGCGGGGCCTGCAAGCGCGGCGAGTTCGACATGTGCCGCAACGGCGAGTACACCGAGCGGGGCATCAAGCAGATCGACGGGTACGCCTCCGAACGCTGGACGGTCGAGGCCGGCTACGCCGTGCGCCTGGATCCGTCGCTGGAGAGCGTCGGCATGCTGGTCGAGCCCGCGTCGGTGGTCGCCAAGGCGTGGGAGCAGATCGAGCGGATCGGGTCGCGGGCCTGGTTCGATCCCCAGACGCTGCTGGTCACGGGGGCCGGGCCCGTCGGGCTGCTGGCGGCGCTGATGGGGCGGCAGCGGGGGCTGGAGGTGCACGTGCTCGACCGCTCGACCGCCGGGCTCAAGTCGCGGCTCGTGGAGGATCTGGACGGGACCTACCATTCCGGCTCGTCGCTGAAGGAGCTCACCACGGTCAGGCCCGACATCATCATCGAGTGCACGGGGGCCGGGTCGCTCGTCATCGACGCCATGGTCGGCACGGCCGCCGCGGGGATCGTCTGCCTGGCCGGGCTCTCGCCGGGAGGGCGTGAGCACCGGGTGGACGCGGGGCTCATCAACCGGGACATCGTCCTGGAGAACGACGTGGTCTTCGGCTCCGTGAACGCGAACCTGCGGCACTACAGGGACGCCGCCGACGCGCTGGCCAAGGCCGACACCGGGTGGCTCGAACGGCTGATCACGCGGCGGGTCCCGCTGTCGCGCGCCCTGGACGCCTTCGAGCGCGACCGCGACGTCAAGGTGGTCATCGACCTCACGTCCTAGCACTTCGCGGGCTGGAACGCGGGCTAGTCGGGCTCGTAGGGCTTGCGTCTCGTCGAGGTCGAGTGCCTGGTGGCGGCGGCCGTGACGCGCGTCCTGGCCGGGCGGGCGGCCGGCGCCGGGGCGGGACGGGGCTTGGCCTGCACGTGCTCCGCGGGCTTGGTTGAGGCGGGCTTGGCAGGGGCGGGCTTGGCAGGGACCGTCACCCGTTCGCGAGCGGGAACGCCGTCCCGAGCCGGAGCCGCTGCACGCTCGGTGGTTGGTGCGTTCCAGGGCAAGGCGAGGCGGCGGTGGGTGCCGCGGCGGCGGCCGGTGATGCGGAGGGACAGGACGACGGTCATGAGCACCATCGCGGTCAGCAGCGCGGGCGGCGTGCCCAGGACGTCCAAGGGTGATCCCCGCCCGGTCTCCACGCGCGGCGCCGGCACGAAGGGCCGCTCGGTCGAGCGGATCTCCCCGAGTTTGTCGGCACTGGCCTTGACCAGGCGCGGAATTCCGTAGCCGACGACTTTGTCCGTCTCCCGCGTCTTGCGCTTGAGCCAGATCCGGTCCACGTTCGCCTCGATCGTGTGGATCTTCTTGCCGCTGACTTTCTCCACGATCCCCACGTGGTCGATGCCCTTGTAGCTTTTGCCGCCCTTCCAGTCGAAGAAGACGAGCGCACCCGGCTCGGGCTTCTGCGTCCACGCCCCCTGTTTCATGAACCAGGCGGCATGGGAGGGCGTCCAGGCGAACTCGCCCACAAACTGGCTGAGGTCGGCCTTGTCCGCGGCCCAGGCAATGAACATGTCGCACCAGGGCCCGTTGCGGTACTGGGTGTCTTGGACGCGATCCGCATACCACTGGCCGAACTTGGTGAACTGGCCGTTCTTCTCCTTGTAACCGAGTTCCTGCCGCACCGTCTTCAGCAGCTCGTCCGCGATCGGGTCCAGGGTGACTCCTCCCAGAAAACCGATAAATCACGATGGACTGTAGTAGCGCCATCGGGAAATTGCGCGAATCACTCGGAAAGTGTCGTGCTATTAACCAATATTTCGGTTTTGTGACTGGTGAGGCAGGTGAGACTGATGACCACTCCCGTCAGGCGCCGGCCCCCACGCGATAGACGGCCACCTCGCCCGAGCCCGGCGCGACCACGTCGGCCACGATCACGGTCACGTTGTCCGGCGAGCCGCCCTCGTTGGCCAGATCGATCAACCGCTGGACGGCCGCGCCCGGGTCTGCCACCGTGGTCAGGACCTCGTGCAGAACCTCGGGACCGAGTACGGTCGTGAGGCCGTCGGAGCAGAGGAGGTAGCGGTCATCAGGCTCGGATTCGCGCAGCGCCATGTCAGGCTCCGCCCTGCCCTCGCTGCCCAGCACCCGCAGCACCATCGAACGCCGGGGGTGCACGGCGGCCTGGTCCTCGGTTATCCGTCCTTCGTCCACCATCGACTGCACAAGTGTGTGATCCTTGGTCATCTGGTAGAGCGCACCATCGCGAAGCAAATATCCGCGGGAGTCACCGAGATGAGCCAGGGCGAACCGGTAGCCGTCCCACAGCATGGCGGTCACCGTGGTCCCCATCCCCCTGCGCGCGGGGTCGATGTCGGCCAGCTCGACCAGCCTGCGTGCCGCCTCGTGCACGGCGCCCTCCAGGGCCGCCTCGAGGTCCGAGCCCGTCTCGGGAAGCGTGGCATCCAGCTCGCGCATGACGGCGATCGCCGCCGAGCTCGCCAGCTCGCCGGCCGCGTGCCCACCCATCCCGTCGGCCACCACGAGCAGCCGGCCACTCGCATAGCCGGAATCCTCGTTCTGCTCCCTGCGGCGGCCCACGTCTGATCCGGCGGCATAGCGGATGTTGTGCTTCATACCCAGCAGTAAATCATTGGTTGAAAGACTTCACAAGCAGATGCGCTGAAGACTCTTGTGAACTACTCTGGGCACCATGAGCCACGACCCGACCGTCAACGCCGGGGACATCGCCCGGCTCGCCGGTGTCGGGCGTGCCGCGGTGAGCAACTGGCGCCGTCGCCACGACGACTTCCCCGATCCCATCGGCGGCACGGCCAACCAGCCGCTCTTCTCGCTCCGGCAGGTCGAGTCCTGGCTACGTCGCTATGGGAAGTCCTACCAGGTCTCGCTGGGAGATCGGGTGTGGCAACGCCTGAAAGCCGCGGGCGATTTGCGCCTGGGCGAGCTGGTGGCCCAGGCCGGCGCCCTGCTGACCCGCCCGGCCACCCCGGGTGAGCCGAGTCCCGAATCGCCGGTGAAGGGCGGGTTGGAGCCGGAGCTGGCGGAGCTCTTGCTGGAGCTCGCCGAGCAACTCGGCGCGCTGACCGCGTACGAGTTCCTCTGCGAGCGCTATCTCGAGGCGCACTCGCGGCAGCTCTCCGTGACCCGCGAGGACGTGGCCGGGCTCATGGTCAGCCTCGTACGGCCGGGCGGCTCGACGATCCTCGACCCGGCCTGCGGCGTCGGCACGCTGCTCCTCGCCCCCACCCACGACCAGCATGCCCAGGCGGAGCCGGGGGCGGCCAGGATGCTCGGGCAGGAGCTCAGCGAGACCTCGGCGGCCATCACCGCCTCCCGGCTCCGGCTGCGCGGCATCGAGGCCGAGGTCGTGGCCGGCGACTCGATGCGCGACGACGGTTTCGCCGGCGAGCGGGCCGACGCCGTGGTGTGCGACCCGCCGTTCAACGAGCGGGCCTGGGGCTACGAGGAGCTGACCGGCGACCCGCGCTGGGAGTACGGCCTGCCGCCGCGCGGCGAGCCGGAGCTGGCCTGGGTGCAGCACTGCCTCACCCACGTCAAGCCGCGCGGCCTGGTCGCCATCCTCATGCCCCCGGCCGCCGCCAGCCGCAAGGCGGGCCGCCGCATCCGGGCCAACCTGCTGCGCGCGGGCGCCCTGCGGGCCGTCATCGCGCTGCCGGGGTCGGACCTCTGGCTGCTGCGCCGGCCGGCGGCGGGCGAGCGGCCGCCGTCCGAGGTGCTGATCCTCGACGCCACGGCCGACCTGGCGAGCGTCGAGCCGGCCTGGGAGGCGTATCTGGAGGACCGTTCCGACCAGACCGTACGCATCATCGACCTGCTGGCCGACGAGGTCGACATGACCCCGGCCCGCCACCAGCGGCGCGACGACGTCGGCAAGGCGTACGCCGAGGCCCGCGACCGCTTCATGGCCGCCGCCTCGGCCCCGCCCGACCTGAAGGTCCTGGAGCAGCCGCTCGACCAGCCCGCGACCACGCTGGGCGACCTGATCAAGGAAGGTCTGGTGGCCACGTCGCAGGCTCCGCCCAAGATGGCCGCGGACGGCGGCGAGGTGCCCGTGCTGACCTCCGACGACGTGCTCAACGGCACGCCGCCGTCCGGCTCCACCACCATGCAGCAGGGCCTGATCGCGATCCGCCCGGGTGACGTGGTGGCCTCCTACTCCAGCGTTCGCGTGATGGCCGGCGGCGGCGCGGTGCTGGGGCCCCATCTGACGCTCTACCGGGTGGACGCGCGCCGGCTCGACCCCGACTTCCTGGCGGGCTTCCTGCGGGCCGCCGGCGGCCGGGCGACCACCGGCTCCAGCAGGTTCGACGTGCGCCGCACCCGGCTGCCGCGCCTGTCGCTGAAGGAGCAGAAGGCGTACGGCGACGCCTTCCGGCAGCTCGCCGTGCTCGAAGACGCCATCCGCGAGACCTCGACGCTGGGGCAGGCGCTGATCAGGCTGGGCCTCGACGGCCTCGCCGACGGCCACCTGCATCCCCCGGTCCATGGCCTCAACCCGTGAGCCGACGGCACTCCGTCGCGTGACGGTGTAGTTTTTTCCCGGAAGGCTGCGGGGAGGGGCGAATGGTCATCGGCGACCGCTATGTGCTCGACGACCTCCCTCTCGGGCAAGGCGGCATGGGTGCCGTCTACGCGGGCCACGACCGCCACCTGGACCGCCGGGTGGCGGTGAAGCTGCTCAGGCTGCCCAGCGGGCACGATCACGAGCTGGAGCGCAGGTTCATCCGCGAGGCCCGCATCCTGGCCCGGCTCGAGCATCCGGGCGCGCCGGTGCTCTACGACTTCGGCACCCACGAGCAGCGGCTCTACCAGGTGATGCAGTTCATCGAGGGCGTCACGGTGGCCGACGTGGTCAGCGAGCATGGCCCGCTGCCCGTCTGCTGGGCCGCCGCGATCGCGGCCCAAGCGTGTGCCGTGCTGTCGGCGGCCCACGCCCTGGCGATCTGCCACCGCGACCTCAAGCCCACGAACCTCATGCTCTGCCCCGACGGCAGCGTGAAGGTGCTCGACTTCGGGCTGGCCATGCTCCGGGACGCCGAGGTCACCACGTTCACGAGGATCGGGCAGATCCTCGGCACGCCGGCGTACATGGCTCCCGAGCAGATCAAGCACGGCGTCGCCGAGCCGCGCAGCGACCTCTACTCGCTCGGCTGCGTGCTGCACGAGATGCTGACCGGGCAGCAGCTGTTCACCGGGCCCACCGACTACATGGTCTTCGAGAAGCAGGTCAAGGAGCGCCCGCCGGCCATCCCCGGGCTGCCCCCCGAGCTGGACGCGCTGCTGTCGCAGCTGCTGGAGAAGCTGCCGGACGACCGGCCCGCCGACGCGAACGAGCTGTACGAGCGGCTCGACCCGTTCGTCGTCGAGCTGCCCGTACTGCCCGGCTTCCTCACCGAGGCCCCGAGCCCCGGCCGCATGTACGCCCGCATGGCCGGCCGCGCGCTCAACGCGTGAACGCGCTCTCTCGCTAAGCCGGATCGTTATTTAGCCCCCGTTGACAGGCCGGTGTTATCGCCGCGAATCTCTTGAGAGAGCGCTCTCTCACATACCTCGCAAGCACCGACCCAGGAGGGTTCCATGACCCCTCGCGTCCGGCGATTCGCCATGCCCTTGATCACCGCGTCCCTGCTCGCCCTGGCGACGGCCTGCGGCGGCGGAGGCGGCGGCGGGAGCACCGCCACGGAGAGCGCCAAGCCGGGAGAGAAGATCAAGCTCACCGTCGGCCTCTTCGGCGACTTCGGCTTCAAACCGCTCTACGAGGAGTACAAGAAGACCCACCCCGACATCGAGATCGTCGAGAACGTCACGCAGTTCAACGACCACCACAGCAACCTCGTCAAGCGGCTGGCCACGAACGCCGGCGCGGGTGACATCGAGGCGGTCGAGGTCGGCTACATCAGCACGTTCACCGCCCAGCCGGGCAAGTTCGTCGATCTCAAGCAGTACGGGCTGGACAAGCGGCAGCCCGACTACCTCGACTGGAAGTGGCAACAGGGCCTGAGCAAGGACGGCACGCAGGTGCTCGGCCTCGGCACCGACGTGGGCGGCCTGGCCATGTGCTACCGCAAGGACCTGTTCAAGAAGGCCGGGCTGCCGACCGACCGGACCGAGGTGGCCGCCCTCTGGCCGACGTGGGAGCAGTACATCGCGACCGGCAAGAAGTTCGGCGCGGCGAACGTGGCGGGCGCCAAGTTCGTCGACTCCCCCGGCGAGATCTTCCGCGCGATGGTCAACCAGGCGCCCACCGGCCTGTACGACGCCCAGGACAACATCATCGTGGCCTCGAACCCCGACGTGAAGAAGGCCTGGGACCTGTCCAACCAGCTCACCCAGGAGGGCCTGACCGCCAAGCTGGCGGCCTTCACGCCGCCGTGGAACACCGGCTTCGCCAAGGGCTCGTTCGCCACGATCATCTGCCCGGCCTGGATGACCGGCTTCATCCAGGAGCAGGCCAAGGACTCGGCCGGCAAGTGGGACATCGCGACCGTGCCCGGCGGCTCCGGCAACAGCGGCGGCTCGCACCTCATGGTGCCCAAGCAGAGCAAGCACCCGAAGGAGGCGGCCGAGCTGATCGACTTCCTGACCTCCAAGGACAACCAGGCCAAGGTGTTCAAGGAGGAGGGGACGTTCCCGTCGATCCCGGCCCTCTACGACGACCCGTCGATCCAGAACTTCACCAAGCCGTTCTTCGGCGACGCCCCCATCGGCAAGATCTACTCTGACGCCGCCAAAGCGCTCAAGCCGCAGCACCTCGGCCCCAAGGAGGCCGACGTGCGCACGGCCGTCGGCAACGGCCTCGGCCGCGTGGAGCAGGGCAAGCAGTCGCCCGACGAGGCGTGGACCCAGGTGCTCGAGGACGTCAAGAAGATCAAATGAGCTCCCTTCCCCTCGCGGTCTCGCGACGGCGTAGGCGCAGCGTGCGGCACACCCTCGACCTGAGGGTGTCGCCGTACGCCTACGTGGCGCCGTTCTTCCTGCTCTTCTGCGCCTTCGGGCTGTTCCCGCTGGTCTACACGGCCTGGGTGAGCCTGCACGAGTGGTCGCTGCTGTCGGAGACCCAGACGTTCATCGGGCTGGACAACTACTCGACGCTGCTCAGTGACGGGTACTTCTGGAACGCCACGTTCAACACCCTGTCCATCGGCGTGCTCTCGACCGTGCCGCAGCTCATGCTGGCCATCTGGCTGGCGCACCTGCTCAACCGGCGGCTGCGGTTCCAGACGCTGTTCCGGGTCGCGCTGCTGCTGCCGAACGTCACGAGCGTGGTGGCCGTCGTGGTCATCTTCAGCCAGCTCTTCGGCCGGGACTTCGGGCTGATCAACTGGGTGCTCTCGTGGTTCGGGGTCGGCAGCATCGACTGGGCGGCCGGCACCGCGACCTCGCACCTCGCGCTCTCCGTGATGATCATGTGGCGCTGGACCGGCTACAACGCGCTGATCTTCCTGGCCGCCATGCAGGCCGTGCCGCGCGAGCTGTACGAGGCCGCCACCATCGACGGCGCCAGCGGCTTCACCCAGCTCCGCAGGATCACGATCCCGATGATCAGGCCGACGATCGTCTTCGTGGTCATCGTCTCGACGATCGGCGCCATGCAGATCATCGCCGAGCCCCTGCTGTTCGGGCAGAGCAGCGGCGGCGGGGGCGGCATCGCCACCGGCGGGCCCGACCGGCAGTTCCAGACCCTGGCGCTGTTCGTCTACGAGCAGGGCTTCGCGAACTCGACGTTCGACTTCGGCTACGCCTCGGCCGCGTCCTGGCTGATGTTCCTGGCCGTGGTGATCGTCGCGCTGGTCAACTTCCTGATCACCCGCAGGGTGAGAGGGGGCCTGATATGAGGCTGCGTTATCTGACCCTGACCGCGGTGGCCTTCTTCTCGGCCTTCCCGCTCTACTACAGCGTCGTGGTGGCCTCCCGGCACAACTCGGCGCTGGGCCAGGTGCCGCCGCCGCTGATCCCCGGCGGCAACTTCTTCGCCAACGTCTCCCGGGTCTTCGACACCGTTCCCTTCGGGCTCGCGCTGCTCAACTCCGTCATCGTGGCGGGGTCGATCTCGATCGCGGTGATGTTCTTCTCGACGCTGGCCGGGTTCGCCTTCGCCAAGCTGAAGTTCAGGGGCAGGAACGTCATGCTCGTGATCACCGTGGCCACCATGATGGTCCCGGCGCAGCTCGGCATCATCCCGCTCTACATGCTCATGGTGAAGCTGGAGTGGACCGGCACCACCTACGCGCTGATCGTCCCGGCGCTGGTCAACGCGTTCGGCGTGTTCTTCATGACCCAGTACCTGTCGCGGGCCCTGCCCACCGAACTGCTGGAGGCGGGCCGGGTGGACGGGTGCTCGACGTGGGGACTGTTCTGGCACGTCGTGCTGCCCGCCGCCCGTCCGGCGGCGGCGGTGCTCGGCATGCTGACGTTCATGTCGGCCTGGAACGACTACTTCTGGCCGCTGGTCGTGCTCAACCCGGACAACCCGACGGTCCAGGTGGCGCTGTCCACGCTGGCCAGCGGGTACGTCAACGACTACGTGCTCGGGCTGGCCGGGACGGCGATCGGCACGCTCCCGCTCGTGGCCGTCTTCGCCCTGTTCGGCAGGCAAATCATCGGTGGAATCATGCAAGGAGCTGTTAAGGGATGATCTTTCCCGAGGAGTTCGTCTGGGGTGCCGCGACGGCCTCGTACCAGATCGAGGGGGCGGTCAAGGAGGACGGGCGGGGCCAGTCGATCTGGGACACCTTCTCCCACACCCCCGGGAACGTGGCGGACGACGACACCGGCGACGTGGCCTGCGACCACTACCACCGCTACCGCGAGGACGTCGGGCTGATGCGCGAGCTGCGGCTGGGGGCCTACCGGTTCTCGGTCGCGTGGCCGCGCGTCCAGCCGGACGGCGCGGGTCCGGTCAACCCGCGCGGGCTGGCGTTCTATGACCGGCTCGTGGACGAGCTACTCGCCGCCGAAATTTCGCCTTATGTCACGCTTTATCACTGGGATCTTCCCCAAGCCCTCGAAGACCGTGGTGGGTGGACAAATCGCGATACGGCGTACCGGTTCGCCGACTACGCCCAGGCCGTCCACGACCGGCTCGGCGACCGGGTGGGCGACTGGACCACGATCAACGAGCCATGGGTGTCGGCCTTCCTCGGCTACGGCAACGGCGTGCACGCGCCGGGCCGCCGCGACCCGGCCGACGCCCTGCGCTCGGCGCACCACCTGCTGCTCGGCCACGGGCTGGCCGCGCGGCGGCTGCGCGAGTCCGGCGCGCGCAGCCTCATGCTGGTGGTCAACTCCTCCCCGGTGCTCACCCCCGCCCAGGTCAACGACCCTTCGGCGGTGGCCGGCGAGGCGGACGCGGCCGTCGCCGACCGCGTCCACGCGCTGCTGACCAGGCAGTTCCTCGACCCGGCGGTGCACGGCACGTACCCGCCGGAGATCCTGGAGGCGGCGGCGCGCAACGGCGGGACGGAGCACATCCTGGACGGCGACCTCGCGCTCATCAACGCGCCGATCGACCTGGTCGGCGTCAACTACTACAACCCGTGCGTGGTCGAGTCGGGCCCGGGGCTGCCGGCCGACGCGGCGTGGCCGGGCTCGGAGGACGTCAGGTTCGCGGCGGCGGACGCGCCGACGACCGCGATGGGCTGGCCGATCGTGCCGGACGGCCTGTCCCGGCTCCTCGTACGGCTCTCGCAGGACTATCCGCAGGTCGGCCTCATGGTCACGGAGAACGGCGCGGCCTTCGACGACGTCGTGGCGGACGGCCGGGTGCACGACGACGAGCGGGTGGCGTACCTGGAAGGTCACCTGCGCGAGGTGCACCGGGCCATCGGGGCGGGCGCGGACCTGCGCGGATATCTGGTCTGGTCGCTGCTCGACAACTTCGAGTGGGCCGAGGGCTACCGGCGCCGGTTCGGCATCGTGCACGTCGACTACGCGACCCAGGCCAGGATCCTCAAGGACAGCGCTCTCTGGTACAGAGACGTCATCACCAGGAACGGCCTGTAGATTTTTTCCGTGCTCTCCCACTTGGTGCAGTCATGAGACGCCCGACCCTCGAGGCGGTCGCCGCCCGGGCGGGGGTCTCGCGCGCCACCGCCTCCCGGGTCGTCAACGGCCAGACGACGGTGGCGCCCCATATCCGCGACGCCGTGCAGCGCGCGATCGACGAGCTGGGCTACGTGCCCAACTCGGCCGCGCGCAGCCTGGTCACCCAGCGCACCGACTCGATCGCCCTGGTCGTCAGCGAGCCGGGCACCCGGGTCTTCTCCGAGGACCCGATGTTCTCCACGGCGATCAGGTCGGCGTCCGTGGCGCTCGAAGCGGTGAACAAGCAGGTCGTGCTCATGCTGGCCTCCTCCGCCAAGAGCCACGCCCGGGTAGAGCGTTACATCGCGGGCGGGCACGTCGACGGGGTCATGCTGATCTCCATGCACGGCGCCGACCCGCTGCCGGCCGCGCTGTCGCGCCTGCGCGTCCCCGTGGTCTCCTACGGGCGGCCCGCCGTTCCCGTGGACATCCCGTACGTCGACAACGACAACGTCGGCGGAGCGGAGATCGGGGTCCGGCACCTGGTGGAGACGGGACGGCGCAGGATCGCCACGATCGCGGGCCCGCAGGACATGATCGGCGGCCAGGACCGCCTGGCCGGCTACCGCAACGTGCTGCGCGACTCCGACCTCAGGTCGATCGTGGCGATCGGCGACTTCACGCGGGAGTCGGGCGCGGTCGCGATGCGGCAGCTCCTGCGCGACGACCCCGACCTGGACGCCGTGTTCGTGGCCAACGACCTGATGGCCGTCGGCGCCCTGCAGTCACTCCGCCAGTCCGGGCGCCGGGTGCCCGACGACGTGGCGGTGGTGGGCTTCGACGACATCGAGGCGGCGAAATACACCGAACCGCCGCTGACCACGCTCAGGCACCCGGTGGCCGAGCAGGCGGCGGCCATGGTCGGGCTTCTGCTCGGGCTGTTCGAGGGCGGACCGGCCGAGCCGGTGATCATGCCCACGGAGCTGGTGATCAGGGAGTCCGCTTAGATGATCCCCGCCGTGGCCACCGCCGTCTCCCTGGCCGAGGAGCACGGCATCCGGGTGGCGGATCCGGTGGTCCTCAACGACTCGTTCAACCTCCGGGTCCACCTGCGCCCGGCGCCGATCGTGGCGCGGGTGCCGACGGTTACCGCGCTGGGGCGGGCGCGGCCCGCCGACGCGTTGCGGCGGGAGCTGGACGTCGTGTCCTACCTGCACGGGCAGGGCGTGCCGGTCGTGCCGCCGAGCGACCTGCTGCCTGCCGGGCCGCATCTGCGTGACGGGGTCGCGGTCTCCTTCTGGAAGCACGTCGAGCACGATCCCGGCCATCGGACGGGCCCGGAGACGGCCGGGCGGGCGCTCGCTGAGCTGCACGAGGCGCTGCGGGGCTTTCCCGGCGAGCTGCCCTATCTCGGGCCGGTGCTCGACGAGCCGGTGCGGCTGCTGGAACTGCTCGACGGGGAGGTCCCGCCTGACGTGCTGGCACGGCTGCGGGACGCGCACGCGGGCCTGGCCGAACGGCTGGCGGGCCGCACGGCGCAGGCCGTCCACGGCGACGCGCATCCCGGCAACCTCCTCGCCACCCCCGCCGGGCTGCTCTGGAACGACTTCGAGGAGAGCATGGCCGCGCCCGTCGAGTGGGACCTGGCCTGCCTGCTGCGCACGCAGCGGCTCGACGGCCGGGCGGCCGTCCGGGCCTATGGGCACGATCCCGACGATCCCGGGCTGCGGGAGTTCCTGGCGGCGCGGGCCCTGCAGGGGACGCTGTGGATGCTCCTCAGGGGGCTGCGGCTGCCCACCGGGGCCGCCGACGCCCGCGCGACGCTGGAGGCGTGGCTCCGGGACCCCAGCGGCGCCACCCGCTAGAGCGCTCCCCGCTAGACCGGGATCACGCCGCCGCGCGGGCCGAGGAAGTAGCCGCCGGTGACGTCCAGGACGTGACCGGTGATCCACCGGGACTCCTCGCTCGCGAGCAGCGCCACGGCGTCCGCGATGTCCTGCGGGCGGCCGATGCGGCCCAGCGCGGTCACCTCGGTGACCGCGCGCTCGGCGGTGCCGTCGTCCGCGCGGAGCCAGGCGTTCATGTCCGTCTCCGTGACGCCCGGGGAGACGGTGTTCACGGTGATGTTCCGGTCGCCGAGGAGGGGCGCCAGGCTGAAGCCCAGCGTGTCCAGGGCTCCCTTGGTCATCGAGTAGACGAGGTCCGGGAGGGCGATGCGGACGACGGCCGAGGAGATGTTGATGATCCGGCCGCCGTCGTTCAGGAGCGGGAGGGCGCGTTCGATGATGAAGTACGGCGCCCGTACGTTCACCGCGAAGACCCGGTCGAACTGCTCCTCGCTCACCGTGCCCAGCACCCCGGCGAGGATGGCGGCGTTGTTGACCAGGATGTCCAGCCGCTCCCCCCGGAGGCCCTCGAACAACGCGTCCACGCCGTCCTCGAACGCCGCCTTCACCGCGTACGCCTGCCCACCCACGCCCTCGATCGCGGCCACCGTCTCCTTGGCCAGGTCGTCGTTGCTGGCGTAATGGACGATCACCCGGGCCCCGTCGGCGGCCAGGCGCTCGGCGATGGCCCGCCCGATCCCGCGCGAAGCTCCGGTTACCAATGCCGTTTTTCCCGACAAATCTCTCATGCGCTCCATCGTGGGTCTCGGCTCCCTCACTCGTCCAAGACCGGCTGTTATAGCTTTTTGCTATGGATGCCCATATTCGGGATCTCAGGTATTTCGTGGCGGTCGCCGAAGAGCTCAGCTTCACCCGGGCGGCGGCCGAGCGGCTCTTCATCTCGCAGCCCTCGCTGAGCAGGCAGATCAGGCAGCTGGAGCTGTCGCTGCGGGCCAAGCTGTTCGAGCGCGACCGCCGTACCGTGGCGTTGACGGCGGCGGGGGCGGCGCTGCTGCCCGAGGCCCGGCGGATCATCGAGCAGTGGGAGGGCGCGCAGCGGGCGGTGGTGGCGGCGCGCGCGGAGCGGACGCTGGTCGTGGGGTTCCAGACGCGGATCGGGCGCGGGCTCGTGCCGTCCATCTCCTCCGCGCTGCCCGGCTGGGACCTGCGCTTCCGGCAGGTGCCGTGGAGCGACCCCACCGTGGGGCTGGGCGACGGCCAGGTCGACGTGGCCGTCGCGTGGCTGCCCGTGCCCGGCCACGACTACGACTGGACGGTGGTCAGCACGGAGGAGCGCTGGGTGGCGCTGCCCGCCGCCCATCCGCTGGCCGCCCGCCCCGAGGTCACGCTCGCCGACCTGGCCGGGGAGGCGTTCGTGGCGATGCCGGTCTCCGCCGGGCCCATGCGGGCCTTCTGGCTGGCCGACGACCAACGGGCGGCGCCCGCCGTGGTGGGGGCGGAGGCGGAGACGGCCGAGGAGGCGCTTGAGCTGGTCGCGTCGGGGCGGGCCGTGGTGCTGGTCTCGGCCGGGAACGCCGAGCTCTACCGGCGCGACGACGTGGTCAGCAGGCCCGTGGCGGGGCTGCCGCCGAGCAGGCTGGCCGTCGTCTGGCGGCGTGACGACCGGCGGCAGGCCGTACGGACGCTGGTGGACGTGTTCGTCACGTGCATGTGCGTCACCTGATCGTCTTTTGTTGACACCGTATACCTTGCTGTTTACGGTGTATACATGATGCTCAGAGCAGCCGCTCCGCTTTTATCCGCGGTGCTTTTCTATTTCGGTACGGGTTTCGCGCCGACCCCCGCGCTGACCTGGCTCGCGCCGCTGCCGATGCTGCTCCTGGCGTCACGGGCGAGCGGCCGGGCGACGTTCATCCTCGCGTTCCTGGCCTTCCTGGCGGGAATGACGAACCAGCTCGACTTCTTCCTGCGCACCCCGTCGGTGCCGCAGCCCATCGGGATCGGCATCATCGTCGGCTGCTCGCTGCTGTTCGGGCTGGTGGTCTGGCTCTTCAGGGCGCTCGCCCGGCGCGGGCTGACCATGCTCGCCGCCACCGCGCCGCCCGCCGTGTGGGTGGCGTTCATGTACCTGACCGTGCTGGCCAACCCGACGGGCATCATCTGGCCGCTTGCCACGTCCGTGGCCGACGTGCCCGTGGTGACCCAGATCGCCTCGGTGACCGGCGCCTGGGGCGTGGAGTACGTGGTGCTGCTGGCGCCGACCACGTTGGCGGCGATGCTGTGGCCGGGGGTGGCCGCGGCGGCGTGGCTGCGTACCGGCGTGCTCGGGGCGGCGGCGTGCCTGCTCGTGCTCGTCTTCGGGGCCGTGCGGCTGGCCGGCGCGGACTCTACCGCCTGGCGGCAGGTGGCGGTGCTGTCGGCCACCCGCTACCAGTGGGCGCCCGACGCGGCGAGCCCGGCGGGCAAGGCCCTGGTCGGCGAGTACGTCAAAGAGATCGCCGAGCTGCCCGCGGGGACCAGCACGGTAGTCCTCCCCGAGGGCACGCTGGGCACGGACGAGGCGAGCCTGGGCCCGGCGCTCGCGCCGCTGCGCGAGATCGCCCGCGATCGGAACATCGACGTGGTGATCGGGGTCGTCCACACGACCCCGGAGATCAAGTACAACTACTCGGTGGACCTCCCGGCAGGCGGACTCGCGCCGGTCTACTACACGAAGTGGCACTTCGCGCCCGGGGAGCCGTTCCGGCGCGGGGACCAGCTCGTCTTCGCGCGTGACCACGTCGGGCTGGCCAACTGCATGGACCTCAACTTCCCCGCGCCGATCCGCGACTACGCCCGCGCCGGGGCGCGGCTGATGGCGGTGCCGGCCGCCGACGAGTTCGGCAACGGCTGGCAACACAGCCGGATGGGGCTGCTGCGCGGCGTGGAGACCGGACTCTCGGTGGCCTGGGCGGCGCAGTGGGGCACGCCGATGATCTCGGACCCCTGGGGCCGGGTGCTGGCCGAGCGGGACACCGAGGGCACGCGGCAGCCGTTCGTCACGGCCTTCGCCGACGTGCCCCCGGGCCCGGGCCCCACCGTGTACGCCCGGTTCGGCGACTGGTTCGCGTGGCTGTGCCTCGCGCTGGCCGCCGCCGGGCTGGTGGCGCTGCGGTCAGTCCCGCGTGAGCCAGGCCGTGGTGTCGGCGGGCAGGGCGCCGTCCTCCAGGGCGCCGCTGGCCAGGAGGAGCCGGCCCGCGGGTAGCGGCACCGGGTCGGGGCCCAGGTTGGTGACGCTCGTCAGGCCCGAGTCCCTGGTGAAGGCCAGGACCTCGCCGCCTGTCGGGAGCCAGGTCAACGTGCCGTCCCCCAGCAGGTCGCGGCGCAGGCCCAGGGCCGTCTGGTAGAGGTTGTGCATCGAGCCCAGGTCCGTGCGCTGGGCCTCGGCGGTCAGCTTGCGCCAGCCCTCCGGCTGCGGCAGCCACGGCGTTCCCGCGCCGAAGCCGAACGGGGGCTCCTCGCCCGACCACGGCAGGGGGACGCGGCAGCCGTCCCTGCCCGGGTTCGTGCCACCCGACCTGGCGTACATCGGGTCCTGGCGGAGCCCGTCCGCGAGATCCTCGACCTCGGGGAGGCCCAGCTCCTCGCCCTGGTAGACGTACACGGAGCCGGGGAGCGCCATGGCCAGCAGGGCCGCCGCCCTGGCCCGCCGGTAGCCCAGCTCCAGGTCGGACGGGGTGCCGTGGAGGCGGCCCCCGTGCGCGAACGTGGTGTCGGCGCGGCCGTACCGGGTGACCGGGCGCGTCACGTCGTGGTTCGACAGCACCCACGTCGGCGGGGCGCCGATGGGGGTGTGGGTGGCGAGGGTCAGGTCGATGACCCTGCGCAGTTCGGCCGGGTCCCACGGGCAGGACAGGAAGTCGAAGTTGAAGGCCGTGTGGAGCTCGTCGGGCCGCAGGTAGCGTGCGAAACGCTCCTGGTCGGGGAGCCAGACCTCCCCGATCAGGATGCGCTCGCCGTACTCGTCGGCCACCTCGCGCCACCGACGGTAGACGTCGTGGACCTCGTCGAGGTCTTCGTACTTCGTGTCCGACTTGATCAGCAGGGCGGCGGAGTCGATGCGCACGCCGTCCACGCCGCGGTCGAACCAGAACCGCAACACGT
The DNA here is from genome assembly GCF_040610775.1 of Nonomuraea sp. NPDC003709. Classification (NCBI taxonomy): domain Bacteria; kingdom Bacillati; phylum Actinomycetota; class Actinomycetes; order Streptosporangiales; family Streptosporangiaceae; genus Nonomuraea; species Nonomuraea sp. NPDC003709. The sequence goes on along the minus strand of NZ_JBEXMW010000001.1, from coordinate 816,129 downwards.
CCTCGAACTCCTGGTGGACCTCGGGATTGGTCCAGTTGAAGTCCGGCTGCTCCGGGGCGAACAGGTGGAGGTACCACTGGCCGTCGGGGACCTGGGTCCAGGCCGCGCCGCCGAAGATGGACTGCCAGTCGTTCAGCGGCTCGTCGGCGAACCAGAAGCGGTCCCGCGCCGCGGGGTTCTCCAGCGCCTCCTTGAACCAGGCGCTCTCCGTGGAGCTGTGGTTCGGCACCACGTCGATGATGACCTTGATGTCGAGCTCGTGCGCCTCCTCGATGAACCGCTCGGCCTCGGACAGCGTGCCGAAGACCGGCTCGATGTCGCGGTAGTCGGCCACGTCGTAGCCCCCGTCGGCCATCGGCGACGGGTACCACGGGTTCAGCCAGATGGCGTCGATCCCGAGATCCTTCAGATACGGCAGGCGGGAGCGCAGGCCGGCCAGATCGCCGATCCCGTCACCGTTCCCGTCGGCGAAACTACGCAGGTAGACCTGGTAGATCGCGGCCCCCCGCCACCACGTTTGCGACATGCGCTTATCCCTTGATGCTTCCGGCGGTGAGCCCCGCCATGATGTGTCGTTGGAAGACGAAGAAGACGATGATCATGGGGATACTGGCGATGACCAGGCCGCCCATGATCTGGTTCTGGGTCACCGCGCCCGCCGTCTGCGACAGGCCCACGCTGATCGTCATCTTCTCGCTGTCGGTCATGACCAGCAGCGGCAGGACGAAGTCCTTGAACGCGGTGACGATCGTGAAGATGGAGACCACTCCCAGGATCGGCCTGGAGACCGGCAGCACGACCGACCACAGCACCCGCAGCGGGCCCGCGCCGTCGATCTGCGCCGCCTCGATCAGCTCCCGCGGGATCGAGTCGAAGAACCGCTTGAGCAGGAAGATGTTGAAGCCGTTCGCCGCCGCCGGGAACCACAGCCCCCAGGCGTTGTTGAGCAGCCCCAGGTCCACGATCGTGACGTAGAGCGGGATGAGGATGACCATGGGTGGGATCATCAGCGTGGCCAGCATCGCGCCGAGGATCACGTTGCCGAACATCGGGCGCAGCTTCGACAGCGCGTACGCCGCCGAGACGTCCACCGCCATGGAGAACAGCCACGCGCCCAGCGAGTAGTACGCGGTGTTCGCCAGCAGCGTGCCGATGTCGAACAAGTCCCAGGCCTCGAAGAACGCCTCCAGCGACGGGTCGGCCGGGACGAGCGACGGCGGCATCTGGGCGATCTCCTCCGGCGTCTTCATGGCGCCGGTGATCATCCAGTAGAGCGGGAAGACGAAGGCCAGCGTGAAGACCACGATGACGGCGATCAGCACCAGCCAGTAGATCCGCCGGCCCCACCTGCTGTTGAGCTGGTGCGGCGAGACGATCGTGCGGAACTGCACCTGGATCGGTTTCGGCGGCCTTCGCCGGCGCTTCGGCCTGGCGCCGCCGGGCGGCTCGGACACCGGGGCCCGCCTGTGTTCGGTCGCCGTCATGCCCTGTCCTCACGGGTCGTCCTGAGCTGGAAGGCCGCGAAGACGAGGAGCGCGAGCATGAGCAGCATGCCGAGCGCGCCTGCCTGGCCGTAGTTCATCTGCGAGAACGCGAACTGGTACATGAGGTACGCGACGCTCACGGTCGCGTTCTCCGGGCCGCCGCCGGTCAGCATGTACGGCTCGATGAACACCTGCATGGTCGCCACGATCTGCAGCATCAGCATGAGCAGCAGGATCAGCCGGGTCTGCGGGATCGTGACGTGCCTGATCCGCTTGAAGATCCCGGCCCCGTCGAGCTCGGCGGCCTCGTACAGCTCGGGCGGGATGTTCTGCAGCGCCGCCAGGTAGATCAGCGTCGCGCTGCCCATGTTCATCCAGGTCGAGACGAGGACCAGGGAGATCAGGGCGGTCGACGACGAGTCCAGCCAGGCCAGCGGCGGCAGGTGGAAGAAGTCCAGGACCTGGTTGAACAGCCCGGGCCCCGGATCGTAGAACCACCTGAACAGCAGCACCGCCACGATCGGCGGCAGCATGACCGGCAGGTAGACCACGAACCGCAGGTAGGCCCGGGCGTGGCGCAGCTCGTTGAGGACGAGCGCGACGACGAACGGCACGGCGTAGCCGCACAGCAGCGCGAGCAGCGTGAACTCCACGGTGTTCAGCCAGGCCTCGCCGAAGGCCGGGTCCTGGACCGCCGCCTTGAAGTTGTCCAGCCCCACCCAGGTGGGCGGGTTGATCAGGTCGGTCTTCTGGAAGCTCAGAATGAACTCCCTGACCATCGGATACCAGGCGAACACCGTGAAACAGATCAGGGCCGCGCAGAGGAACCCGTAGGCCGTCAGGTTGCGCCGCAAGATTCCCATCAAGGTCAGCCCTTGGCCGCCAGCATGGAGTTCGCCTTGGTCTCGGCGTCCGACAGGAGCTGGTCGACGCCGGCGTCCTTACGGCTCAGCACGCCCGACATGACCACGTCGAGGATGGCGTACAGCTCCTGCGCGTGCACCGGCTCGGCCTTCGGCGGGATCGTCGCGGCGGCCTGCACGTACGGCGCGTAGTTCGTGACCGGCAGCGAGGCGTTCTTCTCGCGGTCGGCCTGGATGGCCTTGCCCGTCGCCGAGTCGCCGTAGACGGCGTTGTCGGGCACGCCGACCGGGTTGCCGATGGCCTTGCCGCGGGCGAAGTCGAAGCGGCCCTTGCCGACGGTGTTGTAGCGGAAGTCGACCCACTCCAGGCCCGCCTTGGCCTCCTCGGGGGTGGCCTTCGGGTTGATCATGAACGCTTCGCCGCCGCTCAGCGACGCCTTGGCCTCGGGGAAGCCGGTGATGCCGTAGTCGGCGACGTTGCCCTTGAACTTGGTGACCACGTCGGTGACGACGTCGGGCGCGCCCAGCATCATGCCGACCTTGCCGCTGCCCATGGCCATCATGAGCGACTCCCAGCCGACCAGGAGCTTGTTGCCCATGCTGTTGTCCACCCAGCGCATGTCGTGCAGGTTCTGCAGGACGGCCTTGCCCTCGGGCGAGTTGAACGCGGCCTTCTTGTTGTCGGGGGTCAGGATGCTGCCGCCGCGGCCGTAGATGGCCTGGGTGAAGTGCCAGCCGCCGGTGTTGCCACCCGAGTACTCGCCGTAGCCGACGTAGCCGGTGCCGAGCGCACCGATCTTCTTGGCCGCCTCGCGGACCTCGGCCCACGTCTTGGGCGGGGTGTCGGGGTCGAGTCCGGCCTTGGTGAACAGGGCGCGGTTGTAGACCAGGCCGACGCCGTAGTGGACGTTCGGCACGCCGTACACCTTGCCGTCCTTGGTCACCATCTCCCGCACGTCGGGGCGCAGGTCGTTCCAGTTCTTGATGGTGCTGGTGTACTGCGTGATGTCGAGCGCCTGGCCCTGGCCGATGACGTCGTTGTAGTTCGTCACCGGGACCACGAAGACGGTCTCCATCTGGCCGCCCGCCAGCTTGGGGCCGAACGTCTTGGGGTCGAAGCAGGGCTGCTGGTCCGTGCTCTTGACCGTCACGCCCGGGTGCGCCTTCATGAACGTGGCCACGTCGTCGTCCCAGGCCTGGCGTTCCTTCGGCGCGGACTTGGCGGGCTGGCAGGCCACCGTGATCGTCACGGCCTTGGCGCCGCCGCCGGCGCCGGCTGACGGGGTGGCGGGGTTGCTGGAGCCGCAGGCTGTGGCTGAGAGGCCGAGCACGGACACGAGCAAGAGCCCAGTGGATCTCCGCATGGTCTGACCCTTCTGATGCGAGGTGCCCACACCATAGGATCGGGGACGGATGTTCGCAATATTTCGACTGCATATTGCAAGATAACGACTGGATTACGCCTGCGTAGCGACGCCTCTCACCCACCGCACGGGCTGAGGTCCCTTGGGGAGGAGAGGGGGCACCGGCCGAGGCCCCCTGGGAGGAGGGGAAGAGGGGGAACGGGCTGGGCTAGGCCTCTAGACCGCCGCGCGGGGGCGGGCGGTGGAGGCGCGGACCACGAGCTCGGGCTCGAACAGCAGCTCGTCCGCCGGCACCACCGCCTTGTCGATCTGCGCGACCAGCAGGTCCACGGCGGCCCGGCCCATGGCGTCGATCGGCTGGCGGACCGTGGTCAGCGGCGGGTCGGTGCAGTTCATCAGGGCCGAGTCGTCGAAGCCGATGACCGAGATGTCCCCCGGCACGGTGAGCCCCGCCCGGCGGGCCGCCCTGATCGTGCCCAGCGCGAGCAGGTCGCTGGCGCAGATCACGCCGGTCACCCCGCGCTTGACCAGCCGGGCGGCGGCCGCGTGCCCGCCCTCCAGCGAGAACATCGTGTGCTCGACCAGCCCGGGGTCCCCGCCCTCCGCCTGGAACGTCTCCAGCTTGCGCCGCGACGGCATGTGGTCCTTCGGCCCGAGCACCATCCCGACCCGCTCGTGGCCGAGCGCGCGCAGGTGGGCCAGGGCCATCTCGGCGGCCACCGTGTCGTCGCACGACACCTGCGGGAAGTCGAGGTGCTGGACGGCCGCGTTCACCAGCACGGTCGGCAGCTTGCGCTCGTGCAGCAGCTCGTAGTGCCCGTGCGCGGCGTCGGCCTGGGCGTAGAAGCCGCCGGCGAAGACGACGCCGCTGACCTGCTGCTGGAGCAGCAGGTCCACGTAGTCGGCCTCGGAGACGCCGCCGACCGTGCGGGTGCACAGCACGGAGGTGAACCCCTGCTGGGCCAGCGCGCCTCCGACCACCTCCGCGAAGGCGGGGAAGATCGGATTCTGCAGCTCGGGGAGCACGAGGCCGACCAGCCGGGCCCGGTCACCGCGCAGCTGGGTGGGGCGCTCGTAGCCGAGCACGTCGAGGGCGGTGAGCACGGCCTCGCGGGTCGCGTCGGAGACCCCGGGCTTGCCGTTGAGCACCCGGCTCACCGTCGCCTCGCTGACTCCGACTTTCTTGGCCACCTCTGCGAGTCGTCGCGTCATGCGCAAACTATACGGCCTTCAGCGCAAGCGCTTGCAACGGCTTACGTCGATCCGACGTAGGGCTTTGCACCGCCCCACAGCCGTCTCCACAGCCCGGGCGACTTCCTGACCAGCGAGGAAAGACCGCACACAGTGATTCTTGTCAGTCAACTGTTTGCGAAATCTCGTCGAAATATTGCGGCTATCTGCTCGACATCCTATGGTTCGGCCATCCGCCTTACCCGGAAGGGCCACCCCCATGAGAGCACTCTTAGCCGCCCTTACGTTAGCCCTCGGATTCCTGGTAGCCATCGAATTCCGTGCCGCACCCGCCTACGCGGCGGCCGACACCAACCTCGCCGCGGGCAGAACCGCCACCGCGAGCAGCTTCACCGAGGTCTACGCCGCTCCCAACGTGACCGACGGCAACCAGGCCACCTACTGGGAATCGGCCAACAACGCGTTTCCGCAATGGGTCCAGGTCGACCTCGGCGTCAGCGCGAGCGTCAACAAGCTCGTGCTGAAGCTGCCGTCCGGCTGGCCCGGCCGTACCCAGACGCTGACCGTCCAGGGCAGCACGAACGGCTCCGCCTTCAGCACGATCGTCGCCTCGGCGACGTACACCTTCAACCCGACCGCGACGATCACCTTCGCCGCCGCGACCGCCCGCTACGTCCGGCTGCAGATCACCGCGAACACCGGCTGGCCCGCGGGCCAGCTCTCCGAGTTCGAGGTGTGGGGCAGCGCGCCGGACAACCCGCCGCCGAGCGGCGCCAACCTGGCGCTCGGCAAGGCGATCACCGAGTCCTCGCACACCCACACGTACGTGGCCGCCAACGCCAACGACGACAACCTCCAGACGTACTGGGAGGGCGCGGCCTACCCCAGCACGCTGACCGTGCAACTCGGCGCCAACGCCGACCTGACCTCGATCACCCTCAAGCTCAACCCCGACCCCGTCTGGGCCAGGCGGACCCAGACCATCCAGGTCCTGGGCCGGGAGCAGAGCGCCGCCGGCTTCACCAGCCTCGTCTCCTCGGCCACGTACACCTTCGACCCGGCCACGGGGAACTCGGTGACCATCCCGGTGACCGGCAAGGCCGCCGACGTCCGGCTGCAGATCACCGCCAACTCGGGCGCGCCGGGCGGGCAAGTGGCCGAGTTCCAGATCTTCGGCACGCCGTCGGCCAATCCCGACCTGACCGTGAGCGACCTCTCGTCCTCCCCGGCCGCGCCGGTGGAGACCGACGCGGTCACGCTGTCGGCCACGGTCAGGAACGCGGGCACCGCGGCCGCCGCCGCGACCTCCGTGAACTTCTACGCGGGCGCGACCAAGGTCGGCAGCGCGAGCGTGGGCGCGCTGGCCGCGGGGGCGTCGACCACCGTGTCCGCGAACATCGGCGCCAGGGACGCCGGCACCTACCAGCTCTCCGCAAAGGTGGACGAGGACGGCAAGGTCGTCGAGCTGAACGAGGCCAACAACACCGCCACCGGCACCCTGACCGTGAAGCCGGTCGACACGGCCGACCTGGTCGCCTCCCCCGTCGCCTGGACGCCGGGGAACCCGGCCGCGGGCAACACGGTGACGTTCTCGGTGGCGATCAAGAACCAGGGCACGGTGGCCTCCAGCGGCGCCTCCCACGGCATCACGCTCACCGTCACGAACGACTCCGGCACCGTCGTCAAGACCCTGACGGGCTCGACCGGCGGCGCCATCGCGGCGGGCGCGACCACGAGCCCGGTGAGCCTGGGCACGTGGACCGCGGCCAACGGCAAGTACACGGTCAGGACGGTGCTCGCCGACGACGCCAACGAGCTGCCCGTCAAGCGCGCCAACAACACCAGCGAGCTGCCGCTGTTCGTGGGCCGCGGCGCGAACATGCCGTACGACACGTACGAGGCCGAGGACGCCGTGATCGGCGGCGGGGCCACGCGCGTGGGCCCGAGCAGGGACATCGGCACGATCGCCGGCGAGGCCTCCGGGCGGCGCGCGGTGACGCTCAACCAGACCGGCGCGTACGTCGAGTTCACCACCAGGGCGGACACGAACACCCTGGTCACCCGCTTCTCCATGCCCGACGCGGCGGGCGGCGGCGGGCTCAGCTCGACCCTGAACGTCTACGTCAACGGCTCGTTCCTCAAGGCCGTCAACCTGACCTCCCGCTACGCCTGGCTCTACGGCGCCGAGGCCAGCCCGAGCAACTCCCCCGGCTCGGGGCCGCCCAGGCACATCTACGACGAGGCGAACGTGCTCCTCGGCGCCACCGTGCCCAAGGGCAGCACGATCAGGCTGCAGAAGGACTCGGCCAACACCCAGACGTACGCGATCGACTTCGTGGACTTCGAGCAGGCGACCCCGGTCGCGAACCCGGACCCGGCGAAGTACGCCGTACCGACCGGTTTCACCCACCAGGACGTGCAGAACGCGCTCGACAAGGCCCGCATGGACGCCAACCTGACCGGCGTGTACCTGCCGCAGGGCGACTACCAGACGTCGAGCAAGTTCCAGGTGTACGGCAAGTCCGTCAAGATCGTCGGCGCGGGCCCCTGGTTCACCAGGTTCTCCTCCCCCGCCGGGCAGGACAACACCGACGTGGGCTTCCGCACCGAGGCCTCGGCCAACGGCTCGACGTTCGCGAACTTCGCCTACTTCGGCAACTACACCTCGCGCATCGACGGCCCCGGCAAGGTGTTCGACTTCTCGAACGTGGCGAACATGACGATCGACAACGTCTGGGCCGAGCACCAGATCTGCCTCTACTGGGGCACGAACACGGACAACATCACGATCAAGAATTCACGGATCCGCAACCTGTTCGCCGACGGCCTGAACATGACCAACGGCAGCACCGGCAACCACGTCACCAACGTCGAGGCCAGGGCCACGGGCGACGACAGCTTCGCGCTGTTCTCGGCCACCGACAACAACCCCGGCGAGCAGACCGGCAACGTCTTCGAGAACCTGACCTCGCTGCTCACCTGGCGGGCCGCGGGCGTGGCCGTGTACGGCGGCTACGACAACACGTTCAGGAACATCTACGTCGCGGACACGCTGACCTACCCGGGCGTCACGATCAGCTCGCTGGACTTCGGGATCCCGATGAACGGGTTCGGCGCCAGCCCGCCCACGACGTTCGACAACATCTCGCTGGTCCGGGCCGGCGGGCACTTCTGGGGGCAGCAGACGTTCCCGGCGCTGTGGCTGTTCTCCTCGTCCAAGGTGTTCCAGGGCATCCGCGTCAACAACCTGGACATCGTGGACCCGACGTACAGCGGGATCATGTTCCAGACCGGCTACTCCGGCAGCGCGCCGCTGAACCCGGTCAAGGACACGATCCTCACGAACGTGTCGATCAGCGGGGCGCAGAAGAGCGGCGACGCCTTCGACGCCAAGTCCGGGTTCGGCATCTGGGTGAACGAGCTGCCCGAGCCCGGTCAGGGCCCGGCCGTCGGGTCGGCCACGATCAACAACCTGAGGTTCGCGAACAACTTCCAGAACGTCAAGAACACGACCTCGACCTTCACCCTGACCACGAACTAGAGCTCTGACCTGGTGGGCAACCCCTGCCAGTCACTGACGCTCGTCACCGCGGCGGCGCTCAACAGCGCCCCGCGGTGCAGGCGTTCCTGGGGGATGAGGCCGTCGAGCGCGGCGCTGATGTAACCGGCCGCGAACGCCTCCCCCGCGCCGGCCGTGTCCACGATGGGGACCTGCCAGCCCTGCACGTCGTAGCGCATCCGGTCGGCGCGCACGCTCGCGCCCTTGGCGCCGCGGTCCACCACGACCTCGCGCTCCGCCGTGAGCGCGGGCTTGACCAGATCGAGCTCGTCCTGGCGGAGGAAGAGCAGGTGCGAGTCGCAGGCCAGCTCGCCGAGCACCTCCTCGGCCTCGCGTACCGACGGCCACAGCTCGGGCACGTAGTCGACGGAGAAGGAGACCATCACCCCGGCGTTCTTCGCGGCGCTCACGGCGGTGCGCACCGCGTCGAGCGCGTCCCGGCCGAGGCCCGCCGTGAGACCGGTCACGTGGAGCATCTTCGACGCCGCGATCCGGTCGATCGGCACGTTGCCCGGAGTGAGCCGCGAGCCCGCCGAGCCCGCGCGATACTGCGTCACTCTCTGTGAGCGGCCGACACGGGTCTCTCTGAGGATCAGGCCCGTGCGCAACCCCTCGGACACGCGCATGTCCGCGACGTCCACACCCTCGCCCCTGAGCGCGGTGAGCACCCTCGCGCCCAGCTCGTCATCTCCCACCTTGCCCAGGTAAGCGGTGCGGTGCCCGAGCCTGGCCAGCGCGATCGCCAGGGTGAACTCGGGCCCGCACACGTCCAGCCGGGCTTCGCTCTCGTGGCGAACCCGGCCGCTGGAGACGATCCCCAAGGGCTCGCCGAGCGTGTAGACGTCGGTCATGCGCCAGACTGTAGCCGGTCAAGTACTTTTCCCGCATAACCCCTGGTTGCCAGGTTGATCAAATATTTTCTGTAACATTAGCCAACCTTTTCCCCTTCTCGTGGCTCAAAGTAGTAAAGGGGTCGGCCACCCCGAGCCGGCTCCAAGTCAATACGGGGAGAGGAATCAGCACCCTCATGAGAAAGATCGCACTTGGTATCGTTTCCGCCCTTGTGGGCGGGGCCATGCTGATGTCGGGCGCGAGCACTGCTTCGGCGGCCACCAAGGTGGACACCCAGCTCAAGATCCGCGACATCGACCCTAATCCGGTCGTGGTGGAGCCCGGCTCCGAGACGACCGCGTACTTCGACATCGGGGCCAGCTCCGACGTCAAGAAGGTCGAGCTCAGCGTTGCGCCCGAGGGCGCCCGCACGCTCCGCGCCAAGGACGTCAAGGACCTCGAGGGCTGGCGCTTCGCCGTCGGCTTCACCGAGGGGGACCCCCAGGGCAAGTGGCAGGCCACCGCTGTAGCCTTCGACTCCGCAGGCAAGGAGATCGCGAAGGACACGGCGTTCTTCTCGGTCGAGCTCGAGAAGAGCAAGTCCGAGACGCGTATCTCGCGCTTCTCCGCCGACCCGTACAAGATCCGCAAGGGTCGTACGATCGAGTTCTCCGGCCGTCTCCAGGTGGATGACGACGGCTGGGAGGGCGTCCGCGGCGAGAAGGTGGACGTCTACTTCCGCGCCAACGGCTCCAGCGGCTGGAAGTGGGTCGCCTCCGCCAAGACCAAGTGGGGCGGCAAGTTCTACGCCGAGACCCGCGCCTACAAGAGCGGTACCTTCCGCGCCGTGTTCAACGGCAACGACGAGCTCGACGGCTCCAAGAGCCGCACGGACTACGTGCGGGTCTACGGCAGCTGGTGGCGTCGTTAATCCATAAGACGGAGGCCCGGTCCCTTCCCAGGGGCCGGGCCTTCCGGCTTTTCGGGGGCCCTCAGGTTTAGGGATCACGCTTTGCGTGCATGGACAGTCGCATTGCGTGGATCTACCGACCCCCGAAGGAGCCTCGTATGCCGCATCCCCTCATCGCCCTCGTCCTGAGCATGACGAGCACGCTGGGGGCGGCGCCTTCGTCCGATCTGTCCGTACGCTACGAGCAGCCGGGCTCGCCGGGCGCCGAACAGGCCAGAAAGCTCCTCAAGGACGGCGACACGCTCAAGACCCGGATCCGGCTGCCCGCGTCGGTCAAGGTCGTCGCCCGTGACTGCGACGCGCCGGAGTCCACCTGGGACCTCGAGGAGCGCCGGATCACCATCTGCTACCAGCTGGTGGACAAGGTGCGCCACGTGATGGACGGCATCTCCGAGACCGAGGAGACCGACGCCCGTACCAGGTCCGCCCGCATGGACGGCGCGCTGGCCGTGCTCTTCCACCACCAGCTCGGCCACGCCCTGACCACGCTGAACGGCCTGGCCGACAGCGAGGAGCAGGCCGACCAGTTCGCGGCGCTGACGCTCGCGTCCGACGCGCCCAAGCGCGTGGTGGCCGCCGCCGAGGCCCGCCACCTGCTCGCCGGCCACTCCGGCATCGACCACCTGTCGGGGCCGGCCGAGTCGGCCACGTTCTCCTGCCTCCTGTACGGCGCCGACCCCGGCAAATACGACCGGATCGCCCAGGGCGGCTGGGTCCCGCCCGAGCGGGCGCCCACCTGCGCCGACGAGTACGACCGGGTCAGGTCCGCCGTCGGATCGATGGCCGTGAAAGCGGGCACGTAGCGGGTAGCGTCCGGAGTATGGCCGACGAGCTGCTCAAACACTTCAATCCGTTCGACATCTTCGACGCGGAGGCCGCCCGGCTCGACCGGTTCTTCAGCGGGCTCGACGAGGCCGGCTGGCAGCGGCCGTCCCGGTGCGAGGGATGGTCGGTGCGCGACGTGCTGGGCCATCTGGCGGGCGAGGAGCTGTACAACCACGCCTGCCTCGACGGGACCGTGCAGGACCTGCTGACCCGGCTCTCCAAGGCCGGCGTGTCCGGCTACAACGACTTCAACGAGTGGTCGGTGCGGCAGCGGCGCCAACTGCCCGTGGCGGAAGTGCTGGAGGAGTGGCGGGACCAGAACGGCGAGACGCGCCGCCGCATGCGCGAGCTCGGCCCCGGCGGGCTGATCGACACCATGGCCGGGCCCTACCCGTGCGGCCGGCAGGTCTTCCACTACGACTCCGAGTACGCCACCCACGCCGACGACGTCGGCGCGCCCGTCCCCGACGCCGAGGTCGACGACCGGACGCTGTGGCGGGTGGCGGTGGGGCGGTTCGTGCTGGCCGAACAGGAGGCCAAGGTGCAGGTGGAGCAGACGGCCGACGAGATCTGGGCCGCCGTGAACGGGGTCACGGCCTCGCTGTCGTACCCCGAGTTCGTGGAGGCCACGGTGGGGCGGCTGCCCGCGTCGCACGGGATCGACCCGCGCGTCGTCGCGGCCCTGAGGTGCCTCGCCTGACCGTTCGGAAGGGGGATCGACCATGTGGCTGCGTAACCGGGCGGGCACGGAGCCACTGAGCGCGCGCAGCCCGCTGCGCACCCGGCGGATCCTGTCCCTGGTCGCGCTGGTGCTGGGGATGGCGGCGGCGGTGTTCTTCGCGGTGCTTGCCGCGAGCACGGGGGCGGAGGTCTGGCGCTGGGAGGCCGCGATCGCGGCCGCGGTGGCCGTCGTGGCCGCCGCCGACCTGGCACTGTTGCGCCGGCGGCGCTGACTGTGCTGTCAGGTGGTCAGTACGACTGTGCTGTCAGGTGGTCAGTACGGCGAGCAGGAGCAGGACGATCACGAGCGCGCCGGCCGTGAAGATCATCCAGACGTGCGCCAGCACCCACCTGCGCAGGCGATCACCATACGCGTGGGGGAAGTCCCCGTCTGATTCGATCTTGTTGATCGCCGCGACGCGCCTGGCCAGCTCGGGGTCCTCTCGCTCAAGGGCCTGCTCGATCTCAGCGAGAATGCGGCGTTCCTTTCCAGAGAGACTCATGGCCATCACCACTGCTCCGATGCCGGTGACCACCTTTTACCCAGCAGTAGCGCAGGCATGCCCCCTCCGGCCGATCCCCCGCAGGCGCGTACATGCCTGCGGGGGGCCGCCCGTCACTTGCGGCGGTTCGCGTAGCGCTGATTGAAGCGCTCGACGCGGCCCGCGGTGTCGAGGATGCGGCCGCGGCCGGTGTAGAAGGGGTGGCTGGCGGACGACACGTCCACGTCGACGACCGGGTACGTCTTACCGTCCTCCCACTCGACCGTCCTGTCGCTGGTGAGGGTCGAGCGGGTGAGGAACGCGAACCCGACGCTCGGGTCACGGAAGACGACGGGGCCGTACGCGGGGTGCAGGTTCTTCTTCATGGCCTGCACAACCAGGTGACAACGGTTTTCATTCCCGAGCTTCCGGATCGAGTCCCAGCACCGTGCGGCCGCCGTCCACGGGGATGGTGGCGCCGTTCACGAACGCCGCCTCGTCCGAGAGGAGGTGCGCCACGACGGAGGCCACCTCGGCGGGGGTCGCGACCCGGCCGAGCGGGTGCAGCATGGCCAGTTGCTCCTCGACGGCCTGCCGCGCCTGCGGGGTCTGCGACTCCAGGAACGCCTCATACCGTTCGGTGGCCACCGAGCCCGGGGCCACGGCGTTGACCCTGATGCCGTGCCTGCCGTACTCCACGGCCAGCGCCCTGGTCAGGCCCTCCGTGGCGGCCTTGGCGGTCGAGTAGGGGAGGCTGCCGGGCACCGCCCTGGTGGCCTGGTGGGAGGTGACGTTGACGATGGCGCCGGGCGTACCGGCCGCGAGGAAGTGGCGTACGGCGGTGGCACAGCCCACCACGGCGAGGTCGAGATTGGCCGCGATCAGAGCTCTGACCTCGGCGATCGGGGACGTGTGGACGGAGGCGTCGCGGAACACGGCGGCGTTGTTGACCCAGCCGCGCAGGATGCCGGCCTCCTGGGCCAGGTCGGCGGCCCAGGCGGCGACCTCCTCGTCGGCCGCGTCGCCGATCAGCGGGATGACTCGGGGGCCGGCCCAGGCGAGGGCGTCGGGGTCGCGTTCGACGGCCACCACGGTGTTCTTCTCGCCGCCCTTCTCACCGTCCTTCTCGCCGAGGAGCCGTTCGACCACCGCCTTTCCGATGCCACGCCCGCCGCCGGTCACCACATAGGAAAAGGTCATGACTCGACGCTATTACGCTTTTACCGTGCGCTATTCCTGACGCGGCGAAGTGACATTTATCACCGTATTTCTGACCGGTGAACGGGAACGATCCTGGAGTGATCGACGCCACCGTGCCGAAGTCCCCCATGTGGATGATCGGCGCTCTCTCGATCACGCAAACCGCCGGATATGGCGTGCTCTATTACGCGTTCTCGGTGTTCATCCCACCGATGTCCCGCGACCTCCACGCCGGGGTCGCACAGCTGACCGGAGCGATCACCCTGGCCGTCCTGGTGTCGGGGGTCGCGGCGCCACTCATCGGCCGCTGGCTCGACCGGCACGGCGGGCGCGGGCTCATGACCCTCGGGTCGGTGCTGGGCGGGCTGGCGGTGCTGGCGTGGTCCCAGGTGCGCTCTGTGGCGCAGTTGTACCTGGTCTGCGGGGTGCTGGGCGTGGCGTCGGCGATGGTGCTGTACGAGGCGGCCTTCGCCGTGATCGTGGCCTGGTTCGACGCGACCAGGCGGGCGCGGGCGTTACTCGCGGTGACCGTCGTGGCGGGCTTCGCGTCCAGCATCTTCCTGCCGCTGACGGGCTTTCTCGTGGACCTGTACGGGTGGCGCCAGGCCCTGGTCATCCTGGCCGCCGGATACGCCCTGACCTCGGTGCCGCTGCACGCCCTGGCCGTCCGGAGCCGGGCCGCTCCCCCGCACGTGAACCGGCGCGAGATCGTCGGGGCGGCCCTGCGCGAACGTCCATTCTGGCTGCTGGCGGCGGCCTTCCTGACCCAGACCGGCGCGGTGTCGGTCATGGGGGTCCTGCTGGTCACGTACCTGATCGCCCTCGGCCACACCCCCCTCTTCGCCGCCGGGGTCGCGGGCCTGCTCGGGGTGCTGTCGGTCACGGGCCGGCTCGTCACCACCGGCCTGCAGGACCGCTGGTCGGTGGCGTTGATCACGGCGGTGATGTTCGGGGTGCAGGGGCTGGCGGCGGTGCTGCTGCCGCTGGTCGGCAGGAGCGCGGCGGGGGCGGTGGCGGGGGTGGTGCTGTTCGGGCTGGGGTTCGGCGTGGGCACGATCGCCCGGCCTGCTCTTCTGGCCGATCGGTACGGCACGGGAGCGTACGCGTCACTGAGCGGGGCACTCGCGCTGCCCATCACGGTCGCCAAGGCCGTCGCGCCGCTGCTGGCGGCTGGAATCGCGCAGTTCGCCGGGTATCCGGCGGTGATGGGAGCGGTGGCAGCGGCCTGCGCCCTGGGAGCCCTCTCCCTGATCGCCTACCACCGCAACGCCCACCCCACCCCCGCCACCGCCTAACCCACCTCCACTCCTTCACCCCACCCACGCTCCGCCCTCACCCCAGCCACGCCCAATCCCGCTCTGCTCCTCCCACCCCCAGCCATGCCCAACCGGCAAACCCCGGCCCACCCCCAACCCCGCCACGCTCAACCGACGTTCCGCCCTCCCAACAGCACCCACGTCCAACCCGCGACCCACCACCAACCCCCCGCGCCCAAGCCACACTCCACCCTCAATCCGCGACCCCGCCCTGACTGCGCCCCCCACTCGCGCGAAGGACCCCATCCGCTCCTCCCCCTCGGGAGACCTCCGCCCTCACCCACAATGGGGCTCCTAAAGACACTGGGCCGAAGCGCGGCCGACTGGGCTCGAAGGGCGCCTTATGGGCTGGCTCACGGACCGATCACCGTCGGGCAGACTGGGGATGCCAAGGCGAGCGCGTTGGAGCCCCCGATCGCCGTCGGCGGAACTCACGAAACGCTCACCCGCGAACACGTAAGGTAGCCACATGGATACCCCCACCGACGTTCTGCACCGCGTATTCGGCTACGACTCGTTCAGGGCGGGGCAGCAGGAGATCATCGACCACGTCGTGACCGGCGGCGACGCGCTCGTGCTCATGCCCACCGGCGGCGGCAAATCGCTCTGCTACCAGATCCCCGCCCTGGTGCGCCGCGGCGTGGGGGTCGTCATCTCACCCCTGATCGCGTTGATGCAGGACCAGGTCGACGCGCTGCGGGCGCTCGGCGTACGCGCGGGGTTCCTCAACTCGACGCAGGACTTCGACGAGCGGCAGCTGGTCGAGTCGGAGTTCCTGGCCGGCGAGCTCGACCTCCTCTACCTCGCCCCCGAGCGGTTGCGCGTGGACGCCACGCTGCGGCTGCTGGCCAAGGGCGAGATCTCGGTGTTCGCCATCGACGAGGCCCACTGCGTGGCGCAGTGGGGGCACGACTTCCGGCCCGACTACCTCGAGCTGTCCACGCTGCACGAGCGCTGGCCCGATGTGCCGCGCATCGCGCTGACCGCCACGGCCACCCCGGCCACGCACGCCGAGATCTCCTCCAGGCTCGGCCTGAGCGAGGCCCGCCACTTCGTCGCCAGCTTCGACCGGCCCAACATCCACTACCGCATCACGCCCAAGAGCGAGCCCAAGCGGCAGCTGCTGGAGTTCCTGCGCACCGAGCATCCGGGCGATTCCGGCATCATCTACTGCCTGTCGCGCTCCTCGGTCGAGAAGATCGCCGAGTTCCTGGTCGACAACGGCATCGCCGCCGTGCCGTACCACGCGGGCCTCGACGCCCGCACCCGCGCCACCCACCAGTCCCGCTTCCTGCGCGAAGACGGGCTGATCGTGGTGGCCACGATCGCGTTCGGCATGGGCATCGACAAGCCCGACGTACGCTTCGTCGCCCATCTCGACCTGCCCAAGTCGGTCGAGGGCTACTACCAGGAGACCGGGCGCGCGGGCCGCGACGGCCTCCCGGCCACGGTGTGGATGGCGTACGGCCTCCAGGACGTCGTCCAGCACCGGCGGATGGCCATGGAGGGCGACGAGGCCCACCGCCGCCGCCAGGTGGTCCACCTCGACTCCATGCTGGCGCTGTGCGAGACCGTCGGGTGCCGCCGGGTGATGCTGCTCGACTACTTCGGCCAGAAGGGCGCCGAACCCTGCGGAAACTGCGACACCTGCCAGAATCCGCCCGAATCCTGGGACGGCACCGTCCCCGCTCAGAAGGTCCTGTCGGCGGTGTTGCGGCTGGCGCGGGAGCGGCGGCAGAAGTTCGGGGTGGGGCAGGTGGTCGACATCCTGCTCGGCAAGAAGACCGCCAAGGTGCTGCAGCACGGCCACGAGACGCTCACCGTGTTCGGAGTGGGCACTGACCTGGGCAACGCGGAGTGGCACGGGGTGGTGCGGCAACTGCTGGCGCAGGGACTGCTGGCGGTCGAGTCCGACTACGGAGCGCTGGTGCTCACGGACGACAGCGCTTCGGTGCTCCGGGGACAACGCGAGGTCCTGCTGCGCCGCGACGCTCTGCGCCCCGCCCGGGCCAAGGTAGCCTCCTCGTCGAAAGCCCAGGCGGTGACCGAGCTATCCGCCGAAGCGGCCCCGCTCTTCGAGCGGCTCCGATCCTGGCGGGGCGCCACCGCGAAGGAGCAGGGGGTGCCCGCGTACGTCATCTTCCACGACGCGACCCTGAGAGAGATCGCCGCCGCCCGACCGTCCTCACTGTCGGAGCTGAGCAACATCAACGGCGTCGGCGAAAACAAACTGGCGAAGTACGGCGAACTCCTCCTGGAGGTCCTCCAGGAGGACACCTGACCTCCACCACCCCGGCTCCTGCCGCCCGCCTCAGGCGTGCGTTCATCTTGTGCATGAAGGGCGAGGCGTGGTGGTGGCGACGGCCGCACGAAGAACGGTCGTCGCCACCACGTTGGTCGGCCGGGTCACGGCGATCGGGTGTCGCCGCCCCGCTGACGACCGGCCGGACGTGTGCTGGGCTCTGTGGTCGGTGTCCCCGACGTGGTTGCGGTACAGGATGATCGTACGGCGTGTGAGCGGGAAATGCTGGATGGGCTGGATTGTTCTATCTTTGAGGTTGGGGTCGTTGAGCTGGTCAGAGGGCTGTTGGCCAGTTCGGGTCACGGCCGAGATAGGCCAGAAGGTAGTCCTGGGCCGAGGCGCGCGGGGGCAGGGTCCTCGGCGGGGCGAACCTGTGCGGCCGGTCAACGTCCGTGACGAACAGATGGGCCAGGTCCAGCAGTTCCTCTGCCATGAGGTCCGGGATCGGGTGCTGTTCACCGCAGGCCCTGGCCACGTCCCAGCCGTGCACGGCAATCTCGATCGCACCCGCGGCGGCCACCATGGGCGCGGTCAAATGGCGATCGCCTATGGAGACCATCCCGGGATGGGTGACCGCGCCCACCCACACACCCAGCACCTCTGTGGCGCGGTCCCTGAGAAGGAGCGCCGGGTTGGCCCCGCATCCCTGCCTTTGCGGCGCAGAGCCACTGAAGCACAAAGCGGCGCTGTCTCCCTCTCCGGTTGCGGACGCAGCCACCCCGCGGACGCCAGAGCCCGAAGAGGCGCTGTCTCCTCCCCCGGGCGCGGATGCGTTCGACCCGCGAAAGCCGGTTCCCGATGAGGCGCCGTCCCCTCCACCCAACGCGGGTGTGTCCGAACCGCGAAAGCCCGTGCCTGATGAGGCGCCGCCTCCTCCATCGGATGCGGACGCGTCCGACCCGCGAAGGCCCGTACCCGGTGAGGCGCCGCACTCTCCACCCGACGTGGACGCAGCCGAACCACGAAGGCCCGTGCCCGATGAGGCGTCGCACTCTCCGCCTGACGCAGATGCAGCCGAGCCGCGGATGCCGGAGCGCAATGAGGCGGTGTCTGCACGGCCGGACGTGGGTGCTGTCGGCCTTCGAAGGCTGCGCTGTGGAGGAGTGCCGATGCCGTCGCCTGGTGCGGGGGTGGTCGGCCTTTGGGGGGCCGGGGTGGGCGGCATGCGTGGGTTGGGGGGTCTTGGCGTTGGGACAGGGGTGACGGGTATACGTGGCGGTGCTGGGGGGATGTGGCCGCAGGCGGCGTCGTTCAGGGTTCGGAGTGAGTCGGCCATGTGGTCGAGCAGGTGCTGGAGGTTCCAGTCCGCGCAGGGAGTGGGACGGCAGAGGGCGGCCGGGGTGACTACGCGGAGGCTGCCCAGCGCGTAGTCGATCGCCCGTTCCAGCAGCGCAACCCCCGCGGCCAGTGCCTTTTCTTGATCGCACATATCGCCTCCTCTCTCACATGCAGACCCGCGTGCCCGGGAAAAATCATCGGCCCCGCATACGCTTGGGAGCCGGAGCCGGAGCCGGAGCCGGAGCCGGAGCCGGAGCCGGAGCCGGAGCCGGAGCCGGAGCCGGAGCCGGAGCCGCGGGGGAGATCTGTCACCGACTCGCCGAACGTCGGCGTGATCGCAGCCGGAGCCGGAGGGGAGCTTCTGCTTTGGGCCTGCTCAGCGGACTGCTCGACCGTTTGCTCGGATTGCCCGAGGCCACGACGCCCGACATCGAGGTCACCCACGGGTGAGCGTTCCGATGCCCGATGGCGTGGTGCTGTTCGTCGGCCGCTATCGACTGCGCGGTGCGGGACCGCTGCGTGTGGTTCTCGTACGGACTCCGTACGGCAAGCACGAGCTCAACGCCAAGGGCACCGCTTGCGTGCCGGGCAGGCGCGGCATGCGGGTCGTCGTGCAGAACGTACGCGGCGCGTTCGGATCCGGTGGCCGGTTCGCGGCCTTCCAGCAGGAGAGGGAGGAAGGGCTGTCCGCGGGTGCCTGGTTGCCGCGAGCAGGCGGGGTGCGACGGGCGGCTGGCGACGGCGGGGGCCAGTTACCTGGATACACGCACGCGGTGGGCGGTCGGACCGTACTTCGATCCGCAGCTGGAGGCGATGTGCCTGAGGTTACGGCCGTCGGCCCTCAGCCTGGAGGTTATAGCTGCCAGCCCTCGGCCTGAGGTTGCGGCCATCGCCCAATCTGGGGTTACGACCATCGCCCTCGGCCTGGGGCATCGCGCCCCGGCCTGGAGGTTCCGCCATCGCCCCCAGCCTGGGGTTGCCGCCGTCGCGCCCCGTCCTGGGGGTTGCGGCCATCGCATCCCGGCCTGAGGTCGCGGCCGTCGCGCCCCAGCCTGGGTTATGACCGCCGCCCCAGCCGGGGCTTTCGGGCTAGTGATGGGTGGTGGTCGCTTCGGGTTGATCCTGCTGGTCCGACGTCGTGGGTGAGCGGAACCATGCCGCGCCGCGTTGTGTGTCCATGTATTCGCGGACCCGCTTGACCCGGCCGGACTCCAGTTCGAAGATGAAGCAGTATTCGTTGTCGTAGTGGCCACCGTGGGCAAGGGTGGCCTGCAGTCGCATCTCTACGACCACGGTGTCCCCGTCGGCGTAGAAGCCGCCGAACTCGATGGACACGTTGTCGACGAAGACCGTGGAGAATTCCTCGGTCAGGAAGCGCACGATGCGGTCCCGGCCGATGAGATGGTGGGTTCCATCGATGGCGCGGGAGGTCGCGTTGTCGGCAGGGGCGAGCCACTCCGCGTCAGGGGCGAAGACGTCGCGGACCTGGTCGGCATCACGCGTGGCGAAGACCCGCCAGGCGTCGATGATGAGTTGCTTGTTCGATGCGGCGCTCATGAAATGTCCTTAAGGAGATGGGTGAGCCCGAATTCTCGCGGGGCCCTGATCAGCAGGTCTGGTCACATTCGGCCAGGACTGGCAGCCTGTCCGGATCCGTCCGATCCGGTGAGCCGGTGGATGCCATGCTGGAAGCGTGAACGCAGTCGGCGCCGTCCTGACCACCGGTATCTACTGCCGAGACGACTGCCCGGGCCGCCCCCTTCCGGTGAACACCACCCGCTACCCTTCCGCGGCCGCGGCGGAGGCAGCCGGGTACCGCGCCTGCCACCGGTGCCGCCCGTACCGGCAGGAACCGGCCACCGTCGCGGACATGCCCGAACTGGTGTGCCGCGGGGTCGAACTCATCGCCGGCGGAGCCCTGGACGACACGACGGAGAGCAGTCTCGCCGGTCGGCTCGGCGTGTCCCCACGCCACCTGCGGCGCATGTTTCTTCAGCATGCCGGGGTCACGCCCGACCAGCTCGCCCGCTCCAGGCGCGCGCACTTCGCCCGCCGACTGCTCGACGACACTGACCTTCGGATAGCCGACATCGCCTTCGCCGCGGGCTTCGGCAGCGTTCGGCAGCTCAACCGAGTCCTCATGGGCACCTTCCACGGCGCCCCACGTGAGCTGCGGGCTCGACGGCGGGTCACCGACCGCCTCCAGGCCGATGGCGGACTGGCCCTCCGGCTCGCTCACGACAAGTCACTCGATTTCGCGGCCGCCCTGCGCCACCTGGCCGCACGCGCGACACCGACCGTCGAAGCGGTCTCGTGCACCTCTTATCGGCGCACCATCCTGATCGATCACGACCCCGGCATGATCGAGATCACCCAGCGATCCCCGACCGAACTCCTGCTCGTCGCCCATCTCCCCCGGCTCAACGGACTCATCCACCACGTCCACCGGGTCCGGAGCATCTTCGCCCTCGACGACTCTGCGAGGACGTGCGGTTCGTGGGATCCGTTCGAAGCCGGTGTGCATGACATCGTGCGTGCCGAGGTTCCGGACGCCACACGGGCACGGGCGATCCTGGGTGACCTCGCCGGCCGGTACGGCGCGGTCGTGCCCGGCCTGGCCCCAGTCGGCCTCACCAGGATGTTTCCGCGACCCGACGTCCTCGCTCGGGCCGATCTCGATGCGTTGCCCATCCCCGATGCCACCGTCCACGCCTTACGATCGTTCGCGCAGGCGGCCGCGGACGGCTCGGCGACCCATCGATAGAAGCCGGAGCCCGCCGCGTTTCGCTCCGGCGGGCTCGAGACCTTCAACGGTCGCGAGATCGGGGAGGCCGAAGCTGCAAGCCGTGGCGCCTGCTGACCGTCGAAGCCGCAAGCCACGGCGCCTGCCGACCTTGGACGTGGAATGCCCGCGAGGAGCGTCCAGAGGCGGTCGAACTCTCGCCGAGCGAGGAGCGTCGAGGGGCGGTCGACTCGCGCCGGGTGGCAGGAGCTGGTTGGCTTGGGGCCGTCGAAAGCGGTCGATCCGAGCGGGGGCTCTCCATGCGCAGTGTCGAACCCGAGGTCTTCATCGTCTCCCGTCCGTCGCTGGACTACGACGAGCTGGCCCGCTACCTGGCCGAGGTCGGCGGCGAGAGCTGGCTGGAGCGGCTCGATCGCGGCGACCTCGACGCGCAGAACCTCGCCGAGTTCGCCGGTCGGCTCTGCTACCGCTCCTTCGAGCCCGGCCTCAATCCCAACGTGGTCAGGATCAGGGAGAACCAGGACGATTACCTGCGCAACATCCTGGCCAGCGCACACGGCTCGGTCCTCGAGCACGTCAGCTTCAGCTTCGTGCTCCACAACGTCAGCCGGGTGCTGACCCACGAGCTGGTGCGGCACCGCCCGGGTGTGGCCGTCTCGCAGGAGTCGCTGCGTTTCGTCCGGCTGGACGAGCTGCCGTTCTGGTTCCCGGAGTGGGCACGGAAAGACGACGAGCTGATGAAGCGGGCCACGGCGGTGCTGGAGCAGCTCGAGCAGTTCCAGCTGTGGATGGCCGAGCATTTCGGGCTCGATGAGGAGGGCGTGCCGTTCTCGGAGAAGAAGCACCGCACGTCGTTCATGCGCCGGTTCGCCCCGGAGGGTGTGGCGACCGGGCTGGTGTGGACCGCTAACGTGCGCACGCTGCGGCACACGATCGAGGCCCGCACCGCCGCCGGCGCGGAGGAGGAGATTCGCCTGCTGTTCCAGCGCATCGGCGAGCTCATGCGCCAGGAAGCCCCCGCTCTGTTCGGCGACTACGTCGTCGAGGAGGGCGGGGCCTGGGTGCCAGGATGGCGCAAGGTCTGAGCGGTCGCGTCAGGCTCCAGGCTGTTGGCGCTCATGCTTCCGGCGAGTCCGGGTCGCTAGCCGGAACCTCCCGGTATCGCCCGGAGTACAGGTTGCATGAAGTGGTTGATGATGGTGACGCTGTTGGTGGTCGCGGCGGGGTGTTCGGCCGAGGTGCCCGCGCCCGTGGCTGGGTCGGCCGTCCCGGGTCCCGAAAGCCCCAGCGCGGTAGGCCCAAGCGCCGTAAGCCCGAGTCCCATAAGCCCGAGCGCCGTCAGTCCAAGCACCGTAAGCCCGAGCGCCGTAGGCCCGAGCTCCGTAAGCCCCAGCCCGACGGCTACCAGGGCCGCGTGTAACGGGACCTCGGTGCTTCTCGGCGGAGGGTTTCCCGAGGTGCGGGGGGTGGGGCGGGATGCGGAGCTGTGGGGGCTGTTGTTCGTGGCGGGTCCGCCACTGGCGCGCGGTGAAGAGATCAAGATCGTGTGGCGGATGACGGGTGAAGGGCCGCTGCGGGTCAAGGCGACGCTTCCCGACGGTACGCCCGCCAAGCTCGCCTGGGGGCCCGAGGAGCATGGCGGGTCGAGCTGGCACAAACCCGGCGAGGAGTGGGGTACGGGGTTCGTCTTCCCGAAGCGGGGCTGCTGGAAGATCGAGCTCACCCGTACGCGGGGCTCCGGGTACGTATGGCTGCCGGTCAAATAGCCCGGTCGATGAAGGCCGTCACGTCGTCCAGGACCTCGGCCTTGTTGGTCTCGTTGAAGACCTCGTGCCTGGCGCCCTCGTAGATCCGTTCGGTCAGGTCCGTACCCTTGATCGCCTCGACCCCCGGACGGCTCCCGTTCAGCGGGACGAGCTCGTCGTCGGCCCCGTGCACCCACAGCGTGGGCAGGGGCCCGAGCCTGCCGCCCTTGGCGATCGTGGCGAGCGTCGTGGCGAACGCCTCCAGCGTGGCGCGCTTGAACGGGCCGTGCCACACCAGGGGGTCGGCGGCGTAGGCGGCGCCCACCGAGAGGTCGCGGGAGAGGGTGGCCGGGTCGATCGGGACGTCCGGGGGCTCCTCGTAGGCCAGGAGGGTCGGGACGACCGCCCATTCGCCGATCACCGGGCCTGACAGCACGAGCGCCGCCAGGCCGTCGCCGTAGCGCTGGGCGTAGCGGGCCGCGATCATGCCGCCCATCGAGTGGCCGATCACCACGACCGGGACGCCGGGGTGGTCGTCCCTGGCCTGCTCCTCGACGGAGTAGACGTCGGTGACCACGTCCTCGAAGTCCGCGATGTGCACCCGGTCGCCGGCCGACTTGCCGTGGCCCGTGTGGTCGAGGCCGTAGACGGCGGCGCCATGGTGGACGAGCCGATCCGCCACGTACTCGTAGCGGCCGATGTGCTCGCCGTACCCGTGGATCAGGACGGCCACGTAGCGCGGCCGGCCATGGGGCCATACGCGGACCGTGTTGAGGCCCGTGGTGCCGGTGAAGGTGTGCTCGCGCGACTCGGCCATGGTCACCGAGCGTACGCCCATGATCGCGCGATCGTCCACTGACTGGGACGCGGCTTGAGGTGCGCGGGTGGCGGGGACGGCCGGAGGCGGGAGCCGGTGGCGACGGGGGAAACCGAGGAGGGGGCCGAGGAGGGGAGATGAGGAGGGGGCTGTGATGTCCGAAAACCGCTGACTTTTGAGGGCCTGGCGGTGTTGAAGAAGGTATGGACATCCACAGCATCATCGAAAGCCCGTTGGGCCCGATCCTGCTCGTCGGTGACGGCTCCGCGCTGACGCGCGTGTCGTTCGATGTGGGCGGAAGGGCTGGTCTGCGGTGGGAGCCGGCCGCGTTCGAGGAGGTCGAGCGGCAGTTCGCCGAGTACTTCGCGGGCGAGCGGGTCGCGTTCGACCTGCCGCTCGCCACCCGCGGCACCCCGTTCCAGGAGCAGGTGTGGGCGGCCCTGGATGAGCTGCCGTACGGGACCACGACGAGCTACGGCGCGCTCGCCGCGCGGGTGGGCGCGCCACGTGACCGGATCCGCGCGGTCGGCGCGGCCGTCGGCGCGAACCCGCTGCTCGTCGTCCGCCCCTGCCACCGCGTCGTCGGGGCGGACGGCTCGCTGACCGGGTACGCGGGCGGCCTCGAGCGCAAGCACGAGCTGCTCACGCTGGAAGGCGCCCTGCAGCCGCAGCTCTGGAGCGTCGTCGGATGAACTCGGCGAAGCTGACGGAGGAGACCAAGATGGACTGGGCGAAACTGACGGAAGAGGTCAACTCGTACGGGTGCGCGCTGACGCCGCCGGTGCTCACCCCCGAGGAGTGCAAGGAGATCGCCGGCCTGTACGACGAGATCGGGCTGTTCCGGTCCACGATCGACATGGAGCGGCACCGGTTCGGCGCCGGGCAGTACCGCTACTTCAGCCGGCCGTTCCCGCCGCTGGTGGAGAAGTTGCGGGCGGAGTTCTACCCGCGGCTGCTGCCGATCGCCCGCGACTGGGCGGCCAGGCTGGGCCAGCCGGCGCCGTGGCCGGACGACCTCGACGAGTGGCTGGACATGTGCCACAGAGCGGGGCAGACCAGGCCGACGCCCATCCTGCTGCGGTACGGACGGGACGACTGGAACGCGCTGCACCGCGACCTCTACGGCGACCTGGTGTTCCCGTTGCAGGTCGTGATCGGGCTGGACCGGCCGGGCGAGGACTACACCGGCGGCGAGTTCCTGCTGGTGGAGCAGCGGCCGCGGGCCCAGTCGCGGGGGACGGTGACGCTGTTGCCGCAGGGGCACGGGCTGATCTTCACCACGCGCGACCGGCCCGTGCGCTCCTCGCGGGGCTGGTCGGCCTCCCCCGTGCGGCACGGGGTGAGCACCGTCCGGTCGGGGCTGCGGCATACGCTGGGGCTCGTCTTTCACGACGCGAAATGACGTACACGCTGGTGGGGGCCGACGGCCGCCCGTATGCGAGCCCGGTGCCCGGCACGCTGGGCGGGCATCGAGGGGCCCGGCTGTACGGGCGGTTGGACTGCCCCTCGGCGCTGCGCTCGATCGCTCGCGGGGGATATGTCCGGCATCGTGTGTTCTTCGCGGACGCCGGTGACGCGGTGGCGGCCGGGTACCGGCCGTGTTCGAGGTGCTTGCCGGAGGCGTACCAGGCATGGAAGGGCCGGGAGACAGCGTGATGCGGGAGATCGCGCCGGGGGCGGTACACGTGCCCGGCTGGCTGACGCTGGACGAGCAGCGCCACCTGGTCGAGGCGTGCCGCGGATGGGCCATGGGGCCGGTGCCGATCCGGCACACCGTGCTGCCCCGGGGCGGCGTGATGTCGGTCCGGACGGTGTGCGTGGGGTGGCACTGGCAGCCGTACCGGTACACGCGCATCGCCCACGACGTGAACGGCCGGCAGGTGGCCGAGTTCCCCGCGTGGCTCGGCGAGCTGGGGCGGCGCGCCCTGGCCGACGCGTACGGACGCCCCGGCGACACGTACGAACCCGACACCGCCCTGATCAACTTCTACGACGGCCAGGCCAGGATGGGCATGCACCAGGACAAGGACGAGAAGTCCGACGCCCCGGTGGTGTCGCTGAGCATCGGTGACCGGTGCCTGTTCCGCTTCGGCAACACCGAGACGCGCGGCCGGCCGTACACGGACGTCGAGCTCGCCTCAGGCGATCTGTTCGTGTTCGGCGGGCCGTCGCGCTTCGCCTACCACGGCGTGCCGAAGGTCCATCCGGGCACCGGCGATCCCGCCACCGGCCTGGCCTCCGGCCGCCTCAACATCACGATGCGCGTCACCGGCCTCCGGTGACGTAGTCGAAGTCCTCGTCGGAGAGCGTGCGCCGCAGCGTCCGCAGCACCTTCGCCGGGTCGTCGTCCGGCCCCTGCGCGTAGAAGGGCCTGCCGTCACGGCCGAACGTGATCGCCGCGTCCCCCTCCCACTTGCCCAGCACGTCGGCCGCCGGAGCGAAGTCCTCCGTCGGCTCGAACCCGAGCGTCCGCGCGTAGTCGACGGACCCGAACACCAGGTGCCGGGCCAGCTCGATCGGCGCCTCCTGGAAGCCCGCGTACTCGCCGAAGAAGTACTGGCGGAAGCGCCGCAGGTCGCGGTCGTCGAGCACGTCGGGGCCGATCGCGTTCTTCGCCCCGAGGCAGTAGACGTCGGCGAGGTAGCCGGCCACCGTCATCCGGTCCCAGGTGTGCCGCCGCGCGACCAGCACGCACACCAGGCCGCCCAGGCCCGCGTCGGGGCCCTCGTCCACCCATCCGCGAGCCGGGTCGACGGTGAGCCCCTCGCTCCAGCCGATGTTGACCCAGCACCCGACCACCTCGGGCTCGGCGGTGGGGGCCTCCGAGGCGATGGCCCGCACCAGCGGCGCCACGACGGACGGCGACACCTTCAGCGCCTTGGCGATCTCCTTCGGGGAGCGGCCCTCGGCGCGCAGCTCGCGTACCCGATCCTTCAAGTCCATTCGGGCAGCCTAGCCGTCCTGACCACCGCCGGCCGCGCCACCATGACAGTCAGGGCGGCGTGGCGAGAACGATGGACACCGTCAAGCTCCCCGGTGGAAGTAGGACCGGCGCGGCTCCTGACTGGTCAGGCGGCCGATGCAGCGCAGGAAGCGCGTGCCGGTCTCGAACTGCGCCTGCGACGGCGGCATCACGTCCGCCATCCAGCCGGCCGCGCCGGTGCTCCTGGCCGTGCCGACCCTGCTGGCCAGGAGCACCGCCCGGCTGCAGATCCGCTTGATCGTGGGGTGCTTGGCGAGGTCCTGCTGCACGTACGTGTCGGCGTCCGACGGGATCGGGGCGACCGCGAACGTCTCCCACGAGTGCAGCTCCTCGCACCCGACCCGCCTGGCCTTCGTGTCGCCGGAGATGATGACCAGGCCGCCCCAGCACTCCGACTCCTGCACGCACGCCGCCTCACCGCCGCGCACCTTGCTCGCCGGGCAGTTCTCCGTGTACGTCTTCAGCCCCTTGAACACGGTCTTCGCCTCTTCCGTGGCGCTCGTGGAGGCCGAAGCGCTGGGAGACGACGCCTGGTTGCCGCCCGGCTCCCTGGTGACGTACGTGTAGACGACCACGCCGACGCCTATCGAGATCACCAGGGCCAGAGCGGCGGCGATCGAGACCAGCGCCCTCGAGGCGCCGCGCCGGGCGGGTGGCACGGTGTCCACGTGGCCGCCCGGCGGCGGGCCGGTGACCGGCGAACCCATCATCGGCTGCGGCCCCGGGTGACTCGCGTGCTGCCCCATCGGCGGCGGCCCCGGCTGGCTCAGGTGCTGCCCCATCGGCTGGGAGGGGGTCGGCGGCGCGGTGTGCCGGCCCCCGGAGGGGGCCGGGGCGGGCCCGAGCGGGACGGCGGCGAGGGCGTCGCGGAACGCCTCCGCGGTGGGCGTGCGCTCGCGCGGGTCGCTGGCCAGCGCCTGGCGCAGCACGGCGGTCAGCTGGGGCGGCACGCCAGGAATGTCCGGAACGGGCAGGCGGTGCAGGGCCAGGATCATCGCCAGGTTCGGCACGCCGCTCTCGGGGAAGCGCGGCGGGCGGCCGTTCAGCAGCGCGTAGACGGTGGCGGCCAGCGCGTACACGTCGCCGGCCGGGGTCGGCTCGGCCAGCTCGAACGCCTCGGGCGGCGCGTACGACGGCGTCAGGGACTCGCGCGTCACCGACGCCTCGGGCCCGGACGCGGGCATGGTGGCCAGCCCGAAGTCGGACAGCGCCACCTGGCCGTACCGGTTGACCAGGATGTTGCCCGGCTTCACGTCCCGGTGCAGCACCCCCTGCGTGTGCGCGGCGGCCAGCGCGTCGGCGATCCGTACGCCCACGTCACGCGCCTCGACCGGCGAGAGCCTCCGTCCGGACAGCGACCCGCCCGGGCACAGCTCAAGCACCATGTACGGCCGCCCGTCGGGCAGCAGCCCCGCGTCATAGACGGCCACGACATGCGGGTGACCGGACAGGGCCCCGGCGGCCGTGACCTCGCGCATGAACCGGCGCCGGTCGCGGTCGGACAGCAGCACCCGGTTGTCGACCTTGAGCGCGACCTCGCGACCCACGGCCGACTGCACGGCGAGGTACACGACACCGAAGCCGCCCTGGCCGAGAACACCCTTGATCTCATAGCCAGAAACCGATAATTCGGACACGCGCGGAAGCGTACAGGTTCGGGGCGACACCCACTGGAGCGAGGTGATTCAGCCGACGGTCTGGAGGACCTCGCGGAGCCGGGCCGCGTACGCCCGGGGATGGCTGGTGTTGCCGTTGTGCCCGCCCGGGAACTCCACCAGCTCCGTGCCCAGCAGCTCCGCCAGCTCGACCGCGCACCGGCGGTCGAAGACGTGCTGCGGGGTGGTGTGCCCGGCCGCGGGCACGATGCGGGTGCGGCACCCGCTCAGGTCGAGCTCGTCCTCGACGACGGCGGTGAAGTCGTGGCGGATGAAGAAGTCGAAGTTCGCCTGCCGTTGCGGCGTGATGGGCTGCGGGGTCAGGTCGGCCTCGGCGTCCTCGGTGATGCCGAGCACCCGCTTCACCTGGCCGATCGCCGCGGGCAGGCCGCCTTCGCGGTAGAGCGACTGGAGCTCGGCCAGCTCCTTGCGGTGCTCGGCCCGTTCGGACTCGGGCAGCAGCCACGGCGAGACGGGCTCGTGCGCGATGAGCAGGCTGAGCTGTTCGGGGTGCTCGACGGCCAGGTGCAGCCCGATGGAGGCGCCCAGGCTCTGACCCAGCATGATCACGGGCTGGTCGGTGAGGTGGGCGAGCAGCCGGTGCACGTCGTCGGCGTGCTCGCGCACGCTCACGCCGGTGCCGGGGACCGTGCTGCGGCTGAGCCCGCGCCGGTCGTACGTGATCACCGTGTACGCGTCCACCAGCCGATCGACCAGGTCAACGGTGCGACCGGCGTCACCCTCGCCGCTCTGCGAGATCAGCAGGAGCGGGCCGCTGCCGCGCACCTCGTAGTAGAGGTCGACGCCTGGGATGCGCAAGATGTCTGCGTTCATGACCTCAAAGATAATCCATCAAATCTGATACATCAAGTTCGATGCATTATTCCGGGGATCAGTTTGGCGGCCAGTTCCTCCAGGACCGCCACGGTCTCCGCCACGCGCCGCGGGTCCTCCGTGCCCAGCGCGATCCCCAGCGCGGCGTCGATCGGGGTGTCCCTGACCTGCGTCACCCGTTCGGACACCCCAGGCGCCTCACGGATGATCGTGCGCCGCCGATCCGCGGGATCCGTCTCGGCGATCACCGCGCCCACGGAGCGCAGCCGCGCGATGGCCGCCGACACGGCGCTCTGCGGCAGCCCGGTACGGGCGGCGATCTCACCCACGGTGGTGTCGGGATGTCCGCGCAGATCGCTCACCACGATCAGCACCGTGCGCACGCTCGTGGAGTGCTCACCGATGCCCTCGGTCGGCATGGCCTCCTCGCCGATCTTCATCAGCGTCCGGCCCAACAGAAACAGCTCGACCCCATTCACGAGCAGCAACATACCGGCGGCGATGGGTAGGGTCGTGCGACGTGACGACGGACTTGGAACGCCTTGCCGAACGCCTGCGCGAGTTCGCCAGGGCCAGGGACTGGGAGCAGTTCCACACCCCCAAGAACCTGGCGATGGCGCTGGCGGGCGAGGTCGGGGAGCTGGTGGCGGAGTTCCAGTGGCTCACGGCCGACGAGTCCGCGCAGCCCGATCCCGATGCGCTCGCCCGGATACGTACCGAACTGGGCGACGTCACCCTCTACCTGGTCCGGCTGGCCGACGTGCTGGGCGTGGACCTGGTGGAGGCGGCCCAGGCCAAGCTGGACGACAACGACCGCCGCTACGACGCCGACCGCTACCGCGGCTCGGCCAGGAAGGCCCCGCCCTCCTCGCACTCCGGCTGAAGCCCGGCAGCACTCACGACCTTACAGACTGCGTCCTTTGCTGTAAGTTCGCTGGGAATCGGATCAAGGACGCGATGCCGAGCCGTCGCGGCGACCTGGACCTTTCACTCCGCGTGACCACCGAGCCACATCGGCCGGAACTCCGCCCTGGAGTGGATCTTCGCAGCACGAGAGCCGACCACACCCCGTTCGACATTGTGTTCGATTCTTGAGCGCGTCACTTTCTGTGCTTCTTGACCGAAAGTGCCATTTTGTGGCGTGATGCGGATGTTTTGGATCGAGAGATTTTTAGATCCTCCTTATCTGCAACAAGAACGGAAAGATCAACTATGAGACGCACACTGACCGCGTTAGGCATCGGCCTGAGCCTGCTGGGATCCACCGCCATCTCCACCCCGGCGCAGGCCGAGGGCGAGATAACGGTGGCCCCTCTCGCCACTGTGTCGGCCGCTCAGGAGATCGCGCGGTTCTGGCTCGCCGACGGAGCCGCCAACCTGAAGAACGCCACACCCTATGCCGTACAGACCGAGGTCCAGGGGGAACGCGTGTCCACCCCCGTCTCCCCGGACACCAAGCCCGGCTCGGTCGCGCCGGTGGCGGGCCCGGCCGAGCCGAAGGGCAAAACGCCCACGAGCACGGGCAAGGTGTTCTTCATCGGTGGTGACGGGCAGCCGCACTGGTGCACGGGCACCGCACTGCAGTCGCAGTACCGCAACCTCGTCGCCACGGCCGGTCACTGCGTGTACGACATCGAGCGCTCCGACACCACACTCGGCAAGTGGGTCTTCGTCCCCGGCTACACCGCCGGCACCACCCCGTGGGGCCTGTACGTCGGGAAGCAGGCCTTCGCCCACTACGACTTCTCCACGTACCAGAACTACGACCGCGACTTCGCCTTCGTGAACGTCTACAACGGCGTGGTCTCGCCCTCCCCCGACGTGCTGACCAACACCGGGAGGCTGGTCGACAACGCCGGCGGGCAGGGCTTCGCCTGGAACCAGCCGACGGACTCCATGATGGACGTCTTCGGCTACCCCGCCGGACCCAACCCTGACGGACGGCGGCCCTACACGGGCGAGAACCTGGAATGGTCCACCGGGCCGATCTCCACCATGACGCTGTCCGGCCTCCCCGACGACCTGTTCCTCGGCGTCGAGTCGCCGTTCACCGGTGAAGGCTCCCTCGGCTCTTCCTGGCTGTACAACTACAGCAGCGACTACCGTGCCGGCTACCTCAACGGCATCACGATCAGCGTTGCCGACACCGACGGCGACGGCCGCTACGACACCGGCGTCTCGCCGTACTTCGACGGCGCGGTGAACGTCATCTACAAGGCCGCCGCAGCGGCCTGGACCGGCTCGATCGCGTAGAACAGCTACCGCGGCCGCTGCGCCTGCCCGGACAGGCGCAGCGGCCGCTGTCACGGACCGTCGCCCTCTCCGGTCAGAAGGCGGGCCACGTCGGAGGCCAGCGTGTTCGCCAGGGTGTCCAGCCGGGCGGGGTCTTCGAGCAGGAGGAAGAGCCAGGCGAAGATCGATCCCAGGAGCATGGCGTGGACGCGCGCGGGATCCGGCCGGCAGGGCAGTTCGCCGCGCGCCACCGCCCGGTCCAGCACCTCGGTCACGCACTCCCGCTCGGCCCTGACGAACGTTCCCGCGAACGCGGCGGCCATCCCCTCGTCCGCGTGCACGTCCGCCAGCAGTCCCGGCACGACTCCGGGTGGCGGCGTGCTCAGGGTGGTGGCGATGACGTGGGTGACGGCGGCCAGGTCGGTGGTCAGGGAGCCGGTGTCGGGGGGCGTCTCCAGTTCCAGGTCGTGCATGACAGCCGCGAAGATCATGGCCTGCTTGGTGGGGTGGCGGCGGTAGATGGCGGCCTTTCCGACGCCTGCCCGCGCCGCCACCGCGTCCACGGTGAGCTGTGCGTATCCCTGCTCGGCCAGCAGTTCGCGGGCCGCCGCGGCGATGGCCCCGTCCACGCGTCCGTCCCTTGGGCGGCCCACCGGCTGTCTCATGTGCGCCAGCTTATTACGGAACCGACGGATCCGTAATACGATTCGGAACCATGAGTTCCGATACTTCCGTTCTCGTAAGGCGGGCGGGCGGGATGCTGGTGTTCCTGGGCTGCCTGCACCTGGTCGCCACCGCCGTGCTGAGCGCCGGGCACATTCCGGGCTGGTTCGGCGGGAGCATGTGGTTCTTCCCGCCGGGGCCGGAGGACCTGTCGCGGCTCGCGCCCGGCGTGGGGGCGTTCTGGCTGGTCTGGGGGAGCTTCGCGGTGCCGCTGGGGCTGGTCGGGGCGCTGGTGGTGGGGTTCGGGCGGCGGGGGCAGGTGCCGCCGGCCTATCTCGGGATCGGGGTAGGGGTGTGGGCGCTGGGTGGCGCCGCGCTGTTCGAGCCGTCGCCGTTCGTGCTCGCGGTGGTGCCGGCCGTGCTGCTCCTGGTCGCCCATCGCCGGGAAACCGTGGAACGCGACGACGCCGGACGGGCCTCGGAGGCCGGTCCGGCGTGAGTCGCTGTACAGGAGGTCATGCCGCGTGGCGCCTGAGGATGGCGAGCGTGAGGGCGGCCAGGCCGATGAAGGTGATCGCGCTGACCAGCGCCACCGTGTTGAGCCCCGTGGTGAACGCGGCCCGCGCCAGGTCCAGCAGGTCGGGCTGGTCCTTGGCGGCGATCGCCGCGGCGGTGATGCTCTCGCGGACCGCCTCCACCGGCAGGTGCTCGGGGAGCTGCCCGCGGTAGACGGCGCTGCCGAGGCTGCCCAGCGCGGCCACTCCCACCGCGACGCCGAACTCGCCGCCCGTCTCCGACAGCGAGGCCGCGGAGCCGGCCTTCTCCGCCGGTGCGGCCGTCATGATGACGCCGTTGCCCACGCCCATCGGCAGCGCGATGCCCGCGGAGGCCAGGACGAGCCCGGTCACGACCAGCCCGGTGCCGCCGGCGCTCGGCACCTGCGTGTGCAGGAACAGCCCGACCGCGCCCACGGCGAATCCGCCGGCCATCACGTACGCGGTGCCGACGCGGCGGGCGAGGGCGGGGGCCAGCGTCAGAGCGACGATCATGGCGAGGTTCTGAGGCACGAGCCAGAGACCCGCCTCCAGCGGGGACATGGCCTCGACGGTCTGCAGGTACTGGGTGGTCATCAGCGTCGTCCCGGCCATCACGACGCCGCCGAGCAGCATGGTCCCGAGCGTGGTCGCGAAGGCCCGGTTGCCGAACAGGCGCAGGTCGAGCAGGGGGTCGGCGAGCCGGCGCTGCCGCCGTACGAACACCACGGCGAACGCCGCCCCGGCCACGACCGCCGCCACGGGCACCGGGTGCCAGCCACTCCTCGCGATCTCCTTGAGCCCGTACACGACCGGCAGGATGGTCGCGAGCGACAGCGCGACGCTGGCGAGGTCGAGCCGGCCCGCGTTCGGGTCGCGGTACTCGGGCAGCAGCGTCCGCCCGGCCACCAGCAGCGCCACCATGAACGGCACCCCCATCAGGAAGGCCGCCCCCCACCAGAAGTGCTCGAGCAGCAGTCCGCCCACGATCGGCCCGGCCGCCATGCCCAGCATGAAGCAGCTGAACCAGAGCCCGATCGCGGTCCCCATCTGCTTGGCGTCCTGGAACATGTTCCTGATCAGCGCCATCGACGACGGCATCAGCGTCGCCCCCGCGATGCCGAGCAGCGCCCGGGCCACGATCAGCATCTCGGCGCTCACCGAGTACGCGGCCACCACCGAGGCCGCGCCGAACGCCGTCGCGCCGATCATCAGCAGCCGGCGCCGCCCGATCCGGTCGCCCAGCGTCCCCATGGTGACCAGGAACCCGGCCAGCATGAAGCTGTAGATGTCCATGATCCAGAGCTGCTGCGGAGCGCTCGCCCCGAGGTCGGTGCTGAGATGCGGCAGCGCCAGGTAGAGCACGCTGACGTCGACCGAGAGCAGCAGGGCCACGGAGGCCAGGACGGCCAGCCCGGTCCATTCCCGGCGGCCCGCGCGGGTGCCGGGAAGTGTGCCCTCGAGTGTGGTGCTGTTCATCTCGTTCCCCTTTCAGTTGTCTTCACAGTGCTGTAAGGGGCTTCCGATGTTCTTTTCGTGGACTTAAGGCCGCGCATAAGGTGACGGTCATGCGTTTTGGGGTGCTGGGTCCGCTGGCCGTGTGGACGGATGCCGGCGAGAGCGTCACGGTTCCCGGGCTCAAGGTACGGGCGCTGCTTGTCGACCTGCTCGTGCACGAGGGCCATCCCGTGTCCGTGGACCGGCTGGTCGACGACCTGTGGGGCGCGGAGCCGCCGGGCAATACGGCCGGGGCGCTGCAGGTGCGTGTCTCGCAGCTGCGCAAGGCGTTCGAGGACGCCGAGCCCGGCGGCAAGAACCTCGTCGTCTCCCGCGCCCCCGGCTACCTGCTGCGCCACGAGGCCGGGGCCGTGGACGCGGCGCGCTTCGCCGGCCTGCTGGCCCGGGCGGAGGCCACCGACAGCCCGCGGACCAGGGCGGGGCTGCTGGCCGACGCGCTGGCGCTGTGGCGGGGGCCGGCGTACGCCGACTTCGCCGACGAGGAGTACACCAGGTCGGCCATCCTGCGCCTGGAGGAGCAGCGGCTGTCCGCGCTGGAGCAGCACGCCGAGGCGCGGCTGGAGCTGGGCGAGCACGGCCTGCTGGTGGGCGAGCTGGGCGATCTGGTGGCCAGGCACCCGCTCAGGGAACGCCTGCGCGCCGTCCACATGCGGGCCCTCTACCGCGCGGGACGCCAGAGCGAGGCGCTGGCCTCGTACGGCGAGCTGCGGGACCGGCTGGCCGACGAGCTCGGCCTGGACCCGGGACCCGAGCTGGTAGCCCTGCACCAGGCGATACTCGGGCAGGACCCGGCCCTGAGCGTGCCCGCCGACCGCCCCGTCACGAACCTGCCCGCCTCCGTCAGCAAGCTCATCGGCCGGGACGAGGCGCTGGCCGAGGTGTGCGCGCTGGTGGGCGACGAACGGCTGGTGACGCTCACCGGCAGCGGCGGGGTCGGCAAGACCCGGCTGGCGCTGGAGGCCGCGAACCGGCTGGTGGACGGGTTCGCGGACGGGGCCTGGCTGGTCGCGCTCGACCAGGCGTCCCGCTCCCCCGCCGAGGCCGTGCTGGCCGCCCTGGACATCCGCGAGGACGCCGGCGCGCCCGCAGGGGAGCCGGCCTCCCAGGGGGACCGGGCGCTGGAGCGGCAGCTCGGCGCGGCGCTCAGGGCCAGGCGGATGCTGCTGGTCCTGGACAACTGCGAGCACGTGGTCGAGCAGGTCGCCGAGCTGGCCGAGGCGCTTCTGCGGGCCTGCCCCGACCTGCGGATCCTGGCCACGAGCAGGGAGCCGCTGGCCGTGGCCGGCGAGGTGCTATGGAGCGTGCCGCCGCTCGACGTGCCGGGCAGCGCCGATCTGGCGGTCATGGCGCGCTCGGACGCGGTCAGGCTGTTCGTGACCAGGGCCGCGGCCTCCGCCCGCGGGTTCGCGCTCGACGCGCGCAACGCGGCGGCCGTGGCGCAGCTCTGCCTGCGGCTCGACGGCATCCCGCTGGCGCTGGAGCTGGCCGCGACCCGGGTGCGGGCGCTGGGCGTCCAGGGCGTGGTGGCCAGGCTGGACGACCGGTTCAAGCTGCTGGCCTCGGGGCAGCGGGGCGCGCCGGCCCGCCAGCAGACGCTCACCGCGGTGATCGACTGGAGCTGGGACCTGCTGTCCGAGGACGAGCGCCGCGTCCTGCGCCGCCTCGCCGTGCACGCCGACGGCTGCACGCTGGAGGCCGCCGAATCCGTCTGCGACGCCGCCGAGCTCGACGTGCTCGACCTGCTGGCGCGCCTGGTCGACCGCTCGCTCGTGGTCGTCGTCGAGGCCCCCGCCGGCGTCCGGTACCGGCTGCTGGAGTCGGTGTCGGAGTACTGCCGGGCCAAGCTGTCCGACACGGGCGAGCTCGACCGGGTACGCCTCGCGCACCTGCGCCACTACCTGGCGCTGGCCGTACAGGCCGAGCCGGAGCTGTACGGGCACGACCAGCGGGACTGGCTGCTGCGCCTCGACGCGGAGGCCGCCAACCTGCGGGCGGCGCTCGACGCGGCGGTCGCCGGCAAGGACGCCGACAGCGCGGCCCGGCTGGTGAACGCGCTGGCCTGGTACTGGTTCCTGCGCGGCCGGCTGGCCGAGGGCCGGCGGTCGCTGGCGGCGGCCCTGTCCGTCGATGGGGCCGCCTCCCCGGTCCGGGCGCGGGCGGCGGCCTGGGAGGCCGGGTTCGCGCTCATGCTGGGCGAGGAGGTCGACTGGGAGCCCGTGCTGGCGGCGGTCGAGGACCCGGGCGAACGGGCCAGGGCCGAGCTGTTCGTGGGCATGCACGTCAAGGACATGCCGACGGGGCAGGAGCTGGTGGGCCGGGCGCTGCCCACGTTCAGGGAGACCGGCGACCGGTGGGGCGTCGCGGCGGCGCTCGCCAGGCAGGCCAGGGACGCGTTCACGACGCGGGACATCGAGACGCTCGAAAGGACCGGCGAGGAGAGCGCGCGGCTGTTCACCGAGCTGGGCGACCGGTGGGGGCTGCTGCAGGCCACGGCCTGGCTGGCGTCGCTGGCCGAGATGGCGACCGACGCGGAGCGGGCCACCCGGCTGTTCGGCGAAGGGCTGCGGATGGCCGAGGACCTGGGGCTGTGGCCGGAGGTCTCCACGCGCATCGCCTGGCTGGGCTGGATCGCGATGCAGACCGGCGACTACGACCGCGCCATGGAGTTCTGCGAGCGGGCCATGAAGCTGGCGCAGAGCCAGGGCTACGTGGAGGGCACGATCATGGGTGAGATGGGCCTCGCCTTCGCCGCGCGCCGGGCCGGGCGGCTGGACCTGGCCGAGACGCATCTGCGCCGGCTGCTCGAAGGGGTGCCGCGCGGCGCGGACGTCGAGCCCCCCTTGTACGTGCCGGACACGCTGATCGAGCTGGGCTACCTCACGGAGCTG
The DNA here is from genome assembly GCF_040610775.1 of Nonomuraea sp. NPDC003709. Classification (NCBI taxonomy): domain Bacteria; kingdom Bacillati; phylum Actinomycetota; class Actinomycetes; order Streptosporangiales; family Streptosporangiaceae; genus Nonomuraea; species Nonomuraea sp. NPDC003709. The sequence goes on along the minus strand of NZ_JBEXMW010000001.1, from coordinate 779,133 downwards.
CGCGGGGACCCGGCCGCGGCCATGGAGCTGCACGTGGAGGCATTGGCCGCGGCCCGCAGGATGGGCGACGTCAGGACGATGGCGTTCGCCGTGGAGGGCGCGGCCTCGGCCGCCGGGCCGACCGAGAAGGCGGCCGTGCTGCTGGGGCTGGCGGCCGCGGCCAGGGAGCGGAACCAGACCCCGGCGGGGGCGGCCGAACGGGCCGACGCCGAGCGGGCGGCGGCGCGGGTACGCGAGGCGCTCGGCGAGGAGGCCTTCGCGGCCGCGTACCGGGAGGGCGCCACCCGCAAGCTCGACGAGGCGGCCGACCTGCTCTGAGGGCTAGGCAAGGTACTCGGCCAGGCGGTCGAAGAACTCGATCCAGCCCGCTTTGGCCTGCTCGGCGTGCGCGGGGTCGGTGTTGACGCCGTACTGGTGGAAGCGCATCCCCGTCTTGCCGTCCGCCTCGGTGAAGTCGATCGTGACGACCGACGCCGGCCCCTCGCCCGGGTTGTCCGGGTCGCCCGTGGTGAACACCAGCCGCTCCGGCTCAGTCACCTCGCGGTAGGTCCCGTCCAGCGTCGCCTCGAACCCCTCCTCGCCCACCAGCGTGGCCCGCCAGACGCCACCGGGGCGGGTGTCCAGGGTGATCCGGCCGACCGGGGTGCTGAGCATCCGCGGCCCGAACCACTGCGAGAAGCGCTCCGGCTCGGTCCAGGCGGCCCACACCAGCTCGCGGGAGGCGTCGAAGAGGCGGTTGATCTCGTATTCGGCGGTCTGGGTCATTGTCGTGTCCTTTCCGGTTCGTTCGATGGCTCAAAGGTCGCAGGCCGCGCTTCAGATCTTCTTCTCGTTGCCTTAAGGCGCGTGGCAGGCTGGCGGTATGAGGATCATTCGCGCCGCCAGAGTGCTCACCGGCCGGCCCGGAGAGGTGATCGCCGACGGCGAGGTCCTCGTCGACGGCGACCGGATCGTCTCCGTGGGGCCGCGCGGCAGCGGGGGCGAGGCCGCCGAGGTCCTCGACCTGCCGGGCCACACGGTGCTGCCCGGGCTGATCGACGCGCACGTCCACCTGGGGTTCGACGCGAAGGTGGACCCGGTGACCCGGCGCAGCTCCGAGAGCGACCACCACCTGCTGTTACGCATGGCCGAGAACGCGCGCAAGCTCGTCTCCGCCGGCGTCACCACCGCCCGCGACCTGGGCTCGCGCGGCTTCCTCGACCTGGCCCTGCGCGACGCGATCGAGGAGGGCCTCACGGTCGGCCCGCACATCGTGGCCGCCACCAGGCCCATCACGATCACCGGCGGCCACTGCTGGTACATGGGCGGCGAGGCCGACGACGAGCCCGCCATCCGCCGCGTCGCCAGGGAGAACCTCAGGGCGGGCGCCGACTGCCTGAAGGTGATGGCCTCCGGCGGCCTGATGACGCCGGGCGCGCCGCCGAGCTGGGTCCCGCAGTACGGCACCGAGCAGCTCAGGGTCGTCGTGGAGGAGGCCGCGTCGCGCGGCAAGGGCGTCGCCGCCCACGCCCACGCGCACGCCTCCATCCGCAGCTCCATCGAGGCGGGCGTCACGACGCTGGAGCACTGCACGTTCTTCGGCCCGTCGGGACACGACTACGACGCCGAGCTGGCCGACCTCGTCGCGACGAGCGGCACGTACGTGTGCCCCACCGTGCACGGCGTGTTCTGGCGGATGCGCGAGGCTTACGGGCCCGAGATGATCGACGCCTGGCTGAACGCGGTGGCCGCCATGCGGGAGGCCGGGATCCGGCTCGTCGCGGGCACCGACGCCGGGTTCACCAACGGCGGCATCGCCAACGAGACCGACGGGTACGTCGCCGGCCTGGAGGTGTTCGCGGAGGCCGGGTTCGGCCACGCGGAGATCATCGAGATGGCCACCGTGCGCGCCGCCGACGCCTGCGGGGTGGGCGGGGTGACCGGCAGCCTGGAGGCGGGCAAGCGGGCCGACCTGATCGCGGTCAAGGGCGATCCGCTCGAACGCCTGGCCGACCTGCGCAAGCTCACACTCGTCCTGATCTCCGGTCGTTCCGTCACGCAGACGGGCATCGACACGGTGACCTCGTCCGTCGGCTGAGAGGATTCTTCATGCTGCCCTGGTCCGCCGAGCTGGCCGGCCGTCTCGACCACGCCGTCATCGACAGCGCCCTGCTGCGCGGCAACCCCCTGGGGGATCCGCACGAGCGCCCGATCATGGTGTACGTCCCGCCCGGGTACGATGACGATCCCTCCCGTCGCTACCCCTCGATCTACGTGCTGCTCGGCTACACCGGCCACGTCGCCATGTGGCTCAACCGGGCTCCGTTCCGCCAGCCGTACCCGGAGCTCGCGGACGCCGCCTTCGCCTCAGGGGAGGCCCTGCCCGCGATCGTCGTGTACGTGGACGCGTGGACCTCGCTCGGCGGCAGCCAGTTCCTCGACTCCCCCGGCACCGGGCGCTACCACTCCTACCTGCGGGACGAGGTCGTGCCGTGGGTGGACGCCCGCTACCGCACGATCGCCGACCGCGACCACCGGGCGGTCACCGGCAAGTCGAGCGGCGGCTACGGGGCCATGGTCACCGCGATGCTGGCGCCCGACGTGTTCGGCGCGCTGGCCACGCACGCCGGTGACGCGTTGTTCGAGGTGTGCTCGCGCGGGTCGTTCCCCGAGGTGGCGCGCAGGCTGCGGGACATGTACGACGGCTCGTACGACACGTTCCTCGCCGACTTCCGCGGCCGCCTGGCCGGGACCAAGGAGGGGGACCTGGAGCTGCTGGAGATGTACGCGTACGCGGCCGCCTACTCCGCGGACCCCGACGGGACCGTACGCCTGCCCTTCGACGACACCGGCGCCGTCGTGCCGGAGGTGTGGGAGCGCTGGCTGTCCTGGGATCCCGTGCTGATGGCCCCGCGGCACGCCGAGGCCCTGCGCTCGATGCGGGCGATCTGGGTGGACGCCGGGAACAAGGACGAGTACTTCCTGGACTTCGGGGCGGTGGCGTTCCGGCGGGCGCTGGAGGCGGCGGGCGTCAAGGACGAGAACGTCTATTTCGAGCTCTTCGACGCCGGCCACGGCGCCATCGAGTACCGCTACCCGCTCGCCCTCGCCTGGTTGTCCCGCCATCTGACCCCCTAGGTCCGCAGGCTGCGCACGCCGGCGAGGATCAGCTCCAGCCCGGCGCGGAAGGCCGCGTCGCGCTGCTCCCGGGGCCAGGTCTCGGCCTTCCTGGCCTGCTCCTCGACCGTGTAGCCGTTCACGTAGGCCATGACGGTGTCCACGGCCACGGCGGCCCTGTCCGCGGGGATGCCCGCCGCGGCCAGGGCCGCGATGAGCGCGTGGAAGCCGGCCACGGCCTCGTCCCCCGCGTGCTGGAACGTCGCCATGAGGCGGGCCCCGTCCCGGTGGGCCAGCATGAGCTCGCGGATGCCGATCGCGACGATCCGCAGCTGCTCGTCCCAGGGGCCGTCGAGCGGCGGTGCGGGGCCGTCCTGCGGGGTGACCAGGTGCGCGACCATCGCGTCCAGTAGCGCCTGTTTGCTGGGGTAATGCCGGTACAGCGCCCCGGCCTGCACCCCGAGCCGGCCGGCCAGGCGGCGCATGGTCAGCCCGTCCAGGCCGACCTCGTCGAGCAGCTCGATCGCCGCCCGCAGGACCTGGTCGCGCCGCTCCCCCATGAGACCTCCTTGACAGTACGGCTCCGCTTACGTGAACAATGTACACGTGAACGTTGTTCACGTCGGACAGGGAGGACGGCATGAGCGGACAACGGGTTCTGGTGATCGGTGCGGGCCTCGGCGGGCTGGCCCTGGCGCACGCGCTGGTGCGCGCGGGCATCGACGTACACGTGTACGAGGCCGACGACGGCAGCGGCGATCGTTTCCAGGGCTACCGGATCGGGCTGGCGCCGCTCGGGTGGGCGGAGCTGCGCGCCTGCCTGCCGGAGCGGCTGTACGCGCTGGCGGAGGCGACCAGCGGCGACCTGGACGGCCCCGGGCTGCTGTTCGACGAGCGGCTCACGCTGCTCAGCAGCGACCTGCCGGGACCGCCGGACGAGACCCGGGCGGTCGATCGTCAGGTGCTGCGGCGGATCCTGCTCGGCGGTCTCGGCGACCGCGTCACGCACGGCAAACGCCTGACCGGGGTCGCCGAGACCGGCGAAACGGTGACGGCCCGCTTCGCCGACGGCACCCAGGCCACGGGCGACGTGCTGGTCGGCGCCGACGGCGGCAACTCGGTGGTCCGCCGCCACGTGGCCCCCGAGGTGGGCCACGTCGACGCCGGACTGTGCGGCGCGATGGGCCGCACGCCGATCACCGAACGCTTCGCGGAGCTGGTGCCGGGCCGGGGCACCATGGTCAAGGGCCCGGGGATCACGCTGATGCTGGGCCGCATGCGGTTCGCCAGGGAGCCCTCGGAGGCCGCCGCCGAGCTCGTACCCGGTCTGGACCTGCCGCACCGGGACAGCTACGTGCGGTGGGTGCTGCTCGTGCCCCCGGAGCACCCGGCGTCGCGGCAGGCCCTGGTGGACGCCCGCGAGCTCGTCCTGGAGCTCATCGACGGCTGGCACCCCGACCTGCGGGAGCTCGTGCGCTCGGCGGACATGAGCGCCGCGGGCCCCGCCAAGGTCTACGACCGCCCCGTGCCCGCGTGGCCGGCGGGCCGGATCACGCTCCTCGGCGACGCCGCCCACCTGACGCTGGCCAGCGGCGGCAACGGCGCGAACACCGCCATCCAGGACGCCCGGCGGCTGGGCGACCGGCTGGCCGAGGTCCATCGGGGCGAGCGGGACCTCCGGTCGGCGCTGACCGAATACCAGGCCGACCTGCTGGAACGCGGGAACGCGGCGGTGGAGCACGGCAAGGCGGCCATGAAGCGGTTCGTCCCTACGGACTCTCAATCATCCAGGTGACACTTGTCAACCAAACGATTGATGCTCTACCGTCCTTGCACATGGCGGCACGGAGGGCGCCGCGCCCTGAGGAGCGCGGCAAGGCGGCGGAGCTGACGCGGGAGCGGATCCTGCGGGCCGCCGTGAGCGAGTTCGGCGAGAAGGGATATTCCGGCGCGCGCACTGCCGGGATCGCCGCCCGCGCCGGCGTCAACCAGCAGCTGATCTCCTACTACTTCGGCGGCAAGCAGGGGCTGCTGGAGGAGCTGCGGCGGCGCCGGCAGGCGGACGAGGCCGCGTCCGACGCCTCGTCCGCCTCGTTCGCGGAGTCGGTCGGGGCCCAGCTGGAGCGCACGCTCGACGACCCGGAATGGGCGCGGCTGGTGGTGTGGCAGGCGCTGGGCGACTGCCCGTTCGCCGACGCCGAGGAGGGACAGCGGTTCGCGCAGGCGCAACGCGCCCGGATGGCCGAGTCGCTGGAGCGGATGCGCGGGCGGCAGGAGGCCGGGGAGGTCACCGATCGGGTCGATCCGGCGTTCGCGCTGCTGGTCGCCTATGCGGTGGTGTTCGCGCCGATCACGATGCCGCAGTTCGTCCGGGACATCTTCGGCGACGATCCGCTCTCGCCCGAGGTGCGCCGCCGCCTGCACGGTGAGCTGGTCAGGCTTCTCGGCCAGGCCGAGGATTAGGGAGGTTCTGCGGAGATGGTGATGGTGGTCTTCGGGGCTCGGGGCAGTGTGGGGCGCCATGTCGCCGCCGGTCTGCTGGCGGCCGGCGAACAGGTGCGGGTGACGAGCAGGGACCCGGAAAAGGGCGGCCTGCCCGCTTCCGCGGAGGTCGTGGCGGCCGATCTGGACCTTCCCGAGACGTTGCCCGCCGCGCTGGATGGCGCCACGAAGGTGTTCGTGTACGCCAAACCGGACGGTGTCGCGGGCTTCGTCGAGGCGGCCAGGGCGGCCGGGGTGCGGCAGGTGGTGCTGCTGTCGTCGGCGGCGGTCGTGATCGAGGGCTCCGAACACAATCCGATCGCCGTGCACCACCAGGTCGTCGAGACGGCCGTGGAGGGCTCAAGGCTGGACTGGACGTTCATCCGGCCGGGGATGTTCGCGACGAACACGCTGTGGTGGTGGCAGGCGGCGATCCGGGGCGGGGGCGCGGTGCGGCTGCCGTACCCGGAGGCCGAGACCGCCCCCATCCACGAGAAGGACCTGGCGGCGCTCGCGGTGACGGCGTTGACCGAGCCCGGGCACGAGCGGCGGGCGTACACCGTGTACGGGGTGGAGTCGCTCACGTTGCGGCGGCAGGTCGAGCACATCGGGGAGGCGATCGGGCGTCCGATCGCGGTCGAGGTGGTGTCGGAAGCGCAGGCGCGGGAGGAGATGGGCCGGACGACGCCGGCGGTCGGCGTCGAGGTGATCATGAAGCAGTGGGCGGCCCGCGACGGCATACCCGCGCAGACCTCGACGGCGGTGGAGAAGGTGACCGGCCGCCCGGCGCGCACGTTCGCCGAATGGGCCGTCGACCACGCGGACGACTTCCGCTGAGCGTGGGTGCGGCCGGCGTCTTCACCTGTTCTGCGGGGGTGTCTTCTTCCTGCGGCCGCGGCGGGGGCTCGATCCGCGCGGGTTCTGCGGCGGCCCGGGCCTGGGCTCGACTCCCGGCGCGTACCCGGGTGAGCGATACAGGGGCCGGCCTCCGTACCAGCCCCACATGAGGCAGATCAGCCCCACGAGCAGGGCCAGGACCGGCACCAGGTAGAGCAGCGCGTCGAGCCGGAGCAGCCCGGCGGCGGTCACCCCCGTGATCGACGCGACCAGCACCCAGCCCGGCCCGTGCCAGTACGGTTTCCCCAACGGCCTGTCGGACTTCTCCCAGCCCCGGGGCGTGCGCCGCCGGAGCCGCCCCGCCGGCCACAGCCGCGTGCCGTCCCCGGTGATCACGACCGCTCGCCTGAACGGCCCTCCCCCGATCCGCACCTGTGCCTTCAGTCCCTCCGCCCGCTCGTCGACGGCGGGATCCCAGTGGACCCGCTGGTAGTACGGCCTCGCCCCGCGCTCGGGGACGAGCTTCAGGTACGGGCTGAACCAGCGGACCCCCTTCGTCCTGTACTCCAGGATCAGCGGCCGGACCTGCCACCGCACCTCGGCCGCCGCCGCCGCGTGCCGGTTGAGCAGGAACCGGGCCAGCACCAGGACGAGCCCGAGCCCGTAGACCCCCGCGACGACGAACGGGGCCCGCCTGAGCATGTCCCCGGGAGGGGGCACGTCCTCATGCCCGGCGGGGAACACCAGACCGCCGGGCTCGGCCGGGTCGTAGCGGATGGGCAGCACCGAGCCCCGCACGAAATGTTCGGAGTCGGCCTGGATCATCGTCTGATGGCTGTTCCTGCCGTCGGACCAGTCCAGGTAGAACATCTCCGGATTGCCCTGGTCGTCGAAGTCGATGTACCGGACTGTGGCCGAGGCCCGCGCCGTGGCGCGAGACTCCGCGTCGGCGACGCCGGCGGCCTGGACCGCGAGTACGCCGAACGCCACCAACGCTCCCAGCGTGAAACCCCCGAGCGACACCAACGCGATACGCGATATCGGCCGTAAGCCATGCACCCACACAGTTTGGCGGGAGGGTCTTTCGCCACGCTTTCATCAGTCTGTCGCCGTTCTCCGCGCCTTCCGTCCGTGGTCGGCTGACGTGCCGACCGGCGCGTCAGCCGACTACGGACGGGTGTCAGCCCAGCTGCCGGGCGAAGAACCGCAGCGAGCTGTCCGTCTCGAACCGCGGCAGATCCCCGTGCTTGCCGGGATTGGCGTGCAGCGTCTTCTCGGCCGAAGCGAAGGCGTCGAACAACGCCAGGCCCTCGGCCCGCGGCACCCGCTCGTCGTCCCACTGGAGCAGGAACTGCACCGGCACGGTGATCCGCGCCGCACTCTCGGCCAGCGTGGTCGCCCCGAGCAGGCCCAGCACCGCGGCGCCGACCCGGGGTTCCGCGGCGACGAACGGGACACCGAGCCCACAGCCCATCGACACACCCCAGTAACCCACCGGACCTGCGCCGACGTGGTCGAGCTGCTGGAGCGCGGTCAGGACCGCCTGCCATTCCGCGACGGCCTGACTGGCCAGAAGACTGTGCATGGCGAGGACCTGCGCGGTCGCGTCCTCGCCGGCGGCCGCACGGGCCCGCATCTCGGTCGCGATCCGGCCGAACTCCTCGCCCTTCGGCCGCTCGCCGTGGTTGGGCGCGTCGATCGCGGCGACCGCGAACCCGCCCTCGGTGACGAAGTCGTGCGCGCGGGCCAGGATGCCGGGCGCCTTCTTGTGCTGCCCGCCGCCGTGTCCCATCAGGATCAGGGGACGAGTGCTCGGGGCGGCTTCCGGCGTCCACAGCACGCCGGGGATCTCGCCGAGGGTGAAGAGCTGTTCGGTGACGCCGTCCGACGACGTCCGGGAGATGAAGCGCATGGCGTTTCAAGCCTTTCGGGAGGCCTTCTGCGGGCGCTCCCTAGACCATGCGTGGGAGGGAGCCCCGACCTGTCACAGCGTTGATCGGTCTCACCTCCTCGAGTTCGCGGCGATGCACGGCGCCGCCGAAGCTATCACAACACGTGGAGGGAGTACGCTCGAGCTGGCGTTGCGGGACGCGCGGGCGAGCTCCGCGCACTCGCGACGGTCGGCGGATGGTGTCCGGGAGCGCCGTCAAAACTGCGGTTGGCCGATGCGCAACTGGTGGTCGCCCGCAAGTACGGCTTCACCAGCTGGCCCCAGTTGCGGGCACACCTGGCGATGCTGGGCAGGTTCGCGCGCCGGCCGCACGAGGTGGGCCCCTCGGCCGACCCCGCGACCGAGTTCCCGCGGCTGTCCGGCCTGGCCTACCACGATCATGCGAGGGGATCGGGAGCAGGCCGGGCACCTGCTCAGCGCCGATCCCGGACTGGCCGGGCAACTCCTGACACGGCCTTGCGCTTGCTGCGGGACCGCTGCGGTGCGTTACCGAGTTGCGGCGATCTGTCCGAGCAGGTCCGTCGTCACACGGTCGAGGCGGGCCGCGGCGTCCGGGTCGAAATCCTTGCCGGTCAGCGGCAACGGCTTGCCGCGCATGTAGGCGGTGACGGCGGATCCGGGCGCGGCGTCCAGCAGTGCGGCGATCGGCACGATCGCCTTGCCGACCGGCATCGCGAAGAAGCGGGCGAGCACCTTGGTGACGGCACGCCTGGGCTGCGGCAGCGGGTCGGCCATGCTCGTGTTCACGAAGCCGGGGTTGTAGAGGACATAACGCGTACGGGCGGCAGGGTAGCGAGCGGGAAAGCCGGCTCCCAGCAGGTCGTTGCAGCGCGAGGACTGCATCGCCGCGCGCATCCCCGTGTAACCGTCGCGCCATTGGAGGTCGTCCCAGTTGACGCGGCCCGGCAGGCCGCCGGGTCCGGCGATGTTCATCACGCCGGGCGCCTGCGCGCGTTCCAGCTGCTCCAGCAGGCCGTGGCCGATGACGAACCGGCTCAGGTAGGCGAGCGCGAAGGTGAACTCCAGCCCGTCCGCCGTCTCCTCGCGCTTGGGCCGGAACCGCTGGGCCGCGAACACCAGCCCGTCCACGGCCTCGGTGGTCGCCTTGACCTCCTCGACCACCTGCCGCATGCCCGCGACGGTGCTCAGATCGGCCCGGAGAAACACGGCCCTGCCCTCGGCGCCGAGCCGGTGCGCCTCGGCGAGGAAGGCACGCCCCTTGTCCTCCCCGCTGGCCACGGCGATCACGCTGTCCCCGCGCCGCAGGAAATGCAGCCCGAGGCCCTTGCCCATGCCGTCCGTGCCGCCGGTGATCACGTATGTACGCATTCCCGAGCCCTCTCAAGTCATCGATCGGTGACAAGAATGCTAGGCCTGGTGGATGGTTAAGTCAACGTACGATGACTTAGGATGATTTGCATGGACCAGCCGAAACGCCGCGACAAGGCCGCCACCCGCGCCAAGCTGCTCGACGCCGCCCGCCTGCGCTTCGCCCGCCAGGGCTACGACGGCACCGGCGTACGTGAGATCGCGGCCGACGTGGGCGTCGATCCGGCTCTGGTCTTCCGCTACTTCGGCTCGAAGGAGCAACTCCACGAGGAGGCCGTACGCGTGGAGATCCCGGCCGGCCTCACGGACGATCCGGCGCGTCCGCTCACCCACATCACCGACACGCTGCTGCACGATGTCGTCTTCGCCGACTGGGAGCAGTTCGCCGGCGAGCACCCGCTCCTGGTGATGCTGCGCTCCGCGGGACGCCCGGCCATCCGCGAACAGTTGCGTACGCAGATCTGCGAGGGCTACCTGCCCGACTTCGCCGAGCGGATGGGAGGCGAGAACCCCGCCCTGCGGGCCGAGATGGTGGGCGCGCTGCTGCTCGGCATGGGCGTGATGCGCTCGCTCCTCGGCAGCCCCGCCCTGAGCGACGCCTCCTTCGAGGAGACGCGCGCGCTGGTCGCCCGCCTGGTCACCGCCTTGAGCGATCAACCCCCTCGATAACCCCAGTTATGCGCCTTTTGTCGCGGAGCGCCGATCCAGCGTGCGGCTGACCCGAGTCACCCGCTCAACATCGCCACGATCGTCCGGGAGATGCAGGGTACGCCGCGTGTGCACGAGTGGTGCGAGAAGACGGAGAAGGGCGAGGTCATCGGGAACCGCATGATCGACGGCTGCCCCTCGGTTCTCGTGGGCAGGGGGCGTTCGTGCTCGGCGGTGCGTGGCGTCAACCTGCGAACTTCTCGACAGCCGCCGGGGTGACGGGGGTGAAGAAGTTGACGAGGTTGCCGTCGGGGTCGCGGAACAGCAGCGACCGGTTGCCCCAGGGCATCGTGGTGGGCTCGTTGACGAAGTCGGTCACGAAGCCGGTCAGGTTCTGGTGAACGCGATCCACGTCGTCGACGCGGAACTCGGTGATCACGCTGTGGTTGTCCGCCGGGCGGGCAGAGCCCGGGGCGAACAGCGGGACGGTGCGAGTGCCGGCGATCGCGAGGGTGGCCTTGGGGGTCTTGAGTTCGGCGAAGTCCTCGGTGGCCCACATCGCACGCACCCCTGTGGCTCGTTCATAGAACTCGACGAGGCGCGCGACGTCGCTGGTGATGATCCGGATCGAGACGAAGTCCATGGGAAGCTCCTTGGCTGTGCTGGCGTCGTGCGCTACGCAGACTAGGACAAATAGGGGACAGAATCGGTCCTGTATTCGCATAGGCTGCGAACATGTCTCGACCCACCGGGCGCGTGCTGACACTCCTGGAGCTGTTGCAGTCGGGCGGCATCCGGACCGTGGCCGAACTCGCCGACCGGCTCGGCGTCGAAGGACGTACCGTGCGGCGGTATGTGGACCAGCTGATCGATCTCGACGTGCCCGTGGAGTCGGTGCGCGGCCGCTACGGCGGGTACCGGCTCGCTCCCGGCTATCGCCTGCCGCCGCTCATGCTCAGCGACGACGAGGCACTGGCCGTGCTGCTCGGCCTGGTCGCCGGACGCCGAGCAGGGTTGATGACGACGCAGCACACGGCGAGCGAGACGGCATCGGCCAAGATCCGGCGGGTGCTGCCCAAGCACATCGCCCGCCGGCTCGACACACTCCTGGAGTCTCTCGCCTTCACGGATCAGCCCGGCGAGTTCGCCGCCCCGGACGCCGGGGTCCTGCTCACCATCGCCGACGCGGTACGCCACCGCCGACCGGTCTCGATCCGATACACCGACCGCGACGGGCGGCTCAGCGAACGCACGCTGCACGCGTACGGGATCGTCGCCCATTCGGGCCGGTGGTACGTCACCGGCAACGACGCCCGGATCGGCGAGGACCGAACCTTCCGGCTCGATCGCATCGCGGACGCGAGGGCCCTGCCCGGCTCATTCGACGCGCCCGAAGGTCCGGGTCCGGCACAGCGCGTGTTGTCGGGGTTCGCCACGGCTGAGTACCAGCATGAGGTGACCTTGCGGATCCACGGGACAGTTGAGCAGATTCGCGCCCACCTTCCCGCCAGCGTCGCGAGCCTGGAGGAGCACGAGCCCGCGGCCTCGGCCGGCGAGGACCGGGCGAGCGAGCGCTGGCTGCGCGTCGAGCTACGGGTGGAGCGGCTCGACTGGTTGCCTCCGATACTCGCCGCACTCAACCGGCCGTTCGTCATCGAGCGCCCCGACGAACTGCGCGACCGCGTCATCGCGCTCGCCGATCACCTCGCGTCCCACGCCCGCCAAGCCTGACGGCGAGGAACCGATGTCATGAGGTGGCACACCTGGTCGTCGTCCAGCAGGGGCCGGTCGCCGGACGTGACCAGGCCCAGGGCGAGGACCGGACGGTCAGCGCCGGCACCACCGTGGTGCGCACCACCAGCACGCAAACCGCACCGGCTTTCCCGAAACCAGCTCCTGTCGCACACCGAGTTACCGGCTCTGGCCCCAACTCGGGGGTGTCTGCGGGTGTCTCGCCTGTTCAGGGATATCGGCAGGCCCACGGGGGGGCCTTTGGCGGGCGGGGTGGGCTCCAGCAGGCGCACCACCCGGATGGGCAACGGGTGGTGGGCCTGGCCCACCTACCCGGATGCCTACTCGTGGCGGGCCGTGCTGTCTCGGACGATGAGTTCTGTCGCCAGTTCGACCCGCTTGGTCTCCGGGACCTCGCCGCGGCCCATGGCCAGGACCGTGCGGGTGGCGAGGGCGGCCATCTCCTGCAGCGGCTGGCGTACCGTGGTCAGGGGTGGCCAGGCCGACTTGGACAGGGGCAGGTCGTCGAAGCCCACCACGCTCAGGTCCTCGGGGACGCGAAGGCCGCGCTGGCGGGCCGCCTCGAACACGCCGAAGGCCATCAGGTCGCTCCCGGCGAAGATCGCCGTCGGGGGCGAGTCCAGGGAGAGCAGCGCGTGGCCCTCGTCGTGGCCCGACTCCACCAGGAACGTGCCGCGGCGGATCAGCTCCGGCTCGATCGGCGCCCCGGCCGTCTCCAGGGCCGCGCGGTAGCCGTCCACGCGGGCCTGGCTGCACAGCATGTCCGTGGGGCCGCTGATCATGCCGATGCGCCGGTGGCCGAGTTCGAGCAGGTGGCGGGTGGCGGCCAGGCCGCCGTTCCAGTTGGTGGCCCCGACCGAGACGACGCCGGGGGCGGGCTCGCCCTCCGGGTCGACCACGGCGAACGGGAGCGAGCGCGCGCTGAGCTGGGCCTGGATGCCGGTGGACAGGCGCGAGGCGACAATGACCACGCCGTCGGTACGGCGGGCGGCCAGGCGTTCGAGCCAGTCGCGGCCCGGTCCGGCATGGGTGTGCAGGACGGAGATGACCACGCTGGCCCCGGCCTCGTGGGCCGCCCCCTCCGCGCCGCGCACGATCTCCATGGCCCACGGCGACTCGATCTCGGCGAAGACCAGGTCGACCAGGCCGGCCGGGGTGTCGTCCTGGCTGATGCGCCGCTGGTAGCCGTGTTCCTGCAGGAGTCGTTCGACTCGATGGCGGGTCGCCGGAGCGACCTCTGGACGTCCGTTGATGACCTTGGACACCGTCGGAATGGAGACCCCGGCCTCTTCCGCGATCAGTGCGATCGTCACCCGCCGCTTCGCTGACACGTTCGGGAGTGTATCCGAAAGTTTCGGTTTGGGATCGCTCCCACCCGAGGTGTTGACGCTTTACGCAGCGTTTACCTACGATCCAGGCAGCGAAACTATCGGGGAGATAACGAAATTTTCGCACGGTGCGCCGCATTGTGCCCCATGAGTCACGCTGAGTCCCGCGAATCACGTGCAGGGGTCCGTACGGCAGGCCGAGCCAGTCTGAGGGAAGGACCCCTGATGAAACGCAGTCTGGTGTTGATCGCGACCGCAGTGCTCATAACCGGCTGCGGCGGTGGGGGCGGTGGGGGCAGCAGCACGGCCCCTCAGCAGAGCGGCTCGGCCGCCAAGGTCACTCTTGAATGGTGGCACCTGTCGACCACGGAGCCGCTCAAGTCCCTCTGGGCGCAGCGGGCCAAGGAATTCGAGGCCAAGAATCCCAACGTCACCATCAAGGCGACCGTCCTGGAGAACGACGCGTACAAGGCCAAGCTGACCACGATCACGCAGTCGGGCAAGGCCCCCGACCTGTTCGCCACGTGGGGCGGCGGCGTGCTCAAGCAGCAGGTCGACGCCGGGCTGGTCAAGGACATCTCCTCCGACGTCGCCGACGTCCTGCCCAACTTCACGCCGGCCGCGCTGGGCGCGTACCAGATCGACGGCAAGACCTACGGGCTCCCGACCGACATCGGCCTGGTCGGCTTCTGGTACAACAAGAAACTCTTCGCCAAGGCCGGCGTCACGCAGCCGCCCGCCACGTGGTCGGCGTTCCTCGAGGACGTCAAGAAGCTCAAGGCGGCGGGCGTCACCCCGATCGCCCTGGCCGGCAAGGAGAAGTGGCCGGGCCACTACTACTGGGCCTACCTCGCCATGCGCATCGCCGGCCTCGACGCACTCAAGCAGGCGGGCGTCGACCACGACTTCACCAAGCCCGACTTCGTGGCCGCCGGACAGCAGGTCAAGGCGCTGGCGGACCTGCAGCCGTTCCAGAAGGGCTTCCTCGGCGCGGGGTACGGCACCCCGGACGGCCAGGCGGCCACCGTGGCGAACGGCAAGGCCGCCATGGAGCTGATGGGCCAGTGGGCGCCCGCCGTGCAGAAGGACGCCGGCAAGGGCCTCGGCGACGACCTGGGCTTCTTCCCCTTCCCCGCGGTCGAGGGCGGCAAGGGCTCGATCTCCGACGCGTTCGGCGGTGGCGGCGGCCTGGCCGTGGGCGCGGACGCCCCCGCGGAGGCCGTGCAGTTCGTGAAGTTCATGACCGAGATGGACAACCACTCCAAGGCCGTGGCGGCCGGCGGCGTGCTGCCGGTGCTCAAGGGCGAGGAGAGCGCGGTCACGGACCCCAACCTCAAGCAGGTGGCGACCCAGCTGGCCGCGGCCGGCGGCTACCAGCTCTACCTCGACCAGGCCTACCCGCCCGCCGTCGGCCAGCAGGTCAACGACAGCGTCGCCGAACTCATCGCCGGTACGAAGACGCCGGAGGAAGTCGGCAAGGCCATCACCGAAGTGGCCAAGAGCGAAGGATGACGACCCTCGTCAAGGGGCCGGAGGCGGTCACGCGTCCGGCCCCCTCCCCTGCCGCCAGGCGGCGCGGCCGCTGGGTGACCATCGCCCTGTTCCTGCTCCCCGCCCTGGTCCTCTTCCTGCTGCTGGTCGTCGCACCCATCCTCGTGGCGTTCTACGCCAGCGTGTTCAGGTGGAACGGCTTCGGCGGCCTGCCGACCAACTTCATCGGGCTCGACAACTTCACCCGGCTCTTCGGCACCGAAATTTTCGGCCAGGACCTGTGGCACCTCCTGGTCCTCGTGCTGCTGTCGGTCTGCGTCCAGCTCCCGTTCTCGCTGGCCATCGCGATGCTGCTGAACCAGCGCATCCGCGGGCGGGCGCTGTACCGGGTGGTGTTCTTCGCGCCGTACGTGCTCTCCGAGGTCATCACCGGCGTGCTGTTCTCGCTGATCCTCTCGCCCGAGTCCGGCATGGCGAACCAGTTCCTGTCGGTGTTCGGGCTCGACTCGGAGTGGCTGGCCGACCCCGACACCGTGATGCCGTCGCTCTTCCTGGTCATGATGTGGAAATATTTCGGCTTCCACATGATGATCTATCTCGCCGGGCGGCAGGCCATCCCGAACGAGCTCATCGAGGCCGCCCAGATCGACGGGGCCACGAGCTGGAAGACGTTCCGGCACATCACCCTGCCGCTGCTCGGGCCGACGATCCGGATCAGCGTCTTCCTGTCCGTCATCTACACGATCCAGCTCTTCGACCTGGTGTGGATCCTCACCCAGGGCGGGCCGTCGCACTCGTCCGAGACGATGGCCGTCACGATGATGGACTGGGGCTTCAAGCGCTCCCAGGTCGGCTACGCCAGCGCGATCAGCGTCGTGATGTTCGCGCTCAGCCTCGTCTTCGCCCTCGTCTACCAGCGGTTCGTGATGCGCCGCGACCTGGAGGGCGCGGCCACCTCGATGGGAGAGCGCCGATGATCCATCGCAAGAAGTCCTCGCCGCGGCGCAACACCCTGCCGCTGCATCTGATCGCGTGGGTCGTCGGCCTGTTCATCATCATCCCGGTGGTGTACGCGCTGATCGGCGGCTTCAAGTCCACCAGCGAGCTGTCCACCAACCCGCTCGGGCTACCCAACACCTGGGCCACAGAGAACTACACCGACGTGATCGGCTCCGGCTCGTTCTGGCTGCAGCTGTGGAACAGCACGTTCATCGCGGTCGTGACGACCGTGCTGACCGTCGGGGTGTCGGCGCTGGCGGGGTTCGTCTTCGCCAGGTTCGCCTTCCGCGGCAGGGAGCTGTACTTCACGCTGTTCACGGCCGGGCTGATGTTCCCGTTCGCGGTGGCCATCCTGCCGATCTTCGTGCTGCTGCGCACGTTCGGGCTGCTGGGCAACCCGCTCGGCGTGATCCTGACGCAGGCGGCCTTCGGCCTGCCGCTGACGATCATCATTCTGCGCGGCTTCTTCCGCGGCATCCCGGGCGAGATCGAGGAGGCGGCCATCATCGACGGCTGCAGCCCGTTCGGCTTCTTCTGGCGGATCCTGCTGCCGATGGCCAGGCCCGCCATCGCCACCGTCTCGGTGCTGGCCATCGTGGGGAGCTGGAACAACTTCATGCTGCCGCTCGTGGTCTTCAACGAGGAGTCGAGCTGGACACTGCCGCTGGGCATCCAGCAGTTCCAGGGCCAGTACGCCTCCGACACCGCCCGCATCCTCGCCTATCTCGTCCTGGCCATGGTGCCCGCGCTCGGGTTCTACGCCGTCGCGGAACGTCACCTGGTCGGCGGTCTCACCGCGGGCGCGACGAAGGGGTGATCACCTTCCACCTGCGAACGTGACTCGCCGCACACTGTCGCTTCCAGCTCTTGCGCTAGGTATGCTTCGCCTGCCCTAATTTAGGTAAGCCTTTCCTCAGGGAATGCCAAGCAAAACCTCAGCAAACGGGAGTGACGGTGCTCGCCAGTTACCTCATCGGACTGCGCGAAGGTCTCGAGGCGGCACTCGTCGTCTCAGTCCTGGTCGCCTTCCTGGTCAAAAGTGACCGTAAGGACAAGCTCCCGCAAGTGTGGACGGGAGTCGGCGCGGCCGTCGCGCTGTCCGTGGGGTTCGGGGCGCTGCTGACGTTCACCGCCGCCCATCTGGGACACACCGGGCAGGAGCTGTTCGACGCGATCACCTCGCTGCTCGCCGTCGTGTTCGTCACCTGGATGATCTTCTGGATGCGGCGGGCGGCCCGCGCGCTCTCCGGCGAGCTGCGGGGCAAACTCTCCGACGCGCTGGAGCTCGGCTCGATCGCGGTGGTCGTGATGGCGTTCCTCGCCGTCGCCCGCGAGGGGCTGGAGACGGCGATCTTGTTCTTCGCCTCCGTGCAGGGCGCCGTCACCACGCCGGAGCCGCTCATCGGCATCAGCCTGGGGCTGCTCACCTCCGTACTCATCGGCTGGGGCCTCTACCGCAGCGCCGTGAAGATCAACCTCACCAAGTTCTTCACCTGGACGGGGCTGCTGCTGATCCTCGTGGCCGCGGGCATCTTCAAGTACGGCGTACACGACCTGCAGGAGGCCAACATCCTGCCCGGCCTGAGCACGTACGCCTTCGACATCAGCAGCGTCATCCCCGCCGACTCCTGGTACGGCACCCTGCTGTCGGGCATGTTGAACATCACGCCCCAGCCCAGCGTCGCCGAGGTCATCGCCTGGGCCTGCTACCTCGTCCCCACCCTTTTCTTCTTCCTGCGCAACACGCGGGTGAAGTCCACGCCGTCGCCCGCTTCCTCCGCGGCCTGAACAGGAGCATCATGCGCACCCCCATCCGCCTGTCCGTCGGGGCGCTCGCCCTGGCGACGCTGGCCGCCTGCGGCTCGGGCAACACCCCCGCCGCCTCCCCCGCCTCCGGCTCCGCCCCCGCCAAGCCGGGCAAGGTCACCGTGGCGGCGTCCGACACGGAGTGCAAGGTCGGCGCGTCCGAGGTCGCGGCGGGCACCACGACGTTCACGATCACGAACGGCGGCAGCAAGGTGACCGAGTTCTACGTGTTCGCCCCCGGTGACCGGGTCATGGCCGAGGTCGAGAACATCGTGCCCGGGCTGACCAGAGAGCTCATCGCCGAGCTGCCGGCGGGTGCGTACGAGACCGCGTGCAAGCCCGGCATGGTCGGCAAGGGCATCCGCAACGCGTTCAAGGTGACCGGCGAGCACAAGGCGCTCACCGAGGACGCCAAGCTCGCCGACGCGGTCGCCAGCTACAAGCGCTACATCAAGTCGCAGAGCGACACGCTGCTGGTCAAGACGCAGGAGTTCGTGGACGCGGTCAAGGGCGGGAAGATCGACCAGGCCAAGGAGCTGTTCCCGGTCGCCCGTACGTACTGGGAGCGCATCGAGCCGGTGGCCGAGATCTTCGGCGACCTCGACCCGGCCATCGACGCCCGCGAGGCGGACCTGGCCGACGGCGAGGAGTGGACCGGCTTCCACAGGATCGAGAAGGACCTGTGGATCAAGAAGGACATCAGCAAGGACGGCGCCATCGCGGACAAGCTGATCGCCGACGTCAAGACGATCGTGGGCAAGTCGAACGCCGCCGAGCTGACTCCCCTGAACCTGGCCAACGGCGCCAAGGAACTGCTCGACGAGGTGGCCACCGGCAAGATCACCGGCGAGGAGGACATCTGGTCGCACACCGACCTGTGGGACTTCGACGCCAACCTCGAAGGCTCCAAGGCGGCCGTGCAGTCGCTCAGGCCGGTGCTGGAGGATCGGGCTCCCGACCTGGTCAAGACGCTGGACGAGAAGTTCACGGCGGCCGAGGCGGCGCTGGACGCGCACCAGAAGGGCGACGGCTGGCAGCTGCACAACGAGCTGTCCAAGGCTGAGCTGAAGACCTTGTCGGACGCGATCAACGCGCTGGCCGAGCCGATCAGCAAGATCGCGCCGGTCATCACCAAGTAGCGGGAGGTGACGGCAATGAGCCAGCGGGTGAGCCGCAGGGGGCTGTTCGGGCTGGGAGCCGCGGGCGCCGCCGTGGTCGGGGCCGGTGTCGTGGCCGCGAACACACTCTTCGAGGAGCCGCCGGTCGCGCACGCCTCCTCGACCTCCGACCCGTTCCCCTTCTATGGCGAGCACCAGTCGGGCATCGTCACTCCGGCGCAGGACCGGCTGCACTTCGTGGCGTTCGACGTCACCACGGACAAGCGCGCCGAGCTGGTCGAGCTGCTGCAGGAGTGGACGGCGGCGGCCGCGCGGCTCACGCAGGGCAAGGAGGCGGGGTCATACGGTGCGGTGGGCGGCGCGCCGGAGGCCGCGCCCGACGACACGGGCGAGGCGCTGGGGCTGCCCGCGTCGGGGCTGACGCTGACGATCGGGTTCGGGGCGTCGCTGTTCGACGAGCGCTTCGGGCTGAAGGGCAAGCGGCCGGCCGCTCTCGCCGACTTGCCGAAATTTCCGGGAGAGCAGCTCATTCCGGAAATTTCCGGTGGGGACATCTGCGTGCAGGCGTGCGCCCACGACCCCCAGGTCGCCGTGCACGCCATCCGCAACCTGGCCAGAATCGGCTTCGGCAAGGTCTCCGTACGCTGGTCGCAGCTCGGCTTCGGCCGTACGTCGTCCACGTCCCGCTCCCAGACGACCCCCCGCAACCTGATGGGCTTCAAGGACGGCACCAACAACCTCAAGCTGGAGGACGCCGCCCTGCTCCGCGACCAGCTGTGGGCCGCCGCACAGGACGGCAGCGACTGGATGGCGGGCGGCTCGTACATGGTGACCAGGAAGATCCGGATGGCGATCGAGACCTGGGACCGCACGTCGCTCGTGGAGCAGGAGCAGATCTTCGGCCGGGACAAGGGCGAGGGGGCTCCCCTGGGCAAGAAGGCCGAGTTCGACCTGGTGAACTTCGCATCCAAGGGGGCCGACGGGCAGCCGCACATCAAGGACGACGCCCACGTACGGCTCGCCCACCCGACCTCCAACGGCAACGCGCACCTGCTGCGCCGCGGCTACAACTTCGTGGACGGCTCCGACGGCCTCGGCCGCCTGGACGCGGGCCTGTTCTTCATCGCCTACCAGCGCGACCCGCGCAAGCAGTTCGTACCGGTACAGATGAACCTGGCCAAGCACGACGCCCTCAACGAGTACATCAAACACGTCTCCAGCGGCCTGTTCGCCTGCCCACCCGGGGTCCGCGACGCCGGCGACTACTGGGGCCGCACCCTCTTCGGATAGTCACCCGTTGCCCTATTACCAGGTGGGCCTGCTGGAGCCCACCCCGAGCGGTCCTCGCTGCCGCTCGGTCGCCTTCCTGGGGCGCGCTTGGCGGCGCGCATGGTCTTCGCAAGGGGGCGCTTCGCGCACGGGGCTCGGGCGATGCTTCCAGTCGGGCCAAGCCCCGACCCCTGTAGGGCTTCGCTTCGCTCAGACGCCCTCGTCAAGGCGCAGGCTTCGCCTGCGTGTTCCGGTTGTCGAAGAGTGGCAGCGTCGGCCAATGCGGGCGTGAATAGCACGTCCGGCTCCTGAACTCCTGGACTGATCCGGAACCGACGACAGCGCCCCGACCGCTTTGAGGGCCGCAGTAGGCGGGTGGCCTGAACACTTCGCTGGGGCGCTCTTCGGCAAAGCGCCCACACAGGCATCGGCAGAACGCCCACGCATCGTGCGGCAGAACGTCCACGTAATGTCCGGCAGAACGCCCACATAGCTAGCGGCAAACTGCCCACACAACCGGTTGACCTCCGGTAATCTCCGTCAGTGTGACACAGCCAGCTCTGTTCTCTCGCCGCGCCCAAGCCATGACCCTGGAAGCACTGGCGGACACGCGGGTGGTCGTCGTCAACGGCGCTCGGCAAGTTGGAAAGAGCACGCTGGCGAGCTTGATCGCCAGCCAGGTGGACAACGCCCGCCAGCTCTACCTGGATGACCCTGCGATCCTGGCCGCAGCCGAAGAGGATCCCGTCGGCTTCGTCCGGCACGACGCACTTCTGCTGATCGATGAGATCCAGCGTGCCCCGCAACTACTCCTGCCGATCAAGCACGAGGTTGATCGGGATCCGCGAGCAGGCCGTTATCTCCTCACCGGTTCCGCACGCCTACTGGACCTACGCGATCTGCCAGACGCCCTGCCGGGCAGGACGGAGACCATTGAGTTGTGGCCACTGTCCCAGGGGGAGATCGACAGCGCTCCGGACGGCTTCGTGGATTACGTCTTCACACATGGCGCCGACGTTTCCATGCATCCCTGCTCGCTGCGTAAGCCTGACTACGTGGACAGGGCGCTGCGCGGCGGCTACCCGGAGGCGGTCCGGCGGGACCCGGGACGCAGGCGCAACAGGTTCTTCGACTCCTACATAACCGATCTGATCACCAGAGACGTCCGCCAGATCTCCGACATCGAGCGTCCGGCAGAGATGCGCAGGCTTCTCAGCGTCATAGCGGCCCGGATGGGAGGACTGGCGGTGGTCCAGTCGATCGCCGGCGACGTGGGTCTTCCTCGGGTGACGCTCTCCCGCTATTTGGACCTCCTGGAACTGGTCTTCGTGATCAAACGCATACCTGCCTGGTCGTCGAATCTCACTCGCCGCGCCATCTCCACGCCCAAGCTGCTCGTCACGGACAGCGGACTCGGCGGCCAGCTCATCGGCATGTCACCCGAACGCGCTAGAGACGTCACCGCCCCCGTTGGCCCACTGCTCGAGAATTTCGCGATCGGTGAGGTGGCACGTCAGCTCACCTGGGCCAACGAACCCGTCCAGCTGTTCCACTACCGAGACCGCGACAAAGTGGAGGTGGACATCGTTCTGGAGCACGCATCCGGCGAAGTGATCGGCATTGAGATCAAAGCCGCCGAAACCGTCCGAGGCGACGACTTCCGTGGACTGCGTCACCTGGCCGACCGGCTCGGAGCAAGATTTCGCGCTGGGTTCGTCCTCTATACCGGCGAACAGGTCCTGCCTTTCGGCGAGAGGCTGCGCGCGCTCCCCATGGCATCCTTGTGGACGCTCGGCAACACGACCGAGAAGGAATAGCCGGGTCAGCGCGCCAAAGCACGTTTCCCTATGCGGGGCGGGCGGATCTAGGGTCGAACCAGTGGCCCTGGATCGTAGATCTACAACGCCCAGGATCGCGACCATACCGGGAAGGCGGCCAAGAAGATCACGTACGAAATGGGGGAACTGCTCGCGAATCACGGCTCACCCGCCGAGCACAGAATCCACCCGCGCACCACGATCTGCCTGAGCCGCTGGTGTGCGATCCCCGCCCCCACCCCGTCGAAAGGCCTGACACCACCGCTCCGTTAATGGTTGTACGTCCTGGGAACCAGCCTGGAACCATGACGGCCATGAAACGAGTCGTGATCCTGGGGCGTGGCGGTTCAGGAAAGTCGACCCTCGCAGCCCGCCTGGGCACAATCACCGGACTCCCCGTCATCGAGCTGGACAAGCACTTCTGGCGACCAGATCTTGAAGCGACCCCTCCCGACCAGTGGGCTGCCATCCAAGGTGAACTCGTCCGGGCCGAGACTTGGATCATGGACGGCGACCTCGGTCCCTACGACGTCTTGGACGTCCGGCTCCGAGCGGCGGACACCGTCATCCTGCTGGACTTCTCGTTCTGGCGCTGCGCCTGGCGGGCGATCCGACGCTCTCGGGAACGCGCCGACTTCTGGTTGTGGGTATGGGCCTACCGGCGCCGGAGCCGACCGCTTCACCTCACGGCGATCGCGACTCACGCCGGTGATGCGGAGCTGCACGTGATCAGGAATCCGCACGCGCTGAGACGCTTCATAGCCCAGGTCACGGCCGATCAGGTCTCGGGCCGACCGTGAATACATCCATGGCAGCCGAGCACCAGCGCCACACCCACTTGCCCGCTGCGCCGGGGCGTGTGGCCAAAGCATTTCTGGCCAGAAGCGTGAGAACCTTGGACGCGGATTTCGAGACTGACGTCGCGGTAGCCCGCAAGGCGATCAATGACGAAGACGGTTCCCTTAGCGTCCCCAAATAAGAATTGGGCCAACTGGGATCGCTCAGATCGCCGTAGAAGACGCGGACCCGAGTCCGGAGGCGTGGTCAACGTCTTTGGTCGGTCTGCTTTGGGTGTCCTGTCCCAGCACGCGTGATCCACAAGGTGCGTTCCTCGTCGTCGATCGCGTACCACAGCCGACCGCCGGACGTGGCTTCGTACTGCCACTGTTCGAGTGCTGCACCGGCCACTTTCACAATGCCGAGCGCACCTTTGAGCGGGTGCCGGCGGCAGTCCACACGTCGAGGATCGATGGTGATAGTCCCATGCCCGGTCCAGGTTTTCCGGAGCCTGGGCGAGCAGATCTGTCCACCCCTCGGCGAATCGCACGTGCCATGGATTGGGACGCGGAACTTCGCCTCCCCAGGCTGCCGCCAGGAATCGTCTTTCGGGCGTGTGGCCTCAGGCCCGTCGCCGGGGAAGGGTCCCTGCAACTCGCCGGCAAGGCGCGGATCGCTCCAGATCACCGCGGTGGAGCGCCATGAGGTCAACGACCTCCCGAACGGAGCGTCACTGTGGCCGAGTTGCTCGTCGGTGTCGAGATGGCCGACGCGGCCCGACGGCCCAAATCGGCAGGCCTTCGTGGATGAGATCCATACGTTGATCCCCGTTGAGAAGTACACGACGAACGTCGCTAGGCTCCATACCCGTCTTGGCCTTGGGGGTTCATGCTCGTGATCCTGATGAGCGGCTGACATGCGCTCACCGTGACCAGCTGTATTGGCCCGCGGAAAGGTGCGGGCCTCCTCCGCCTCCGGACACCGAGCTCCCCGTAGAGGCCGAGGGCCGGCCACCCGCGCTCAGGGATGCGAGTCGGCCGAGCCGTCGTAGGCTCGGCGGGCTGCGGTGATGGCAGGGGCGGCGAGACGGGCCCACGCCGTGAGTGCTTCCAGCGGCACGCGTATGTCTTCGATCAACGGAGTGGTGGCGTACTCGACTCGCGGTGGGGAATCCGGGTACACGGTCCGGGTGACGAGCCCGTTGCGCTCGAGGTCGCGCAAGCTCACCGTCAGCATCCGGCGGCTGATGCCGATGATCGCGCGCTCCAGCTGGGTAAACCGGCGGGGACCTTTGCCCAGTGCGACCAGCACCTGAGCGCTCCACTTACCGCCGATCAAGGCCAGGACCTCGGGTAGCGGGCAATCGTCGAGGTCGGGTCCCGCCGTCTCGGGCATGAGCCGCTTGACCTGCCTGGTGGCAGGCGGTTTCGATCCGATCGACGGTTTCCGCTCCGCGGTCGGCCCCACGCTGCGCCTGCTCAGCCTGCCCGCCGACGCCTACCACCTAATGAAGCAGGGTGCCGCCGCCGATCCCTATCAGGCCGCCCTGATCGAAGCGGGTGATCCTTCCGCTTTCCGGGCCAACTACGAGGCGTTCTCCCGCGAGCCCGGACTGCAGCGGGAACTCGCCGGCTCCGGCGTGCCGCTGCTGCTGTACGCGGGCACGGCCGACCCCTGGCACGAGCCGATGCGGGCCTTCGCCGAGCACTCAGGCGCGAGCTTCTGGTCCGTCTCCGACGCGGATCACAAGGGCTGCTGGGACAGATCGGCCGAGGTGCTGCCGTTCCTGGCCGCCAACGCTGGTACGCCGTGAGCAAGGCACCCCGGCCCGGCAGTGCATGAGGCGGCGCTGGAATCCCGTCGACAAGGTTGTCGCCGGCCACCTATGGTGCAGCACATGGCAGATGATCGCGTCACGCGTCGGTGCGACTGCGGTGCGCCGGCCGGCCCACTGGGCGTGTGCGCGGACTACTACTACCGAATCCTGGCCGAAGAGCAGGCCGATCCTCAGATGTACCGGTGGCACGCGCCTGTGGTTTGCGTCTATCTCCTCCAGCATCCTGCCGGAGCTCATCAGAAGTCCCTCGACGGTCAGTTCCGCCTGCTGCAGCTCTACCTGGACAAGGGCCTTGACGCGCTGCTGCGCGTGGCCGCTCATCAGGTGGCGCGGAACAATCACAGGGCGCGGTCGGGCTACGACATGAGGCCGTTGGCGCCGTACGCGCCGCTGCCGTTGGGTGGGCCTCCGCAGCGCTTCCGCGCCACGTTCTGCGGGTTGCCGTTCGAGAGCGACAGCTTCGTCTCCGATGGGCATGCGGCGTACGGGAACCGTATCGAAACGATCGCCGAAGCGACGGCAGAGGCTTGGAGAACCGTCCAGGCCTGATGCGGAACGTCCAGCGGGTTACGGGGGCGGGCGGCAACCGGCTATGAGCGGCAGGAGCCGCCGGTCCCCCTGATGTCGGCCTGATTCACCCAGGAACGATAGTCACCCACCACCGTCGTCGTCTTCACGACCACAATGCTGCCGTGCCTGCGGGTCTCCCCCTGGTAAATGCTGAGTGTGCTGCCACTCCGGAAATAATTGTGCCAGGCGAACGTATTGTTCGCCTGCAGGTACCAGCGCGGGGTCTGCCTGACGACTTTCATCGGGCAGATGGCCAGTGCGCTCGCCTGGCCCGCTTTCACCACCGCCGTCCCGGACGTGCTCGCCGCGGCGGCGGGAGTCGTCAGGGCCAGTGAGCCGACGAATGCGAGCGCGACCGCGCCCAGGGTGGCCGTGCGGGCTTTCCATACCGACTGCTGCATGAACCGCTCCTCGGAAGTATCGATGACCTGGGCGATTCTTCACGGATACTCGTCGCGGTGTCGTTGGCAGGCCGTCCACGCTTCTTGACCGTGGATCCACGGATGCGCGGCCTGGACTGCCGCACCGCGCATCGCGCCGAACTCGGGTCGCCGCACTGCTCCTGTCTCGCCAGGCTCATTCCGTCACGTAGCCCGACGCCCAGCAGTTTGACGTCGTCCCCTAAATCCTCACGAGCCGAGAATTCGCCATTGTCGAAGTGCGGAACGTTTCCGGCTTCCTCTACCGCGACGTGGTGGACATGCCACAGGACGTACACCTTCACGCTACTCATTCCCGTCGAGGTCGAAGGCGACGTCGGCGAGCCGGACCGTCCGCACCTCCGAGTCGTCCAGGAGCTTGCGCACGTCGGCGAGTTTCCAGCGGTCTACGACGAGCCCATATACGAGGCCCTCCTTGGCCGCCCCGTCGAGCCACCCGTAGTCCAGCATGAACGCGCTGAGATCGTACCCCTCGTCGAGCTGCCCGACCCACTTGCGGAACTCCGCCAGCGCCGGCTCGGGCTCGGTCTCGCACTGATAGGTGAGTTCGCCCTGGATGAGGTCCTCCGTCATGTCGCGGTTCCAGACGACCGCGTTCAACGGGGGATCGTTGCTGGAGTCGTCGTACTGGAACCAGGACGGGGCGTAGACGTAGGAGACGTCCCGTCCTCCACAGATCTTGTGCCTGCGGTTGAAGGCGATGAGCCGCTCGCTGGTCATCGCCTTCGCGAACTGCACGACCGCGACCGCGTCGAGCGTCTGGGGAAGCGCGTCGATGTTCTTCCGAACGTCTGCCGGGACGACTTCGGGGTCCGTCTCCAGGACGGAGATCGCGTAGGAGAATCTGCCGGACGGCCCGTCGAGGGAGGGGGCCCGGACGGTGCCGAACCAGTTCGGGACGATCTCGTACTCTTTCCCCCCACCGCTGGGACCGGCCAGGCGTGGCTCGCCCTGCAGGGTGTAGGTGGTGTTCAGCAGCCATCCGGCGTCGCCGTGACCGTCCGACAGGCGTTTGTCCGGGTTCGCGACGCGGGCGGCCGTGCCGTACACCAAGGCCGTCCGTTCGTCGTCGACGAACAACCACAGAACCCGGTCGATCGCGCTCAAGGCCAGGTACAGCGCCGTGGTGACGGCCAGGACCTTGACGAGGGACCGGGCCACGTACGCCCAGTCGGGCTCCCTCACGTTCATCGGCGAGCTCCTAGATCAAATCGGGTACGGCGCACCATAGCCGGTGGGACGGAAGTGTCGGCAGGTTCTGGTAGGACAGGACGCGTCAGGCCCCCCGACCCGAGGATCATCCGTGACCGACGACGACAATCCGAGCTGCTCGGACCGCTACACCGGCACCTACGCCGGCCTGCCCGTGGCCGAGGTGCCCGGGGACGAGGAC
This sequence comes from Nonomuraea sp. NPDC003709, assembly GCF_040610775.1. Lineage (NCBI taxonomy): Bacteria > Bacillati > Actinomycetota > Actinomycetes > Streptosporangiales > Streptosporangiaceae > Nonomuraea > Nonomuraea sp. NPDC003709. The sequence continues at coordinate 752,194 of NZ_JBEXMW010000001.1, read as the reverse complement.
GGGCCGTGGCCCGACGCCGGTTCCGTGGCGTGGCGGCTCAGCGCCGGCTGGGACGGCAGCCGCATCGCCGAGTGCCTCGACCGGTTCTTCGCGCACGTCGACACCGCGAAGGTCACGGCCGTCGTGATCGGCGCGTGGGAAGACTGCTACAGCGACAGCAGCGCGTCCATCGTCCGCCGCCTGGCCGACGAGGCCGGCAGGCTGCCCGAGCTGCGCTCGCTCTTCCTCGGCGCGATCTCGTCGGAGGAGTCCGAGATCTCCTGGATCCAGCAGTCGGACATCACGCCGCTGCTGGAGGCGTACCCGAAGCTTGAACGGCTGGAGGTGCGCGGCGGCTCCGGGCTCCGGATGCGGCCGGTGCGGCACGAGGCGCTGAAGAAGCTTCGGTTCGAGTCGGGCGGCCTGGACGGCTCGCTGGTCCGCGCCGTGGCCGCCAGTGACCTGCCCGCGCTGGAGCACCTGGAGCTCTGGCTGGGCGTCCCCGAGTACGGCGGCGACAGCAACGTCCCCGACGTCGACCCCATCCTCAGGGGTGAGCGGCTGCCCGCGCTGCGTCATCTGGGGCTGCAGGACAGCGAGATCCAGGACGAGCTCGCCGCCGCCGTGGCCACCGCGCCGATCGTGGCCAGGCTCGAGACGCTGCGCCTGTCGATGGGCGTGCTCACCGACGCCGGGGCGGAGGCGCTGCTCAGCGGCCAGCCGCTGACCCATCTGCGCGTGCTCGACCTGCACCACCACTACATGTCCGACGAGATGATGCGGCGGGTGACCGAGGCCCTGCCCGGGGTGGAGGTCGACGTGTCCGAGAACGAGGAGCCGGACGTGGACGAAGAGGACGGCGAGACGTGGCGTTACGTGGCGGTGGACGAGTGATGCGGGAGTTCGACGAGCAGCCCAGCCACTACAACCGCTACGACCAGAGCTACGTCGGTCTGCCGGTGGCCGAGGTGCCGTGGCAGGGCGACGACAAGCCGCCCGAGGCCGGGTCCGCGGCCTGGCGGCTCAGCGCCGACACCTACGACGACGACCTCCCCGACCACATCGCCGAGTGCTTCGACTGGTTCTTCGAGCACGTCGACACCTCGCAGGTCACCGCCGTCGTGATCGGCGGGTGGGAGGAGCCCTACGACACCGACAGCAGCGAAATCGTCAGCCGCCTGGCCGGCGAGGCCGGCCGGCTGCCCGAGCTGCGCTCGCTCTTCCTCGGCGCGATTTCGCCGGAGGACTGCGAGATCTCCTGGATCACGCAGTCGGACATCACGCCGCTGCTGGAGGCGTACCCGAAGCTGGAGCGGCTGGAGGTGCGCGGCGGCACCGGTCTGCGGTTCTCGCCGGTGCGGCACGAAGCGCTGAAGGTGCTGCGGTTCGAGACGGGAGGGCTGCTGGGCGAGGCGGTTCGCGGCGTCGGCGCGTGCGACCTGCCCGCGCTGGAGCACCTCGACATGTGGTTCGGGGTCGACACGTACGGCGGTGACGCCACGGTCGGCGACGTCGCCGGGATCCTGGGCGGGGAGCGGTTGCCCCGGCTGCGCCACCTGGGGCTGCAGAACAGCCAGATCCAGGACGAGCTCGCCGCCGCCATGGCGTCCGCGCCGATCGTGGCCGGGCTCGAGACGCTGAGCCTGGCGATGGGCGGGCTCACCGACGCCGGGGCGGAGGCGCTGCTCAGCGGCCAGCCACTCACCCACCTGCGCCGGCTGGACCTCTCTCACCACGACATCGGCCTCGAGATGAGGGCCCGCCTGACCGCGGCGCTGCCGGGCGTCGACGTCGACCTGTCCGGCCCGGGCACGGGCTACGTGGCCGTGACGGAGTGAGTGGCGTGCGGTTCGCCGTGGTCGGGACGCCCGGGGATCGGCGGGTGACGATGTTCCGGGACGCCGTGGTGGCCGCCGGGCTGGCGGAGCCCCACGTGATCCCGTGGCGGGACGTGCTGGCCGGGCGGGGGATCGGCGCGCCCGAGGGTTCGTTGCTGCGCGTGGACTCACCGGGCGAGGACGCCGGGGCCGACGAGCTGCTGCGCGGGCCCGGGGATCCCGCGCGGGTCGGTGGTGGGGCGGCCTGGTTCAAGGCGTTCACGGCGGGGCTGTCGCGGGTGGCCGCCATCCCGGGTGTGCGGCTGCTCGGCGACGTCGAGGAGATCGCGGTGATGTTCGACAAGCGGCGCTGCCACGCCGTGCTGGCCGGGGCGGGGGTGCCGGTGCCGCCCGCGTTCGAGGCCGGTTCGTACGACGGGCTGCGGGCGGAGATGGAGCGCCGGGGCTGGTCCCGGGTGTTCGTCAAGCCCGCGCACGGTTCGTCGGCGTCCGGGGTGATCGCGTTCCAGGCGCACGGCGACCGGGTGCGGGCCGTCACGTCGGCGGCCTGGGTCGACGGGGTGCTGTGCAACTCGCTGCGGGTGCGCACGTACACCTCCGCCGGTGACGTGCGGCGGATCGTCGACTTCCTCGCCGGTGACGGGCTGCACGTCGAGCGGTGGTTTCCGAAGGCGTCCACCGGCGGGAGGGTGTTCGACCTGCGGGTGGTGACCGTGGCCGGCGTCCCGACGCACGCGGTGCTGCGGGCCGGCCGCAGCCCGATGACCAACCTGCACCTCGGCGGGTCGCGGGGTGATCTGGACGCCGTACGGTCGCGGCCGGACCTGTGGGAGCGGGTGCTGGAGGCGTGCTCGCGGGCGGCGGCCTGCTTTCCCCGGAGCCTCAGCACGGGGGTGGACGTCATGGTGGGAGCGGATTGGCGGTCGGTGGCGGTGGCCGAGGTGAACGCGTTCGGGGATCTGCTGCCGGGGTTGGGGGATCTCGCGGGGAACGGGCGGGATACGTACGCCGAGCAGGTACGCGCGGTCCGGGCGGGGGCGCGGTGAGCACAGGCGAGCCGGCGTTCGATATGAACGGGATCGTGGGGAGCCACGACATCCTCCTCGTCACGCTCGACACGCTCCGCCACGACGTCGCGGTCGCGCTCGAGGCCGCCGGGCTGCTGCCGAACCTCCTGCCGCCCGGCGCGTCCTGGGAGCGGCGGCACAGCCCGGGCAGCTTCACGTACGCCGCCCACGCCGCCATGTTCGCCGGGTTCCTGCCCACTCCGGTGACCCCGGGGCCGCATCCCCGGCTGTTCGCGGCCACGTTCCCGGGCAGCGAGACCACCGGGGGCCGTACGTGGGTGTTCGACGCGCCCGACCTGCCCGCCGGCCTCGCGCGAACCGGTTACCACACGGTGTGCGTCGGCGGCGTCGGCTTCTTCAACAAGCTGACCCCGCTCGGGTCCACGCTGCCGAGCCTGTTCGCCGAGAGCCACTGGGAGCCGGCCTTCGGCGTGACGAACCCGTCGTCGCTGGAGCGCCAGATCGACCGCGCCGAGGAGGTGCTGGCCGACCGGCGCGAACCGGTCTTCCTGTTCGTCAACGTGTCGGCCCTGCACCAGCCGAACCACTTCTACCTGCCGGGAGCCGCCGGAGACTCGCTGGAGAGCCACGCGGCGGCGCTGCGGTACGTCGATCGGCACATCGGACGCCTCTACGCGCTGATGCGCCGCCGCCGTCCCTGCCTGGTGATCGTCTGTTCCGACCACGGCACGGCGTACGGCGAGGACGGCCACGTCGGCCACCGGATCGGCCACGAGGTGGTCTGGACGGTCCCCTACACCGAGTTCGTTCTGGAGAGCAATGCGGCCTTATGAGGGTTACGTCTACGCCTATCCGCACAAGACCGCCTACCGGCCGCTCGATCCGCGACCACGGCTCAAAGAGGTGTGGGCCGGGGAACGGCCGGGCGCGTTGTACGTACACATCCCGTTCTGCGAGATGCGCTGCGGCTTCTGCAACCTTTTCACCCGCACCGGCGCCCCGGAGGAGCTGGTCGCGGCCTACCTCGACGCGCTGGAGCGGCAGGCCGTCCAGGTACGGGACGCGCTGGAGGAGACCGCGTTCACCACGGCCGCGTTCGGTGGCGGGACGCCGACGTACCTCAGTGCTTTCGAGCTGACCCGGCTGTTCGACCTGACCGAGCGCACGATGGGCGTGGATCTCGCCCGGATCCCGCTTTCGGTGGAGACCTCCCCCGCCACCGCGACCCCCGACCGCCTGTCCGTCCTGGCCGAGCGCGGCACGTCCCGCGTCTCGATCGGCGTGCAGAGCTTCGTCGACGCCGAGGCCCGCTCCGCCGTACGCCCGCAGAAGCGGGCCGAGGTGGACGCGGCCCTCAACGCGATCAGGGCCTCGGGCGTGCCGGTGCTCAACATCGACCTGATCTACGGCATCGACGGGCAGACGCCGGAGTCGTGGCTGTACTCGCTGGACACCGCGCTCGGGTGGCGGCCCGAGGAGCTGTACCTGTACCCGCTCTACGTCCGGCCGCTGACGGGGCTCGGCAAGCAGGGCCGGGCATGGGACGACCAGCGGCTCGAACTGTACTGGGCCGGGCGCGAGCACCTGCTGGCCGCCGGGTACGAGCAGGTTTCGATGCGGATGTTCCGGCTGCCCGGCACGGGTTCGACCACCGGCTACTGCTGCCAGATCGACGGGATGGTAGGGCTGGGGTGCGGGGCGCGCTCGTACACGAGCGAGCTCCACTACTCGTTCGAGTACGCCGTGGGGGCGCGGCACGTGCGCTCGATCATCGACGACTACGTGCGGCAGGACGAGTTCGACGTGGCCAACGTGGGCTTCTCCCTGTCGCTCGAGGAGCGCAAGCGGCGCCACCTCATCCAGTCGCTGCTGCAGGGCGACGGGCTCTCGCGGCGGCTGTACGCGGAGCGGTTCGGCGGAGACGTGCTGGCCGACTTCGCCCTGGACGAGTTCGGCGAGTGGCTGCTGGCGGACCCGGCGACGGTCCGGCTGACGCCGGAGGGGCTGGCCTACTCCGACGCGATCGGGCCCGCCCTCTTCTCGCCCGAGGTCAGGAGGCTCATGGAGGGGTACGCGGCGTGCTGACCATCCTCTACCGCGGGCCCCTCGCGAGCTGCGACTACGACTGCGCCTACTGCCCGTTCGCCAAGCGGCGCGACAGCCCCGAGCAGTTGCGGGCCGACCGGGAGGCGCTGGAGCGGTTCGCGGGCTGGGTGGGCGAGCAGCCGTTCGAGGTGTCGGTGCTGTTCACGCCGTGGGGTGAGGGCCTGGTCAGATCGTGGTACCGCCGGGCCCTCGTGGAGCTCTCCTGGCTGCCCAACGTCGCCAAGGTCGCCATCCAGACGAACCTGAGCTGCCGTACCGACTGGCTCGCCGAGGCGTCGGACCGGGCCGCGCTGTGGGTGACGTATCACCCGACGCAGGTCGCGTACGACCGCTTCCTGGCCAAGCTCCGCTCGCTGCCGGTGCGCCACAGCGTCGGCATCGTCGGCGACCCCGCGCACCTGCCGGACGCGCGGCGGCTGCGGTCGGACCTGCCCGCGCAGACGTACCTGTGGGTGAACGCCGAGGAGGGCCGCCTCTACACCGACGAGGAGGCGGCCGAATGGTCGGCGATCGACCCGCTCTTCCACGTCAGCCGCTTCCCGCACCGGAGCGCCGGGCTGCCGTGCCGGACGGGCGACAGCGTGATCTCGGTGAACGGCGACGGCACCGTGCGCCGCTGCCACTTCATCCCGGAGACGCTGGGCAACCTGTACGACGGCTCCTACCGCGCGGCGCTGCGGCCCCGGCCCTGCCCCGCCGCGGCCTGCGACTGCCACATCGGCTACGTGCATCTGGAGCCGCTCGGCCTCTACGACGTCTTCACCGGCGGCATCCTCGAACGCATCCCGGCGGTCTGGCCCTGACCTCAGGTCTCGCGCTCGGGCCGGTAGTCCTCCTCAGTGACCCCGAACGTCCACGCGACGCCCTCCCGCGCCCGCTCCACCCACGGCGGCACCCGCAGGAAGTAGGTGCGGCTGGTGCCGTCGGGCTCGGGCGTGGAGTTGACGACCTCCACCATGGCCAGCGGTTCGTCGTCGGAGAGCTCCACCCGCCACAGGACGCCTGTCTCGTCGGAGTGCACCGGCTTGGCCCCCGACTCGGCCAGGTAGCGGTCGAGGCCGAAGTGCTCCAGCATGGCCCGGCGCAGCTCGGCGTTCTCCTCTTCGCGGATCCGCTCGACGGCCAGCTCGCGCATCGCGGCGCCGAAGTCGGCGGGAACGGGCATGCCGTGCCAGGCGTGCAACGCGAACCCGTCGGAGTAGGACAGGGCCGGGCCGACCGCCCGATGCAGCCGCCCCACCTCGTCGAGGTGCAGCTCGGCGGGGCGCTCCGTGACGATCGCCAGCCGCTCGAACGGCCACCACCAACCGGTGCGCTCGGCCGTCCGCTTGAGCCCGTCGAGCCCGTCGAACGCCGACAGCCAGGGGGCGTCGTGCTGCCCCAGCACCGCGTCGAGCGTCACCCGGCGCAACGCCACACCGACCTGACCAGCCTCGCCGCCCCCGCCGAGCTCGGCGATGCCCCGGCGGATGTCGTTGACCAGCCGGTTGACCTGCGGCCAGAGCCGTCCGCCGGTCTCGTCCCACAAGGCCGCCCAGCCGACGGGGCCCAGCTCGGCGTGGGCGGCCGCCCTGGCCCGCTCCCACGGCACCGTACGGACCGCGTCCCGCACCGACCGGCCGGGATCCCCGTACGACTCCCACGACCTGAGCGCCTCACCCACCGTCCGGCGCAGCCCTGGCAGGCCCTGGTCACCGGGCTCCTGCTCGTCGGAACTGCTCTCGCCGCGCGGATCGCGCATCACGGCGCGGCCATCCCCACTCGGTGACCTGGTTGACGAGCCACCGTCGCCCGCCGACCCGGTGGATGAGCCGTCCCCGCTCGGCGAGCCGCCGTCGCTGGGTGAGCGGTGCGGCAGGGCTCCCAGCCCGGCCTCCTCCAGGGCGCGGCGCACCGCGTCGCCGCCCGTCAGCCAGGCCGCCGCGACGGCACCGGCCGCGGGTGAGGGCAGCACGAGCACGTGTTCGGGCTCGGCCAGCCCGGCCTCGCGGTACGCCTGCCGGACGGCCGCCTCCGGATCCTCGCCCGGCCCGGTGGCCACGGCCACCTGCTCCCACGTCAAGGTCGTCATCAGTCGGCCACCACCCGGTAGGAGCCGGGCACGTATTCACGCTGCCTGATCACCCTGTACCAGCCCTTGGGCAGCGAGATCGCGGCGTGCTCCTCGTGCACGAGCCGCCCTCCTTCGGGCAGGTGCAGGAAGCCGCCGGCCAGGGTGCCGGGGCCGGGGATCGCGTGGCAGTGTCCGGTGGCCTCGCCATAGGCCAGCACCAGCCGCCCGCGAGCGTCCCGCGGCTCCGGCCGCAGCGTGCGCGGGGCAGACTCCTCCGGCACGGGCATGATCAGGATGTCGCCCTGTCGATACATCGACCAACCTCCATCGTCGGGGGGATGATCGAAAGCTATCTACCCTGACCGACAATTCCCGGTGCCCGGACGCCGCCGCAGGGGGCGCGGGGGCAGCGGCCTTCGGGAGCAGGGGGGCAGCACCGGTAGCGGGGCGGCTCAGCGGCGGCGGGCGCGGGACGCCGCGCGCCCACGCCCGCATGCGACCGGATCCCACGTCGACAACACACCACGCGATCCGCAACCACCGGACGAAGACAGGGCACCGAACTGGGGCGATGGCGAGCCAACGGCGGAAGCGAGCCGACGGCGGCACCCGGCCACGCCCTGGTCACCGGGCTCCTGCGAGGCGGACCCGCCTTCGTGGCGCGGTTCGCGCAACACCGGGCCGCCCTCGCCCAGGCAAACCGTGCGCGCTTCGAACATCTGCCTGAACTTAGAGTCATCGAGTGATAACGTTCCGCGCATGCCCTCCTCCCAGCATGAGGCACTCCATCGCATTTTCCGCGACAAACCAGAGCTGTTCGCTCATGCCTTCAAGATGCTCAACATCGACTTCCCGACCCCTTCCGAGGTCGCTGTGGTCGATACCGATATGACGGAAATAGTGCCAATTGAGCGGCGCGCTGACACGGTGATGATGTTCACCTCCCGATGGGGGTCCAAGACCGTGGTGATCATCGAGTCACAACTACGCGTAGACGACGACAAGGCGTCCGCGTGGGCCTACTACCTCAGCCACGCGCACATCAAGTTTGACTGTCCCGTCATGCTCCTCGTGACCTGCCAGGACGAGGTCACAGCCACATGGGCCCGCGAGCCGAAACGGATCGGCCTGCCCGGCTTCCCATGCTTGATCGTCTACCCCGTAGCGCTCGGCCCTGACAACGTGCCTCAGATCATCGACCCGGCCGAAGCGTGCGAAGACGCGGTGCTCGCCATGTTCTCGGCACTCACACATGCGCGTTCACCCAAGGTCAATGCGATACTGGAGGCCCTGGACGTCGCGCTGACCGCGGTCGACACCGACACCGCCGCATACCTCGCCGAACAAACGGAAATAGGCCTCGGAAACACTAAAGCCCGGCAGATCTGGAGATCTCTGATGGTCATGCAGAACTATCGATTCAAGTCCGAGTTCGCGGAGATGCTCCGGGCCGAAGGACGGGCTGAAGGACGGGCCGAAGGTGAGGCGAAGTCCGTGCTGAAGATCCTGGAGCAGCGCAACATACCTGTCTCGGACTCCATCCGGGAGAGACTCCTGGCATGCACCGACCTCGCCCTCCTTGAGAGCTGGCTCGTCCGATCACTCAAGGCCACCACCGCCGAAGAGCTCTTCGATTAAGATCCGGCTCAGCTGAAGCCCGACCGCCCACAGCTGGGATACCTGAACCCCCTCCATCACGCCCTGCATGAAACTGGCACCGCGTCAGCCCAGTCACCTACGCCAACGGCACCCCTGCACATCCGGCGACGCGCCATGACAACGCGATGAGCGGGCGGCGCGACCAGACGACCTTCTCCAGCGGACCTCATGGAGGCGTTCGCGCCCGACATCATCCCGCTCCCCCGTAGAAGATCCAGCGCAAGATCGGCCAGATCTCCGCCGGACCGGTACACGTGCCGGTCGCCTGGATATCGCCGTACGCCCGAGGCTCAGCGGCGGCGGGCGCGGGAGGCGGCGGCGTGGGCGCGGTTGGCGCAGCGGGTCGAGCAGAACTGGCGCTTGCCCGGGCGGCTGTGGTCCACGAAGGCGTCCTTGCAGGGGTCGGCCGCGCAGAGGCGCAGGCGTTCCCAGTCGCCTGTGGCGGCGAGGTCGAGTAGCTCGGCGACGGATCGTACGGCGAGCTGTTCGGCCAGGTCGGCTCCCTCCGGGGTGGTGAGGCGCTGTCGGGGTGCACCGTCCGAGTCCTCCACCGCCACCCGGATCGGCAGCTCGCCCGCCCACCGCGCCAGGGCGCGCGTCCGATCGGGAGGGTCGCAGGACAGCACGGCACGCAGCCGCTCCCGGACCGCCCGCACCGCCCGCAGGTCCCCCGCGTCCGGCCCGCCGGTTCCCGCCGAGTCCTCGCTCGGCGCACCACTGAGCGGCTCCCCCACCGACGGCACCCTCGCCCGCGCCTCCGGCGAAAGGTGCAGTTCGTGGCAGAAGCGGTGCAGGGCCGCCGTGTCGGGCAGGCGCTCCGGGTCGTCCAGGTACTCGTCCCACGTGTTGGCCAGATCCAGTGCCACAAGACCCGTTTCAGCGAACTGGCGCATCCATCCTCCCCCTGCTACCGTCACGACTATGAACATAATAACCCCTGACAGACACCTGACGATCCTCGACGCCCCGTCCAATCTCGGCCTGCGCCCGCTCGCCCCCGACACCATCCCCGGCTGCTACAAAGCCCCCTGGGCGCTGCGGAACGCGGGCCTCGTGCGGCGGCTCGGCGCCGCCGACGCGGGGACGTTGGTCCCGCCCCGCTATGTCGCCACATGGGAGCCCGGGAGCGGCGTGCGCAACGGCCCAGCCATCGCCTCGTACGCCCGCAGGCTCGCCGACAAGGTGACCGGCATCCGGGCGGCGGGAGGGTTCCCGGTGCTGCTCGGCGGGGACTGCTCGATCCTGCTCGGCCCCGCCCTCGCCCTGCGCAGGAGCGGGCGGTACGGAGTGGCGTACCTGGACGCGCACGCCGACTTCCGGCACCTGGGCAACAGCCCGCACGTCGGGGCGGCGGCCGGGGAGGACCTGGCGCTGATCACCGGGCGCGGTGACGACTACCTGGCGGACATCGACGGGCTGCGGCCGTACGTCAGGGACGAGGACGTGATCGTGATCGGGGTCCGGGACGAAGAGGACCTGCGGGACATCGCGGACAGCGGCATCGCGCACCTCCCGGGCACCGACATCTCCCTCGACGACGCGAGCAAGGTGTTGGTGCGTGACGAGCTCGACGGGTTCTGGATCCACGTGGACGCCGACGTCCTCGACCCGTCCGTGCTGCCCGCCGTGGACTCCCCCACCCCGGGCGGGCTCGACGCCGCGCAGCTCACCGAGCTGATCCGCGGCCTGGCGCAGCTGCCGGGAGCCGCCGGCCTGGAGGTGACGATCCTCGATCCCGACCTGGACGAGGACGGCAGCCAGGCCGCCCTGCTGGCGGACATCCTCGTGTCGGCGCTGACCTAAGGGGCTGACCTAAGGGGCTGACCCAAGGAGCTGACCCAAGGAGCTGACCCAAGGAGCTGACCCAAGGAGCTGACCCAAGGAGCTGACCCAAGGGCCTAACGGATCGTGTAGCCGCTCGTGCTGGAGTGGCCGGTCTCGTTCGTGGCGGTGATCGAGGTCCAGGGGCCCGTGGGTACGTACGGGACCCACGCCGACTCCAGCCGCCCCCGCCCGTACCACTCCTGCCTGACCACCGCCCCCTGCGGGTCGAAGCGGAGCGTCCCGCCGCGCAGGTTGTAGCCCTCGACGAGGATGCCCTGCCGCCCGTTCATCTCCTTGCGGGTGGCGCCGACGATGATCGGCTGCCGCCAGCCGTTCACGATGTCGTCGGCCAGCGAGGGTGTGTCGTAGCGGGCCTGGCAGGTGAAGAACGGTTCCCACCCATAAGAGATGATTTTTTCGGCGTAGGTCCCCGCCGCCATCACCTGCGTATCGATCCGGCCCTTCGTGGTACGCCCGCGCAACGGCAGCGGATCCACCCGCCCGCACTCCCCGTCCACCGGCGTCGGCTCGAACCCCTCCACATTCACCCACAGCTCCACCCCGGACGGCACCCGCCGCGCCGCGGCCTCGATGTAGTCGCGCGTGGACCCGTAGTACGCCCGGACATTGCTCACATCCCCGACCACCGGCACCAATCGCGGAGCGACGTGCGCCTCCTCCTCATGAACCCCGTACACCGGCACCTTCCCCGTCCCCCGCCCGTCCTGCACGGCGACGGCCATGGGCGCCCCGGCCCGGGTCGCGGCGATGTCCGCCAGCCCCTTCTCCACCTGCCCGGGCGGGAACCCGCGCCCCCTCCGGGCGTCGATGTACGGGCTGACCACGATCTTCTTCCCGGGCAGGGCCGCGGCGACGTCCGCGTGCTGGGCCGCGTACAGCTCGATGATCGGATCCTTCGGCCCCCGCCCCCGCATGGCCAGCTCGAACGACTGGTAGACCCCGCCGAACGCCGCCGACCTCCCGAACCGCTCCCGGTAGTCGGCCAGCACCCGCGCGGTGAAGGCGCTCAGCGCGGGGGTGTGCGCGCTGTCGGGTTCCCACGGCTTGCCCTCCTGCTGCGGCGCGGCGGGCAGCCCGGGGAACACCGTCATCCCGTACGCGGCCGCCTCGGTCATCAGGTTGCCGAGCCCGTCGCCGTCCGTGGAGACGAGCACGAGATCCTGGACGGGGTCCGCGCAGGACCCGGCCAGCGAGACCCGGTAGAAGATCCGGCCCCGGCTCTCGATCCGCCGGTCCAGCCCCGGGCAGCGCAGCAGCCCCTTCCCGAACTCCTCGCTGGTCACGTACGTGTAGACGTGACGGACCCCGGGCACCTCGGCGCACGGCCGCCCGTCCACGAGACAGTCGGCGAAGACGGGATCCTCGCGGGCGCTGAACCTCGGCCCGAACGTGATGACCGTGTCACCGCCGATCGCGTGGACGGCCTCGACCATGCGCCGCGTCACGCACGGATCGGCGCGGGGGATGACCCAGTAACCGGTGACGGCGTACGGGGCGACGACCCGGGTGTCGCGCGACTGGCACTCCTCCACCCCGGAGGAGTCGCCGGGCACGACCAGACTCGCCACGAAGGCGCCCGCCACGACCAGCCACAGGATGATCCGGTGCACCCACGCCCCTTCCACGCCACCCCCAGCCTACGCATCCGGCGCGCCGTGCACGTGTCCCGGCGTGACCTGCGGCACCTGATCACGGACAATGACATGGTGCGCATCGATCTCAGCGGCAAGACCGCGCTGGTCACCGGCTCGACCCAGGGCATCGGGGCGGCCATCGCCGAAGGGCTGGTGATGGCGGGGGCCCGCGTCGGGATCAACGGCCGCACCGCGAACTCCGTCGCGATGGCGATGGAGCAGATCGGCGTCGGCGACCTGATCGAGGCGCCCGGCGACGTGACCACGGACGAGGGCTGCGCGGCGGTGCTGGACGCGCTGCCGCGGGTGGACATCCTGGTCAACAACCTGGGGATCTTCGGGGCCAGGCCCGCGCTCGAGATCGACGACGCCGAGTGGCGGCGCTATTTCGAGGTCAACGTGCTGGCCGCGGTCCGGCTCACCCGTACGTACCTGCCGGGCATGATCGAACGCGACTGGGGCCGGATCCAGTACATCGCCAGCGACTCCGCCGTGGCCATCCCCGTCGAGATGATCCACTACGGCATGACGAAGACCGCGCTGCTGGGGGTCTCCCGGGGCTTCGCCAAGGCGGCGGCGGGCACGGGGGTGACGGTCAACTCGGTGCTCGCCGGGCCGACGCACACGGGGGGCGTGGAGGAGTTCGTCTACCAGCTCGTGGACAAGGACCTGCCGTGGGAGGAGGCGCAGCGGACGTTCATGCGGGAGCACCGGCCGCAGTCGCTGCTGCAGCGCCTGATCGAGCCCGAGGAGATCGCGAACATGGTCGTCTACCTCAGCTCGCCCTTCGCCTCCGCGACCACGGGCGGCGCGGTGCGGGTGGACGGCGGCTACGTGGACTCGATCCTCCCGTGAAGACCTCCTCCGAAGATCTCCCCTGAAGATCTTCCATGATCAGTACGACTGGAGCTCGATGAGGTTGCCCTCCGGGTCGCGCAGGTGCGCGGTCCGCAGGGTGGGCGCCCAGTCGGGACGGTCCTGGGGCGGGGCGACGACCGTGGCGCCGTGGCGGGTCAGGCAGGCGGCGGCCTCGTCGACGTCGTCCACCTTCATGACCAGCATGGCCGTGTCCTGAGCCGTGTTCTGAGCCGTGTCCTGAGCAGCCTGGGGCAGGTCCGCGGTGCCGACGGCGGCCGCGAGCCGGTCCCGGCCGAACAGGACCAGCCCGGCCTGCCCCTCGATGTCCCAGTTGGCGTATCCGGGCAGGACCTTCACCGGCTCGACGCCGAGCAGCTCGCGCAGCACGGCCTGGTAGAAGGCGGCGCTGGCCGGGAAGTCACGCACCAGCAGGCGGGGGTAGAGCGCGTCCATCGGAGGGCCTCCAGCGAGAAATAGTGGGTAACTACCAATTATTGGTGACAACCTACACTAGGGGCATGGACCTGCCGCCCACCCTGCTCGCGATCACGACCTTCGTCCTGCACAAGGTCGGGGTGGCGAGCCGCCGCGCCGTGGCGGCCCGGCTGGCGGACGAGGCCGGGCTGAGCCTGTGGCAGTTCGCCGTGCTGGCCACGCTGGCCGACTCCGGACCCGCCGCCCAGCGCGAGATCGGCGGCCGGCTGGGGCTCGATCCGAGCGACATGGTGCGCCTGATGGACGAGCTGATCGGCGCGGGGCTGGCCGAACGCGACCGCGACCCGGCCGACCGGCGGCGCTACCGGGTCTCGCTGACGCCCGCGGGCCGCGACGCGCTGGAGCGGGGGCGGGCGCTGGTGGAGCGCGTGGAACGGGAGACGCTGGCACCGCTGACGGCGGACGAGCGGGAGCGACTCCACGAGCTGATCACGAAAATCTTCAGATAACGGCGATGAGCAGGGAAAAAGCCGCCGGAGTGATAGGCCCGGCCGTTCACGGCCGTCCCGACATCGAATCGTGATTACCCATCCGTAACATTCTGCACAGCAACACCACATGCCCTCTTTGCACACAGTTACAGATCATGTTAGATGGAGGCGAGCAGAGAGGACCGGCACAGTGACGCTGATTCTCGATGGCGTCTTCGTACGGCAGCGCGGGGAGACCTGGCTTGACGACGTTCGCCTGGAATTATCCAACGGAATGACCACCCTCGTCGGCCCGATGACCGCGGGAAAAACGACATTGATGCGCGTCGCCGCCGGGCTGTTACCGCCGGATTCGGGCCGCGTCGTGGTCGACGGAAAAGATGTCACCGCGATTTCGGTGCGGAAACGCTCGGTCGCCTTCGTCTATCAGCAATTCATCAATTACCCGTCCCTGACCGTCCACGAGAACATCGCCTCTCCCCTCCGCCTCGACCCGAAGTTCCGGGGCGCGGGGATCGACCGCCGGGTGCGCGAGGTCGCCGAGCTCATGGGCATCGCGGGGCTCCTCGACCGCCGCCCCGCCGAGCTGTCGGGCGGCCAGCAGCAGCGCACCGCCATCGCCCGCGCGCTGGCCCGCCCCGTTGACCTGCTGCTGCTCGACGAGCCGCTGGCCAACCTGGACTTCAAGCTCCGCGAGCAGTTACGCGCCGACCTGAAGACCATGTTCGCCGACTCCCCCGGCGTGGTCCTCTACTCCACGGCCGACCCGAACGAGGCGCTGACGTTCGCCGCCCCGACCGTGGTCCTGGGCGAGGGCAGGATCCAGCACGTCGGCGACGTGGCCGAGATGTACGCGCACCCGCCGACGCTGGCCGTGGCCGCCACGCTCAGCGATCCCCCGCTCAACCTGCTGCCCGGCGTCGTACGCGACGGCCGGATCGAGGTCCTGGGCACGTCGTTCCCCGCGCCCCGCGCGCACGCGTCGGGCCGCGAGGTCATGCTCGGCATCCGTCCCCACCAGGTGAGCATCGAGCGCGCCGGCCCCGGGGCGCTGGAGCTGCCCGCCGAGATCAGGCTGGCCGAGGTGACCGGCAGCGCGACGTTCGTGCACCTCCTCCTACAGGGGAGCGTGCACCTGGTCGCGCACCTGACGGGCACCCGGCTGTTCACGCCCGGCGAGTCCGCGGTCGCGTACGTGGACCCGGCCCACGTCTTCGTCTTCGACGAGGACGGCGGGCGCCTGCTCGCCACCAGCGCCGCGGAGGTCGACCTGCATGGCTGACATCCGCCTGGAAGGCGTGGGCCACAGCTACGACGGCGGCGAGACCTGGGCGCTCAAGCCCATGACCTGGACCTGGCAGAGCTCCCGGGCGTACGCGCTGCTCGGCCCGAGCGGCTGCGGCAAGACCACACTCCTGAACATCATCTCCGGCCTGCTCACCCCCACGGTGGGCCGGATCTTCTTCGACGACCGCGACGTCACCGACGTGCCCACCTCGGGCCGCAACATCGCGCAGGTCTTCCAGTTCCCGGTCCTGTACGAGGAGATGTCGGTCTACGACAACCTCGCCTTCCCCCTCCGGAACCGGAAATATCCGAAGAAGGAGATCGACGAGCGGGTCCGCCAGGTCTCCCGGCTCCTCGGCCTCGACCACCTCCTCGGCCGCAGGTCGCGCCGCCTGGACGCGGGCCGCCAGCAGATCGTCAGCCTGGGCCGCGGCCTGGTGCGCTCCCAGGTGGCGGCGGTGCTGCTGGACGAACCGCTCACCGTGGTCGACCCGGCGCTGAAGTGGACGCTGCGCAGCAAGCTCAAGGAGATCCACCGCGACACCGGCCACACGCTCGTCTACGTCACGCACGACCAGACGGAGGCGCTGACGTTCGCCGACGAGGTCGTGGTGCTCAACGACGGGGCGATCGTGCAGGCGGGCGAGCCGGCCGAGCTGTTCCTGTCGCCGGCGCACGAGTTCGTGGGGCACTTCATCGGCTCGCCCGGCATGAACATGCTCCCGGCCGAGATCGTCGGCGACGTCGTACGCGTCGGCCAGGCGGACGTCGGCCAGGTCTCCGGTGAGCTGCCTCCCGGGCCGGTCAGGATCGGGGTGCGCCCCGAGTTCGTCGAGATCACCGGCGCGGGCCGGTCGCCGGGCGTGCCGGCCACGGTGACCGGGATCGACCGGATGGGCGCGTACGACCTGGTCCACGCCAGGGTCGGCGAGCACCCGATGATCGCCAGAACCGAGGCGGGCTCGCCGTACCGGCCCGACTCGGTCGAGTTCCTCCACTTCCCCGCGGACCGGACGTTCCTGTTCCGGGACGAGGTCAGGTGCGGCTCTCTCGCGCCCTTGAACGGAAGGGGTACGGCGTGACCGAGGTCCAGGAGGAGCCGCGGGCCGCGGACCTGAAGCGGAAGGACAACCGGGCCTGGTTGCTGGTGCTGCCGGTCGTCGTGTCGGTGGCGTTCACCGCCGTGATCCCGCTGATGACCGTGGTCAACTTCTCCGTGCAGGACGTCTTCAACCCCAATGACCGGATCTTCGTGGGCCTGGACTGGTTCCGCTCGATCTCGCGCGACCCGGAGGTGCGCTCGGCGTTCGTGCGGACGCTGCTGTTCTCGGCGCAGGTGCTGCTGCTGGAGATCCCGCTCGGGGTCGCGCTCGCGGTGGTGATGCCGCGCCGCGGCTTCTGGGTGTCGGTGGCGCTGGTGCTGATCGCGCTGCCGCTGCTCATCCCGTGGAACGTGGTGGGCACGATCTGGCAGATCTTCGCCCGCGGCGACATCGGGCTGGGCGGCTGGACGATCAACAACGTCCTCGGGATCAACTTCAACTACACGCTGGACTCCACGGACGCCTGGATCACGGTCCTGGTCATGGACATCTGGCACTGGACGCCGCTGGTGGCGCTGCTGGCTTACGCGGGCCTGCGCTCGATCCCGGAGCCGTACTTCCAGGCCGCGCAGATCGACGGCGCGTCGGCGTGGGCCACGTTCCGGCACATCCAGCTGCCCAGGCTGCGCGGGGTGCTGACGATCGCGATCCTGCTCAGGTTCATGGACAGCTTCATGATCTACACCGAGCCGTTCGTGGTGACGGGCGGCGGCCCGGGAAACGCCACGTCGTTCCTCAGCATCCTGCTGTCGAAGATCGCGGTCGGGCAGTTCGACCTGGGCCCGGCGGGCGCGTTCTCGCTGCTCTACTTCCTGATCGTGCAGATCCTCTGCTACGTCTTCTTCACCGTGCTGACCAGGTCGGGGAGGTGACCCGATGGCCAGACGCACCGAGCGGCGACTGCCCTGGGCACGGACGGTCTTCTGGCTGTACGTGGCCACGCTGATGCTGCCGCTGCTGTGGATGTTCGGCATGTCGATCCGGCCGAACGAGGACATCCTCGGCAGTTTCTCGCTCATCCCGCAGCGCGTGACGTTCGACAACTACGCCACTTTCTTCTCCGACTCCTCCTGGTATTCGAGCTACCTGAACTCCATCATCTACACCTCGATGAACGCGGTGATGTCGCTCGTCGTGGCGCTGCCGGCGGCGTACGCGTTCTCGCGGTTCCGTTTCGCCGGGGACAAGCATCTGTTCTTCTGGCTCCTGACGAACCGCATGGCGCCGCCGGCGGTGTTCCTGCTGCCGTTCTTCCAGATTTACCAGAGTGTCGGGCTCTTCGACACGCACCTCGGCGTCGCCATCGCGCACATGCTCTTCAACGTGCCGCTCGCCGTGTGGATACTCGAGGGCTTCATGTCGGGAATTCCCCGGGAAATAGACGAGACCGCGGCGATCGACGGCTATTCGCTGCCGCGTTTCTTCATTCGTATATTCCTGCCGATGATCCGGTCCGCGATCGGCGTGACGCTGTTCTTCTGCTTCATGTTCAGCTGGGTCGAGCTGCTGATCGCCAGGACGATCACCTCGGTGAACGCCAAACCGATCGCCGCCACGATGACGCGGACGGTGAGCGCGGCAGGCGTGGACTGGGCGCTGCTGGCGACGGCGGGCGTGCTCACCATCGTCCCCGGCGCGATCGTCATCTGGTTCGTCCGCAACTACATAGCCAAGGGATTCACCATGGGGAGGGTCTAGGGATGCTGGAGTGGATGGTCTGGACCGTCCCGACGGCCCTGGTGTTCGCCGGGCTCGCCCTGCTGCTGGTCGTCATGGCGGTCTGGGCCCGCGTCTCCCCTCCCGTGGCCAGGCGCGGCTTCCTGCGCATCGAGACCGACCGTGGCGACCGGCTCTACATCGGCCTGATCAGCGCGGCCGTCGTGCTGGCCGGCTGGATAGCTGTCACCGACCTGTCCATGTGGCTCGCACTCGGTTGCGCGCTGCTGGTGGCGGTCGTGATCGGGATATGGGGCTAACAGAGGAGGAGCCGAGCGATGAGGCATCGGGCAGGCAGGTCCGCGGCGGTAGGTCTGGCCGCGCTCGTCCTGGTAGTGGCCGGCTGCACGCAGGGCGCGAAGAAGCCCACGAGTGATTTCAAGGAGTCCGACGGCAAGGCCGCGGCGCAGCGGTGGGTGACGGAGGAGTTCACTCCGAGCACCCTGTCCAAGGACCAGCAGCTGGCGGAGATGGACTGGTTCATCAAGGCCGCGGCGCCGTACCGGGGCATGCAGATCAACGTGGTCTCCGAGACGATCACCACCCACGAGTACGAGTCTCAGACACTGGCCAAGGCGTTCACCGAGATCACCGGGATCAAGATCAAGCACGATCTGATCCAGGAGGGTGACGTCATCGAGAAGCTGCAGACCCAGATCCAGGGCAACCAGAACATCTACGACGCGTACGTCAACGACTCCGACCTCATCGGCACCCACTCGCGCGGCGACTACGTCTTCCCGCTGTCCGACTACATGGCGGGCGAGGGCAAGAACGTCACCTCACCCACGCTCGACCTGGACGACTTCATCGGCATCAGCTTCACCACCGGCCCCGACAAGAAGATCTACCAGCTCCCCGACCAGCAGTTCGCGAACCTGTACTGGTTCCGCTACGACTGGTTCACCGACCCGGAGATCAAGAAGCAGTTCAAGGCCGCGTACGGCTACGACCTGGGCGTCCCGGTCAACTGGGCGGCCTACGAGGACATCGCCGACTTCTTCACCAACAAGATCAACGGCAACGGGACCATCGACGGCAAGAAGGTCTACGGCCACATGGACTACGGCAGGAAGGACCCGTCGCTGGGCTGGCGCTTCACCGACGCCTGGCTGTCCATGGCGGGCAACGGCGACCCCGGCATCCCCAACGGCCTGCCGGTGGACGAATGGGGCATCAGAGTCGAGAACTGCCGCCCGGTCGGCTCGTCGGTCACCCGTGGCGGCGACGTCAACGGCCCCGCGGCGGTCTACGCGCTCACCAAGTACGTGGACTGGCTGAAGAAGTACGCGCCCCGGGAGGCCGCGGGCATGAACTTCAGCGAGGCGGGCCCGGTCCCGGCGCAGGGCAACATCGCCCAGCAGGTCTTCTGGTACACCTCGTTCACGGCCGACATGACCAAGCCGGGCCTGCCGGTCGTCAACAGCGACGGCACACCCAAGTGGCGCATCGCGCCGAGCCCGCACGGCGCCTACTGGAAGCAGGGCAACAAGCTCGGCTACCAGGACGCCGGCTCGTGGACGCTGCTCAAGAACACGCCGCAGGACCGCCGGGCCGCGGCCTGGCTGTACGCGCAGTTCGTCACGTCGAAGTCGGTGTCGCTGAAGAAGTCGATCAAGGGCCTGACGTTCATCCGCGACTCCGACATCCGCAGCGACTTCTTCTCCGAGAACTCCAAGAAGTACGGCGGGCTCATCGAGTTCTACGCCTCGCCGGCCCGCAAGCAGTGGACCCCGACCGGGACGAACGTTCCCGACTATCCCAAGCTCGCCCAGCTCTGGTGGCAGAACGTGGCCACCGCGGTGACCGGTGAGACGACCGCCCAGCAGTCGATGGACAACCTGGCCAAGCAGCAGGACGACATCCTGGCCCGGCTGGAGCGGCGCGGCTACGGCGGCAACTGCGCGCCGAAGCTGAACCCGGAGCGGCCCGCCCAGTACTGGTACGACCAGCCGGGCGCGCCCGCGCCGAAGCTGGCCGACGAGCGGGGCAAGCCGGAGACGCTCGACTACGACAAGCTCATCGCCACCTGGAAGTCGGGGAACTAACCGCTGAGATGGATCCGCAGCGAAGCGAGGACATCCATCTCAGACCGCCGAGCCGGCTCGGCCAATGAACGCAGAGCGCCGCCGCCCGGGGGCAGGTCCCGGGCGGCGGCATTCTCCTAGGCCTTCAACCGCTGAGCCAGCCAGTCGAAGGCCTGCTCCTGCCTGGTCACGTCGAAGCTGTGGGGCACGTCTGCCCACACCGCCTCGTAGGCGTCAGGAGCCTCGCGATAACGTTCCTCGATCATGGTGTGCGCCCGGCGCATGCCCGGCTCGGGGAAGAGCTCGTCGCGCAGGGCGTACTGGACCATGAGCGGCTCGGGCGCGCGGGCGGCCACCAGGTCGGGCCAGTCGCCCAGGCGCGGCAGCCCCGGCGGCCAGAGCATCCAGGTGTGCTTCTCGACGTACCCGTCGATCATGTCGCGGTAGGAGGAGACCATCGCGGCGACCACGACGGCCCTCATGTCAGGGTCGAACGCGCCGAGCAGCGCGGCCCGCAGGCCGCCTCCGGAGAGCCCGACACATCCGACGGTGCCCACGTCGGGCCTCGATCGGAGGTACGCCGCCGCGGCCAGGTCCTCGCCCGCCGTCACGCCCGCGAAGGACGTGCCGAGCGCGGCACAGTACTTGGCGACCACGTGCTCGTGATCCCTGGCCGCCGCGTCGTAAGGGCCGGGCTCGTCGACGCCGAGCGGGAAGCGGCGGCTGCCCCAGGTGAGCACGTCGGGGGCCAGCACCACGAACCCGCGCCGGGCCAGCTCGTTCGCGTACGCGCGACCGCCGTACAGCCGCTCGCGGACCCGCTGGACCTCGAGGGATGGCCCAGGGGAAGGCACGGAGGGACCGTCGGCGATCTTCTCCTTGCCCACCCACTTCATCCCGCCGTGGCAGTGCAGCGCCACGACGCCGGGCAGCGGCCCGGCCGCGTCCCTGGGACGCAGGAGGTAGGCGTGGGTGCGCGGCCCGAACCCCACCGACCAGGAGAGCTCCTCCCCGGCGAGGTCACCGTCCGTCCACGAGCGCTCGACCCGCACGTCACCGGCGGCCAGGTCGAGCACCCCCATCGCGGCACGCGCAGCCCGCCGCAGCTCGGGCCCCGGAAGAGACGGGTACGGCCCGAGCTGCGCGGCGGCGACCTCGGCCAGCTCAGCGAACACGCGTGCCGTCGTCCACCAGGTGCACCGGCTCGCCGGTCGCGGCCGACACGTTGGCCGAGTGGCCGGTCAGCACGCTGCGGATCCCGTCGCGGTAGCCGGCCTGCCGGGCCAGCGGGTCGTCGCCGGGGCCGCGGAAGACGTCGTTCAGCAGCAGCCGGTCGCCGCCGCCGTGGCCGCCGGCGCCGCTCTCGATCGGCACCTCCTCCGCCTCGCTCCAGTGGCGGTGCAGGGTGAGCTTCTCCCAGGAGTCGGTCTTGTGCTTCTTGGAGGCGGAGCTCGGGTCGATGGCCGCGTGCGGCGGGGTCCACGCCCGCTCGACGACCTCCAGCTCCAGCCGCCCGCCCGTGCCGTTGAACGCCACCCGGTAGCCCTCGGCGGGCGCGTAGGCGTTCAGCGCGTAGGTGAGCACGGCGCCGTTGGTGTAGCGGACCATCACCGACATGGTGTCGTCGATGGTGATCCCGTCGCCGAAGACGTCCTGGTCGCGGAGGTAGCCGTCCTCGTGCTCGGCGTCCAGGTAGAGCCGCTTGAGCCGGGGGTCCTTGGAGATGTCCAGGATGAACGGGTCCGTGCCGAGACCCGGGGCGCCCTGGCCCCGCACCGGACGGTCGGTGACGCCGCGCTCGCGGGCGTTCTCCGAGCCGTAGAAGCGCAGGTCGGCCTGGGCGAAGACGGTCTGCGGGGCGGCGGCCAGCCACCAGTTGACCAGGTCGAAGTGGTGGGTGGACTTGTGGACGAGCAGCCCGCCCGAGTTGATCCGCTCGCGGTGCCAGCGGCGGAAGTAGTCGGCGCCGTGGATGGTGTCGAGCGTCCACTCGAAGTGCACGGATGTCACCCGGCCGATCGCGCCCTCCTGCAGCAGGCGGCGCACGGCCGAGTTACGCGGCGAGTAGCGGTAGTTGAACGTGACGATCAGCTTGCCCCTGCTGCGCTCGGCCGCCTCGGCGATGGCCGCGCAGCCCTCGGCGTCGACGGTCAGCGGCTTCTCCACGATGACGTCGCGCCCGGCGTCGAGCGCCGCGCACACGTACCGGGCGTGCGTGGCGTCGACGGTGGTGACAATGACCGCGTCGGCGAGCTCGAGCACCTTGTCGAACTCATCGGGCGCGAAGCGCGGCACCTCGTGACCGATCCGCTCGACGTAGTAGTCCATGCGGGTCCGGTTCGTGTCGCACAGGGCGACGATGGTGCCGGCGTCGCGCCACTCCCCGAGCAGCGCGTCGACATACATCTGCGCACGGTGCCCGAGCCCGACGAACGCGTACTTCATGTCTCTCCTTTAGCCTGCGATCGAGGCGTTGGCCTCGGTGATGAACTTCTGCGCGGCGTCGTCGGGGGTCATCCTGCCGAACAGGACCTCCTCGGAGTAGCGCGTGAGGATGTCTTCCATGGCGCTGGCGCCCTTCGGCGGAGCGGCCGGCGGGTCGGCCAGCTCACCCTTGACCTTGTCGAGGAACTCCAGCGTCTTCTTGTCCGTGGGCGGCAGCTTGTCCTTCACCGCCGCCAGCACCTTGGAGCTGGCCGGCAGGCCGCGGTCGCTGAGGATGATCCCGCCCGCCTCAGGGTCGTTGATCATGAAGTCGATGAACTTGGCGGCCTCGGCCGCGTGCTCGGACTTCGACGAGGCGGTGTAGAACATCGCGGGCTGCAGGAACATGCCGCCGGTGGTGGCGCCCGGCAGCTTCGGCATCCGGAGCAGGTCCACGTCCTTGCCGGACTTCTTGGCGATGCCGCCGAGCTGGTTGCTCCACCACATGCCCATCGCGCCGGTGCCGGTGGCCAGCAGCGACTGGTCCACGCTCTGGGCGCCGATCTCGGCGGTCTTGGCGGCGTCGGGCGAGCCCTTGGTCTTGATCAGGTTCTGGTGGGTGGCCCACCAGGCCTTGATCGTCTCGGGCGAGACGCCGATCTTGTTGCCGTTGTAGAAGGGCTCGCCCTTCTGCGCGGCGAAGATCTGGAGGTAGGCCGGGTTGAAGCTCTGCTGCGTGCCGTAGATCTTCCCGGCGCTCTTCTCGCTGACCTTCGACGCCAGGTTGACGTAGTCGTCCCACGTCCACTTGGTGTCGTCGGGGAGCTTCTGCCCCGCGGCCTCCAGCTCGGTCGGGCTGACGACCAGGGAGAAGGCGTTGACGCCGGTGGGGATGGCGAACTGCTTGCCGTCGATGGCGCCGGTGGCCAGCACCTTGGGGTCGATGTCGCCGGTGTTGACCGAGCTGGCCAGGTCGGCCAGCGTGCCGCGGTCGGCGTACTCGCGCAGGCCGCGGATCTCGAGGGTGATGACGTCCGGCGCGTCACTGGCCGCCACCTTCGTGGACAGCGACTCGTAGTATGCCGCGAAGTCGGAGAACTCGCCCTCGACGTCGATGGTCGGGTTCTTGGCCTCGAACTTCTTGATCGCCTCTTCGGTCATCTGCTGCCGCGCGGCGCTCCCCCAGTAGGAGAAGCGCAGCTTGACCTTGCCATCGGCGCTTTCGCCGCCGCTGCCGCTGCCGCAGGCCGCGGTGACCGCCAGCATCGCGGTGGCGAGCAATGCCGCCGACCACACCTTCTTGCCAGAGCTCACGGCTCTACCTCCTAGGGGTTTTCCTCTTGTTGGGGGGTGGACGGAACTACTTCAGCCCCGTCGTGGCCACGCCACGGATCAGGTACTTCTGGCCGGCCAGGAAGAAGCCGAAGATGGGACCGAGCGCGATGATCGACATGGCGAACATGGGTCCCCATTGCGAGTCGCTGCTGGCGTCCAGGAACGTGCGCAGCGCGACCGGGACGGTGAAGTTGTCCGGGTTGTTGAGGTAAAGGAGCTGGCTGAGGAAGTCGTTCCACGTCCAGATGAACGTGAAGATCGCGGTCGTGGCCAGCGCGGGCAGGCAGAGCGGCATGACCACTCTGATGAAGATGCGCCAATAGCCCGCTCCGTCGATCTCGGCCGCCTCGTCCAGCTCCCTCGGCAGCGTACGGATGAACTGCACCATGAGGAAGACGAAGAACGCGTCCGTCGCCAGCACCTTGGGCATCACCAGCGGCCAGATCGTGTTGATCAGGTCGAGCTTCGAGAACATGATGTACTGCGGCACGATCACGACGTGGTGGGGCAGCATGATCGTGCCCAGCATGATGGCGAACCAGAGCTTCTTCAGCGGGAAGTTCAGCCGGGCGAAGGCGTAGGCCGCCAGCGAGCAGGCCACCAGGTTGGCCACCACGGACAGCGCGGTGACGACCGCGGAGTTCCACAGGTAGTAGCCGAAGGGGTGCTTCAGCGCCGTCCAGCCCTCGGTGTAGTTGTCGAAGGTGACCTGGCTGGGCCACAGCCCCGGCTCCCGGAAGATCAGCTCCTCCGGCTTGAGCGAGCTGGAGATCATCCAGAGCAGCGGATAGAGCATGACCAGGCCGAAGCCGATCAGCAGGATGTGCTTGACCACCGGCCCGCCCTTGAGGGGGCGGAACAGCACCGGGAGCGGCCTACTTGGTGTCGCCATAGAAGACCCAATACTTAGACGCGAGGAAGTTCACTCCGGTCAGGGCGGCGATGATGAGCAGCAGGATCCACGCCATCGCCGCGGCGTAGCCCATGTCGTAGCTCTTGAACCCCTTCAGATAGAGGTAGAGCGTGTAGAAGAGGGTGGAGTCGGCCGGGCCGCCCTTGCCGTTGCTGACGATGAACGCCTGCGTGAACGACTGGAACGACTTGATCACCTCGAGCACGAGGTTGAAGAAGATGATCGGCGTCAGCAGCGGCAGCGTGATCGAGCGGAACTGGCGCAGCGTCCCGGCGCCGTCCACCGCCGCCGCCTCGTAGTAGCTGCTGGGGATCTGGCGCAACCCGGCGAGGAAGATGATCATCGGGGCGCCGAACGTCCACACGTGCAGGAGGATCAGCGTGCCCAGCGCCGTGTCGGGGTCGCCGACCCAGCCGGGCCCCTGGATGCCGAAGATCGACAGCGCCGCGTTGACCAGGCCGTCGGCGCCGAAGACCTTGCGCCACAGGATCGCGATCGCGACGCTGCCGCCCAGCAGCGAGGGCAGGTAGAAGATCGAGCGGTAGAACGACAGCCCGCGCAGCCCCCGGTCGAGCACCAGGGCCAGCCCCAGTGCGAAGGCCAGCTGCAGCGGGACCGACACGACCACGTAGATCGTGGTCACCTTCAGCGAGGACATGAACCTTTCGTCCTCGGTGAACATCTTGATGTAGTTGTCCAGCCCGACCCACTTGGCCTCCTTGAGGAGGCTGTAGTCGGTGAAGGACAGGTAGAGCGAGGCGATGATCGGGCCGACCGTGATGACAAGCAGGCCGACGAACCAGGGCGCCAGGAACAGGTAGGCGGCCCTGGCCTCGCGGCGGGCGCGTAGGGAGCGGGGTCCGCCTCCGCCGGCCTGCGTGGCCGGTTCGCGCGGGGCTTGGGTCTTCACCGCCACCGTGTCAGCCATGACGGAACTCATTCGTCATTCACGGACCTTCCGGCGAGATGTGAATGGATAGCGCTTTCCTATAGCTGGCGGGAAAGTTACGTCAACCCTTTGCAGACGTTACATAGCCGTTACCGATATATCGTTACGACGTTTTCCCTGGTAGAGAGCCTGCCCGTCCGAGAAGTCAGATGAATTCGCTGCTCAGTTAGTACAACCGTTTGCAGCCGACCCGCTACCGTGGCGGAGCGGTGGAGTCCCTGATCACCAGGCGCGTCTCCAGCGAGGTGGTGGCCGTGACCTCCTGGATGAGCAGATCCACGGCGAGCCGGCCGGCCGCGGCGGTGGGCATGGCGACAGTGGTGAGCTTGGGGCGGTTCAGCCGTCCGGAGACGATGTCGTCGATCCCGACCACGCTGACGTCCCGCGGCACGCTCAGCCCCAGGTCGCCGAGCCCCTCGATGAGCCCGATCGCCACCAGGTCGTTGTAGGCGAGCACGCCGGTCGCCCCGGAGTCCCGCACCCGCCGCGCGGCGGCGAGCCCGCCCCGCTCGGTGGGCGCGTTGGGGCCGATGACGACCAGCTCGACGCCCTCCACCTGTTCGGCGGCCGTACGGATCTCCGCGCTGGTCCACGAGCCGGCCGGGCCCGACACGAGCGCCACGCGGCGGTGCCCGAGCCCGGTCAGGTGCTCGACCGCCAGCCTGGCCCCGTGGCCGACGTCCATCAGGACCGTGGCGGCGCCGCGCAGCCGCCGGTTGATCACCACGAACGGCACCCGCGCGGCCAGCCGTTCCAGCGCCTTGTTGGACGAGCGCGGGCTGCACAGCACCAGGCCGTCCACCTGTTTGGAGAACGCCTGCACCAGCTCCTCCTCGGTGGCCGCCTCCTCGTCGGTGTCGGCCACGAACAGGTGGTAGTCGCGCTGCCGGGCCGCCGAGTGGGCCGCCTTGATCAGCGGGGGGAAGAACGGATTGGCGATGTCGGCCACAATCAGGCCGAGGTTGTGGGTGCGGCCCGTCGTGAGCGCCCTGGCCGCCCGGTTGGGGCGGTATCCCAGCTCCTCGGCCACCGCGAGCACCCTGGTACGGGTGGCCGTGTTCACCATGTGCGGTGCGGAGAACGTCCGCGACACGGTCGATACATGGACACCGGAAGCCCGGGCCACATCACGAATCGTCACTGTCACAGTCGCCCACCCTAACGCAACCGCTTGCAGAATCCCTGAGTACCATGAAAGCGCTTGCCGCGCTCCTGCCTCAGAAAACCCCTGTTCCAGCGCGGGGGGCGAAATCACCTCTTGACGACCTCGCCTCGAGGACACAAAGGTTTAGTGCAACTGTTTGCAGTCTTGAAGGAGCCCCCACGGTGAGCAGAGTCCTCGTCACCGGAAGCGCAGGACGCCTCGGCCGTAGCGTGGTCACCACGCTCGCGGCGGCCGGGCACGAGGTCATCGGCGTCGACCGAACGCCCGGCACGCCATCCGAGGCCGCGATGGCCTTACCGGCCGATCTCACGGACACGGGCGAGACCTTCGAGGTCATCGCCAGGTTCCGGCCCGAGACCGTGATCCATCTGGCCGCGATCGCGACCCCGTTCAGCCTCCCGGAATCGGTGATCTTCAAGGTCAACACCCAGCTCGCGTTCAACGTCTGCGAGGCGTCCGTCGCGCTGGGGGTGCCGGGCGTGGTGGTGGCCAGCAGCCCCACCGTCATCGGGTACGGCGCCCCCGGCGGCTGGGCGCCCGCGTACCTGCCGATCGACGAGGACCACCCGGTGCGCCCGTGGAACGCGTACAACCTGTCCAAGGTCACGGCAGAGCAGACCATGAAGGCGTTCGCGCTGGCCGGGACGACCAAGATGGCCGCGATCAGGCCGTGCTTCGTCATCCCGCCCGAGGAGTGGGCGGGCGCGCCCACCCAGTCGGGCCACACGGTGCGTGAGCGCCTCGACCGGCCGGAGCTGGGCGGGGTCTCGCTGTTCAACTACATCGACGCCCGCGACTGCGCCGACATGATCACGGTGCTGGCCGGGGCCCTGCCCGAGCTGCCCAACGGCGAGGTGTTCTTCGCCGGGGCCGCGGACGCGCTGGCCCGCAAGCCGCTCGCCGACCTGCTGCCCCAGGTCGTGCCCGGCACCGAACCGTTCGCCGCCGGCCTCACCGGCACCACCCCCGCCTTCTCGATCACCAAGGCAGAGCGCCTGCTCGGCTGGCAGCCCAAGCGGAGCTGGCGTACCGAACTGAAGGAAGCTGAATGAACCTGAGCGGTGTGCTGTTCTTCCCCGTGACCCCCTTCGACGCCGACGGCCGGCTCGCCGAGGAGGTGCTGGCCGAGCACATCCGGCAGGGCATGGAGCACGGCCCCGGCGGCGTGTTCGTGGCGTGCGGCACCGGCGAGTTCTCGGCGCTGTCGGAGGCCGAGCACGCGCGGGCGGTGCGGGTGGCGGCCGAGGTCGTGGGCGGGCGGGTGCCGGTGTTCGCGGGCGCGGGCGGCCCGCTCGGCACGGCGCTGAACCAGGCGCGGGCGGCTCGCGAGGCGGGCGCCGACGGGCTGCTGCTCATGCCGCCGTACCTGGCCCAGGGGCCGGGGCACGGCTTCGCCGCCTACGTGGCCGCGGTGGCCGCGGAGCTGCCGGCGATCGTCTACCAGCGGGGCTCCGTGGTGCTGGAGCCGGAGGCCGTGGTGGAGCTGGCCGGGATCCCCGGGGTGATCGGGCTCAAGGACGGCGTCGGCGACATCGACCGGATGCAGCGGATCGTGCTGGCGGTGCGGGAGGCGTACCCGGACTTCCTGTTCTTCAACGGGCTGCCGACGGCCGAGCTGACTATGCCCGCCTACCGGGGCATCGGCGTGGAGCTGTACTCCAGCGCGGTGTTCGCGTTCGCGCCGGAGATCGCGCTGGCCTATCTGAACGGTGACGAGCGGCTGCTCACCGGGTTCTACGCCCCGCTCGTACGGCTGCGCGGCAAGGTCCCCGGCTACCCGGTCGCCCTGGTCAAGGCCGGGGTACGGCTGCGCGGCCTGGACGTGGGCGCCGTCCGCCCGCCGCTGGTCGAGCCGACCGACGAGCACCTGGAGGAGCTGGAGGCGCTGATCAAGACGGGGCTGGAGCTGGCCGCGTCATGACGATCGCCGACCTGCGCACCTCGCTGCGGACGGCCCCGCTGCCGCGGCCCTGGGGCGCGGACGTGCCGGCCAACCACGTGGTCGTGTGCGAGGTCACGCTGGAGGACGGGCGGACCGGCACCGGGTTCTCGTGGACGCCGCAGATCGGGGCGCACGCCGTGCGGGCGCTGCTCGACCACGACCTGCGGGAGGCGCTGATCGGGCTGCCCGCGCACCCCGAGGTGGTGTGGGACCGGCTGTGGCGGCACCTGCGCGAGGCGGGGCCCGGCGGGATCACCACGATCGCGCTGGCCGGGATCGACCTGGCGTTGTGGGACCTGCGCTGCGGTGACAGCGGCCTGACCGACGTGCTGGGCCGCCGGCGTGACGAGGTCCCGGTCTACGGCAGCGGCGTCAACCTGCACTACCCGCTGGAGGAGCTGGTGGAGCAGGCGCGGCGCTGGGTGGCGGCCGGGTACCGGGGGGTCAAGATCAAGGTGGGCCGGCCCGAGCTGGCGGAGGACGTGGCCAGGGTGGCCGCCGTGCGCGAGGTGATCGGGCCCGACCGGCTGCTGATGATCGACGCCAACCAGCGGTGGGACCTGCACCGGGCCAGGCGGGCTCTTTCCGCGTTGCGGGAGTTCGGGCTGCACTGGATCGAGGAGCCGCTGCCCGCCGACGACGTGGCCGCGCACGTGGAGCTGCGGCGCTCCATCGACGTGCCGGTGGCAGTCGGGGAGAACGTCTACACCACCTACGGCTTCCGTGACCTGCTCGCGGCCGGGGCGTGCGACATCGTCCAGCCGAACGTGGTGCGGGTCGGCGGGATCACGCCGTTCCTGCGGATCGTGGAGCTGGCCAGGACGTACGACGTGCCGGTCTATCCGCATCTGCTGAGCGAGGTGTCCGGGCAGCTCGCGCTGGCCCTGCCGCTGCCGGTCATGGCGGAGGACGTGGAGGACGCCTCGTTCGCGGCCCTCGGGCTGCTGGCGGAGCCGTACCCGGTGCAGATTTCCGACGGGGTCCTGCGGGCGGGCGCGCACGCGGGGCTCGGACTGAGGTGGTCGCGATGAAGGTGGTACTCGCTGGTGCGCACGGCCATGGGCGGCACCATCTGGGCAATCTGCGCAGGCTGGCCGACCAGGGGCTGATCGAGCTGGCCGGGATCTGCGACGTGGTGCCCGTCGAAGTGGACTTCGGCTCGCCGCTGCAGTCGCCCGACCTGGGCGAGCTGCTCGCGAAGACCGGCGCGGAGATCACGGTCATCTGCACGCCGATCCACACGCACGCCGACCTCGCGGTGACCGCTCTGCACGCGGGATCCCACGTGCTGCTGGAGAAGCCGCCCGCGGCGAGCCCTTCCGCGCACGCCCGGATCGCCGCGGCGGTGGCGGAGACGGGGCTGGCCTGCCAGGTCGGCTTCCAGTCGCTGGGCTCGGCGGCGGTCCCCGCGCTGCGCTCGCTGATCGCCGACGGCACCATCGGGCGCGTGCGCGGCATCGGCGGCGCGGGCGCCTGGGAGCGGCCCTCGTCCTACTTCACCAGGTCGGCCTGGTCGGGCAAGCGCCGGCTCGACGGCGTGGACGTGGTGGACGGCGCGCTGACGAACCCGTTCGCGCACGCCGTCGCGACCGCGCTCGCCCTGGTGGACGGCCCTGTCGCGGAGATCGAGGCCGAGCTCTACCACGCCCATCCGATCGAGTCGGACGACACGTCCTGCCTGCGGATCCGTCTCGACGACGGCTTCGTGATCACGATCGCGGTGACGCTCTGCGCGACCGGCCGGAGCGAGCCGTACCTGGTCGTGCACGGCGACGCGGGCCGCGCCACGCTCGTCTACACGCAGGACCGGCTCAAGGTCGAGCTGCCGGACGGCACGGTCACGACGACCGCGTACGAGCGCACCGACCTGCTGGAGAACCTCATCGACCATGTCCGCACGGGCGCCGAGCTGATGGTGCCGCTGTCCGCCACGGAGACGTTCACGCAGGTGCTGGACGCGGTGCGGCTGGCTCCCGAGCCGCTGCCGATCCCGGAGCGCTACCAGGACGTCAAGCGGGACGCCGCGTCGGGCGAGGTCACGCACCGGTTCCTGCCGGGTGTCGCCGACCTGACGGCCCGCAGCGCCGAGACGCTGTCGCTCTACTCGGAGCTGGACGTCCCGTGGACCCGGGTGGAGCTGCTGGCCTCCGGGCGGGCGGTGGCCTCGTACGAGCTGCGGCCCGACCTGCCGTCCACCGACTCCCCGCGGCCCTACCTCCACGGGGTGCGGACGCTGGGCGGCGTCGAGGTCACCGAGGTGCGTCCCGAGGACCACGTGCACCACCTCGGGGTCGGGGTGGCGATCTCCGACCTGGGCGGGGCGAACTTCTGGGGCGGCCGCACGTACGTCAAGGACCAGGGGCCCGCCTGGCTGGACGATCACGGCAGGCAGCGGCACCTGTCGTTCTCCCGGCTCGACGACTCCGGCTTCGTCGAGCACCTGGAGTGGGCGGGGCCTGGCGGGCGGCTGGTGGCGCGCGAGGAGCGGACCGTGACGGCCCGGCCGTTCGGGGACTTCTGGGCGCTGGACTTCGCGTTCACGCTCACCAACCTCACCGGCGCGCCGCTGGAGGTCCGGAGCTCGGCCACCAAGGGGCGCGTGGGCGCGGGGTACGGCGGCTTCTTCTGGCGCGCCCCCGGCACCTCCACCGCCCGGATCGCGCTCCCCGGGGACGAGGAGGCCGTGCACGGCAGCCGCGACCCCTGGGTCGCCCTGTCCGGCACCACGCCGGAGGGGCGGGATTGGACGCTCGTCTTCGTGCAGTCGGACGGCGACCCGTGGTTCGTGCGGGTCGAGCACTATCCGGGGGTCGGGCAGGCGCTGGCCTGGGACCGGCCGCTCGTCGTCGAGGACACGCTGACCAGGCGGGTCGTGACGGCGGTAGTGGACGGCAGGCTCGACGCCGCCGCCGCGTCCGCGCTGGCGGACACGGTACGCGAAGCGACACCGGCCCTTCGGTAAGCCCTCACTCGGCGTTTCCTGGCGGTTACGCGTTCGGTGGCTAGGGTGCGTGATCTGTGACCTCTCCCGCCACTGTGGACACCCGGTCCGTGACCGCCAGGGACCCGTTCTTCGACAACGCCAAATACCTGGCCATCCTGCTCGTGGTGTGCGGTCACCTCATCGAGGACCAGCGGGACCACCCCATCGCCCACGCGCTCTACTTCTACGTCTACGTCTTCCACATGCCGCTGTTTATCGTGCTGAGCGGCTATCTGTCGCGCCGGTTCACGTTCTCGGCGGGGAAGGCGCGCAAGCTCATCTCCACGCTGGCGGTGCCGTATCTGATCTTCGAGGTGGCGTACTCGCTGCCGCGGCTGATCCTGTACGGGAAGTTCGAGCTGACCCTGCTGGATCCGTACTACCTGACCTGGTTCCTGCTGTCGTTGTTCCTGTGGCGGCTGTCGACGCCGGTGTGGCAGCAGCTCAGGTGGCCGCTGGCGGTCGCGGTCGTGCTGTCGCTGCTCACCGGGATGAGCGCGCTGCCCGACGAGCTGGCCATGAACCGGACGTTCGCGCTGCTGCCGTTCTACGTGCTCGGGCTGATGCTCAAGCCGGAGCACTTCGCGTGGCTGCGCAGGCCGTACATGCGGCTGACCGGCTTCCTGACGCTCGGGCTGGGGCTGGCGGCGGCGCTGCTCGTGCACGACCAGGTGCCGACGGAGTGGATCCGATGGCGGCTGTCCAACTCGGCGCTGCACGTGGACGACCTCACCGGCACGGCCGTGCGGCTGGGGTTGCTGGTGGCCGGGGCGGTGCTGGTGGCGGCGTTCCTGGCGGTGACCCCGGCGCGGCACACGTGGTTCAGCGATCTGGGCTCGGCCACCATGTACGCGTACCTGCTCCACGGATTCGTGGTCAAGTTCGCCGAGCGGTTCGAGCTGGGCGTGCCTTTGTCGATCCTGCTCGGCGTGGCCGCCGCCACCCTGCTCTGCACGCCGCCGGTGCGCAAGCTCTTCCACTGGGCAGTGGAGCCGCGCATGTCCTGGGCCTTCACGCCGCTCCGCCGGCCGTGACACGGTGGCGGGTATGGCCATCGACTTCACCCTCGCTCCCGAGCACGAGGAGATCCGCAAGCGGGTCCGCGCCTTCATCCAGGGGACCGTCATTCCCGCCATGGAGGAGGTGAAGGAGGCCGACCGGGACGCCTACCTGCGTACGATCTTCCGGCTCCGCTCCCAGGCCAAGGCCGAGGGGCTGTGGCTGCCGCACATGCCGAAGGAGTGGGGCGGCATGGGGCTGGGCCACGTCGAGCTGGCCATGGTGCAGTCGGAGGCGGCCAAGACCCGCGTCGGGCCGTGGGTGCTCAACTGCATGGCCCCGGACGAGGGCAACATGCACACCCTCCTGCACTGGGCGACGGACGAGCAGAAGGAGAAGTACCTGCGGCCGCTGCTGGAGGGCACGCAGATGTCCTGCTTCGCCATGACGGAGCCGGAGGTGGCGGGCTCCGACCCCACCCTGATCCGCACCACGGCCGTCCGGGACGGGGACGAGTGGCTGATCAACGGCCACAAATGGTTCATCTCCAACGCGCGCCGGGCCAACTTCGCGATCCTCATCGCGCGGACGGAGCCGGACGTGCCCGAGGGCTCGCGCGGCGCGAACACCGCCTTCCTCGTCGACCTCCCCGACCCAGGCTGGAACGACGTGCGCGAGGTCGAGACGATGCACGGCTCCACGGGCCACAGCGAGATCGTCATCACCGATCTCCGCGTGCCCGACAGCCAGATCCTGGGCGGTCGCGGCAACGGCCACCGCCTCGGCCAGTACCGCCTGGGCCCGGCCCGGCTCGCCCACTGCATGCGCTGGATCTCCCAGGCGGAGACGGCCCTGGACATGATGGTCGAGCGCGCGCTCAACCGCTACAGCCACGGCTCGCTGCTGGCCGAGAAGCAGGGCATCCAGTGGATGATCGCCGACTCGGCCATGGAGCTGTACCAGTGCAAGCTGATGGTGCTGCACGCCGCGTCCAAGATCGACAAGGGTGAGGATTTCCGTACGGAGGTGTCGATGGCCAAGCACTTCGTGGCCAACAGCCTCAACCGGATCGTGGACCGGGCGATCCAGGTGCACGGCGCGCTCGGCTACTCGACGGACACGCCGCTGGCCGGCATGTTCCAGCACGCCCGCTGGGCCCGCTTCGCCGACGGCGCCGACGAGATCCACCAGATGCGCATCGCCGAACGCACCATCGC
This sequence comes from Nonomuraea sp. NPDC003709, assembly GCF_040610775.1. Classification (NCBI taxonomy): domain Bacteria; kingdom Bacillati; phylum Actinomycetota; class Actinomycetes; order Streptosporangiales; family Streptosporangiaceae; genus Nonomuraea; species Nonomuraea sp. NPDC003709. The sequence continues at coordinate 718,208 of NZ_JBEXMW010000001.1, read as the reverse complement.
CGCCTACCGGACCACCGGCTCCACCAACTCCGCCACCGGCGGCCTCCCCCTGTGACGGACGGTCGTCACCCGGGGCGGCTTCAGACGGTCGTCACCCGGGGCAGCTTCAGACGGTCGTCACCCGGGGAGCCGGCATCGTCACGATCTCCCGCTCGTAATAGGCCCGGAAGTCCTCCCCGGCCGCGAACAGCTTGTCGAGCTCGCCCCGGCACGCCGCGATCACATCAGGGTCGTCGATCCGCCTCGCGCCGCTGTGGGTCCCGCAGGCGTCGTACGTCACCTCGTACATGACGGACGACCCCAGCACGACGAGCTCCGGCAGGCGCCGGTCGATCTCGAGGTCGGACACCTCCGCCGCGTCGAGCACCCGCACCTGCTCGGCCGCCCCCACCCGCAGCGCCAGCACGTGCATCTCCCACTGCAGGTACGGCGTGACGGGTTGCTCGACGATCCGGATCCGCCGGCAGGGGTAGGCCCTGCCCCGGCCCTCGTCGCCCGTGTCGTCGACCAGCTTGAGCGAGCGTTCCCAGTCGCAGTCCATCATCGCGAGCCAGCTCGGCTCCCCGGCCTCGAAGCGCTGAATACGCTGGAGTTTCCAGAACACGTCATCAATGTTCCGGAAATTCGGCCAGAAATCGTCAAGATATCCGTCCGCACTTAGCAAGACTCCCGATATCTCGTGAATGCGCTCAAGCATATGACGACCGTACCCATCAGATTCGCGGCACGAACCCGTGAGCAGCGGCTACGCTGGCCGGGATGCTCACACAATTGATCGTCCTGCGCGGCAATTCCGGCTCGGGCAAGACGAGCGTCGCCCGAGCCTTCCGCAAGGCGTACGGCAGGCGCGGCCTTGCGGTGGTGAGCCAGGACGTGCTGCGCCGCGACATCCTCCGCGAACGCGACGTCCCGGACGGCGTCAACATCGGCCTCATCGACACCGTCACCCGCTACGCGCTCGACCACGGCCACCACGTCATCCTCGAGGGCATCCTCACGGCCGGCAGGTACGCCCCGATGCTCCGGTCCCTGCGCGAGGACTTCCCCGGCCGTGGCCGCTTCTTCTACCTCGACATCCCCTTCGAGGAAACGCTCCGCCGCCACGCCACCCGCCCGCAGAGCGCGGAATTCGGCCCGGACATGATGCGCGAATGGTACATCGAGCGGGACCTGCTGCCCGGCGGCTACGAAACCGTCATCGATCAGAACAGCTCGCTCGATGAAACGGTACGACGGCTGCTATCCGAAACACTCGAATACGCAGAAACCAGCAATTACCAGAAATCCACCCGAACCCCAGCAAATCACCTCATCGACTAATCGCTTATACGCTCGCGCCTATCCTCTGAGGCGGGCGTAGGCCGCGGGTGGCATCCCGACCGCGGCGGTGAAGTCGCGGGTCAAGTGAGCCTGGTCCGTATAGCCGAGTTCGACGGCCAACGTCGCGAGGTCCAGCCCTTCGTAGACCCGCTCCGCCGCCTCGTGCAGGCGGAAGCGGCGGATCACCCATTTGGGGCCGATGCCGACATAGTCCCGGAACAGCCGCTGCAACGAGCGCACCGACCGCCCCGATCTGGCGGCCAGCTCATCGACCCTGGTCAGGGAGACCTCGTTCTCGGCCATCTCCACCAGCGCGGCGACCTCTTCGGCCAGCGGATCCCGCTCCGGCCCCAGACTCAGCAGGAACCTCTCGACCAGCCCGATGGCGGCCCGGGCATCGGACTCGGCCAGAACCTGCTCGACCAGCGAGGCGCCCGCCGAGCCGTACATCTCGCCGATCTCCACGAAACGGTCGGTCAACTGCGACACCGGACCGCCGAGAAACGGCCGGAAGCCGCCCGGACGGAAGCGCGTGCCGAGCACGCGGCCGCCGCCCCGCATCGTGTACGAGAACCCGCCCTTGATCACTCCCGCGAACTGATGGAAGTCCGTGGTGATCGTCATGTTCACGGTGGGGTGCGAGACGATGCGCTGTTCGTACGGCTCGGCGAGGTCGGTCCACGTGACGACCCAGAAGTGCTCCACAAACGTCGCAATCTCCGCTGATGGCGCCTGTCTGAAGAAATCGAAGGCGTCGAGCCCCGCGTACGGGTCGACCCAGCCGCGCTGTCGCGTTTCTACAAGCCGCGCCTGGGTCAGGCGGGGCATCATGGCTGCCATGGACGACATGATGCCGCTGATGACGCGCGCCACCGAACGGACCGCGGGATTGGTCCGCGCGGTGCGGCCCGAGCAGTTCGGTTCCTCGACGCCGTGCGCGAAGTTCGACGTCAAGGACCTGATCAACCACCTCGAGTGGGTGGCGGACCTGTTCGAGTCGCTGGGCCGCCAGGGGGAGAGAATCGAGCAGGAACCGTACGCGGGCGACTTCCCCGAGCGCGCGGAGCGCACGCTGGCCGCCTGGTCCCGCCCCGAGGCGTGGGAGGGCACCAGCCCCGCCATGGGCCTGCCGATGACCACGCTGGCCCACATGTACCTCGTCGACATGGTCGTACACGGCTGGGACCTGGCCAGAGCCACCGGCCAGGACTACGAGCCGGACGCTGAGACCGTCTCGCGGGCACTCCACTTCACCGACCAGATGGCGGAGATGGGCCGGCAACGCGGCGCCTTCGGCCCACCGGTAGACGTGCCGGACAGCGCCCCGCAATTCGACCGCCTCCTCGGCATCATCGGCCGCGACCCAGCCTGGACCCCGTAAACCGCACCACCCTGATCAGCCGCCGTCACAACGAAGGGAGACACACCGATCCCCCCGCCCGCCGAACCAATCCGAGCACGGCGACCCCCCTCTCGCCGAACGAACCGGCACGCGGCGACCCTCCTCCCACCGAACCAAACCCGAGCACGGCGACCCCCCTCCCACCGAATCGAACCCGGACACCGAATCACCCCTGAATGCCGATGCCGAGGCCGCTGCTCCTCCCCCCGGCGTGTGCTCCCCGAGGCGCCGCCCACCTCCTTCCCCGCGCGGCCGCCTGGCCCCAGCACCCTGCCGAGCCCCGGGACACCAGGCGTTGGACACCCGATTCGGGACGATGGACGAGATAGCGCTGCAGCACCGGGTGCCAGCGGTTGGCGGGCAGGTTCCGAAGCGCCGCGACGGCCAGGCAGTACTTGCTCACGGTGACCGGCCGCACCCCCAGCCCGCGCAGGACCTTGTCCACCAGCGCCTTCCCGTCGGCGGACTTCGACTCCAGCAGCACCAGGTCGCGGCGCGCCGGCGCGCTGGAGCGCCCGTCGTGGCAGAGCAGGCCCGTGTCGCAGGTGAGCCTGGCCGCGCCCGAGGGGTCGATGAAGGTCACCCGCTTGTAGTCGGTGGACAGCACCGGCCCCAGCGTCTCCGGGGCGATGAGGTGTAGCTCGGCGAGAAGGGTGTCGCGCACGAAGTCGAACGCCTCCCGGGTGAGCGTCCGGCTCGGCGCGTCGTCGTACGGGATGCGGTGCTTGTCGGTGCTGCCACGGGTGCCGTTGAGCTTGAGCTCCAGCCACCGGCCGCCCCCGTCCAGGTAGGTGCGGGTGCGCAGCTTGAACCTGCGCCGCCGATCCTGCCGGTGCTGGTGGAAGGTGAGCAGGTCAGGCGTGTCGAAGTAGGTCGACGTGTAGCGGAACTGGCGTCTTGCCCCGATGCGCAGCACGGCGAACCGGTCTCCCAGCTCGGCCGCGAGTGCCGCCATGGTGGCGGCCGTCACGATGTATTTGCGATCGACCCGGCTCATCAGCTCCGGCACGTCCTCGAGCCCGATCGGCGCCACCTCGGCCGCGATCCCGGCCAGCAGCACATCCGCGTCCAACTCACCCATCACCACATCTCCACCACCTTCTGCATGACTCCGGCTCACGGGGTTCAGCGGACGCCGGCCCGTTGGGGAGGGGCCACGTAGCGGACGTCGACCACCGTTATGTCGCGGACGTAGTCGATCTGGGTGACCACGTAGTGGAGGACGTGTGCCCGCAGGCGGCTCTCCAGGTCGACCCGGAGCAGGTCCGGGTCCGAGTGGACGACGTCCAGGGTGATGACCTGGTGGCGGGTGCGGCCGAGCAGGGCCGGGTGGTCGGCGACGTACATCACCACCAGCAGGACGCCGTCCAGCAGGAGGGCGGTCAGCGGCCACGCGCCCGCGATGCCGTTGACCAGGCCCAGCACGATGGCGATGAAGTAGTAGGCGATCTCCTGCTGGGTGATCTCGCTGGAGCGGAGGCGGATGATCGACAGGACGCCGAACAGGCCGAAGCCGACGGCGACGTCGACGCGCTGGACGAGCAGGAGCGAGACCACGGCGAAGATGCCCACGTTGAGTGCCACGTAGGCGAAGAGCAGGTCACGTCGATGATGTCGCCGGTAGTAGAGGCCATAGGCCAGGGCGACGATCGACGCGAGATCCATTACCAGTCCGGCTGTCACGGCGCTCCCTCCGTCGGTGCTGCTGAGAACAGCTTTTCGGGGCGGGGTGAGGCGAGAGTGAGGTGATGATTAGGCGGCTCTCATGCGGTAGCCGGTGCCACGGACGGTCTCGATGCGGTCGGCGCCGATCTTGCGGCGTAGGTAGCGTACGTAGACGTCCACCACATTGGAGCCGGGGTCGAAGTCGAAGCCCCACACGTGGCTGAGGAGCTGTTCGCGGGTCAGGACCTGGTCGGGGTGCCGGCAGAAGATCTCCGCCAGCGCGAACTCCCTGGTCGACAGGTCCACCGCCCGGTCCCCGACGTATGCCCGTCGCGTACGCAGATCCAGCGACAGATCCGACACCCGCAGCACGGTCACCTCCGGCGTACGGTCGGCGCGCACGCGCAGCCGCAGCCGCACCCTCGCCAGGAGCTCCTCGAAGGCGAACGGCTTGGCGATGTAGTCGTCCGCGCCACCCTCGAGCCCCGCCACGGTGTCGCTCACGCTGTCGCGGGCGGTCAGGATGATCACCGGCATGGCCACTCTGGACTGCCGCAGCCTCCGCAACACCGTGAACCCGTCGCTCAACGGCAGCCCGATGTCCAGGATGAGCAGGTCGAACCCGCCCGCGCAGGCCAGATCGTACGCCGCGACCCCGTCCGTCACCACGGCGGTCACGAAGCCGTTGGCCCGCAGCCCCTTCTCCACGAACGACGCGATCCTGGCCTCGTCCTCGGCGATCAGTATCCGGTTCATCCCAGCCTCCAGAGCTCCCACAGCGGGATGGACATGACGAAACGGGCTCCGCCGCCCTGGGCCTCCGTCACCTTGACGTTGCCGCCGTGGGCCTCGGCGATCGATCTGACGATGGCCAGGCCCAGACCGGCGCCTTCGTACGTCACGGTGCGGCCCGCGCCGCGCACGAACCGTCCGAAGATCCGCTCGCGCTCGGCGGGCGCCACCCCAGGGCCGCTGTCGCGTACCCACAGCTCGACCCACCCGTCGCGGACGGCGGAGCCGACGGCGATCAGGTCGTCGTCGGTGGTGTGGCGGACGGCGTTGGCCACGAGCTGCATGAGCGCCTGCGTGAGCCGCTGGCGGTCGGCGGGCACGCGGGCCTCGGCCACCTCGTCGACCCGCCAGCGCCGGGTGCCGAGCGCTCGGGCCTTGGCGACGACGCTGACCGTGAGGTCGGCCACCTCGACGTCGTGTATGTCGAGAAAGCCCGGCTGCTCCGCTCTGGCGAGGGTGAGGAGGTCTTCGACGATGCGGTTCATCCGGTCGAGCTCGTCGGTGACCAGGGCGAGCGTCTCCTCCCGGTCGCGCGGATCGTCGCCCATGAGCTCCAGGTGGCCGCGGATGACGGTGATCGGCGTACGCAGCTCGTGGCCGGCGTCGTCCATGAAGTGCCGCTGCACGACGAAGGCGTTCTCGAGCCGGTCGAGCATGTGGTTGAACGTCGCGGCCAGCGCGGCCACGTCGTCGTCGCCCGGCACGTCGAGCCGGCGCGTGAGATCGGTGGAGTCGCTGATCTGCTCGGCCGTCTGGCCGATCAGCCGGACCGGCGCCAGCACCCGCCCCGCCACGAACCACCCGGCCGCCCCCGCTAACGCCAGCGCCGCCAGCGCGGACAGCCCGAGGACCCGAACCGCGTCCACGATCTCGTCGCGGTGGCGATCGTAGAGGATCGCCACGACGAGGTGGCCCGGGCGGGGGTCGGGCTTCACCGTCACCGGGATCACCGCATAATGGACCGTTCCTTTCGGGCTCTCGATCTCACCACCGCCGGGCTTGATGGCCGTGGCCAGCCGCGCGACCAGCGCGTCGTCGATGTCGAGGCGTACGGGTGGCGGGATCGCGGTGATCTTGTGAGCCTTACCGTCGACGATGCTGAAGAACGTCTCCCACCTGTCGGGCGCGTTGAGCGCCAGGTATCCCGTGAGCAGCTCTCCTACGTCGGTGATCGTGCGGCCGGTCTCCGGGTCGCGCGCGGTCGCGGCGTACCGGCGCAGCTTCTCCGCCTCGTTGCTGAGCTCGAGGTTCGTACGGTCGTCGAGACGAGCCAGCAGGATGGTCCAGGTCGCGAAGATCGAGACCGCGAGGGCGAGGCCGACGACGGCGAGCATCCAGCCCACGATCCGGGCACGGGCGCTCACCCGCATTCGATCGCCTGGTCAGTCGTCGCCGTCATCGTCATCTCCACCGCCACCGTCGTCGTCATCGTCACCGCCACCTGGTCTCGGCGCCGGCGGTCTGACCGGCTCGGCCCTGGTCTGGCGCGGGGCGGGCCGCACGGCGGTCCCGCGCGCCGCGGCCTCGTCGCCGTCGCGCGACCCGGTGGCTCCGGCGGGTCTCGGGCCGGTGCTCGCGCCGGCCTTCGGTCTGGCGCTCGCGGTGGGTTTCGGTTTCACGCCTGCGGTGGGCTGCGGCCTCACACCAGCAGCGGGCTGGGACCCAGCGTCGGCGGCCGGCCGGGATCCGGCATCAGCGGCAGGCTGGGATCCGGCATTCGCGGCAGGCCTGGACCTGGCATCGGCGGCCGGCTGTGACGCCGTGTCCGTGGCGGGCGGTGGCGTCGTGCCCGTTGTGGGCTCCTGTTTCGTGCCTGGGGTGAGCTCCGGTCTCGCGCCCGGGGTGAGGCCTGGTTTCGCGACCGGGGTCGACGGGCCGGAGCCCGGCCCGGGAGCGCCGCTCCCCGCGGGGGCCGACATGCCGGCCTCGCCAAGCGCGGGCGTGTGTGACACCACGACGGCCTCGCCCAGATCGGGCTCGCTGTCGGCCGCGCGCACCAGCCCCACCGACATGAACCCCGCCATCGCCGCGGCCAAGGCGAAGAGGACCAACGTTCCCCGATGCTTCATGACCTTGACCTTGACGCCCTTCGAGGAGACCACGCTGAAGCCCAGATGAGAAACCTCTCATCTGATCACGCTGAGCCGCAGTAGAATCACGCTCTAATTGCTGGGGTTCGCCGCCCATACCGCCTCTTCTCGGGCGGGGGTTCCGACGGGAGGCGTTCAGGGTGGGCTCGCCTTCTCAGGCGGAGGTTCCCGACCGGAGGCGTTCAGAGTGGGTTCGCCTTCTCAGGCGGGGGTTCCGGCGGGAAGCAGTCAGGGCGGGTTCGCCTTCTCGGGCGGGGGTTCCGGTGGGAGGCAGTCAGGGTGGATTCTGCCTGGGAGGTCGGGCTTCGGCCGAAGCGGCCAGAGGCGGTCGAGATACGCAAGGGCGGAGTCGTTCCCGGCAAGGGCGGGGCGGTGGAAGTGCCTGCCCGGCACGGCGGACGCGCTCGGGACCGGAAGGAGTGCAGATGCGGGTACGGGACAAGGTCGTCGTCGTCACGGGTGCGGCCGGCGGGATCGGGAGGGCGATGGCGCTCAGGTTCGCCGCCGAAGGAGCGGCCGGGGTCGTCGTCGCGGACCTCGACGAGGCCGGAGCGGTCGCGGTGGCCAAGGAGATCGGTGACCGCGCCACCGCAGTGCGCGTGGACGTGTCCTCGGAGCCGGAGGTGGCCGCCCTGGCCGAGACGCCGTTCGGGCCGGTCGACCTGTTCTGCTCCAACGCCGGCATCATCGGCGGCCACGGCCTGGACGCCACCGACCAGGAGTGGAGCCGCCTGTACGCGGTGAACGTGCTGGCCCACGTGTACGCCGCCCGCGCCGTCGTACCCTCCATGATCGCCCGAGGCGGCGGCTACCTGCTCAACACCTGCTCCGCCGCGGGCCTGATCAGCTGCCCCGGCGACGCCCCGTACGCGGTGACGAAGGCGGCGGCGATCGCGTTCGCCGAGTGGGTGGCCATCCACTACGCCTCGCGGGGCATCAAGGTCAGCGTCCTGTGCCCGCAGGGCGTGCGTACCGGCATGCTGGAGCAGGGGCTGGAGGAGGACCATCTGACCGCGAGGGCCGTGGCCGCCTCGGGCATCATCCTCGATCCGTCGGACGTGGCAACCGCGGTCGTCGAGGGCCTCGAAGCCGAGCGCTTCCACATCTTCCCGCACCCGGAGGTGGCCGAGTTCGTCCACCGCAAGGCCGAGAACCCCGACCGATGGCTGGCCGGAATGTCGCGCTTCGTGGACTCCCTGACCTCGACCCCCTGACCTCGGCCCGCTGACCTCGGCCCGCTGATCTCGATTCCCCAACCTCGACTCTCCGACATCGGATTACCGACATCGGATTACCGAGTCGCGAATGCCTGGCACCGATCGCGCATGGAGCGCCCGACTGCGGTCGACGGTTCGGCGATTCGGCTGTGGGGGTCGGCCGTCAGCGGGTCGGCCATCGGTGGTTCGGCGGTCGGTGGTTCGGCGGTCGGCGGCTTTTCGTTGGAGGAGTTCGAGCAGCGGTCGAACAGGGTGCTTGGTCATCGCACGTTCGACGAGGCCGCGCCGAACGGACCGGTGGACGTGCTAGGCGACGTCGAGCAGGATCTCCAGCAGGTCCTGCGGCGCGTCGCGCATGAGGTTGTGCGCGCTGGCCACCGCGTGCGTAGTCCACGCGGGGTCGCGGCGCAGCCGCTCGTATATGGACGTGAACGGCGACTCCCCCTCCCACTCCGCCGCGTACACGTACTCCCTGCGGCGCACGTGCGCGAGGTCTCCGGTGAGCCGTAGCGGCTGGAGCAGCGAGGCGATCGGATGGGCCGTGGCGCGCGGGTCGAAGAACGGCAGCGGCCGGGTCGCGTATCCGCTGTCCACCACGTCCACGTACCATCGCCGCTCCTGATCGGTGACGAGGCTCCAGCAGGAGTCCCCGTCGCCGGGCACGACGGCGTCGAGGTAGACCAGGTCGCGCACCCGCTCGGGCGCGCGGTCGGCGGCCCCGGTGATCACCATCCCGCCGTAGCTGTGGCCGACCAGGATCGCTTCGGTGAGGTTCTCGGCGGCCAGGACGCCGGTCACGTCCTGGATGTGCGTGTCGAGGTTCACCCCGCCGGTCAGCAGGTGGCCGCGCTCGGCGATGCCGGTCAGGGTCAGCGGGTACGCGCGATGCCCCCGGCTTCGCAACTGCTCGGCGAGCTCGTCGAAGCACCAGCCGCCATGACACATACCGGGGATCAAGACAAATATCGCCACAAGTCCGGATACTAACAGAGATCGAACCGATCGGTTCTATCTTGTCGGGTCGAGGACGAGTTTGCCGACGGTCCGGCGGCCACGCAGGTCCGCGTGCACGCGCCGTACCTCCGACATCGGGTGGTCGCCGCCGTGGACGACGCGCAGCTCACCCGCCGCGACCTGCCCGGACATCTCCACATACGCCTTGCCGAGGACCTCCGGATAGGCGAGGGCGTTCATCAGCCAGAAGCCGCTGACCGTGGCCGAACGGCGCTGCAGGTCGCGCGGCGGCACCGGGGTGGGCTCGACGCCGCCCGCCATCCCGTAGTAGGCGAGCCTGCCGAACGGGGCCAGCGCGGCGACGCTCTGGTCGGTGACGCGGCCGCCCGTCATCTCCAGGACCACGTCGACGGGATCGCCGTGGTTCGCCGCCCGCAACGCCCCGGTGAGGTCGTCCGCCGCGGGGTCCACGGCGGCGTCCGCGCCGAGGGACAGTGCGAATTCGCGCTTGTCCGGCGTGCCGGCCGTGGCGATGACCCGGGCGCCGCGCAGCTTGGCCAGCTGTACGGCCAGCGAGCCGACGCCGCCCGCCGCCGCGTGGACGACCACGCTCTCCCCCGGCTGCACCCGAGCGGTGCGATTGATCAGCCACCAGGCGGTCAGCCCCTGGACGAGCAGCGCGATGGCGGTCACGTCATCCACCCCGTCGGGCACTGGGAAGGCGCTGTCCTCCGCCACCACGGCCTTCTCGGCATACCCGCCGTCGGAGATCATCGCGGCCAGCCGTCGCCCGTCCGCGGTCCGGCCGACGACCTCGATCCCGGGGATCAGCGGCAGCGTGACGGCGGCGATGTAGCGGTTCTCGCGCAGGAGCGCGTCGGCGAAGTTCACCCCGCATCGCGCCACGTCGATGAGAACCTGACCGGCTCCCGGCCGGGGCTCGGGCACCTCTCGCACGGCCACGACCTCGGGCCCGCCGAACTCGGTGATCTGCACCGCTCGCATGTCCAACTCCTTGGAATGGAGTACCTAACTGGTACTGCGTACCATAATGGATCGAAGTACAGCACGACTAGACTGAGGCGGTGCCCCGATCCACCCTCCGCGCCCGCAACCAGCAGCGAGCCCGTGACGAGATCGTCGCGGCCGCCTACGAGCTGTTCGCCGAACGCGACTACGCCGGCGTGACGGTCGCGGACATCGCCGACCGGGCCGGGGTCGGCCGCACCACGTTCTTCCGCTACTTCGGCGACAAGCAGGAGGTCGTCTTCGCCGGCGAGGAGGAACTGCTGGACAACGTCGCCCGGCGACACCGAGAGCTGCGGCTCGAGCGTCCGCCGTCGCTGCCGGAGGCGCTCGCGCTGCTGCGCGACACCGTGGCGGCGGTCTGCGCATGGGCGACGCGGGACACCGACCGCTACGTCCTGCGCGAACGGCTGATCGCGGCGAACCCCGAGCTGGACGACCGCGCGGCTCGCAAACAGCGACGCCTCGTCGAGCTGGCCGGGGAATTCCTGAGGCAGCAGGGCGCCTCGGCGGAGACCGCCGCACTGGCCCCGCAGGTGGCGCTGGCCTGCTACAAGGCCGGCCACGAGGTCGCGGCGGGCGACCCGGCCGCGCTGTGGCCGAGCGTCGGCGCGGCCTTCGACCAGCTCGGGGTCACCTCAGACGCCGGGCCGGACCAGACCTGAGGGCTCGGCGTCACCTCAGACGCCGGGACAGACCAGACCTGAGGGCTCGGCATCCCCTCAGGCACCGAGCGGGACCCGACCTGAGGGCTGGAGACGGTGACCGTCACGCCGCCCTCCGGGGAACGTCGCTTTGAGTAAGGGGGTACTCATGCGATCCCAGCCGGAGGAGCCGATTCTTGGGCTTGATGAGGGATCGGCGACGCACTCCGGGAGGATCCATGACGCCATCGCGGGCACGCATGCTCATCATGGCCGGAATCCTCGGCCTCGTGGCGGTCCTCGGGATCGCCTGGCTGGCCGGCGTCGCCACCGGCAACGGCGCGGAGCCGATGGCCGGCACCGGGACGAACGCCACCGCGGACGCCCCGGACGGCTCGGCGAACGCACCCGACGCCGACGGCTCGGCGAGCGACGCACCTGACGCCGACGGTACGACGAGCGGCGCGCCGGACGACGACAGCTCGGCGACCGGAGCGCCCGACGGCTCGACCGGTCAGGGCAAGGATGCCGACGGGCAACCGACCGGCGACAGGTCCACGCCTCCGGGAACGCGCAACAACCGCCGCAGCGTCCACTGGAACGGCGTGCACCTCGACGGCTCCCCCGGCGACGACGGTTGCGTCACCATCATCAACAAGACCTCCACCGTCGGGACGATCGAGTCCGTCTCCTTCACCGTGCAGTCAGGCCCCGGCCGCGCCACGGCCCGATCGGCCCCCGGCCACTGCGACCCCACCGGCGACCCCTTGTGCCAGGGGGTCCAGCTGAGGGCCGGTTCGCAATGCCTCGCGGGCGCGATCATCACGGGCGACGCCTCTGACCGCCCGTACGTCATCCAGGCGGTGGTCCGCTTCCGCTACCTGTGCGTCAACGTCGAGGACGCGCCCTGCGACCAGGTCCGCGACTGGGGCGGCCCGCCGCCGACGGCGGAGGCGCCGGTGGAAGTGACCGGCCAGACATCCAACAACGTTCCGCAGTTCTCGTACTACATCGGCGATTCGGGCACCTCCTCCGAGGAGTCCCCGACGCCGTCGCCGGACGACGACACCGGCACCTCCACCGACGACTCGGGCAGCTCTCAGGAGGACTCGGACTCCGGATCTCAGGAGGACTCGGGCTCCGGATCGCAGGACGACGGGCCGGATACGGCGGATGACGGCACGACCACGGCTCCGGAGGGAGAGTGACCACCACGCACGAGCCCGCGAGCAAAACCGCAACCGGACAGGAGCCGGCGACCAAGCGGGAGACGGCACCCCGGCAGGAGACGGCGAGCACGCCGGAGGCAGCGGGCGCGCAAGAGACGGCACCCGGGCAAGAGGCAGCGAGCGGGCAAGAGACGGCACCCGGGCAGGAGGCGGCGAGCGGGCAGGAGGCGGTTTCGGCGCGGGTGCGGCAACTGGCCGAGGCCGTAGGCCCCACCACGCTGGCGACCGCGCTGCTGATCTACTTCGGCTACGTCGCAACCCGCGCCCGCTTCGACTACTTCGGCATATCCCTCGACATGACCGGCCTGTCCAACCAGAGCCTGCTCCTCGACGGCCTCGAAGTCGTGTACGTCCCGGCCGCCCTGATCTGCCTGGGCGCGCTGCTGGTCATCGCCGTCCACGCCACCGTCTCCTGGCAGCTCGCCCGCCGCCCCGGCGACACCGTCAACACCTTCCTGGCCGCCGGCTTCACGCTCGTCGGCCTGCTCCTGATCGGCCGCGCGATGATCGGCATCTTCCTCGGGGACGCCGACACCAGCGTCGTCATCGGCGCGACGCCGCTCGCGCTGGCGTCCGGCCCGGCCATGGTGGCGTACGGAATCCACATCCACGGCAAGAACCGCGGCCGCCCGCTCATGTCACCCCGCCTGGCCAGGAACGGCGTGCTGAGCGTGCTGGGCCTGGCCGTCGCCGGCCTGTTCTGGGCCTCGACCACGGTCGCGTGGGCCTACGGCACCGGCCGGGGCGAGCAGGATGCTCACGACCTGCCCAAACGCGCCGAGGTCATCCTCGACATGAAGGAGCCGCTGCAGGACGTACCTCCCGGCATCACCCATATCCGGCTGAAGACCACCGGCAAGGACCCGAGCTACGCGCACCGCTACCGCGGCTTCCGGCTCCTGCTCGCCTCCGGCGGCCGGCTGTTCCTGGTCAACCCGGAGTGGAAGCTCGGCCGCGACCAGACGATCGTGGTCCCGTACGACAACGGCATCCGCGTCCAGCTCATCTCCCAGCCGTGACCGGCGCGCCGGCGCTCTACCCCTCGGGGATGCCGGACTCGGCGCGGTCGGCGTCGATCACGTCGCCGAGCAAGGTGACCACGGCCGCGGCGACGTCCCGCAACGTGGCGTCGGGGACCGCGGACTCGGTCTCGAACGCCCGCCGGACGGTACGCGCGAGCAGGTCCGCCCGCTGCTCCCGGCCGTCCGAGGCGCCCCCCGCCCGCAGGAACCCCTCGAACGTCGCCTGGTAGGCGAACCCGAGCTCATCGGCGCTCATGTCCTCGCGAAGCAGGCCGTGCTCGGCGAGCAGCCCCAGGTAGTCGCGGGCCATGGCGCCGTGCCGCTCGTCGCGGGCCGGGTCGGGGGAGCTGGTCAGCTTGCCGACCAGGTCGGGATCGGCCAGGAGGAAGCTGAGCAGCAGCGGCCGGTTCGCGATGGCCAGGAAGTAGGCCCGCGCGAACCGGTGCAGCAGGCATGCCCGCGGATCCTCCCGGAGCGCCTGGCGCAGCTCATCCATCGCCCGGAGCACCTCACGCGCGAAGACCGCGCCGAACAGCTGCTCCCGGGTCTTCCAGTGCAGGTAGACGGTCCCCTTGCCGATGCCGGCCCCGGCGGCCACGTCGTCGATGGTCACCCGCCGGTAGCCGTGGCGCAGCAGCAGGTCCGCCGCCACGTCGAGGATCCGTGCGGCCCGCTCGGCTCGCTGCCGCGGGTCTCGGAGTCGTTCGGCGCTCACCCGCAGACCATATGACCAAATGCGAAATCTGGTCAACTCATCAACTAGCGATTGACTAACTTTCAAATCTCGTCATATGGTCACGTCGAACCACGGCAACCCGAGGAGTGAGTCATGAAGACAGTCCTGATCTCCGGAGCCGGCATCGGCGGCACCACGCTGGCGTACTGGCTGGCGCGCCACGGCTTCCGGCCCACCGTCGTCGAACGCGCCACCGGCCTGCGCTCCAGCGGCAACCCCGTGGACGTCCGCGGCCCCGCCGTGACCGTGGCCGACCGCATGGGCGTGATGCCGCGGCTGCGCGAGGCGGCCACGCAGGTGACGGCGATGAGCTTCGTCAACGCCTCCGGCCGCCAGGTCGGGCGGGTCAACATGCGGGCGCTGCGGCAGGCGTCCGGCAGCCGGGAGGTGGAGGTGACACGTACCGACCTGGCGGCCATCCTGTACGAGGCGAGCCGCGACTCGGCCGAGGTCCTGTTCGGCGACACGATGACCGCGCTGAGCCAGGACGGCGACGGCGTGGACGTCACCTTCGAGAAGGCCGCGCCGCGCCGGTTCGACCTCGTCATCGGAGCCGACGGGCTCCACTCGACGACCCGGCGGCTGGCCTTCGGGCCCGAGTCCGCGTTCGTCCGCCACATGGGCCTCTACGTCGCGACGATGCAGCTCGACGGCCCGGCCGACAACCAGCAGGACGTCGTCCTGCACAACGCCCCCGGCCGGCTGGCCTCCGTCCACCCCGTACACGGCCGCGCCCTGGCGGCCTTCATCTTCCGTCACCCGGAGGTGCGGGGCTTCAACCACCGCGACCTCGCGCAGCACAAGCGGATCCTGACCGACGCCTACGCAGGTGACGGGTGGCGCGTGCCGGAGCTGCTGGACCAGGTCCGCGCCACCGACGACCTCTGGTTCGACTCCGTCAGCCAGGTGCGCCTCGACTCCTGGGCCGAAGGACGTATAGCGCTGCTGGGCGACGCGGCCTCGTCGGTGTCGCTGTTCGGCGACGGTTCCACCCTGGCCATGGCCGGCGCCTACACCCTCGCCGAGGAGCTGGCCGCCACCCCCGCCGACCCGCGATCGGCCTTCGCGCGGTACGAGGCCGAGCACCGCACCCTGGTGGACCCGCGCCAGGGGAGCGTCGCGACGGCCGCGGCCATGATGGTCCCCGCCACCCGCGCCGGGATCGCCGCACGCAACCTGGCGAGCCGGTTCTGGCCGACCGCGGCAGCCGCCTCATGGGTCCGCAACCGGCTCACCCCGGTGGCCGTCTGAAGAACCCCGCGGCCGCGGTCAGGGGCGTACGAGCCTGACAGCGAGGAAGGACGGCCGCTCGTTCAGCTTGTCGTAGGCGGCCTCGTCGATCTCCCGCAGGGCGGCCACCGGGCGCGGCTCGACGACCCGTTCCAGGACGAACCCGGCGGCCAGCAGCTCCCCCAGGAAAACCTCCAGCGACATCCGCTGGAAGCGGATCGAGAACGGGCCGTCGCCCATGGGAAGCTCGACCCAGTCGCCGGCGTGGTACGAGCCCCCGAAGTGCTGCCAGTCGGCGGTCGGATGGCCGGTCGAGACCACGAGCCACCCTCCCGGCCGCAGCAGCCGGCGCAACTCGCCCAGCAACTGCGCGCGGCGGGTGACGTGGGGATACACCAGCGCGCACACGGCCCCGTCGAACGACGCGTCATCGGCGAAGTCCAGCGGCTCCTCCAGATCGCGCAGAAGGAGCTCGGCCCGCTCCCCCACCCGGGCCCGCGCGTGGCCCAGCAGCGCGGCGCTCCCGTCGACACCGACCACCTCGGCCCCGCGGGCCAGCAGCTCGGCCGCGTAGTGCCCGGCTCCGCACCCGACGTCGAGAACCCTCGTCCCGGCGAGGTCACCGGCGAGCTCCAGCATCGCGGGCCGGTCGACGTAGGCGTTGTACGGGCTCGTGGTGGCATGCTCGGCGAACTGGTCTCCGAGCGCGCCGTGGTAAGCGGTCTCCGGGGGCATCAGCCCATCATGACAGAGCGCCTCCACCCCGCTCTCCACCCTTCGGAGGTGCCGCTCCACCCCGCCCCGTCCCTACCGTCCCAGGCATGGACAAGCACTCTGGACGGCCGGGCAGCCTCTGGCTCGAACTGCTGCACCGGCTCCTGGACGCCAACGGGGGAAAGATGAACGGCAAGTTCCTGCTCGCGATCGTCGTCGTGGCGCTGCTGGTGGTCGTCGGTTTCGTGGCCTTCCGGCTTATCTTGGTGGACATGATTCTGACCTTGAAGGACTCGCGCTAGGCGATGCGAGAGGTGTGGGGGCGGGTCGTACGGCTCCTGGCGGCCGACGACCCCGAAACGGGGCGCCTGGTCAGGCTGCTGTTGAGCCTGGTCCTCGCCTGGTCGCTGGCGGCCGCCGAGCCCGATCGCGTCCCCGCGCTGCTGTGGTCCGCGCTCGGCGTGTCCATGGCGTGCTGGCTCGCCTTCGTCCTGCTCGACGGCCGGTTCCCGCGCGTGGCCGTGGCCGCGCTGGCGGCGGGTTCGGCGGTCGCGGCGTCGGTGTCGGGGTCGGTCGAGCCGGCGCCCACGGTGTTCGTGTTCGCGATGTTGCTGCTGTTCGCGGCACACATGACGCCGAGCATGGCAGCGATCGCCGCGGTCACCGCGACCGACCTGGTGCTCATGGTCGGCAGCCTGCTGTGGTGGGAGCAGCCGCGATCGGCGATCGTGGTCCGCGGGACGGTCGTGATGCTCACCGTGCTCTTCGCGTTGCAGCGCCGCCAGTACCGGCAGGCCCAGCACGACCGGGCCAGGGCCATGGCGCTCGACGAGCGGACCCGCATCGCCAGGGAGCTGCACGACGTGCTCGCGCATTCCCTCGGCGCCCTGGGGGTGCAGCTGGAGGTCGCCGAGGCCATGCTCACCGAGCGGGGCGACGTGGAGGGGGCGGTGGCGCGCGTCCGCAGAGCGCGGGCGCTGGCCAGGGAAGGGCTGGTCGAGGCCCGTTCGGCGGTGGCGGCGCTGCGCGAGGACGTGCCACCGCTGCCCGACGCGCTGAGCCTGCTGGTCACCGAGCACCGCAGGGACCACGAGGTGCCGGCCGAGCTGCGTACGACGGGCACGCGGCGGCCGATCACCCCGGCGGCGGAGGTCTGCCTGCTGCGTACGGCACGCGAGGCGCTCACCAACGCCGCCAAGCACGCGCCGGGCGAGCCGGTCACGGTGGAGATCGGCTACGGTGAGGGCGCCGTCCGGCTGGTGGTGCGCAATCCGTACGCGGCCGCGGCGCCGTCATCCGGGCACGGGCTGCAGGGCATGCGCGAGCGGCTGGCGCTCGCGGGCGGGACGCTGAACGCGGGACCGTCGCAGGGCCTGTGGGAGGTACGGGCGGAGGTGCCGGAATGAAGGTCCTGGTCGTGGACGACCAGCAGCTCATGCGCGAGGGCCTGGTGGCGCTGCTGGACCTGGTCGACGACGTGGACGTGGTGGGCGACGCCGGGGACGGCGAACAGGCCCTGCGCCTGGTGGCCGAGCTCCGCCCCGACGTCGTGCTGATGGACCTGCGCATGCCCGTGATGGACGGCGTCGAGGCCACGCGGCGGATCGCCCGCGCGCATCCGGAGGTGGCCGTCGTGGTGCTGACGACGTACGACGACGACCGGTCCGTGGACTCCGCCCTGCTGGCCGGGGCCTGCGGCTACCTCACCAAGGACGCCGGGCGCGCGGAGATCGCCGCCGCCCTGCGCTCGGCCGCCGCCGGGCAGTCGACGTTCTCGGCGGCGGTGTCCCGCCGGCTGGTGGACGCGCTGTCCCGTGCCGCGCCGCCGCCGGTCTCGGCGTGTCCCGACGGGCTGACCGTACGGGAGGTCGAGGTGCTGAGGCTCGTCGCCCGGGGGATGAGCAACGCGGAGATCGGCTCGGCGCTCTTCATCGCGGAGACGACGGTCAAGACGCACATCAACAACGCCTTCGCCAAGATCGGCGTACGCAACCGCACGGAGGCCGCCGCCTACGCGCGCGACAGCCTCCTGTAGCGCCTGCGCCAGGGCCAGCGGGCCGATGGAGAATGACATAGGCTCGTTCTTGATCCGGACAGCTGACCACTTGGAGATGGGTTCATGCCGTCAGGAGTACGCGACGGCGCCGAGGCGGGCCGTCCGGTCGGGGGGCCGGGCCTGGGCGCGTTGTTACGGAGCTGGCGTGAGCGGGCGCTGCTGACCCAGGAGCAGGTGGCGGCGCGGGCGGGGCTCAACGTCCGCACGGTTCGCCGGTTGGAGGCGGACGAGCTGCGGCGGCCGCGCAGCGCGTCGGTGCGCTCGCTGGCCGTAGCGCTGGGCCTGGACGCCGCGGAGGTGTCCGTTCTGACGCGTGCCGCGAACGGACTGTCAGACGGCGCGCGGCCGACACCGCGGCAGCTGCCCGCCGACGCGGCGGCGTTCATCGGCCGGGCACGGGAGCTGGCCGTTCTCGACGACGTCGGTGACGCCGCCACGGTGGTGGTCACCGCCATCGACGGCATGGCGGGGGTGGGCAAGACCGCGCTGGCCGTGCACGCCGCGTACCAGCTGGCTCCGCGCTTTCCCGACGGTGATCTGTTCGTCGACCTGCACGGCTACACGCGGGGCATGCCCGCGGCAGACCCGGCCGACGCGCTCGCCCGCGTGCTGGAGGTGCTGGGCGTGCCCGGGGAGACGATTCCGCAGCACCTCGACGACCGGGCCGCGCTCTATCGCAGCGTGCTGGCCGACCGGAAGATGCTGATCGTCCTGGACAACGCCGCCGACGAGGCCCAGGTGCGGCCCCTGCTGCCGGGTGCGGGCGGCTGCCTGGTGCTGGTGACGAGCCGGCGGCGGCTGGTCGGGCTGGACGACGCCCGTACGGTGTCGGTCGACGTGCTGCCGCTCGCGGACGCGATCGCGCTGTTCACCGGCACCGCCGGCGAGGAGCGGGTCGCGGGGGTGCCGCGGGAGGTGCTGGCCGCGGTGGTACGGCGGTGCGGGCTGTTACCGCTGGCCATCCGCCTGGCCGCGGCCCGGCTGAAGGCCCATCCGGCCTGGAGCGTGCGGCACCTGTTGCAGCGGCTGGAGGAGCACCAGCACCCGCTGAGCGAGCTGCGCGCCGGGCAGCACAGCGTCACCGCCGCGCTCGACCTGTCCTACCAGGAGCTCACGGACGCCGAGCGGCGGGCGTACCGGCTGCTGGGGTTGCACCCCGGCATGGACCTCGCGCCCGACGCGGCCGCCGCGCTGCTGGCCACCACCGTCAAGCGGGCCGCGACGCTGCTGGACCGGCTGCTGGAGGTCCACCTGCTGCAGGAGCCGATCCCCTGCCGCTACCGATTCCACGACCTGATCAGGACACACGCCGCCGAACGGGCCGCCGGAGAAGAGCCCGAGTCCGACCGGCGCGCCGCCTCGGCGCGGCTGCTGAACCACTACAGCCGCGCGGCCTCGGCGGCGATGGACCTCCTCTATCCCTACGAGGCGGACATGCGGCCGCGTATCGCGCCGGGCGAGGTGGCGCCGCCCGCGGTGGCCGACGCCGCCGCGTGGCTCGAGGCCGAGCTGTCCAACCTGCTCAGCCTCGCGCAGCTGGCCGCCGAGCACGGCTTCTCCGAACACGTCCGGCACCTGTCGGCCACCCTGCACCGGTGCCTGCGCACCCGCGGCCGGTATGCCGAGGCCGAGACGCTCCTGGAGCGGGCGCTGTCGGCGGCCCGGGCCGCCGAATACCGTACGGGCGAGCTGGAGGCCCTCCTCGGGCTCGGCGAGATCCGTCAGATGCAGTGCCGGTACGAGGCGGCTCTGGAGGATTCCTCCCGCGCCCTGGCCATCGCCTGCGCCATCGGTCATCGAGCGGGCGAGTTACGGGCGCTCAACGGCATCGGCATGGTCCGCGGGTTCCAGGGAGAGTACGCGCGGGCCGCCGAGCACTTCGAGCAGGCGCTGGACATCGCCCGGGCGATCGGTCACCGTACGGGTGAGCTGGACGCGCTGATCGCCGCCGGCAACGTCCACCGGATCATGGGGTGGTACGACACGAGCGCCGGCGAGCTGGCGCGGGCGCTCGTCATCGCCCGCTCGATCGGCCACCGCACCGGCGAGTTACGGGCGCTGCTCGGCATCGGCTTCATCCACCTCGGGCAGGGCGCGCACGGCCCTGCCACCGACTACTTCACGCTGGCCCTGGGCCTGGCCCGCGGCACCGGGCACCGGCTCGGCGAGCTCGACAGCCTCAACGGCCTCGGCCACCTGCACCGCTTCCAGGGGCGGTACGAGGAGGCGTACGACTGCTACGAGCAGGCCCTGCGCCTGGCGTGCGAGATCGGCAACAGCAACTGGCAGTTCGAGGCCCTCCACGGCATGGGCCGGCTGCAGCATGCCCGCGGCCAGGCCGACCAGGCGCTCGACTGCCACCGCCAGGCGCTGGACCTCGCCTCGGACCTTCACCAGCCGAGCGACCAGGCCCGCGCCCACGACGGCCTCGCCCACGCCCACGCCGCGCTTGGCCGGCCCGACCACGCCCGGCGCCACTGGAGCGAGGCCCTGACCATCATGTCCGCCCTCGGCATCGACCGGACCGAAGAGACAGGGGTGGACGCCGAGAGCATCCGCGCCCACCTGGCGTCAGCCGATTCGCATCAGCTGCCCGCCGCCGGCCCGTAGGCGCAGGGCGGGGCCGTGCCCGGCTGCATCCGGACGCGAAGCACCTGGCGGAGCTCGGGCGGCAGGCTTCCGCGCCCCACGCAGAGCACCTGGCTCGCGCCCGTACGGCCGGTGAGCACGACCTGGCAGCCGGGAACCGGCTGGTTGTCGAACGTGTCGACCTCGTACAGCTCCACCGGCTGATCCCGGGGCGGCTGGCAGGTCGTGTAGCTGAAACTGACGCCGGCGGTCCCGCTGATCAACGTCAGCCGTCCGATGGCCGCGTGCGCCGTGCCCGTCGTGCCCGCCACCGCCAGGCAGGCCAGCACCGACCCGGCGAGCAGTGCTTTCGTCATCGATTTCATGACGCGAGTGTCGATTGCCGCTGCCTGAACATCCAGGGCAATAACCGGCTATTTCCCGGACATATCACGGAAGATCTGCAGCTTTACCGTACCGAGATATACCGATTTCGCTACTGTCGCATCCATCACATATGAGAGGAAAACCTGGATGCGCCGCTTACCCACTGTTCTCGCCGCCGCGCTCGCCGCGACCTCGCTCCTCCCTGCCTCCGCCCTGGCCCAATCCGGCCGGAGCAAGGAGAGCACCGCGGCCGCCGGCGCGTCGGCGAAAGCGACCAGCGGTAAGGCGACCTTCTACGAACTCCGGTCCGGGGGCGGCAACTGCTCCTATCCGTCGCCTCCCGCCGGCGATCTCTACGTCGCGCTCTCCCGCGGCGAGTACCGCGCCGCGGCCGCCTGCGGCGGCTACCTGACCGTCACCGGCCCGAAGGGCTCCGTGCAGGTCAAGGTCGTCGACCAGTGCCCGGAGTGCCCCGCCGGGCACATCGACCTCAGCCGCAGGGCCTTCGCCCGCGTCGCGGACCCCGACAGGGGCTTGGTCGGGGTCACCTACAGACCGGCCGCCAACCCGAGGATCGGCAAACCGCTCTCCTTCCGCGTCAAGGAGGGGTCGTCGCAGTGGTGGCTGGCCCTGCTGGTCAACAACCACGGCAACCCGCTCACCTCGGTCGAGGTGAAGACCGCCGGCGGCGCGTGGCGCAAGCTGGCCAGGGCCGACTACAACTACTGGATCGCCGAGTCCGGCGCGGGCCAGGGCCCCTTCTCCGTACGGGTCACCGACACCCGCGGCCACCGGGTCACCGCCAACGGCGTCCGCCTGGCTCCCTCCGCCGTCCAGCACACCACCACGAAGATGTACTGAACGCCGTCAGCCTTGGGTCTGAGGATCCGCCACGGGCCGGTGGCCGGCCAGCCGGAACCGATTCCGGTACGCCGACGGCGCCACACCGAGCACCCGCAGGAACGCCTGGCGCATCGTCTCCTGCGAGCCGAAGCCGCACGCCTTGGCGATCTCCCGCACGATGGCGTCCCCGGACTCCAGCCGGGCCTGCGCCGCTTCGACCCGGAGCCGCTCCACGAACTGGGCCGGCGTCGACCCCAGCTCGCGGCGGAACAGGCGGGTCAGGTGACGCTCGCTGACGGCCAGGCCGGCGGCCATCGTGGCGAGGCGATGGTCCGCGGACAGGTCCGCGGCGACCAGGTCGAGCGCGCGGCGTACGGTCGGGTTGCGGGGCGCGGGAGCGGCGCCCGGGACGCTGAACTGGCGCTGCCCGCCGGGACGCTGCAGGAACACGACGAGGTGCTTGGCCACGGCACGGGCCCGGTCCTCGCCCTGGTCCTCCCCGACAAGCGCCAGCGCGAGGTCGATCCCGGCGGTGACACCCGCTGACGTGACGATCGAGCCGTCGCGTACGTAGATGGCGTTCGGCTCCACCGTGACGTCCGGGAACCGCGCCGCGAACTCGGCGCAGGCGTCCCAATGGGTCGTGGCCCGCCGGCCGTCGAGCAGCCCGGCCTCGGCGAGCAGGAACGCGCCCGTACACACGGACACCACCCGCCGAGCCCGCGGCGCCAGCTCCCGCAGCCTGTCGACCAGCGCGGACCCGAGAACCCCTGACGACCTCCTCGGATAGCCCGGCACCACCAGCGTGTCCACGTCGAGGTCCGGATCCGACAGCGCGAGGTCCACGCTCAGCGAGATGCCGACATCGCTGCGAACGGGCTGCCCGTCCGGCGAAGCCAACCGCACCCGATACCCACCGGCGTCGTTGAAGACCTGAACGGGGCCGGCCACATCGAGCAGCAACACTCCGTCGGACACGGCGAAGATCACTTCGTCGGACCGATTCGTTGTCATGTGGATAGTCTGTGGGCGCACGACGAATGTCCGCAAGGACGCCTGTCCCACGGATCCGGACATCAGGCGGTCGATGAAGATGACCTGCTCCCCTCGCTTCTCTCACCCCCACCGCTTTCGAGGCTGATCGCATGACTCCTGCTTCCGCCGCCCGGCGGCTGCCCTTGGTGCTGGCCGCCGTGGTGCTCCTCGCTCTGGTCGTCTCGGGTTTGCGTCCCTACGACCGGCTCACCTGGCTCCTGGAGACCTTCTGGGTGATCGGTGGTCTGCCGCTCCTGGTGGTGCTCTGGCGGCGCTTCCCGCTCACCACGCTGCTGTGCTGCCTGCTGGCCGTACACGCGCTGGTTCTGATCGTCGGGGGGCAGTACACCTATGCGCGGGTTCCGTTCGGGCACTGGCTGCAGGACGTGCTGGCGCTGTCGCGCAACCCTTATGACCGGGTCGGCCATCTGGTGCAGGGGTTCGTGCCCGCGATCCTGGTCCGTGAGGTGCTGGTGCGGACCTCCCCTCTGCGCGGCAGCGCGTGGCTGGCCCCGCTGACCGTCTGCGTCTGCCTGGCCTTCAGCGCCTTCTTCGAGATGCTGGAGTGGTGGTCGGCGCTCGCGGCCGGGTCGGCGGCCGACGCCTTCCTCGCCGTCCAGGGCGACCAGTGGGACACCCAGTGGGACATGGCCTGCGCCCTCATCGGCGCCGTCGCGTCCCTCCTGCTCCTCACCCGCCTGCACGACCGGCAGCTCGCGCGCCTGCACGCCGACCGGCGTCAGTGAATGTGACGGGTGAAGCGGTCCTGTGTCGCAGGTGGGGAAGTGGTCGCGGGCTGCGGTAGCTGATTTCAGGCGACGACGGCGAGCAAGGTCGTCATGGCCGCGGTGAGCTCCGGGTCGCCGCTCGGGTTCGAGCGTGCGCGGGCCTCCTCGACGCTGATGCCCCTGGTCGCCAGCCGCCAGAAGGTGTCCTGGTCCATCGAGACCCGCGCGGCCGGGCGGTCGCCGGTCATCACCGGCTGCCATCGGCCGCCCCGCCTGGCCACGCTCCACTGCCCGCCGGCCGGCCCGAGCACCTCCAGGTGAGCCGCTGTCCCCTCAGGACGTTCGTACGTCCTCAGGGTGTGCGGCAGCGCGCATGCGAAGAGGTCCAGCACCGGCGCCATGAGATCGGGCTGGGTGGCCCCGGGCCGGGAAACCGCGTCGCGGACCTGCTGCTGGTGAACCCAGAACTCGGTGTATTCGCGGCCGATGTCGAGCCAGGCGGGGCTGTCGAGGTCCGTGGCGGCCCAGGACACGTTCAGGTCGGCGGGCGCCTGCAGGTCGCGTGCCGCCCAGAGGGCGTCCAACTGCGGCCCCAGGTGCTCCAGCAGGTCGATCAGCAGTTGCGGGCTGAGCTGACGGGCGGCTCGGACGAACTCGTCGTTGGTCCGCGCGAGGTAGGCGGGAAGCGTCTCGTCGTCGGCGAAGACGGCGCCCCCGTGCCCGTCGCGGCTGCCCGACAGGCGCCGCATGTAGTCGTTGAGGACATGACCGACTACGTCGTGCACGTCCCACCCTGGGCAGATCGTCGGTCTGGCCCAGTCCGCCGGGTCCAGGGCACGCAGCAGGTCCAGCATGGCCTGCCGCTCACGCGGGAACAGGGGGCGTACGTCGATGACCGAACCGAAGAGCGTCATGACGTGACCCTATTGAACCGCCACATCCAGGGAGAACTCGTTTTCGAGCTGCCATCCGGTCAGTCCATGAAAGCGCTCCATGCCACGACGCTGACCTTGAGCCGGGCCTGCCGATTGTCGACCGGCACACCGGCAGCGGCGGCGGCCTCCCTCAGGTCCACCTCGCGCAGCGCCTCAATGGTGGAGGTGCGCAGGTCGCGGATGTACTCGCGATGCGTCTGGACGTCGTCAGGAGTGCCGAAGAGGGCCATGTGACTCGCCGTCAGGATCCGATGTTCCGGGAGGTGGATGAACAGATTGCCCGGCAGGTGCCAGTCTCCTTTGTACTCGAGGACGAACCGCTCTCCGTCGAGGTCCAGCTCGCTTCTCGTTCCGCCGAAGGTTTCGTTGGGCAGAGGCCGGTTGCCGTCGTGCGCCTCCTTGATGAATTCGGCGGTTTCCGCCCAGGTCCAGCGGGGCGTCCACGACGACCACGCCGTTCTTGGTCACCAGGAACATGGTGTTCACCATCCCGCTGGGTGGCCGAGGTCAACGGCTGGATCGCCATCGTGCCGGCGCACGCCACGGTGAGTTCCTGCGCTCGATCACCTGATGGACGGGCTCCCCGCGCGATATTCAGAAGGCGACTGACCGGTGGTGGCTTTGAAGACCCGGCTGAGGTAGAACGCGCTGCGATATCCGCACCGTTCGGCGATGGTCTGCAGGGTGAAGTCGGTCCCGGTCAACAGCTCCCGCGCTTTCTGCAACCTGACGCCACGAAGGTATTGGCCCGGCGTGACACCTCGAACGTCCCGGAAGCGTCGCGAGAGCAGCGAAGAGCTGACGCCCAGCGTCCTCGCGAGATCGCCGAGCGAAAGATCCGGCGAGGTGAAGCACTCCAGGATGCAGGCGGTCGCCTTCCGCACCAGGACGTCCTCACGCACGTCTCCCCGCGTCCGCTCCCAAAGCAGGGTGATGAGCACGTCGTCGACCACATGCGCCGCGACCATCTCCGCATCCAACCTTTGATGACCTTCATCGGAAGCGGATTGCGTGGATTCGAGAAGTGCGAGGTCGGCGCGCAGGCGATCGACGTCGCGCAATCGACTGCAGCCGATCGGCGGCTCCAGAGCGGTCAGGAATCGCGCGAAGAAGAACGACGTCGGCGTTCTCATCTGCCGCCGTAGCGTGCTGCCCGGCGGGCTGATGACGACATCGCCGAAATGCGCCTCGCCCCGAAGCCCGGCGGCACCCACCGCTCTGGTTCTGTGCGCCGCTTCATCCTCGACTTCATAGGAGAACGTTCCGTTCCTCGGCAGCAGCATGCACCACCCCTCGTACGTGTCGGAACCGTGGCTGAACTGCGGGCGCCGGGGTGCCAGCAGGTAACCATCAAGACCCATCCCATGGCCTCTCATCAAAATGTGCATGATCTCCACCAAAATCGCCATTCCGTGGTCCTGCGCAGTCCGAAAAAATATGAGGACCAATCTCGAACAGGACGGAATCGATGACGCTGAGGGCCGATATCTGCGTGTACGGTGGAACGCCCGCAGGCTGTGTCGCCGCCATCACGGCACACCAGGAAGGCAACTCCGTAATACTCGTCGAGCCAGGTCGTCGGCTCGGAGGAATGCTGGGCTCAGGAATCAAACCGCTCCAGGACTGCCCCCTTCCCGAGGCTGTCGGAGGACTGACGAACGACGTGATCTTTCGTTTCGGGGACCATCCCCCGGACATCGTGCGCGGGTTCCACGAGTGGCTTTCCGAGGCCGGCATCAAAGTGATCTTCGAGCACCGCATCCGCTCGGCGACGCGAAACGGCGACCATATCGACACCATCCAGCTTGAGCCTTCACCGCCGAGCAAATGGGGAGTGCCGCCGCCGGCATCCGAATCGGGAGAGCCTTTCAGCATATCGGCGTCGATTTTCGTCGACGCTTCTTACGAAGGTGACCTGATGGCTCTCGCAGAGGTTCCTCATCGAACCGGACGTGAATCGCGCCAGGCGTTCGGCGAGGCACCGGCAGGCGTCGGTCACATCACGAACTGGACGCCGATCGACCCCTACGTCGTACCGGGCGATCCCACCAGTGGGCTCATCCCGCTCATCGACGAGGACCACGGATTGCCGATCGGCTCGGCGGACGGCTACACCCAGGCATACAACTTCCGTTTCTATCTGACGTCGGACAAGCGTCACAGGGCTGAGATCACCGCGCCGGACGACTACTCACCTGACACATTCGAGTTGGTCCGCCGCTACGTCGAGCACATCAAGTCCGTGAGCACGGGCACCGGCGACCAGCTGGACAGACTCCGAGCTGTGTTTCCCGGATGGCTCAATTCAGGTGAATACAACTACCAGCGCGCCTCCCTTGTCACGAATGCGCCCGTCGGCGTGAGCCACGACTACCAGGACGGCGACTGGAACGTCCGGTCGCGGATCTGGCGCCACCACATCGACTATCTCCGCGGCCTGCACCACTTCCTCTCGACCCACCCTGAGGTGCCCGAGGAGTTCCGGCGAGAGACGGCCGCGTACGGCTTGGACGCCGGCGTCTTCCCGGACACCGACGGGTGGCCGCACCAGCTCTATGTACGGGTATCCCGGCGCCTCAAGGGCCGGTACACCCTTACCCACGCGGATGTGTTGAACCAGACCGATCCCGCCGATGCCATCGGGCTCGCCCTCTTCGGCGTGGACGTGTACCCCGCCCGGCGCATCGCTCATCGCGATTGCGAAACAGGGCAACTCGGGGTGGCGACCGAGGGCGACATGTTCATCGGCGGACACCTGGGAACGGGCCGGCCGTACCCCGTTCCCTACCGGGTCATCACGCCGCACAAGAGCGACTGCGCGAATCTGCTCGTGCCCGTCTGCCTGTCGGCGACGCACATCGCGTACGCGGCCACCCGCATGGAACCGGTCTTCTGCGTTCTCGCGGAGTCGGCTGCCGTCGCGGCGACGTTGGCGATCCGGAACCAGGTCGCCGTTCAGGACATCGACCCCGAGCAGCTTCGGAAACGCATCACCGAAAGAGGCCAGATCATCGCCTGGAGCCCCCAGGAATCCGGGTGAGAAACGGCCGGCTCAGCTCGCGGACCGACCGGTGCGGATGTCATCGGGCCACTCGAGAGTGACACCGAGGTCATCACGAAGACGTCGCTGCAGGCGGCGGAGGCTCGCCGGATCGGCCCGGAGCTGCGCCGGGGTCTGAGCCGTCCCGGCGACCTGGGCCGCCAGAGCGCCGACCGCCTCGCCGATGGACCATTCGACCGGATGCAACCGGTACGCGCCGTTGGCGACATGGGTGGTGCCGATGTTCTTGTTCGCGGCGACGAGGTTGTCGACGTCGACCGGGATGAGGGCTCCGAGCGGAATCTGGAACGGGAAGCAGTCGATGTCGACATAGCCTCGGCCGGAGGTGCTGGGATGCAGGTCGATGCGGTAGTGGCCGATGCCGACGCTGTCCTCGAAAAGTGCGCTTCCCTCGCCGGGCCCCCGCATTTCCACCCCGATGTGCGCCTCGGTCACTCGGAACAGGGGACGGATCCGGCGTGACTCGCGAATGTACACCTCCTTCGCCAAGCCATCCGAGGTGCCCGTGACATCGCCCCTGGGGCGCAGCTCGGGATAGCCGGTGCCGCCGTCATGGCGAGGGGCCTCGGTCTGCATCCAGTGGACGAAGCTGCGGGTGAGGGAGCGCGCCTCCGCCAGCGCCTGCTCGCGCTCCTCCGCGCTCACACCGAGCAGCGGACGCTCCCAGTAGTCGATCTGCGGCCAGTTCACCAGCGTGATCTCACCCCCGGGAAAGCTCGGGTCGAGGTTCTGCCGCGACAGGATCCGGCGGTAGTGCCACAGGTCGTCGGCGCCTGTGTGGACGGCCTGCTCGGGCGAGTGGACGAACAGCGGCCGCCACCGCACCTCACCCGTATCGGGCACGATGTCCTTCCAGGACAGCTGCGGGCCGGGCCAGCGGGGGTCCACGGTGTCGCGCCAGTGCTCATAGTCGCCGGGCCTGTCGATGGTGTGGTCTTCACCCTCGCGATATTCGAGTGCCACGCACCAGGTGACCGCCTGCTGATCCCGTGGATCCGGCTCCGGCGGTGCGTGGAGTTCGCCGGTGTCGTCGTGCGACTCCGCCCCGATCGTGAAGAACATGCCGGCCTGCTCCAGGAGGTCACCTTCTTCGGTGGCGTCGGCCACGAGGCGGGCGGTCACATCGACGAGGTCGCCTTCCCGGCTGCGCAGCCGTACGTTGGCGATCTGCCGGTCGCGGCGGTCCACGTTCACCACGTCGTGTTCCCGCAGCAAGGTGATCGCGCCCGAGGCGAGGTGCGGAGACAGCAGTTCCTCGATCGCCAGCGCGCCCACCCTCGGCTCGTGACACAGCCGCGAGACGTTGCCTCGACCCGGATTCAGCTGCGGGTCCGCGGCCGCGTCCGGGGCAAGCGGGTAAAGGCGGCGATAGTGGGCTCGGATGATCTCGCGGAGCTCGCGGTACGAGGTCGAGCCGAGCTCGGTCTCGATCCACCGGTGCTCGTCCGGCGGAACCGCCTGCGTGGTCAGCTGGCCGCCGAGCCAGTCCGACCGCTCGGCGAGCACCACCCGGATGCCGAGGCGCGCCGCCGTCAACGCGGCGGCGACTCCCCCGAGCCCTCCTCCGACGACCAGAAGGTCCGTGTGAAGCGTACGCTCGCTCATCACATGCCCCTTTCATGAACGATTGCGGGTCCGACGGTCGCCTCCATGCGCGCGAACCAGCCTTCGGCGAAGTCAATGTCGGGCGCCCGTCCGGCGGGCAGGGTGATCGTCGGCTCCGCTGCCGCCTGTCCGCGTGGCCGGTCACGCAGTTCCGCGACCACCTCGGCCACCCGCGATCCGATCGGTTTCACCCGTCCTTCGGCGTCGATGAGGCCCAGGCCGTACTCGAGCTCGTCGAAGCCGGTGAAGCGGCGGCTGATGTCGTGGGACGCCCACCACGTGACAGCGCCCAGTCCGGGGATCGCGGCGGCACGCCGCAACATCCGCTCGGCGAAGTCCTCCACGGCCATGTCCGTGAGCCAGAGCGGGGAAACCCCGAGCTCCTGGATCCACAGCGACTTGCCCGCGGCGCCAGAGGTCGCGCGGGCGACCTGCGCGAGATAGTCGGGGATGGCCCAGGCGCGCTCCTCCCCGACCCTGGCCAGAGCACCGGTGAAGAACGGCCACGCGTGCACCGGGACGAGATCGCACGCGCCGGCCACGAACGCCCGTCTGATCGGGGCGTCATCGCTCATCCACGGCACATGGTCGACTCCCACGGTGACCGGCACGGAGGCCGCACGAGCGGCATGGAGCATCCTCGCGGCCCAGGCCTCGCCTTCACCTGGCTTGAGACGGCGCATGAGGACGTTGGGCTCGTTCGCGACGTCGACGCACCAGAGCGCCGGGTGGCCTTCGACCGCTCGCGAGACGGTGCCGACGAGCAGTTCCGCGGCGCTGACGGCCGCGGCGTCGGTGAAGGGATCGACGTCCTTCAGCCAGAACGGCCGGAAGTCGAAGCCGCTCAGCCAGCCGTTCAGCACGGTCACGCAGACGTCGAGCCCGCTCTCCGCCGCACGGTCGAGCAGGCGGACGAGGCGGCGCAGCGCGCGTGGCGACACCCAGGACGGGTTGGGCTGGAAGAGCGGCCACAGGCACTGCACGCGCACGTGGTCGAACCCGAGCGAGGCGATCTGGTGGAGATCCTCCGCGAACGCGTCGTCATCGTCCTCTGCCCAGGCGTACCACCAGTTCTCCCGCGGCAGGTAGTTGACCCCGAAGCGCGCGCTCATGCCCGTGCCGTCCCCGTCAGGAGGGCGACCTGCCGCGGCCATTGGGCGGCGGCTCCGCCTTCGTGGCCGTTGAACGAGTACACGGTGATCTCCTTGGGGCCCGCGTAGGCATTGAACGCGGCGAAAACCGTCGACGGAGGGCAGGTCTGGTCCATGAGCGCGACCGAGAACAGGGCGGGAGCGGTGGCCAGAGCCGCGAGATTCACACCGTCGAAATACGAGAGCGTGTCGAAAACCCGCTCGGCGCTCTCGCGGTGCACGGAGAGATAGCGCGTGATCTCCGCGTACGGCTCGCGGTCGGTCAGGCCGACGGCGCGCTCGAAATGGCACAGGAACGGCACGTCGACGAAGACGGCCACGAGGTCCTCCGACAGGCCCGCGGCGGCGAGCGCGATGCCGCCTCCTTGGCTCCCGCCGGACACCGCCACGCGGGCGGCGTCCACGGACGGGTGCCGGCGCACCGCGTCGACCGCACGGACGGCGTCGGTGAACAGCCGCCGGTAGTAGTACGTCCCGGGATCCTCGATGCCACGGGTCATGACACCGTTCGCCGCCGGTCCGGACCCGTGCGGGTCAGGAGTGGCCCCGCCGACTCCCCAGGTGGAGCCCTGGCCACGCGAGTCCATCACGAAGCACGCGTATCCGGCTGCGACCCACGGAAGGTACTCGTGTGGCAGTCCGCGGCCGGCCCCGTAACCCAGGAACTGCACGACGGCGGGGTGGGGCCCGTCGCCGGGCGGCAGGAGCAGCCAGCCGGCGATCGGGTCGCCGGCGAACCCCGGGAAACGCACGTCAAGGACGTGGCACCCGACGAGCGGCGTCGTGGCCGGGGTGAAGTGCGGATCTCCGCCCGCCTTCCGGGCGTCGGCGAGCGTCTGCCGCCAGAAGGTGTCGAAGCCGGCGGGGACCCGGACCTCTGGCCGGTACGCGCGGAGCTGGTCGATGGGCAGGTCGAAGTGGGGCATCGGTGTCCTTGGTGCGGGTGCGGACGGAGCGTCGGCTCAGCCCTTGAGCGCGCCGGCGTTGCCTGCCGCCTGCAGGAACTGGCGCTGGAGAGCGAGGAAGAGACCGACGGGGATGATGACCGAGATGAAGAGCGCGGCCATGAACTGCGAGAAGTCGATGGAGCTCTGCAGCCTCGGCAGCGCGACCGAGATCGGCTGGTCCTGCGGGTTCGGCAGGACGAGCAGCGGCCAGAGGAACTCCTTGTAGGAGCCGACGAGCGTGAGGAGGCTGACGACGCCGAGAATCGGGCGTGACATCGGCAGGACGATGGAGAAGAACATCCTGAAGGGTCCCGCTCCGTCGATGCGGGCCGCGTTGAAGAGCTCCCGGGGGATGTTGGCGAAGAATCGCTGCATGAGCAGCACGTTGACGGCGTTGGCCGAGGACGGGAGCCACACCGCCCACATCGAGCCCAGCAGGCTGACATGGACGAGCGGAATGTCGATGACGGTCAGGTAGAGCGCCACAAGGGAGATCACGCCGGGAATGAACAGGGTGGCGAGGAGCGCCGCGAACACGGCCTTGGCGTACTTCGGCCGGAGAACCGCCAGACCGTAGCCGCCGGTCGTCGCGACGAGGAGCCCCAGGAACAGGGACCCGGCCATGAGCGCGAGTGTGTTCCAGAAATATCGGCCGAAGTCGACGCGTGTCCACACCTGAACGAACGAGTCCCAGTGGATGCCGCTGGGCCACAGGGAGAACGGCGCCGACAGCGTCTCGGTGGTGGTCGACGTGGCGGCCTTGAAGAGCCAGAAGAGCGGGCCCGCGCAGAGGATCACGAGGCCGGCGATGACGAGCGTGCCGATCGCCGCGACCGAGACGCGGACGACAGGTCTGCGACGATCGAGGAAGGAGAGGATGCCGCGTTCGGACGTACCGGATTCGGTGGTCATGAGGTGCTCCAGCGTCTGGTCGCCCAGAGGTACACGGCGGACAGGGCCGAGAGGACGACTGCCAGCAGGACGCTCAACGCGGTGGCTCGGCCGTAGTCGCCGGAGATGAAGGCGTAACGATAGATGAGCATCAAGATCGTGACGGTGCGGTTCTCCGGACCGCCGTTCGTCATGATGTACGGCTCGGTGAAGACCTGGAACGTGCCGATGACCTGGAGCAGGAACATCACCAGCAGGACGCCGCGCATCTGGGGCAGGGTGATGTGCCAGAACCGGCGCGACACCGCTGCTCCGTCGGCCTCGGCGGCGTCGTACAACTCGGTCTGGATGCTCATCAGCGTCGCCAGGTAGATGATCGTGGCGGTGCCGAACGACGCCCACGTCGCCTGCAGCACGATCGACGGCATGGCCAGATCGCCGTCGTTCAGCCAGGGGACAGGGCCGAGGCCGAACCAGCCCAGCACGGTGTTGAACACCCCCTTGGGGCTGGGGTCGAAGAACGCCTTCCACAGCAGCACGGCGACGACCGGCGGGAAGATCACCGGCAGGTAGACGAGGGCGGACGCGATCCTCCGCGCGCGCCGCAACTCGCCGATGAACACCGCCAGAAGCACCGGTACCGGGAACCCGATCACGAAGGCCAGGATCGAGAACCACAGGGTGTTCCAGGTCGCCGTCAGCAGAAGAGGGTCCTTCAGGACGCGGGCGAAGTTGTCGAGCCCGACCCACTCGGAGGTGAGAAAGTTCGTGCGCTGCAGGCTGAGCAGCAGGGAGCGGAGAATCGGCCACCAGGAGAACAGCCCGAATGACGCGAGAAGGGGGATGAAGAAGATCAATGTCGAGAGTCCGCCGCGGCGGACCCAGTGCACGACACCGCGCGAACGCTCTGTCGTAGGGGGAATGGTTGCGTCCGTCATCGTTCCGGAGGCGCCTTTCTGGACTGTCGCCCCCGTCGCACCGGCCGGCGTGACGGGGGCGACGGTTCAGCCCGCGTCGATCGCGGACTGGACCTTCTTCTGAGCGTCGTCGAGCAGGGCGGTGATGTCGGCGTCCCGCCGGGTCAACACCGCCTGCACGACGTTGTCGAGGATTCCGTACGTCTCCTGCGCCTTCGCCGCCGGTTCGGGCACGAGCGGCAGCGTCTTGGCCGAGTCGAAGTACGCCGCGAAGTGCTCGCGCGGCACGTTCACGTAATCCTTCACCCACGTCAGATACCGGTCGGTGGTGGCCTGGTCGAAGAGCGGGAGCACCGGTGCGCCCACCGGCAGCTTGTCGGCGGCGGCGGCCTTGGCGCCCGTGACGGCCGCCTGTTCGTTGTTGTACTTGTTGAACTCGGCGAACTCGATCCACTTGAGCGCGGCCTTGATCTCCTCCGCCGAGGCCCGCGGATTGATGATGGCCACGGACCCGCCGCCCAGAGTGCCGAGGCCTCCGGGCGCCTGCGGCATCGGGGCGAGGCCGAAGTCGTCCGGCTTCATCCCGAGAGACTGAACAACCGGGGTGTAGGTGTCCGCACCCTGCACGATCATGCCGACCTTGCCGCTGGCCAGGGCGTTCGTGATGTCCTTGTACCCGATGAGGAAGTCGGACCCGAAGGTGTCGTCGTCCCACCGCAGGGACCGGTAGAACTCCAGCGCGGCGCGGGTGGCGTTGTTGTTGACGTTGGCCTGCTTGCCGTCGTCCGACTGGATCT
This sequence comes from Nonomuraea sp. NPDC003709, assembly GCF_040610775.1. NCBI lineage: Bacteria > Bacillati > Actinomycetota > Actinomycetes > Streptosporangiales > Streptosporangiaceae > Nonomuraea > Nonomuraea sp. NPDC003709. The sequence continues at coordinate 684,246 of NZ_JBEXMW010000001.1, read as the reverse complement.
TGCTCCCGAAGGCGTAGCTCATGGTCGTGAGCGCCCAGCCTCCGGTGTTGTCCTTGGTCATGGCGCCGAAGCCCTGCACGCCGGTCTTGGCATGGATGGCCTTCGCGGCGGCCCGCACCTCGTCCCAGGTCTTCGGCGGCGCGTCGGGGTCGAGCCCGGCCTTGGTGAACAGGGCGCGGTTGTACAGCAGCCCCATGCTGTAGGCCTGGACGGGAACGCCGTAGACATGGCTGTCCGGGCTCGTGGCGACCTTCAGGATCGACGGGTTGACCCGCTTGACGGCGGCGTCCGCGCCGACGTAGCCGGTGATGTCGGCGGCCTGCTGCCGGGCGATGATCCCCTGCATCTCCGTGAAGGGCACGTAGAACACCGTGGGCAGCTTCCCGCCCGCGACCAGCGCCTGGAAGGTGTTCACGTCGAACGAGGACTCGTCACCGGTGACCGTGATGCCGGGGTTGGCCTTGGTGAAGTCGGTGATCTTGCGCTTGAACGCCTTGAGCTGATCGGGGTTTTCCTGGGTGGGCTGACCGGCGACGGTGATGGAAACGGAGCCGGACTGCGACGGGCTCTCGGCGCCACAGCCCGTAGTGAGAGCGAACGCTGCAGCACTGGCACTGAGGGCGGCAGCAAACTTCCGGACATTTGTGGGGGGCATGGGTCTCCTCAGTACTTTGTGCTGGTGTTGTCGCGGTGCTGCGGTCAGGGGGCGATGAGTCCTCCGTCCAGGCCTCGGACGCGGGCAGCCCAGGCATCGTGTCCCGACAGCCCTGCGGGGTGGCGGGCGGCGGCGGACTCGTCGAGATCGATGCCCCAGCCGGGAGCTTCGTTCGGGCGCAACCAGCCGTGCTCGATGCGCAAGGTACCTGGGAACACTTCGTGCACGGGCTCGCCGTACACGTGCCCTTCCTGGATGCCGAAGGCCGGGCTCGTCACGTCGAGCGCGACGTTGGCGGCGGCGCCGATCGGCGAGGTGTCGCCTGGACCGTGCCAGGCCGTACGGACGCCGACGAGCTCCGCGGCTGCGGCGATCTTGCGTGCGGCGGTCAGCCCGCCGATGTCCGACACATGGGAGCGGATGAAGTCCACGCCGCCACCGAGGACCAGGCGCGCGGCATCCGTCACCGAGGTCGTCAGCTCGCCGACCGCGATCGGCACGGGCGAGGCGGCGCGCACCTCCGGCAGGCGATCCCAATGCTCGGGGGCGATGACGTCCTCGAGGAAGAAGAGCCGATAAGGCTCGAGCGCGCGGGCGAGAACGACCGCCTGCTTCGGGGTCAGCCGGGAGTGCACGTCGTGGAGCAGCTCGATCTCCTCGCCGAAGCGCTCACGGGCGGCGGCGAACAGCTCCCGCGTACGCCGCAGGTACTCCGGCACGCTCCACCCGCCCGGGTACGGCGCGGACGCCTCGGTGACCTCGGCCGTCGGTGGAGCGCCGTAGGTGCCGCGGCCCGACTGTCCGACCTGGAGCCGGATGTGCCGCAGCCCGGCTTCGCGGAGGCGTTCGGCCTGGTCGAGCGTCTCCTCGATCGACGACCCGCCCGCGTGCAGGTACGTGTCGGCGGCGGCGCGTACCTTGCCTCCCAGCAGCTCGTGAACGGGTCTTCCCGCTCGCTTGCCGGCGATGTCCCACAGAGCCTGGTCGAGCCCGGAGATCGCGTTGTTGCCCACCGGCCCCTCACGCCAGTAGCCGGAGAAGCGGGCCAGCCGCACCAGGTCTTCGATGTCACCGGGGTATCGCCCGACGACGAGCCTGGCGAGATGATCCTCGACGTACGAGGCGACCGCGCGCCACCGCTGCGTGTACGTGGCGCAGCCGAGCCCGTAAAGGCCGTCGTCGCTGGTGGTCACCTTCACGACCAGCAGCGGGATGCCCTCGGGGGCGGTGGCGATCGCCCGGACGCCCGTGATGCGCACGTCGTCGGGCGCGTCCCACGGCTGTGCGAATGCCGTCGTGTCGTCGCTCATGCCGGCGTCTCCTGAAAGGTCGCGTTGATCGGGCCGCTCGGGTCGCCGAGCCGGTGCCGCGGCACCCATCCGAGGACGCGGCGGGCGGCGGAGGTGTCGATGGGGGCGGTGCGGCCCGGGAAGTCGCGGCGGCGTTCGCTCGTGGGGGCGAAGCGATCGAGCAGGAGGTCCGTCGGCTCCCCCACGATGGTGTCCTCTGCCGCCAGGAGCAAGGTGTGCATCCCGGAGATCGGGTGTGTCAGCCCGCGCAGCACCGCGTCCAGTGCGTCGGCCATCGCCAGGTACGCCCACCCTTCCCGGGCGAGACGCACCTGCTCGACCGGGTTCCGGCTCAACCGCGCGGCGATCTCCCGCAGTTCGGGAAGGTCTCTCACCAGCGGGAAGCGCAGCGCCACCACCGTGATCCCCCAGCGGCTGTGCGCCCAGGCCCCGGTCTGCTCATCGACCCACTTGGACAGCGAGTACGCGTCGTCATGCGCGACCGGCGACAACTCGTCGAGCGGGTAGTAGGCGGGAGTGAGATCGTGCCGGTTGAAGGGGACGCCGAACGCGTTGATCGAGCTCGCGATGACGGCGCGGCGCACGCCGACCTCGCCGGCGACGTTCAGCACGGTGAAGGTGGCCGAGGTGTTGCCCACGAACACCTCGCGCGCTGTTCCCAGGCCGGGGTGCGGTATGGCGGCGAGGTGCACGACGGCGTCCGCGTCCTCGAGCGCCTGCCGGACCAGAGTCTCGTCAGCGGCGTCACCGGTGAACACCCGGTCTGCCGGCGAGGGCCCTGACCATGTGGTCGAGAGTGCCGTCACGGAGATGCCCGCACTCAGCAGTGCCTCCACGACCGGCCGGCCGATGGTGCCGTCCGCACCGGTGACCAGCACGCGCGCGGGCTTCACGGGCGAGGCGGAATCAGTCAAGAGCAGTCCTAAAGATCTCAGCAAAGTCAGTTGCGAAACCGCTTTCGTAGCAGACCATAAGATCGCGGAGCGTGTCAATCACCGCGTTATCCCGTATCGGCCGCCGAATTCGCGGTTTTCAGGGCGTGCGCCATCCCGGGTTCGCCTTTCTGGGGCGAACCCGGGACGGCCCGGCCTAGACGTTCAGACGCGGCACGTGACTCGCCGGTAGTCGAGCTCACGGTCCTGGTAGGCGAAGTTCCCGCCGGCGTCCAGGTACGACGCGGAAACCACCGCGGTTCCGCCGGCGAGTTCCTTGCCCGTGCCGGAGAACGTGTGCAGGACCGCACGGCCCGGCGCGACCCGCGGGTACGCCTTCTCGCCGAGCGGCGTCACGAGGCGGAGGTCGACCGGCACCTTCTCCTGGTTCATCGCCACGACCGTGAGGCGCGGCGGGGAGGACAAGCAGGACGACAACGCCGTGGCCTTCACCCTGACGTTGCCCGCGGGGGCCGCCAGCAGGCGCAACGGCCGGAACTTCGCGGGGTCCTTCGACTCCGCCACGCCCTTGCCCCACGTGCTCCATCCGCGCCGGCCGGCGCCGTCGTTCTCGTTGACGGCGACGGTCGCCGAAAGGAGCCCGTTGCCGGGTTTCACCCCGATCGCGCCGAACGGGACCGACAACTCGTACGTGGTCGTCCTCGCGGCTTCGTCACGCGTCACCGCCGACGCGAGCCCCTCGGTCGCGGCGTTCGCGGGCAACCAGCGCGCGAGATCCACCGGGCCGGCGCCGGTGAGCGCCGTGCCGATCTCACTGACCGGCACGGCGCCTTCGCCGGGCCATCCCGGCGTCGTACCGAGCTGGACGCTGTCGCCCTGCCAGATGTTCATGGCCCGAGCGGGCTGGGCCTGCGCGTTGTCGGTGATCACGGCGGTCAGGTACAGGCGTTCGGTGTCGTGGGTGAGCCAGAGACGGCCGCTGTGGTCCCCATCGCCCGCCCAGCCGCTGATCACCTGCTCGGCCGCACCGAGCGTCTGCGCAGGAAGGACCGACACGGCATCATCGACCTTGCCGTCCACCTGCACCGGGCGGAACGCCACATCGACCGGATCCGCGCCGACGAGGGTCCCACGCGCGGTGGCGGTCGCGTCACCGGTGGCGGCGGCGGTCCAGGCACCGAGCTCGGACAGCGGCACGTCGACGGAGACGCTGTCGTCGCCGGCGACAGTGGCGCCGGGCAGCGCCCGGCCGCTCGACGAGCCCACGGTCCAGTCGATCCCGTCGATCTTGACAGGTTCGGCGCCGCGGTTCACGAGGGTGAGGCGCAGCAGGCCGGCCCCGGTGGCGTTGAGCGCGTGCGTACCGGTGAGCCCGAGCCGGGCCACCACGTCGGCGGTCGCCGCGAGAAGCCCGACCGTGCGATCGCCCTCGCGGACCTCGGCGGTCCAGGTACGCGTCCCCACGCCCGCCGGCGGCAGCGTGACGGCGACCGACCGGGTCTCACCCTTCGCCACCTGCGCCGACGTCGTGCCTGCCTCGGTTCGCAGGGACACGTCCAGCGCCCGGTCCCCCGCGGTGACCGTCCACTTCGCCGCGGGCGCAAGACCCTCGATGGCCTGGTCGACCGTGAGTGCGTACGGCGACTGCGCGGACACCTCTCCCACCTCTCCGGTGAGATACACCGGGTCCTTGCCGACGGCGACGTGGACCCGGCCGTCGGCGTCCGGCCGCAGCGTCGCCTCGGCGCCGTAGAGGTCGGTCACCTTGACCTCGCCCGCCGCCTTGATGCTCCAGGTCTCCGGCTTCAGCGCCCACAGGGCCTGCATGCGCGTGGCGGCGGGCTCGCCGGGGCGGGCGCCGAACTCCACGCCGTAGCGCCCACTGCCGAGCGCCGGCACCTGCCGGACCTCGCGGTCGTCGGTCTGGCGCGTCAGGATGCCCTGCGCGACGAAGGCCGGCTTCGGGGTGTACGCGCCTCGGGGGTCGTTCTCGTTGCGGATGATGCCGAAGCGGTGCTCGGGATTCTTCGGGTCGGTGCCGTCGTCCTTGAAGTCGTAGACGGTGTACTTGCCGATCCCCTTGCCGAGGGCCAGCAGTTCCGCACGGGACAGATTGCGGGCCTGCGACTTCTCGTCGGCGCCGAGCGGCGTGTCGGAGGTGTGCCATCCGTGCTCGCTGAGCCAGATCGGCATGTCGCGGTGCCCGGCAGCGTCGAGTTTCGCCCGGATCACCCCCACGTGATCCATGAACGACTCCGGCTCGGCGGCGAAGTCGTAAGGGTGCGTGGTGAAGGCGTCGAGGTCGTCGAGGCCGCCGGCGGCGATGAAGTCGTCCACCCACTTGGACCATTCGTCCATCGGGGCCAGCGCCGGACCGGCCAGCTTCGCGCCGGGATGAGCCGCGCGGACCCGATCGGCGGTCGTCGCCAGCAGCGCCGCGTAGTTCGCCGCGGTCGCGCCGGCGGGCCCGGTCCGGTCGCGCAGATTCCACTCGTTCCACACCTCGTAGAAGGTGTCGTCCGTCCCGAACGTGGCGACCGAGACGTCGGCGTAGTTCGCGAACGCGTCCCGCCCGGCCTGCGTGGCCGGCGCCTCGCCCTCGTGGTAGAGGCTGTTGCCGTACGCGAGGATGTCGAAGAACCGGAGGTTGTTGCTCGACAGCGCGGCGGTGTACGCGTCCACCTTCGCGGGGAAGTCGATCGTGCCCTTGACCTTCTCCGCCTGGGCCCAATAGGCCTCGTCCCGGGCGAAACCGGCTCCCGCGTCGGCAATGAGCGGGATGGTGTCGGTGGACCAGGCCTGCCCGTAATGCGTCGCGACTCCGATGCGCTCCTCGCGCGCGTCGGACGCGGGGAGCACCGACACGTCGGTGCCGCCCGCGACGCGGCGACCGTCAGGCTGCACGGCCACGAGATCGACCGAGTACCAGCCGGTGGGCAGTTCGCCGAGCGTCAGCGTGCCCCCCAGCTGCGAGGTCTCCTTCGCACCGGAGGTCACCACGGCGTTGTCGATGTCGCGTACGGTCCACTCCAGGGACTTCGCCGCGGTGTGGGCGCCGAACGACACCTCCTGCCCGGTGGTGAACGCGTTACCGGTCGTCGTCGGAACGATCGCGAGGTCGGGCGCGGGGCCCCGCACGGTCACGTCGTCCACGTCGATCGTCGCCGTCGGGCCGTTGACGACGCGGAACGCGTCCACCAGGAGCGACAGGTGCTTGAGCGGCCCGTGCCAGACGCCGTCGTTCGCACCGCCCCAGTGGAGGTACTCCGCCGCGCCGGCCGGGGCGAAATCACTCACGGTGACGGTCTGCCACTGCGATCCGGGAGTGAGCGGGCGAGTCTGCTGATGCGCCTGCCCGGTGCTGTCGATCATCCGGACGACGATGCCCTTCAGCTGGGTGCTGCGCAGGGCGAAGGTCAGCGAGCGAGCGTCGATCGAGGGGATGCCGCGCGCCAGCTCCGCGGTCCCGCTGGGCGCGTTCACCTGGAGACGGGCTGCGCCGCTGCCGCTCGCCGGCGCCTCCGAGGTCACGGTCAGCGACACGGTCGTGCTGCCGCTGGTCGCCGTGAACCAAGGGGTGACGCCGTTCTCGAAGTCTCCGAGTACGACGTCGCCCGGTGCGGCCTGGGCCGGTGTGGCCGGTGCGACGAGTGTCGCGACGGCGACACCGAGCGCGACCAGCCCGGAGACGACCGCTCGGCGTAATGGACTCCCTGTCAATCGGCGGGCTGGGGTGGGGCCAATCGACATGCTCACTCTCCTCGCTGGACGGCGACATGACCATGGTTGCGAAACCGATTTCGCAGTGAGCGAAGTGTGAGCGGCGGCCAAGGTCACTGTCAAGGAGCACTTTCCGGACGACGCGCACGCCCGCGGGAGGCCGCCCGGTCTCCCCCCGCGCCTCCAACCGGAGCGGGTCATTGACGCGCCTTCGGTACAATCGGCCGGTGCCGTCCAACCGCAAGGGCAGTGTTCGGCTGAGTGATGTGGCTGCGATTGCAGGAGTGTCGCTCTCGACTGCCTCGAAAGTGCTCAACGGAACGGACCGGATTTCCGAGGCGACGCGCGCGCGGGTGCTCGCCGTCGCCGAACGCCTCGACTTCAGGCCAAATGCGCTCGCGCGTTCCTTCGCGCTAGGCCGCAGCCGCACGGTCGGCGTGCTCACCCACCGCGCGGACAGTACGTTTTCCGGGCCCGTGGTCATAGGCGCGGTCCTGCAACTCGGCAGGCTCCAACAAGCCGCCCTCGTCTTCGACGAAGACGTTCTCGTCCATCGCGAGATAACCGAAAGCATCCGCCAGTTCCAGGCTCGCCAAATTGACGGACTCATCGTCATCGGGGACGGGCACGAGCGCCGATCACCGTCGATCACGCACCATTTCACCGTGCCGGTGACGTACGCCTTCGCGGCCTCCGACCACCCCGAAGACGTCGTCTTCCTGCCGGACAACGAGGGTGCGGGAGCTCTCGCCACCCGCCATTTGATCGAACGCGGGCACACACATATCGCGCACCTCACCGGCGATCCGTCGAGTATCGCCGTAGGCCTGCGGGAGCGCGGCATGCTCAGCGCGCTGAATGAGGCCGGGCTCCGCCCTGCCGCTCCGACGCGTTATGGCTCCTGGACCGAGGGGTCGGGAGTCAAGGCCATGCAGGAATTGCTCGAGTCCGGCGCGAAGGTCGACGCGGTGTTCTGCGGCAATGACCACATCGCCCGCGGCGTACTCGATGTCTGTGAGTCCAAGGGTCTACGCGTACCTCAGGATCTGGCAGTTGTCGGGGTCGACAACTGGGAGGGAATCATCGTCGACCAAGGGGTCCGGCGGCTGACGACAATTGACCTCGAGCTCAGGTCCATGGGACAACTCGCCGCCGCGAACGTTCTCGCCGACGACCGCACTCCGGGGGAACATTACGTCCCTCCCACACTCGTGCTCGGCCCGTCGTCTTAATCAGGCATTTTTCCGCCCCTGATCCGGTTGATCAGGCTGCCTGCCGCCGGCCTACGTGAGCAGTCAGGCGTCGAAGCCGCGGCGGGCGGCCTCGATGTGACCGAAGTACTGGTGGGTCCAGCCGCAGATCAGGTCGACCGTCGCCCGCAGGGCCTGGCCCGGCTCGGTGAGGGTGTACTCCACCCGCGGCGGCACGGTGGGGTACACCTTTCGCTCGGCCAGGCCGTTGCGCTCCAGCATGCGCAGGTTCTGGGTGAGCATCTTGTGGCTGATGCCCTCGACCTCGTCCCGCAACTCGCTGAAGCGCAGGGTGCGCTCACCGAGCGCCTCGATGATCAGCAACGCCCACTTGTTGGCGACATCCGAGAAGATCTCCCGCGCCAGGGAGTCCGCGCGCCTCAGATCCGCCTCATCGGACGAGCCCATGAACTGCTTGGTCACCATCTGGTTCCCCAGTCACTGAAAAGTTCGTTCTTCCACGTCAGCGAACACTCTCCTATGGTTTCCCAGTAACTGCAAGAGACCACGAAGTCGGGTCGTCCGCCGCCTTGCGCTCACCCGACGCAACGAAAAGACCGATGGGAAATCTCATGGCCGTCTCGCTCATCAACCCTGACCAGCATGTCCGAGTCCCGATCTACCACCACGTCGCGGTGGCGACGGGTAGCAAGCAGGTCCACATCGCCGGACAAGTCGCCTGGGACGAGAACGGCGAGCTCGTGGCACCGGGCGACCTCACCGGACAGGTCGCCCAGGTCTACCGCAACGTCGCCAAGGCGCTGGACGCGGCAGGAGCGACGTTCCACGACGTCGTCCGCTTCACGTGGTACGCCGCAGGCTGGAAGAGAGAGATGTACGACGCCTTCAACGCGGGAATCGAACAGGCGGCCCTCGAGTTCGATCTCGCCACGCCGCCGCTCGCGCTGATCGGGGTCGACATCCTCTTCGAGCCCGGCATTCTCATCGAGGCCGAGGTCACCGCCATCATCGATTGAGGGGCGTACAAGCGTCATGCGGGGCGTGTCCGCGTCAGAGGAGGCCGGCGTCGCGGACCTTCATGGCGACGTGGACCCGGTTGTCGGTGCCGAGTTTGGCGAAGATGCGGGTGATGTTGGCCTTCACGGTCGCCACGCTGACCGACAGGCTCGCGGCGATCTCGGCGTTCGAGGCGCCCCCGGCCACCTCGATCGCGACCTCCCGCTCCCGCTCGGTGAGCACCGCCAGCTCCGCCAGCGCCCGCGGCCGGCGCGGCTCGTGGCCGCCGGTGGCGGCCGCGATGACCTGGCGCGCCACGCTCGGCGACAACACCGGCTCACCCCGCGCCACGGCCCGCACGGCCTCGATCATCTTCGGCGGCGGCGCGTCCTTCAGCAGGAAGCCGTGCGCGCCGAGCCGCAGGGCGCGCAGCACGAGGTCGTCGGCGTCGAACGTCGTCAGCACCAGGATCCGGGGCGGCGCCGGCCGGCTGAGGAGCAGCTCGGTGGTGACGAGGCCGTCCTGCTCCGGCATGCGGATGTCCATCAGCACGACGTCGGGCCGCAGGTCGCGGATCACGTCCATGGCCTGCTTGCCGTCCCCGGCCTCGCCGGCCAGGTCGAGATCGGGCTCGCCGCCCAGGATGAGGCGCAGCCCCGTGCGCACCATCGGGTCGTCGTCCACGATCACCACTCTGATCACGGGTTCAAGCCTCCCACGGCAACCGGGCGTCCAGGACAAACCGCCCATCTCGTACGGCGTGCGTGAGCGTGCCACCGGCCATCCGGGTCCGTTCCGCCAGCCCCACCAGCCCCAGCCGCCCTCCGGGCCCCGTGGGAGCGCCGGGCGGGGCCGCGTTGCTCACCCGGATCCGCAGGCCCTCGCCGGGCCGTCCGCCCAGCTCGGCCGTCACGGGGCTGCCCGGCGCGTGCTTGCGCGCGTTCGTGAGCGCCTCCTGCACGATCCGGTACGCGTGCCGCCCCGTCTGCGCCGGCAACGCGTCGCGGCAGGAGATGGCGTCGTCCACCTCGACCCGCTGCCCGGCGGCCCGTACCTCGTCGAACAGGGCCTCCAGGTGCGCCAGCGTCGGCTGCGGAGGCGCGAGGCCGTCCTCGCGCCGCAGCGTGCCGAGCACGGCGCGCAGCTCGTTGAGCGACTGGTGCGCGTTCTCCTGGATGGCCAGCGCGGCCTCGCGGGTCTGCTCGGGAGACAGGTTCTCGCGGTACGCCAGCCCGCCCGCCAGCATCGCCAGCAGCGAGATCCGGTGCGCCAGCACGTCGTGCATCTCCTGGGCTATCTTGAGCCGCTCCTCCAGCTTGGCCTGTTCCACCCACTGCGCCTGCGCCGCGACCACGGCGGCCTGCCGGGCGGCGGCCAGATCGCGCCGACCGGCCAGGTAGAGCCCGAACAGGGTGCTCCCGGCCAGGATCACGGCCGCGGCCACCGCGTACACGAGAGTCAGCAGGCGGTTGTCCGACCACCGGGTGGAGGACACGACGCACAGCCAGAACACGACCGCCACCGTCGCCGTCTGCCGCCAGCGCCGGTACGCGGCCAGCGACCCGTACGCGACGACGGCCGGGCCGAGCGCCGTGAAGGAGAAGGCGGTGGCCAGCGCCGTGGCCAGCGCGGTCTGCCACGGCCCGCGATGCCGCCAGCGCAGCAGGACGAGCGCGGCGACGCCCAGGGCCATGTCGACGAACGCCTTGGGGGGAGGGGTCGAGGACGCGCGGGCGGCCAGCACGATCAGCGTCAGGCCGAGGGGCAGCGCGGCGAGCAGGTAGGGCAGCACGGCGGCCATGCGGTCGGGGCCGGGGCCGGGGGAGGAATCGTGCACGGCTCCAGCCTAAAGAGCGCCGGCCTGCGGTTTTAGCGACCTGGGTCTACCGTCGTGCAGACCTGGGTCCACATCCGTCCGCGAGGTCTGGACCCGGGGCGGTGTGGTCGTCGCCCCAGGTCCGATGAGCGGGCGGGTCCCGTTCCTGTGGACTTGCACCGTGATCGAATTCCAGCGCGTCAGCAAGGCGTACAAGGGGGTGACGGCCCTCGACGACGTGTCCTTCACCGGGCCTCCGGGCGCCGTCACCGGCTTCCTCGGCCCCAACGGGGCCGGAAAATCCACCGCTCTGCGCATCCTGACCGGGCTCACCCGGCCCACGTCGGGCTCGGCGACCGTGTTCGGCCGGCCGTACGCGCGGCTCGACCGCCCCGGCTACGACGTCGGCACGCTGCTCGACGCCGGCGCCCACCATCCCGGCCGCAGCGGCAGGGAGGTGCTCACCCTGGGTGCGCTGATGCTCGGCCTGCCCAGATCGCGCGTCGGCGAGGTCCTGGAGATGGTGGGCCTGTCCGGGCGCGAGAGCGGGCGGGCCGTCGGCGGCTACTCGCTGGGCATGCGCCAAAGGCTCGGCATCGGCCACGCGCTGCTCGGCCGGCCGCGGGCGCTCATCCTGGACGAGCCCGTCAACGGCCTCGACCCGCAGGGCATCCAGTGGATGCGCGGGCTGCTGCGCGACCTGGCCGACGGCGGCTGCGCGGTGCTGCTCAGCTCGCACCTGCTGCACGAGGTCGAGCAGGTCGCCGACCACGTCGTCATGATCGGCCGGGGCCGGGTGCTGGCCCAGGGCACGGTCGCCGAGCTGAGCCGGGGCCACGGCCTCGAACGGACCTTCCTCGACCTGACCTCCGACGCCGACAGGAGCCCCGCGTGACTCGCGAACCGGAGCCCGGCACGGGCCGCATCCCCTTCGGCCGGTTGCTGCGGGCCGAGACCCGCAAGCTGTTCGACACGCGCAGCAGCATGATCATGACGGGGGTCCTGGCCGTCCTGGCGGTCGCGCTCGTCGCCGGCCGGGCCATCGTACTGACCGGGCCGCCGAAGCTGTTCACGCTGGCCAGCAGCGCGGCCATCGCGCTGGGGATCCTGCTGCCCGTGCTGGCCGTGCTGACGGTGACGGCGGAGTGGAGCCACCGTACGGCGCTGACGACGTTCGCGCTGGAGCCGCGACGGGCGCGGGTCCTGGCGGCCAAGTGCCTGCCGGCACTGGGCACGGCCGTGGTGGCATGCCTGTTCGCGCTGGTGGCGGCGGTGCCGGCGACGGCCGTCGCGGCGGCGGTACGGGGTGTGGAGGCATCCTGGTACGTCGCCCCGCAGACCGTGCTCGGGTGGATCGCGGTGATGGTGCTGATGACCGCGCAGGGCCTGGCGATGGGCCTGCTGCTGCTCAACGCACCGGCGGCCATCGTGATCTGCATGGCCGGTACGGCGCTGTGGAGCTTCGTCGCGCAACTCGGCGGGGCGGGCGAGACCCTGGCCGCGTGGCTGGACCTCAACGCGACGACCAACCCGCTCATGGGCGGGGCTTGGACGTTGGAGGCCGCCGCCCGCCTGGCCACGTCGGTGCTGGCCTGGATCGTCATCCCCGGCGGGCTCGGGGTTCTGCGCGTCGTCAGAAAGGACGTGAACTGACGGCTCTACCTGCTCGGTTTCGGCCAGACGCCCACGGCCGGAACCAGATAACGGACCCTCAGATCATGATCGTTCGGTTGTCGGAGTAATGCGGAACGTGTCCATGGCGATAGCCGGACAAGGGGGCGGGCCTGAGATGTTGAGTGAGGCGTTGGCGGCTCTGGCGGCGGCGGGTGGCACTGCGCTGGTATCGGCGATGACCACTGATGCGTGGACGTCGGCCAAGCAGGGCTTCGCCCGGCTGCTGAGCCGGGGCAAGCACGACCGGCAGGAGATCGCCGAGCAGCGGCTGGAGCGCTCACGGCAGGAACTGGTCGGCAGCACCGGCGCCGAGCTGGATCGGATCCGCAGCGAGCAGGAGGCGGCGTGGCGGGTGCGGCTGAGTGATCTGCTGGAGGACGATCCTGCCGCCGAAGCCGAACTGCGGGTGCTGGTCGCGACGTTCGGCACATCGGCCTCCGCCTCCGGGCCGCGCTCGATCTCGATCGGGAACGACAACACAGGGATCGCCTCCAGCGGCGACAACGCGACGAACGTGCAGCTGCGGGCAGAGGCCTCCGGGTCGGGCCGCGTCTATCAGGCCGGACGCGATCAGATCATCAACGAACGATGACGGCCGGCGATCCTGGGCACCAGCACCCGCTGATCCGGTTGGAGGCCGCTGCCTCCGAACAGGGCCGGGTTTATCAGTCTGCGCATGACCAGATCATCCACGAGACGGTACTGCCAGAGGCGGCGCTGAGGCCGGTCACCGAGGTGGCCGCCCCGCCCCGGCTGGTGAATCTGCCCCGGCACACGCGCACGTTCGTGGGGCGCGGCGAGGAACTGGCCGCGCTGGAGGCGGCGTTGCAGGGCGGGGGTGAGGTGGTGGTGGCCGCGGTGCACGGCCTGGGCGGGGTCGGGAAGTCCACGCTGGCCGCGCACTACGCGCTGACGCAGGCCACAGGCCGTCACCCGGCAAAGGGCAAGGCCGGCGACGAGCTCAACCCGGTGTGGTGGATCAATGCTGATTCCGGCCAGGAGGTGCAGACAGGCCTGGCGAGCTTGGCGGCCGCTTTGCAGCCGGAGCTGGCTACGGCCTTGCCGTTGAAGGCCTTGGCCGAGCGGGCGACGGCGTGGCTGGCCGCCCACCAGGGGTGGCTGCTGGTGCTCGACAACGTCGTCGACGTGGCCGATGTGCGGCCTTTGCTGGAACGTACCCTGACCGGGCAGGTGCTGGTCACCAGCCGGCTGAGCGAGGGCTGGCACCGGCTGGACGCTCAGGTGCTGCGCCTGGACGTGCTGAGCGAAGGGGAGGCGCTCGACCTGCTGGCCCGAATCGCCGCCCCCGGCCTTTCCCGCGACGGCCTGCAGGCCGACCCCGGTGGGGACCTGCCCAAAGTCCTGGAGGGGGCGGTCGAGCTGGTGCGGGAGCTGGGCTGCCTGCCGCTGGCGATCGAGCAGGCGGGTGCGTACCTGCACCAGACCCGGCTCACCCCGCGCGCCTACCTGGAGCTGCTGAGAGCGCAGCCGGCGGTGATGTACGACCGGGCCGCCCGCGGAGCCGACGCCGAGCGCACCATCGCCCGCATCTGGCGCCTGACCCTCGACCACCTGGCCGCTGTCCCGCTGACCGGGCGGCTGCTGCGCATCCTGGCCTGGTACGGCGCCGAGCCGATCCCCCGCACCCTCCTGGCCGGTCTCGACATCCCGGCACAGGATGTGCACCACGCGGTAGGCGAGCTGGCCGCCTACAACATGATCAACCTCGACAGCGAACACATCACCGTGCACCGGCTGGTCCAAGCCGTCGCTCGCACCCCGGACCCCGGTGACCCGCACCGCCAGGCCGCCGACATCGACACCGCCCGCGACCAGGCCACCAGCCTGCTTTTCGCCACCGTCCCCGAAACGGGCAAGGACCCGGCCGACTGGCCGACCTGGCGAACCCTGCTGCCGCACATCACCGCTCTGACCGACCACGCCTCCCCCGATACCGACAGCACAACCACCGCCGTCCTGCTCAACAACACCGGCCTGTTCCTCAGCGATCAAGGCGCCATCACCCGCGCGATCGGCTGTCTTGAACGAGCCGGTACGGCGTTCGAGCGGGTGCTGGGAGCTGATCATCCCGCCACCCTGACCTCCCACGACAACCTTGCCGGCGCCTACCGGGCGGCGGGGGATCTGGGCCGCGCCATCCCCCTGTACCAGGACACACTGGCAGCCTGTGAGCAGGTGCTGGGCCCGGACCACCCCTCCACCTTGACCTCCCTCAACAATCTCGCCGGCGCCTACCAGATGGTGGGGGATCTGGAGCGGGCCATCCCCCTGTACCAGGACACGCTGGCGACCTGCGAACAGGTGCTGGGCCCGGACCACCCCTCCACCTTGACCTCACGCAACAACCTCGCCTACGCGTACCAGATGGCAGGGGATCTGAACCGGGCCATCCCACTGCACAAGGCGACGCTGGCCGATCGAGAGCGGGTGCTGAGGGCCGACCACCCTGACATCCTGCAATCCCGCAACAACCTCGCCGGCGCCTACCGGATGGCGGGGAATCTGGGACAGGCCATCCCGCTGTTCGAGGCGACGCTGGCCGATCGAGAACGGGTGCTGGGCACCGACCACCCCCACACGCTGACCTCCCGCAACAATCTCGCCGGCGCCTACGAGGCGGCTGGAGATCTGGGCCGTGCCATCCCGCTGTATCTGGGCACGTTGGCGGCCTGTGAGCGGGTGCTGGGCCCGGACCACCCCGACACCTTGTCCTCGCGCAACAGCCTCGCCTACGCCTACCAGATGGCGGGGGATCTGGGACAGGCCATCCCGCTGCACGAGGCGACGCTGGCCGATCGGGAACGGGTACTGGGGGCCGACCACCCTGACACCCTGCAATCCCGTAACAACCTCGCCCACGCCTACGCGTCCGCGGGGGACCTCGGCCGCGCCATCCCGCTGTATCAGGACACGCTGGCGGCCTGTGAGCGGGTGCTGAGCGCTGACCACCCCGAGACTCTGATCTTCCGCAACAACCTTGCCAGCGCCTACGTGTCGGCGGGGGACCTCGGCCGCGCCATCCCGCTGTTCAGGGCCATCCTCGCTGACAGGGAGCGAATTCTGGGCGCTGATCACCCCGCCACCCTGACCTCCCGCAGCAACCTCGCCTACGCCTACCAGATGGTGGGAGATCTGAGCCGGGCCATCCCGCTGCACGAGGCGACGCTGGCCGATCGGGAACGGGTGCTGGGCGCCGACCATCCCGAAACCCTGTCCTCACGCAACAACCTCGCCTACACGTACGCGTCCGCGGGGGATCTGCGCCGGGCCACCTCCCTGTACGAGGCTGCTCTCGTCGGCTGCGAGCGGGTACTCGGCGTAGATCATCCGTTGACGAAGACCGTACGGGGCAGCCTGGCGGCGCTGAGATAGGGCATCGCGAGCAGTCGCCCATCCGTCTCCGAGTTCCCGGGCAGAGCCGCCCTGGCAGAGTTGTCGTAGATCGGGGATGTGGCTGTACAGCGTGCCCGGCGAGACACCGAGCAGCTTGGCGATCGAGTTTCTCCGGCTCGCTACGCACAGCAACTCCGAGTGACAACGGTGTGACGGCCGCCGGTGCGGTCGCGGGTGCCGGCGACGATGAGCTCGCGGATGAACTCGGCCAGTGCGGCGAAGACGTGGAAGATCAGGCGTCCGCCGGGGGTGGCGTCGACGTTCTCGTGCAGTGAGGTAAGCCGGTGGGGTTCGCCGACCATGGCGATGAGGCCGGCCAGAGAACGGCGGGACAACCAGGGTGTAGGCCTTCGGCCAGGAAGGCGCGGCAGGCCGCCGGCTCGGGCCGCTCGGCGGTCTTGCCCGACTTCTTGTCGGCAAAGACGCGACCTGCAGCCGACCGCCTTCAGCGCATCGACTCGGCGTTCGAGATTCTGGCTGCCGGTGGAAACGCGGGCGTATCAGCTGCGGATCTCGCCGCAGTGGGCGGGAAGGCGGCCAGTCAGGGTGATGGCCCGGCCCAGCTCCCCAGCCGCAGATCGCCGATTCAGTCGCGCCCTGCCCATCGCGCCACCGCGGCTCAATCGACGACTTGGTATGGTGCGCAGGTTGCACCGCTTGGAGGGCACGGCAGCACTCAAGGGAGAGGACACCAGGCGAAGATGCAGGCGTCAGAGTTCCCGCGTGCGGTGGCCGCGGCCACGTCGACCGCCTCCTCACTTGGCCTGACCACCGACGACGCGATCGTTCTTCATGACTC
Organism: Nonomuraea sp. NPDC003709; assembly: GCF_040610775.1. NCBI lineage: Bacteria > Bacillati > Actinomycetota > Actinomycetes > Streptosporangiales > Streptosporangiaceae > Nonomuraea > Nonomuraea sp. NPDC003709. Next base: position 667,758 of record NZ_JBEXMW010000001.1, on the reverse strand, counting down.
GAACAAGCTCACTCTGCGCCTGCTGCCTTGTGACGTCCTGGCCCGGGTGGCGCCTGTAGCGCATCAGGTCGCACAGTTCGAAGTCGACCTTGCTCAGCGGCTCGCCGACTCCGGGTGCCCTGTGGCTGCTCTTGAGCCTCGAGTGGAGCCACGCGTCTATGAGCGTGATGGCTTCGCGGTCACGCTGTGGACCTACTACGAACCCGTGACACCTCAAGAGGTCTCACCAGCCGACTACGCCGATGCGCTCAAGCGACTCCATGCCGGCATGCGCGAACTCGATGTCCCGACGCCGCATTTCACGGATCGAGTCGAGCAGGCTCAGCAACTCCTGGCGAATCGCGACCAAACTCCGGCGCTCGCCGACGCGGACCGGGAGCTGCTCGACGACACGTTACGAAGCCTGAGACGAGTGATCGGTGAGCGCGGCGGCGCCGAGCAGTTGCTGCACGGCGAGCCGCACCCGGGCAACGTGCTGACCACGAAGAACGGGCTACTGTTCATAGACTTCGAGACATGCTGCCGTGGGCCTGTCGAATTCGACCTCGCCCATGCGCCCGAAGAAGTCAGCGAGCACTATCCAGGTGTCGATCAAGACTTGCTGCGCGAATGCCGGATCCTCATGCTGGCGATGATCACAACGTGGCGCTGGGATCGAGGCGACCAACTCCCGAACGGGCGCCGGCTGGGTACGGAGTGGCTCAGCCAGATCCGAGCAGCGCTCGACCGCAAAGGGCTGGATACCCCTCGCTGATCGCGGGCCTTTGAGGTGATTCCGACCTTGGCCGGTCGTGGTCGAGATCCAGTCGCATGTCGGCGGCTCGATCACCGATTCGGACTCCGTCCAGACAAGGCGAACGTCGCCGGTCGCCCGACCGGGGCCGGCGTCAAGGAGATCACGGAGGGGCCAGTGTCACTTGCTGCTGCACAGCCCAAGATCGGTACGCTCCTCATACGTGATCATGGGATCGGCTGCAGCGGATGGCGCGCCCGAAACGCAGAAGGACCTGCGTTTCCGCAGGTCCTTACCCATCTTCGATGGAGATCGCGAGTGCCCCCTGCAGGATTCAAACCTGCCCACCCGGCTCCGGAGACCGGTCGAAAGCTGCCGAGACCGGCGAATCACTCCCCCTATCACCTGACATTCGGAGCCGCCGACTCCCCGCTCTATGTGCACGTCAGCGGCCCCGTGTTGGCGCGATGCGACTGTCTGATCAGGGGACGGCTGTCGTTACTTGCCGAAGTTGTCAGTTACTCACGCTTGTTGTCCCGGAAGCCGGTGTAAATCGGGGGGGTGCGGTGGCGGTTCGGTGTGATCGGCTTTGCGGGGCTGGTGGCGTGTTGGGGTCGGAGGTGGCCGCTGAGATCAGGGACGTAGTGCTGTTCTGGCGGATTGGAGCAGGTGGACGAGGCTGTCGCGTTGGGTGGTGGGCCAGGAACTGAAGCGGGTGGTCAGCGTGGTGTTGATGGCCTGCTGGAATTGGCCGGTGACCGCCTCGCCCTGGGGGGTGAGGTGGACGCGGCTCATCCGGCGGTCGTTGGGGTCGGGTTGGCGGGTGAGCAGGCCGCGTCGCTGAAGCCGGTCGACCAGGCCGGTGATGTTGGTCTTGTCACAGTGCAGCAGGGCCGCGAGCTCGCCGAAGGACGGCTGCAGATGTTGGGCGAAGCACAGCAGTTGCGCTTGCTGGGGGGTTAGTCCCAGCCGGCGGCTCGCCGTGCTGAACAGGCCGTCGATCTCCATGAAGACGCCGATCAGCGTCTCGACGAGTTCGTCATCGGGTGCGGCGGCCATGGCAGGCAGTCTACTACCTGGACAGTTGACACCCTCTACCAAATTAGTCGATGCTGTGGACTATCCATAGGATCGACCAATTGGAGGGGTTATGCGTATCGAGGATCGGGTCGCAGTCGTCACCGGCGGATCGCGTGGCATCGGACGGGCGATCAGCGACCGGCTCGCCGCGTCGGGGATGCGCGTCCTCATCGGCTCCCGCGACCAGGAGACGGCCGCGCAGGCGGTGGACCAGATCAAGGACGCGGGCGGGCTGGCCACCGCGGTCCGCACTGACATCACCCGCCCCGAGGCGGTCAAGGAGTTGTTCGACGCGGCCGAGAGCCAGTACGGCCGGGTGGACGTGTGGGTGAACAACGCGGCCACGGCGACCGCTGGGCCGCTGGCTCGCGCCACCGATGAGGACTTCGACCAGTATCTGCACGCCAACGTGCGGTCCGCGTTCGTGGCTCTGCGCGAGGCCGCGCAGCGCATCAGCGACCACGGCCGGATCATCTTGATCTCTTCCGCGCTGACCGTGTCGCCGCTGCCCGGCATGGCGCTGCTGGCCGCAAGCAAGGCCGCCGGTGACCAGCTCGCCCGCACGCTGGCCTGGGAGGTGGGCTCCAGATCCGTCACGGTCAACAGCGTCCTGCCCGGCCTGACCCGTACCGACGTCATCGACACCGTGCCCTCGCACGTCATTGACGACGCCAAGGCCCGCACACCGCTGGGCCGCCTGGGCGAACCAGCCGACATTGCCGACGTCGTCGCGTTCCTGGCCTCCGATGCCGCCCGCTGGATCACCGGCCAGACCATCAACGCCGCCGGGGGCATGATCTGACGAGTTGGCGCTGAGCCAGGGCCGAATAACGCACAATCCTAAAAACCTTGGCCACGATCACCGGACCGTCCGCAAACTGGTCACGCGGTCGCGTTGATGGTCTGGTGCTCGGCAGGGTGGAGCGGGGCGGCGTGTCCGGGGCGCGCAGCAGGGCGGCGTGCACGCGCCGGTAGCCGTAGGTCTCGTGCGAGTCGGCGAAGATCTGCCTCGTGTGGTGGACCGTGAAGACGGTCCACCACTGGTCCACAACCTGCGAGCGGCAACGAGAACGGGCGGGACTCCGTGAGACTGGAGGCCCGCCCGTATCTACGATGTTCGCCCTGCTCAGCGGCCGAAACCGCCGGTCAAGATCGAGTGCCCCCTGTAGGATTCGAACCTACGCACCCGGCTCCGGAGAGCATTGCAGGTTTGCTGGTGGACATGACCTTGACCAGGGCCGATGCATGAATGCCACTCGATCAAGGCCATGGATGGCCCACACGTGGCCCACAGTCATGCAGAGAGCCTCCTGCCGACGTCGGTTACGGCGTCACACGCGACTGGCCTCCCCTGCCCTGCTCGGTATGGTGGACGGCGTGCTGCGGACGCTCGCCTGAAGGACTGTTAGATGCTCTGCAGCCGATATGGCCTCGGCAGCCCCAATGCGTTGGTAGATGGCTACTGCCAAGCGCAGCTCAACGAGTGCGGCTTGCTGCTGGCCGGAGCGTGTGAGGCATTGGGCAGCTCCTTCGAGAGCATGTGCCTCGTCCAGAGGACTCTGCACCTTACGTGCCAGTTGCAGAGCCTGCCGGTATGCGACAAATGCTTCCTGTATTCCAGCGGAGTCTGCCAGGAGAGCACCGGTACAGTTCAGGACTTCGGCCTCGCCTTGGTCATCACCGAAATGGTGGAACAGTGTCCGGGCCTCCTCCAGTAGGTCGGCCGCTGCCGAGTATTCCCCGGATAGATGTCGTGCCTGGCCCAGAAGCCGGAGGGCGTTGGCTTCGCCGTGGCCGAAGTCGAGGGCTTGGTAGAGGGTCAGGGCCTGCTGTGCCAGGTCGGCTGCCGCTTGGAACTCCCCGGTCATGACCCGTACTTGGCTAAAAACCAGCAAGGCTTCGGCTTCGCCATGCCGGGCGCCGAGGGAGCGATATAAGGCCAGAGCCTGCTCTGCCAGATCCGCCGCCGCCTCGTAATTCCCCAGCGAACATCGTGCCCGGCTCAAACCTCGGAGCGCGTCCGCTTCACCTTTCCGGTTACCGAGGACGCGATAGAGCACCAGCGTCTGCTCAGCCAAGTCGGCTGCCGTTGAGTACTCCCCGAGCGTATGCCGGACCCTGCGGAGATTGGACAGCGCACTGGCTTCGCCGAGGCGGTCACCGAGAGCACGATTCAAGGACAGCGCCTGTTGGATCAGGTCAGCTGCTCCCCCATAATCTCCGTACGCTACGTGCCGGATCCAGCTCTGGGCCTGTAGAGCCCGGGCTTCGCCGTGTCGGTTGCCGAGGGAACGGTACAGGGCCAGAGCCTGCTCTGCCAGAACGGCCGCCAGCTCGTATTTTCCTCTCAAACGCCGTGCCTGACTGAGATTCAGCAAGGCATTGGCCTCCCCGTTCCGATCACTGAGCGAGCGATACGAGGCCAGTGCCTGCTCCGCCAGGTTTTCTGCTGTCGGGTAGGCCCCCATTCCGCTTCGGGCCCAGGACAGATTCTGTAGGGCATCGGCCTGGGCGAGACGATCGCCGGTGTGCTGTGCGGCGGTGAGGGCCGCCTCATGGAGAACGGCGGCCTGGTCCCAGACGCCCTCCTGAGAAAGGAAGGAAGCCATGGCCTTAGCGAGACGGATGACATAGGAGTCACGCACATTGATCGCAGCAAAGCTGGCACAAGCGAGTAGGTTGGAGCGTTCGGTGCGCATCCAGGTCAGCGCGTGTTCACGGTCAGCGAATTCCGGCGTCATGGCAGAAGCATCGATCAGGGCGGCGGCACCGGGGCGAGGATGCTTGATGAGACGGTCAGCGGCCTCGGCGGTGCACTGGTAGTAGGCGCAAAGGCGGTCGGTTGCGTACTCGCGTTCCTCAGTTGGATCCTGGGCTGCGAGGGCTTGGGCGTATGCGCGCAGGAGGTCGTGCAGACTGTAGCGCCCAAGCGCTGGTTCATCGATGAAGTGGCTGGCATACAGAGCATGGAGCTGGCGACGGGCCTGGACGACGGAGATGTCATCGAGGGCGGCAGCGGCGTAGGGATCGAAATTGGAGCCGGGGTGCAGGCCTAAACGGCGGAAGAGGCGCTGCTGGTCCAGAGACAAGGAGCGGTAAGACAGGTCAAAGGCGGCCGTCACCGCACGGTCGCCTGCTTCGAGTTCACCCAGCCGATCCTGAGCAGCGGCGAACGCATCCGCGAAGGCGGCGACATCCCACGCGGGATGGTGAGCCAGGCGGCCAGCGAGCAACGTTATGGCCAGCGGTAGATAGCCACATCGTTCAACCAGATCGACAACAGCATCGCGCTCTTGCCTTACAGGCGTCCGACGGGCCACGCGAGTGAATAGCTCAAGTGCCTGACCAGACGGCAGCATGGCCAACGAGAGCGGCTCGGCACCAGGGAACGCGATCAGACGTCGCCGGCTGGTGACCAAGACCACGCATGCCGCCGCCCCGGGCAACAACGGTTCTACCTGGGCATGGTCGGCCGCGTCGTCCAAGACCAGCAGCACCTTCTTACCGGCTAGACGCCCGCGCCACCGCTGCGCTCGCCCCTCCACGCTTCCAGGGATCTCGCCCTGAGGCATGCCGGTGCAGGCCAGCAAATCTCCGAGCACGTCACGGGGGTCGGCGGGCTGCTGACCGGGGGTGTGAGCGTGCAAGTTGACGAACAACTGCCCGTCCGGAAAAGCGTCAGCGAGCACGTGCGCGGCACGGGTTACCAGTGCGGTCTTCCCCACGCCGGGCATGCCATCGATGGTGTAGACGGCCACCAGGCCAGATGTTCTCGATGCGGCAGCGATGAGCCATTGCAGCTCGGCGTCACGGCCGGTGAAGCCCACCACGTCCCGAGGTAGGGTACGCATCGTCACTGCAGGAGACGGTATGGGACCGGTGTAGATCGTTTGATCTCGACCAGCAATGATCTGCCGGGCTTGGCTCTCGGCGACTGCTTCGATGCGCACTTGGGCGGGCTCGGACTCCCCCATCCCGCCTACTCACGATCCGGTGATGTGCTGATCTCGGCCGGCGATGAACTGCCACGACTGGTCGTGAGCATGGGCGTTAATGATCTGCTGGATACGGGACTGCTCGCTGGAGAGCAGTGAGGGAGTCAGATGCTCATCCAGCAGGCGCTGTAGCTGCGAGCCGATGGTCGGGTCCTCATCGAGGATCTGCTGCAGCCGCAGCCGCCATATCCCTGCCAGGGCCTGCTCTGTGTCAGGATCCACCCGCTCACGGGCGGCGAGAACCTGAATTTGGGTCGCTTCCAGCTCGGCTTGCACGGTCTCGGCCTGTTCGGAGCGGACCTTGCGCCACCAGGCCACCACTGCGGTACGGGTCTGTTGCCAGGCATCGGTGGCCATCGCCCCCACCAGGGCCGTAGCCGCTGCCAACACGATCGGATCCATCCAACACTCCTTCGCGGACAAACTCCGAGAAATCCACTGTAGGCAGGAGAAGTCGCTTGCAAGGAGGCATCACTGAGACACGGTCTGAAATTGGTAGCGACAGAAGCCGCCTGGCCGATGTCTACCCAGCTCATTCTTGCGCCAGAAGCCCGCCGCCGGAAAATGACGAAATTAGTGCCAGAGCCAGTTTTCACGTGTCGTCGACACCGGAGAGGGTTGGAGGTTTGCCGCTGGGCATACCCTCGACCAGGGGCGACCTATCAATGCCACTTGATCAATGCCATGGTTGGCCCACATGTAGCCCACGATCATGCAGAGAGCCTCCTGCTGAGGTGGTGTACAGCAGGCGCGAAGAGCATCACGGGCTTCAACTCACGGCGGTCGTGGAATGCTCTGCGTTGTGATCGCCCCCGGCGAGGAGGTTTCTCGTGTTCCACAAGATCGTGCGAGCCTTCACCCAACCCCCTGCAGGCGAACGACAGGCAGCCGAGGACGATGCGTGCGCTTACGGAACACAGTTACTCAAAGAGGCCCGTGAGGAACTCAACCGTGCGGACGCCAAAGCCCAGGTCCTCCTCGGCATCGTCGGCATCGGCCTTGGCGCCGTCGCAGGCGGCCTGCTTGCGGGAAACTGGTCACCTTTCGAGATGTCCAATACCGTCGAATGGCTGTGGTGGGTTGGGGCAGCGGCAGCCCTGGCGTCCGTGGTCGTGCTCGCCGGCGCGGTCTATCCGCGCCTTGATCGGCGGAAGGGGAACGGCGCCGTCATGTACTACGCCGATATCTTCCACCTCGACTCCCCGGCGACCGTCGCCGGCGCTCTCATGCGGTCCTCGACACTGGACCTGGAGCGGGTCGCTGATCAGCTGTACCGGGTCAGCCACATCGTCGGGCAGAAGTATCGCCTTATCCGCTGGGGATTCTGGCTGCTCCTCGGTGGAATGGCGGCCACGGTGAGCGCGGCGCTCATCAACGTCGTGCTCACCGGATCTTCGCCGTGACCGCGCGGTCGCTGGATGGCGCCGCTCCGGCGAGCACCTTACGCTCGGCCTACCAGCAGCGTGTCGTCCTCCAGCGGCGGAACGGGCAGGCCGAGGAGTTCCAGGGTTCTGCGGAGTACAGTTTCGTTGCGGACGACGAAGTTGAGCATGTCCACCGTCTCGTAGCGCTGCATGATCGAGTCGACGGTGCCGAGCAGTTGTTGCGCTCCCTGCTGCCGCTGCTCGACGAGCTCCGCGATGATCTGCGGTAGTTGCTCCGGGGAGACAGCCAATTTGATCGCGTGCTCCACCTGGGCGCTTCCCACCACGGTGGTGAGAAAGTCCTGCCACTCCTGCCGGACCTCGTCAGTGCTCTTGATCCGGAGCAGCGCGGCGTCGGCGTCGGCTCTGATGTCATGCTGTCTTTTGTGGGCGGCCCGGTTGAGCTGGCGTATCTCCTCGGGAACGTTGACCTCGGCTCTGACCGCCCACCGGTAGACACCTGTCATCGAGCCTGAGATCGCCTGGAGTCTCTCGTTCGTGGCCTGCTCCGCCGCGCCCGGCGCGGTGATCTCGAATCGCCGGGTGGTCGAACGTACCTCCTGACACGCGCGCTGGAGGACCGCCTCCGCCTCGGGCATTTCATCACTGAACAGAGCTGAGGTCCGTTTCCCGCCCGAGGTCGCGGTACGGAACAGGGTGACGGAGAAGTCGTAAGCGTCGCCCTTGGCGGGCGAGGACAGCACGAACGGCTCGATGTCGATGGGCGGTTCGGCCTCGGGCTGGTTCTGCTGGACGCGGTAGAGCATGGGTGCCAGCCATTTGCGCATGAGATCAGCTCCTGTGAACGAGTTGACGCAGGTGATGGTGAAGTTCGGCGGAGATCTCGCCGTGGTGCCGCCAGAGCCGGAGGTAGAGCAGTGCTCTCTCGGCGTTCCGCACATCGGTCAGGCTGAAGATCTGGTCCGTGATCTCCCGTACGGTCGGCCGCTCGCCGTAATAGCGCAGCCATTCGTTCAGCAGCAGGTCCCAGGACTCGGGCACCACCAGGCGCCCCTCTTCCTCGTAGCTGAGCGCGTTGCGCCAGAGCATCACCAGAGAGGGATGGGGATCGAGGTCACTGGGATGCGGCCGCTCGGGGCTCGAGACGGGCAGCGCGGCCAGTCGTCCGAAGGCGAGGGCGGCGCCGCGACGACCGACCGCTCCTCCGTCACGGACCCAGTCAGCGAGATGGTTCATGATGGTGGGCGCGGTGTTCCTGCGATAGAGGTAGGCGATGGACTGGGCCACGTCGCGGTGGAACTTGACGCCCCTGCTCAGGACCAGGGTCCTGAACGCGGCGAGGGCTTGGTCGGGTGCGGAGAGGCCGACGGACGAGGCGTAGGCGCGGATCGCGATCGCTTTCTTCGCGTCGTTGCCATGGATCATCGAATCGAGATGGAGGTGGACGCGGCGGGTCATCGATGGGTTCTCGGCGGCGGCTTCCAGTGCCAGGGCAGCGAGTTGATGGTCCCGGGGTCGGCGGGAGCGGCTCCACACCTCCAGGAACCGTTCGTTGACGAGGGAGAAGTCGAAGGTCGCTAGCTTTCCGACCGCGTGCCCGACCTTGATCCTCGTATGCCAGGATCCCTCGCCGCCGAGCCAGATCAGCCAGTCGACCAGCGAGTCGCGGATGGTCGGCTGGTCCTCCCAGATCACGCGCAGCATGACGGCCGCCAGCTCGGGGCGTCTCAGCCTGATGCTTCGCCCGCCGCCGGGCCCGGCGGGTGTGGCCTCGGCATCCACGTACTTCAGCCAGGCCGGCAGGTTCTCCCAAAGCTGGACCGATTTCGGCGAATGATCACGACGCCACTTCTCGTCGAGCCGTTCGGCCAGGGCCAGGGCCGCGCCGGAGATTTCCGCCTCGGGCAGACCGTGAAGTACGGCGATGCTGGTCATGAAGCACCGGCCCAGAGTCGGCCTGCGCTTTTCGAGGTTCTCGCCCACCTTCGCGCGCATTCGATGGAATCGCTGGTTCAGCATGGTCTCGATGGGGCTGCCGGACTCTATCGTGGCGGCCACCTGCCTGACCAGTTCGACCACCTGCCAGGGCGCGGAGAGGACGCGGAGCTCCTCGTCCAGAATCTGCTGATCGTCTGCGGCAAGCCGTGCGCCCGATGCCTGAACGGACAGATGCTTGGTGAAGATCCGGCGGTTCGGCGGTGGGTCGTGTTCGATCACGGGCGCGATGGAGGACTGGATGTGCTCCGGCACCAGGACGATCATCCTGTAGTCCGCGTTGACACCGGCACGCTTGAGACTCGTGGTCACCCTGTCGACGGCATTGGGCGTATCGACCAGGTCCAGCAGATAGCCGTGACCCGATTCCAGTTTCCAGTCGCGGGGGTTCGGCGTGCTCGCTCCGTACGGCATGATCCAGCTCACCCTGCCACCCCAGTCGAGTAGCGCCGCCAGGGCCGTGGTCGCCTTTCCCGTCTCTGCCGCTCCACCGAGCAGGATCAGGCGCCGGCTGTCGAGCAGCCTGCCTATTTCGGTTTGTGACTGGGTCGGTACCAGCGTTCGCCGTAGGTCCGCGATCTCGGTTTCCGTCAGTTCGTTGATCGTCGCTGTCGGTTGTGGCCGCCCCTGGCCTATGTGGATGTCGCCCTGGGCGAACCAGAGGTTTCCCTTCTTGACGCGGTTGCTCACGCGGCCGCTCAGGTCCCGGGTGCCGGGGCTGGACAGTTCGTCGGCGTACAGGTCGTCCAAGCTCTGCCGACGTTCCTGCCACTCCTGCCGGGAGGTGGCCATTTGATGACGGATTGGTTGGTTGTCGGGTTCCTGAAATGTCTCGTCCTCCTCCTCGGGCGAGGCGTCCTCGACCAGCGGTTCTTCCGGCTGCGAGGCTTCAGGGCCCGATTCCTCAGGCGGGGAGTCGCTCATTTCTTCCTCCGCTCAGGGTCATGAGTGAGGTTGATGTTTCCTTGCGCGAAAAAGATGTCGCCTTTGTTGACCCGGTTCTTGATCGATCCGCTGCCCGACGGAGGTGTGGACGGGGCGTCGTCGCTGGGCAGCGGGGATTCCGGAGGCTCCATGTCGTGGACATCGAAGTGCGGCACGTACAGGTATGCCGGGTACTTCTGTTTCTTCTCCGCCACCGCAACCTCCAGGAACTCCGACGGCCTGGGCCGCCCTGGGCCCTGTGACACGTAGTCGCGAAACACCTCCCGCGAAATGATCAGCGCTAGGTCGGCGTCGCGGAAGATGTCGAGCGCGGCCCGGATCGGTGCCGAATCACGCAACCTCGCGGGCTGTACCGCGTGCTGCCCAGGCCACCCGGCCGCACCGTCCAACTGCAACGGTCCGACGTGGACGGCCAGCCGTATTCTCATCCGGGCCCAGGTGGGATCGGCGCGTCGGCTGTTGTGCGCCGCGATGGCCACATCCAGCTCGGTCAGGAACTGGTCGAGGAGAAGAGGAATCGTGACGAGAGGGCCCGGCTCGGCGGGAAGGACTGCGGTCAGCGAATCACCGCCCACCTGGCGCGACCACGACTCGTGGTCCAGCTGAACGCGATCCGCCGCCGTCTCGATAGCGCTGATCAGGCCGGACTGGAGGGTTCGCTGTTGGGCGTCGGTGCGGCCGCCGTAGTTCTCGATGTCAGCTGTGAGCAGGACGTGGTAATCGTGCATGACCATGGCATCTCCAATGAGCGGGTGGGGCTCTAGCGTGAGGCACCATCCGGCGGGAGAAGCCTTAGAAATATGGCTTGGCGAGGAACGGGAGGTCGGCGAGCGCAGTCAGCCCTGCCAGGTCCTTCACCACTACGTCGCGGTGCCCTCGTCGGATGACCCCCTCCGCGGCCAGTTCGCGCAGCGCCTTCTGCGTCGTGATCTCCTTGGCGCCCACCAGCAGGCCCAGCTCGGCTCTCGTGAGCGGGATGCCTATGCTCACTCCGTCATCCGTGGCGCGGCCGTGCCGCGAGATCAGCGCGATCAGCACGCGTGCCAGGCAGATCTTCGTCTCGTACCCGGCGAAGTCGAGGCGCCGTTGATTGGCCCAACGCAGCCGCTCGGCCACAACCTGCGTCAGCGCCAGCGCCGCGGCCGGGCGCCGGGCCACGAAAGAGCGAAATACCGGGCCCTTGACCTGTTGGCAGACAGCGCGCCCGCAGGTGGTCACAGTCGCCGACCGCGGCGACCCATCCATAGCGGCCATATCACCCACGATGTCACCCGACACCCGAATCGCCAGGGTCGCCTCCACACCGTTCTCAACGCCTCCGGTCACCTTGACCAGCGCGTCCAACAGGATCCAAACCGATGTGCCGCGATCTCCCTGGCTGATCAGCACGTGCCCGGGTGGGAACGAGCGCAAGATCCCGAGCCCCAGGAGCTCCGAGCGCAGCTCGTCCGTCAAACGGTGCATGAAGGTGCCGGTCGGCCATCGGTTGGGTGCCAAAGTTTCCTCCAGCAGGCGATGTCTCACACATATGCCAGCCGGGTTGTCTCGGCAAGGGAGTAATACGTTCGCGGATCGGTGAAGCCTTTGCACGGGAATCCACCTGCGAGCGTCAGCGAGTCGGCGGGACTCCAGGAAAGGCCCGCCCCTTTTGTACGGTGTTCGTCCTGGTCGGCGACTAGAACCGCCAGCCAAGATCGCGTTCCCCCTGCAGGATTCGGACCTACGCACCAGACTCCGGAGAGGATAACAAGGCGGGCGATGACGCCGAGTTCATCATCAAGCTCGGCCGCGCCCTCGGCGTGATCCTGGTGCTGGCCACCCAGCGCCCGGACAAGGACAGCCTGCCCACCGGCATCAGCGCGAACGTCACCATCCGGTTCTGCCTGCGCGTCGCCGGCCAACTTGAAAACGACATGATCCTTGGCACATCCGCCTACAAGAACGGCATCCGCGCCACCGTCTTCCAGCCCAAGATGGACGCCGGTATCGGCTACCTGCTCGGCGCAACCGCGATGCCCAAGGTCGTGCGCACCGCCTACCTGGACACACCCACCACACAACGCATCGCCGACCGCGCCCACGCACTACGGGCCAGCACAGGAGCACTGAGCGGGCACGCCCTCGGCGAGACACCCGAGCAGCTCACGCCCACCTTCGACCTGCTCGCCGACATCCTCACTGTAGTCCCGCCGTCCGAGACCAAGGTATGGAACGAGGCAATCGTGGATCGCCTCGCCGAGTTGCGGCCCGACATCTACGGCGTATGGGCACGACTGGAGGGCGGCGCGAAGACGGCCCAGCTCACGACCGCGCTCAAGCCGTACGGCATCAAGACCATGCAGGTCTGGGGCACGCCGGAGGGCGGCGGCAAGGGCGCGAACCGCATCGACATCACCCGTGATGACATCGTCACCGCAGTCACCCAGCGCGACAGAGGCAAGGCGTCGTAACCCAGCCGATCGCCTCTAGACCTAGAGGCAGACCCCTCTAGGTCTAGAGGCCCACCTAGAGCCTGAAACGGCATCTGACCTGCGACCTAACACCTAGACCCTGACCTGCGGAAACTCCGGAAACGGCCCTGGAGGCCCACATGGCCACCGTCGTCGCCCTTCTAGCCCTCTGCCTACCGATCGTCACGTTCAGTTACATCGGGTTCTGTCTCGCCTCGCCCTGGGGCGTCTGCCTGCGATGCCGCCCCGGCGGCAAGAACCGCACCTGCCGTGCTTGCGACGGCACTGGCATGCGGCCCCGCCTCGGCTGGCAGCTCTACGTCTACGCCCGGCGCCTGTACCGCGACGGCACCCACTAACCCAGTCTCACGCGGAAGGAACCCGCCATGTCCGGCGAGACCACCATCACGATCATCGGCAACCTGACCAACGACCCCGAACTCCGCTTCACCCAGACCGGTACGGCCGTCTCCACCTTCACCATCGCCTCAAGCCCGCGTACCTACAACAAGCAGCTTGAGCAGTGGGAAGACGGCGAGGCCCTGTTCATGCGCTGCTCGGCCTGGCGCGACCTCGGCGAGCACATCTGCGAGTCCCTCACCCGAGGCACCCGCGTCATCGCCTCCGGACAGCTCCGGATGCGCACCTACGAGACCGGCGAGGGCGAACACCGCACCGTCTTCGAGATGACCGTTGACGAGATCGGCCCATCCCTGCGCTTCGCCACCGCCAAGCCCGCCAGAGCGGCCCGCAAGGCCCCTACCAGCCACAACAGCGGCGCACCCGACACGTGGGCCACCAGCGCCCCGACGGGCAACAAGCCGCCGTTCTAGCCACGCTCACGCGGCACCGGGATACGGCCTCGGCGACCAGCCGCCAAGCACAACCGCCGAGGCCACCCACCCCGATCACGAGGAAAGGCACTGCCAGCATGACACCGACCAGCACCCATCCCCACCACTACACCCGAACGACCGCACCACGCCCACACCTGCAAGACCTCAACCACCTCGGCCGGGGTCGGCTCACGCTCGACGCACACAGCGCCACCCCATTGGACGCACTCATCCACGTCCCTGCCGAGGGCTACCGCCCCCGGTTCCTTGCGGCCAAGGAGGCGTCCAATGGGGTGGCCTGACCTGACCCGCGCCGCCCTCAAGGCCGCCGCTCGTGGCTGGTGCGTCTTCCCACTCACCCCACGCGGCAAGAAGCCGTTGCGCGGCTTCACCGACTGGGAGCGACACGCCACCACCGACACCGACCGCATCGCCGCCTTCTGGCCACGCCAGCCGTACAACATCGGCATCGCCTGCGGCCCGTCCAGGCTGGTCGTGATTGACCTCGACCAGCCCAAACCCGGCGAGCACCCGCCCGTCGGCCTCGCCCAGCATCACCCGCAGAACGGAGAGCACGTCTTTCGCCTGCTGTGCGCCGAGCACGACCAGCCATACCCCGACGACACGTTCACCGTCCGCACCCGGCGCGGCGGCACGCACCTCTACTTCACCCCGCCCGAGGGCCTGAGGCTGCGCAACAGCGCAGGCCACAAGGGTGGACTCGGTTGGCTGATCGACACCCGCGCCTGCGGTGGCTACGTCGTCGGCCCCGGAAGCCACGTCACGCAGCCAGACGGCACCGGCCCTTACGAGATCACCCGCGACCTACCACCCGCCCCCCTCCCGGTCTGGCTCGCCGAGGCGCTCACACCCGCCGCACCGCCCTCGCTGAGCGCCGCCGATCTGCCGGCCTGCCTACCCAGCCACCGCCTGAGCCGGTACGTCGAGGCCGCGCTACGCGGCGAGCTCGAACGCGTGGCCACCGCCCGGCGCGGTACCCGCAACCGCAGCCTCAACACCGCCGCCTTCAACCTCGGCCAGCTCGTCACGCGCGGCGTGCTGACCGCCGAGGTCGTCATCACCGCCCTCCAGTCCGCCGCCGAGACCGCCAACGCCGAAGGCGACCCGAACCCACCCCGCGAGATCGCCGCCGTCATCGCCTCGGGCCTGTCCGCAGGCATGCAAGTCCAGCCCCGCCGTCGCAGGGCCGCATGAACACCAACCAAGGAGCACCACCCATGAACGACCGCACGCCCGCCGGCGCCACCCTGCTCGACCGACTACGCGCCGCGCTCACCCGCTACGTCATCCTGCCGAGCCCCGAGGCCGCCGACGCCGTCACCCTCTGGATCGCCGCCACCCACGCCCAGCCCGCGTGGGCACACGCGCCCCGCCTGGTCATCCGAGGCCCGGAAAAGCGCTGCGGCAAGTCCCGGCTCCTGGACGTGGTGGAAGCCACCTGCCACGAGCCGTTCATCACCGTCAACTCCTCCAGCGCCGCCGTCTACCGCTCCATCACCGAAGACCCGCCGACCATGCTTGTGGACGAGGCCGACACCATCTTCGGCCCCAAGGCCGACGGCAACGAAGACCTCCGCGGCCTGCTCAACGCCGGCCACCAGCGCAACCGCCCGGCCAAGCGCTACGACGCCGCCACCAACCGCGTCGAAAGCATCCCGACCTTCGCCATGGCAGCACTCGCCGGCATCGGAGCCATGCCCGACACCATCGAAGACCGCGCCGTCGTCATCCGCATGCGCCGCCGCGCCCCCGGCGAGAACGCCGCTCCCTATCGGCATCGCCGAGACCGGCCCGCTCTCCGCGAACTGGCCACCGACCTGAATCTGTGGCTCCGCGCTGACCTGTCCGTCTTGGAAGCGGCCGAACCCAGCATGCCGGTAGAAGACCGCGCCGCCGACACCTGGGAACCCCTCGTCATCGTTGCTGACCATGCGGGCGAGAACTGGCCTGATCGCGCCCGCACCGCCACGTTGACCCTCACCGCCGAGGCCGACGAGAACGACCAAACCTCGGCCCGAGTGCGACTGCTGGCCGCCTGCCGTACTGCGTTCGGCCCCGACACCGCCCTACCTACCGCCGTCTTGCTGGAGCGCCTCAAGAGCGACTCTGAGAGCGAATGGGCCGATCACGGCCCTGCCGGACTGACCGCGATGAAGCTCGGCACGATGCTGCGCGAGTACGACATCCGCTCGGGCAACATCCGCTTCCCCAACGGCCAGCAGGCCAAGGGCTATCAGAGGGCGGACTTCGCCGACCCGTGGGCGCGCTACTGCCCAGCCCTCGGCCCTATCCCAGAGGCCGATGTGGTGCCGATCGAGAGGGACAGCCGTCCCAGCCGTCCCAGCCTCGTCACCGCAGGTCAGAGCGGGACGGCTTCCATCGCCGGGACGGCATGACCCGTCCCACCAAATCAAGCCGTCCCAGGCTTGACCTGCGGAAATGACCCTGGGACGGCTGGGACGGCTCACCCCCGCCCAACCACCCGCGGGCACCCTCGGCGACCAGCCGCCAAGCACAACCGCCGAGGCATCACCCAGCACCGATCACGATGCCCGAAAGGCAGCCACCACCATGACAACGCGTCCCAAGGCCCTGCTCACCATCGCCGAGGTCCTCGACGAGATCGACGTCCCGAAATCCACCTTCTACCGCTGGCTGAACACCGGCCGCGGCCCAAGGTCCCTGAAATTCCCCAACGGCAAGCGCAAGGTCCGCCGCTGCGACCTGGACGCCTGGCTCAGCACCTTCGAGCAGACCGCAGCCTAGGAGGACAGCACATGGAAACCCTCGACGTCGTCATCTGGACCATCCGCCAGCGCAAGGGCCGCGCCAAGCCCTACGAACTCCGCTGGAAGGTCGGCACCGAACCCAAGTCCAAGTCCTTCCTCACCCGCGCCCTCGCCGACCACTTCCGCGCCGACCTGCTCAAGGCCGCCAAGAAGGGCGAACCCTTCGACACGCTCACCGGCCTGCCCGCCTCCATGACAAAGACGGAAAAGGTCAGCCTGAGCTGGTACGACTTCTCCCGCAAGTATGTCCACATGAGGTGGAAGGGCGCTGCCGCCAAGACCCGCGAGAGCATCGTGGATAGCCTCACCGTGGCCACGTTCGCCCTCCTGACCGACGAGGCTGCCGGCCTCGGCAAGAGAGAGATCAGAGCTGCGATGCAGTGGGCCCTCATACCTCGCGAGGAGGACGAGGTGGCCCCGCTTCGCCTTAAAGACGCCGTTCACCTGCTCAGCAAGAGCACTATCAGGGTGAGTGACCTCGCCGACCCCATCGTGACCCGCAACATCTGCGAGGAACTCACCCTCACGCGCGACGGCAAGCGAGCGGCCGCGGACACGACAGCCCGCCGACGCCGCGGCCTCAACACCGCTCTGGAATACGCTATCGACCTCGGCGAACTGATCGAGAACCCGCTCAAGCGCGTCAAGCAGAAGAAGGTGGCCAGGGACAACACCGTTGACCGGCGATGCGTGGTCAACCCCGCCCAAGCTCGCGAACTGCTCGTAAGCCTCTCCTACGTCGGAAGCTGGCACCGTGGGAGAGGCCGCCGCCTGGTGGCATTCTTCGCCGCGCTGTACTTCGCCGGTCTTCGGCCGGCTGAGGCAGTGGGCCTTCGCAAGACTGACTGTCACCTGCCCGAGGAAGGGTGGGGATTGCTCACTCTCGAGATCACCCGCCCAAGCAGCGGCAAGCAGTGGACGGACAGCGGGACCGTACACGATCAGCGCGGGCTCAAGCAGAGAGAGGAACGGGATGTCCGGCCCGTGCCAATCCCGCCAGAACTCGTTCACATCCTAAGGTCGCATCTCGAAGAGTTCGGCACGGCCCCTGACGGACGGCTATTCCGCAACGAGCGCGGTGGCGTTCTCGGTGCTTCTACCTACTCACGGGCCTGGGAAGAGGCTCGCCGTTTCGCCCTAACTACGCAACAGATGGCCTCACCCCTCGCGGGCAAGCCTTACGACCTGCGTCACGCTGCCCTGTCCACATGGCTAAATGCAGGCGTTGACGCGACGGTCGTAGCGGAGCGCGCAGGCAACAGCGTTGAAGTTCTCCTCAAGCGTTATGCCAAGTGCCTCGACGGGCGCGACAGCCAAATCAATCGCCGAATTGAAGCCGCCCTTGAAGCCTGATCAGGTTCAGACCCCTCAGCAGCATCGTCGTAGGCCAGGACCATCGGGGTGACATTCTGCGGAGGCCGAAGTGTCGGCCCTTACGGCCTCTGCCGATCACTCTGTAAGTCATTCGGGCTGCGTAGCGTAGGGGTTGTCGGAAGCTCGAAGCGTTCCGTTAATCTGAAGTCGAGGCGTTGGATTGCTTCGAGTAGTATCTTCATTGCCTCGCCAACAGCTTCAGTTGATTGCGTCTGTTTGGCTAGTTCGCTCCAGGCATGCATGAGAGGAGCCCACCAACGCTCCGCTTGCTGCACCTTGTTCGCAAATTCGAAGAACTTGTGGACATCCAGATCGTCGATCTCGATACTCTCTGGATTACGTTCGAGGAACTCGATTGCCAAGAGGACGGGTTCGGTATATAGGTGCTCCTTGAGAAAACGAAGCCGTTCGACCCGAGCTTGATCGTGCCGCAGTTGGATAAAAGCGTGAAGGGTTTCGCTGCTCAAACTAAGTACACCACATGCAGTGAGATCGCGAAAAATTCTGTCCTTGCATTTAGCTGGCTTTCCAAGCACAGCGTTGATCGCAGATTCCGCCGCTGCAGCCTCATCTACATCCCATTCCTGGGCGATCTTGCGGGCCATGCTTAAGACATAGTCATGCACGTAGCTTTCCCGGCTGACATGTTTAGTGCGGCCTCGTTTATACCTTCCTCTGATACGCGCCTGGAAGTGGAATCCGCTTGTGGCGGACGGAAGCTGCAGCTGCTCGATTGCGAATCCTATGAATCCTGTACGATACATCATCATTGAGCGACAGTGGGTGGGATTGACTGATCACGTCTACTCACGGCCACTTGATGCTCTGTGCGAATTACTGCATCAATGTCCCGGATAGGATTGCGTCCAACTTTAGCGCCAGCCTCGTTAAGCCTATAGCTCAGGTTGAAAATCGATTGGAGAAGGCCGTAGGTCATGGCGGCAGCTGCTATCCGCCGGATCAAGGCGTGATATAGGTCATCGTCGGGCCCCGCTCTAACGACCAAAGCTGCTAGTGACTTGTCTGCACCGTGGATCTCCGTGAGTTCCGATATAACCTCTCCCAACATGCGGTCCACGTCCGAACCCCGCGCATCATTGGAGAGAAGCCATGGTTCACCCTCGACCTCGGTGTCCATGGCCGCCGCGAATGCCAACTTAGCCGATTTTGGAATCGTCGCAGCAGCAGTCTTCGGAAACCATGATCGTATGGCGTTCAGGAACCACTTCTGAAGTTCGTCATCTCGTGCGACTTCTCGAAAGATTTCAAGGAGTCCCTCTTGCGCGCCGGCAGACAGCTTTGGTGCGTCAGCGACGCGTTTTAGCCGTATCAGTGCAATGCTCTTGCGGTCAGTGCGCAGAAGTCGTGCACATACAGAGAGAACTGTCCTTTGGCGGTCGACCTGCCATGCCCAGTCATAGAGGAGCCTTTCGCAACGACGCTGCATGTGAGGATCCAAAGCAGCATCGCGGAGAACGTCAGCCAAAATATTCCGCTGTTTATGCTGATGGGCTACCTTTGCAAGACTGCCTTTGATGAAATCTACGTCTTGATGTCGACGAACAAGAGAGGATAGCCAGTCCCTGGCTATAGTTTTCCATTCATCGTCTTCAGAGGCCTGGCTTGTCATCCAGTCAGCTATAGATTCGCGGATGGCCGCGTAATTGTCCCATACGTATCTGATGGTAGCGGGGCCAAGGCTTGGGCGCTTCATTCGTATTACTTCATGTGCGTCGACTCTCGCATCAATATAGCGTATCCGACCTCGTAGTCCTGGTCCTGCGAGGATATCTCCAGGGGTCGCTGTGTTGCTTGCGGGCGAAGAAACACCGCCTACAATATCTTGAAGGCGCTTACTCTCCATCTCGAATTGGCTGAGCCGTGCCACGCCACGAATGGCTAGCGCAATGAGGAGGCAACGATCTTCTAGGGACAAAGGAAGCAGGTCATCAAGCTTATCGCGCCTACTCGGCACCTGATCGCGCGTACGGTCCCGGGCAGGGTCGGAAAAGAGCAGATCGAGTGTGTCGGCGTGATTGTCTAGTGCTTCTGTAATGCGCTTGTGGATAGGCTCCGTATCGCCATCTGTATAGGATTTATATGTTGAAAGGATTGTGTCGACAGCTTCGAGTGTTTGCACAGCGCTCATTCCCTCGAGATACGAGGATAGGTCATCCCATCTGATCTCCTCGCGCAGTTTCTCGTCACGCAGACTGAGATAGTGCTCTGCCAGCCTCCGCGGGTTTGGCGACGTATCGATATTAATGACGCAGAGATGAGGGATCTGTCTGATGCCTCGCCCTCGCCATAGGTCGCTCGATATAGTGATTATTAGCCTAGACTGTAGCGCCAAGTATTCTTCTGCAACATTACTCAGGTCTTGTATGAAGGCTATTGAAGGGCGGTCATGTTCCGGGTCGCTTAGATCTAGTATGTAAGCGCGCTTTGACCGTCGGGGAAGGGCTTCTGAAGACGGTTCGTCCCAGTCGCCCGGTTCCAGTCTCGCCATCTGTAGTTCGGTGTCAGTGCTGCGGGCAAGGAGTTGTTCAGCGAAGGTTGTTGCCCCGACTCCAGGTAGCGCAGTGACTATAATAACGTCCCCACGTGCCAGGGCGCTTACGCCCTCGGCCCATTTCTTCTCCCACTCGTCCGGTTGAATAAAATAGGGATCTGCTTGGCACTTGGATCGGTCAAACTTAGCCTCCTGGAGCCATTTTTGTCGATCACTATCGGTGTAGGGAGAGCTGCGCTCGATTGCAACCGATAGGTCCTTAGGCAGTAGTGGTTCTAGATCTTCTATCCTGCCTATCGATATCCGGCCTGCTGACCATGCGCTATCTGTGTTGTAGCGGTTGCTAAGTATGCCGACGACTGCGCCATCTGATGTGCGCAGTACCGGACATCCACTCATTCCAACTGCTGTGCCGTCAGCCCGGGCTTGGGCCATCAGTACGCCACTGGGAGACTCCCTCGCCACACCTTCCCATGTGCCCGTTGTTCGACGAAAGTCGTATTCGGCGTATCCAGACGGCCTCGTGGCGTCGGGTATCTCTGCAAACCCCGTAAGGTGGATTGGTGTATCTGGCCTTTGTGCATCAGACAGTGCAAGGAATGGAACGTTCCTTGCGAATTTAGTATGAGTCTTCAGGACAGCGATGTCGTGCTCGCTGTCGAAGCGCTCCAGAAATGCAACGGAGCGCATATGACCATCCATCGACTCATATTGAACAGAGTCGCCTTCCGACGCTGACTCGATAACGTGGTACGCCGTAACGAGATATCCGTCGGCCACCTGAAAACAGGTTCCCGTTCGCCTGCCCGTGCCGTCAAGAATGCGGCCGAGGAAGAGCAGTGGCTCATTGAATTGCTTCCCAATTGCCGCCGAAATCTCATTCATCGCTATCCACCCTTAGCGTCTGGGCGTTTGCGGAGCTAGTGTCATCATCATCCACGATGGCGGGTCCATTGAAGATGAGTTTTACGGCTAACGAGGCCTCCATGCCGGCGCTCGCAATAACTATTTGTCCCTGCGTGGAAAACTTGACTCCGAACTGGACTTCAACCTGGTCCGGTGGAATCACATGAGATGCAAGCTTCTTCCTAACATCCATCGCCGATAAGGCGACGCTTTCAATTACTGTCTGAGCGCGCGCAAACATATCCTCTAGGAGCTCAGTCCGGCGCTCGCTGCGGGAAGTCGGTTCTCTTCCTGGCCCTGCGACGGCCTCGATCAGTACGGGAACTCCACCTATCTCAGCGGGGATGAGCACGTGCGAGCCCTTCTCTTGTCCGGCGGCCACACTGAGTCTACTAGTTTTTATTCAGAAGTCAGGGGAGAACTTTAGCGTGCAGGATGAGCTGTTTACGCTTTTTGGGCTAGCCGAAATTCACGTTCGTGGCTCATCCAGATTGCTGGAGCTTCCGCACAGGTTGTCTACGGTCTCCGAGCGGCTTGCTGAGTCCGGTCTTTCCCCTGCGGTCCTCGCACACCTGTCGATAAGCCTTGAAGCTGACCGGGCGGTGCTGCTGGCTACGCAGCAACTGCTCGGTGTGCTACCGGCCACCGGCGGCGGCAGTAATCCTGAAGATCGCGTAAGAGAGATTCCTGCAGGCGGTCTGTGTGAGGGGCGTTGTGCCAGGCACGGCTGCGCTCCCGGGGCGGATCGCAGCGCGGAGGCTGCCTATGAACCGGCCGTCGTTCAGGTCCTGACGTCACATCGTGCTTTGGCATGCAAGTGCCGGGGACGCTTCCGAGCAGTTGCGGGTGCTCGGAGGCCGTGAGGCTTGTCAGGCACCTCGACATCAAGGCTCTGATGAGCTCGCTGATAGCGGCCCACAACTGGCCCACGACCAGCGAGCGTCAACGAGAACGGGCGGGACTCCGTGAGACTGGAGGCCCGCCCGTACCTGCGATGTTTGCCCTGGTCAGCGGCCGGAACCGCTGATCAAGATCGTGTGCCCCCTGTAGGATTCGAACCTACGCACCCGGCTCCGGAGGCCGGTGCTCTATCCCCTGAGCTAAGGGGGCTCGACGAGTGATAAGGCTATCAGCATCCCGGCACCACTCGGCACACGATAAAGGTCCTTGAACACATCCAGCGAAAACCACCCGTGACGACCCCGCTACAGGTTACCTTGGCGCCCGTGGGCGAGGTTCTTGGGAAAGTACTGGTCGTGGACGACGACGAGGTCATCCGGCAGCTCATCGCGGTCAACCTGAACCTGGAGGGGTTCGAGGTCGCGACCGCCACCGATGGGCAGGACTGCCTTGATCGCGTGCTCGACGTCATGCCGGACGTCATCACGTTGGACGTGATGATGCCGTGCCTGGATGGATGGACGACGGCGCAGAGGTTGCGGACCGAGGAGGCCACCAGTCACATCAAGGTGGTGTTGATCACGGCGCGGGCACAGGACGATGATAGGCGGCGGGGGTTGGGGATCGGGGTCGACGCTTATCTGACCAAGCCGTTCGATCCGGCCGAGTTGATTCAGGTCGTACGGGATCTGGCGACGGCGGCCGGCAAGGGATAGGGGCGGCCCGATTCCCTCGCTCCCCCGGATCTGATGGGAGTGGTGGGCATGGACGGGCGGCTTGAGCGGGCCAAGGAGCTCTATGAGCGGGCCGTTTTCGGCGGGGATGTGGCCGGGCTGGAGGCCGCCGATCGGGGGCTGGACGGCGTGGAGGCCGATCTGGCGCTGGTTCGAGGGCGGATCATGCACGGCCGGTTTCTCGATGGGCAGGGCGAGCAGGGCGACGAAGAGCTGAGGCTGTTCGAGAGGGCCGCGGAGCTTTACCGGGCGCTCGGAGATGTCCGGGGTGAGGGTGAGGCGCTGCTCTGGGTCGGGACCTTCCATCAGGTCGTCCGCGGGGACGAGGCGCCCGCGGCGGCGGCTCTGGAGCGGGCCCATGAGCTGGCGACGCAGGCCGGCGACAAGCTGACCCTCTCGTACGTCCTGCGCCACCTGGGCATCGCCGAACACATGGCCGGACGGCTGCCGGCGGCGCGCGAACGGCTGGAGGAGTCCGTACGGCTGCGCCGGGAGCTCGGGTTCATGGCCGGGGTGGCGGCCAATCTGGTGGGGCTGGCGTATATCGCTGCTGCGGAGGGGCGGCGTGAGGACGCCGTGGCGGTGCTGGACGAGGCCGCTGAGATCGCCGGCGCCGAGAAAGCGGCAACCGTCCTGGCGTGGGTGGAAGAGGCCCGAGGGCAGTTCTAGCCGGCGGCTTCTTTTGTGAAAAGTTTGCGTACGGTGGGCCGTAGCGTCCCCTCCCGAGCCTAGGAAGGTCCAACCGTGCGTAGCTCCATTTTCGGCAATCTCGAGTCCCAGCAGTTGCCCCCCGGCTTCGCGCTCCAGAACGGCAAGATGCTGCGCGTGCAGCTGCCGCACGAGGTCCTGGCCAAGCAGGGCTCCATGGTCGCCTTCCAGGGGAAGATGGACTTCGACTACGAGGGCGGCGGGCTCGGCAAGCTGTTCAAGAAGGCCGTGACGGGCGAGGGCGCGTCCCTCATGCGCGTACGCGGCGAGGGGCTGCTCTACCTCGCCGACAACGCCGACGACATCCACCTGTTCTACCTGGAGAACGAGGGGATCACCGTCAACGGGCGCAATCTGCTGGCGTTCCAGCCGCAGCTCACCTGGGATATCCAGCGCGTGCAGGGGGCCGGGATCGCGGCGGGCGGGCTGTTCAACACGACGGTCACCGGGACCGGGTGGGTGGCGGTGACCACGCACGGCACGCCGGTGCTGCTCGATGCCGCCCGCATGCCCACATACGCCGACGGCCAGTCCGCCGTGTGCTGGAGCACGGGGCTGCACGTCGGCGTCAACCGGACGATGAAGGCGGGAGCGCTGATCGGGCGGGGCAGCGGGGAGGCCATGCAGCTGGCGTTCAGCGGGCAGGGGTTCGTGCTGGTGCAGGCCAGCGAAGGGGCGCCCGTCGTGACCCAGTCCTAGGTAGACAGGTAATTAGCTAATTGCCATAATACCTTTGTGCTGGACGTCGACCTGGTCAAGGCACTGGCCAATGACAAGCGGCTGCTGATCCTCGATTGGCTGCGTGATCCCGAGCGCCACTTCCCGCCGCAACGCGACGGCGACCTCGTACGCGACGGAGTCTGCTCGCTCTTCATCGCCGAGAAGCTCGGCGTGAGCCAGCCCACCTGCGGCGAGCACCTCAAGGTGCTCGCCAAGGCGGGCCTGATCCGCGGCAAGAAGATCAAGCAGTGGGTGTTCTACCAGCGCGACGAGGACCGGATCGCCGCGGCGAAGGAGTTGTTGAGCAGTGGCTGGTGAGCTGTACGAGCGGCTGATCTCCGACATGGACGCCGCCGGCGCCCGCTACCGGGTGATCGAGCACGCGCCGGAGGGGCGGACCGACGAGGTCAGCGCCCTGCGCGGGCACGACGTCGCGCAGGCCGCCAAGTGCCTCGTCGTGATGGTCAAGATCGGCAAGAAGCAGACCCGGCACGTGCTGGCCGTCGTGCCCGGCAACGCCCGGCTCGACCTGCAGGCGGTCAAGTCGCTGCTGGACGGCACGTACGTGGCCTTCGCCGCCAAGGACAAGGCCGAGGAGCTGGCCGGCAGCATGAGCGGGACCGTGCTCCCGTTCAGCTACGACCCCCGGCTCGAGCTGATCGCGGACCCGACGCTGCTCGACCAGCCCGAGCTGTACTTCAACGCCGCCAGGCTCGACCGGTCCGTCGCGCTGGTCACCGACGACTACGTGCGGCTGGCCGAGCCCAGAGTGGCCCCCATCACAGCGAACTAGGAGCAGGTGGGCGTGGGGGCGGTGTTCGTGCCGCTCCACGAGGCGATGAAGCCGAACGTGGTCGAGGCCCCCGGCGCGAGCGAGCCGTTCCAGGCCACGTTGCGCACGGTCACCGCGGAGCCGTTCGCGCTCAGCGTGCCGTTCCAGAGCTGGCTGATCCGCTGCCCGTTCGCGAACGTCCACTGCACCGTCCACGCGCTCATAGCCGAGGCGCCGGTGTTCTTGACGGTGACCTCGCCCTGGAAGCCGTCCTGCCACTGGTTGGCGTTCTTGTACGTCGCCGTGCACCCGCCACCGGGAGTGGGAGTGGGGGTGGGAGTGGGAGTGGGAGTGGGAGTGACGGTGGGCGTCGAGGTGGGGGTGATCCCCGACAGGGCGCTCACCAGGGGCGGGTACCACTTGTCGGACATCTTCTGGTCACCGGCCGAGTTCGGGTGCACTCCGTCGTAGGTGTCCGTGCTCGTGCTGAACCCCGTCCACTGGTCCACCACCGTGATCGGCGACTGCTGCGTGGTGGTCGCGGCCGCCCAGGCGGGGATGGCGTTGTTGAAGTTCACGGCGCGCTGGCCGCAGTCGGCGCAGGTGGACGGGTTCATGGGGATGATCTTGGCGACGAGGATCTTCATGTTGGGGTTGCTGCCCCGCATCTGGTTCACGAGCGTGGTGAACGCGCTGAGGATCGTCGCCGGCGCGATGTTGCTCCACACGTCGTTCGTCCCGAGGTGCATCAGCACGATGTCGGGTTTGGTCGCCGAGAGCCAGCCGGGCAGCTGGCTCTGGTTGGCGATGTTGGTGGCCAGGTAGCCGCCGTGGCCCTCGTTGTCGCCGTCGTACGCGACGCCGCAGCCCTGCGGCGGGAGGGTGCCGACGAAGTCGATGTTGGTGTAGCCGGTGCTCTGGAGCCGGTTCCAGAGCAGGGCCCGCCAGCAGCCCGGAGAGCCGGTGATCGAGTCGCCCAGGGGCATGATCCGGGTGGCGGCGGCACCGCTGGCCTGCGTGGTCGTCACGAATAACACCGCCGCGGCGAACGCCAGCATCGCCGCCAGCAAGGTGCTGGTCCTGCGCATCGTCTGCTCTCCCGTCGTAGCCTGCGCAGATCGTAAGGACGGCGCCGGTACGACGGGAAGGCGGCGAGCCCCGCGCGAGGCGGCGGCCTGCGCGAACGCCGGGATCGGCGTGTAACTTTCAGACCCGCTCCCTGCGGACCACGGCGAGCGGGCAGGGGGCGTGGTGGAGCATGGCCTGGCTGATCGAGCCCATGAGCATCCCGGCGAACTGGCTGCGCCCGTGCGTGCCGACCACCAGCAGATCCGCCTCGGCCGCCGCCTCCCGCAGCACCTCGACGGGGTGGCCGTGCACGACCTCCGGCACCACCTCCACCCCCGGATGCCGTTCCCGGTGCCCCGCCAGGAGCGCGTCCAGCTCGCGCGACTGGTCCAGCTCGCCGTCGCGGTCGGCCGGCTCGAACCCGCTCGGATGTGGCCAGGCCCACGCGTGTACGGCGCGCAGCTTCGTACCGCGCAATTCGGCCTCGGCGAACGCGAAGCCCAGCGCCCGTACGCCCCCGGGAGAACCGTCGACCCCCACCACGATCTCGCCGCGCGGGGTCGAGGGGCGGGCGCGTACCAGGACGACGTCCGTGACCGCGTGCGCGGCGATACCGTACGCGACGGACCCCACCAGCAGCCCGCGCACGCCGCCGACGCCCCGGCTGCCCGCGACCAGCAGTTCGGCGTTCTCCGAGACCTTGACCAGGGCGGAGCGGGGGTCTCCGGGCAGCAGGACGGTCTCCACCGTGATCTCCGGCCGCTCCCGCAGAGCGCGGTCCCGCGCGGAGATCAGCACCGATTTCGCGCCCTCGCGCAGCCACCGCCCGACCTCGGCGTAGTGGCCGTCGGTCTCCTCGCAGACCCACTTCGGAACGGCGTGCGCCACGGTAAGCGGCACCTGTCTCAGCGCCGCCTCCGTGGCGGCCCAGCCGGCGGCGTCCAACCCGGTTCTCGAGCCGTCAACGCCGACGATGATCATGGAACTGGCTCCTCAGGTGAAGGCGTAGCACTCCACCTCGGCGCGGCGGTACGTCAGCCCCGCGGAGACGGATTCGCGAACGCACTGGCGTTCGGCCTTACTGAGCTTGAGCGTGCCGCATACGGTCACGCCGGAATACGTGCGACAGTCGAGCGTCTTGTCGTATTTGCCGATGCGGTACATCTCCTTGACCGCCTCACGGCACTTCGCCTTGCCCTGGTCGGCATAGCGGCACTGGGAGATGAGGGTGTCGTACTGCTGCTGACTCACTTCGTGTTGGGCGGTACCGTCTCCGAAGGCGGCGGTCACGCCGGACGTGGCCATGACCACGAGTCCTGCGACAGCGGCGATCTTTTTCATATGTCCCCTGATGGGAGCATACCGCCCAGGGCCCTCGCCAAACCTCGTGCGATCTCCCGCAGGCGGGGTAGGGCTCAGATTGAAGATTCCTTCGACCCCTCTCGGAGGAGGTAGAAATGGGCACATCGGGAGTCGGAAAAACAGTCCAGGACGTGATGCACCGCGGAGCGCAGTGCGTCGGCGAACACGACAGCCTCCGCACGGCCGCGCAGATGATGCGTGATCTTTCGGTCGGCGCGTTGCCGATCTGCGGGGACGACGACCGGCTCAAAGGGATCATCACCGACCGCGACATCGTGATCAAGTGTTGCGCCGAGGGCAAGGACATCGACCAGACCACCGCGAGCGAGCTCGCCCACGGGCTGGTCTGGGTCGACGCCGCCAGCAGCGTCGAGGAGGCGCTGCAGAAGATGACGCAGCACCAGATCAAGCGGCTGCCCGTGATCGAGAACCACCGGATCGTGGGCATGGTCACCGAGGCCGATCTGGCGAAGGAGCTGCCGGACAACAAGCTCGCCGAGTTCGTCCACCGCGTGTACGCACCCGCGTAGACGCGACCTATCAGATGCGAGGGGGTCCCAGAGCGGGGCCCCCTCATCATGTGAAAGCAGAGACGGATGTGCAACCTTTCGTCCCAGGACCGCATTGGTAAGGGGCGAGAGGAGACAGCACATTGGATCGTCACGACGGCTTCCGCGAGTTCGTGCTCGCCCGCCAGCAAGCGCTGATGCGGACCGCGTACCTGCTCGTGGGGGACGCCCACCTCGCCGAGGACCTGTTGCAGAGCGTCTTGACCAAGATCGTGAAGCACTGGCCCAAGCTGGCCAAGGAGGGCAATCCCGAGGCATATACGCGCAAGGCCCTGGTCAACCAGTACCTGGCCTGGCGGCGCCGCCTCCGGCCCGAGGTGCTGAGCGCCGCACCACCGGAGCAGGGCACCTCCCATGACAACGCCACGCTCGACCGGATCGTCCTGCGCCAGGCGCTGGCCAAGCTGACCCGCAAGCAGCGGGCGGTGATCGTGCTGCGCTACTGGGAGGACCTCACCGAGGCGCAGACGGCCGAAGCGCTCGGCTGCTCGATCGGCAACGTCAAGAGCCAGACCCATCACGCCCTCGCCCGCCTGCGCGCGCTCGCGCCCGAGCTGGCTGACCCGTACCTGCAGGAGGTAGTTCGATGACCAGGCTGCGCGAGGCGCTGAGCGGTCTCGCGGAGGAGGCACCGCTGGTGAGCCTGGCCGACGCGGCCATCGCCGGTCACCGGCGCAGGCGGCGCGGCACGATGGCGGCGACCACCGTCGCGACGGTCGCGGCGCTGGTGGCGTCGGTGGCGGTCGGGACGGTGGTCTGGCCCCGCGGGGCCCACCCGGCCGCCCCGCAAAGCGCGGACCCGGTGGCCGACCTGCCCGACGGGAAGGTGGGGGCGGTCGAGTACGGGTACAAGACGCCCTGCGACGTGTCCGCGGACCTTCAGGTCACCAACTGCCGCGTCCAGGAATGGCGGGTGGTCACCCGCGCCGGCACGACGTACCGGGTGCCGCAGGCGCTGGCATCCACCCGCAAGGGCGGTTACAGCCCCATCGCGATCAGCCGGGACGGGCGCATGCTCGCCTACTACAGCCGCGAGGCCCAGGCCCACGTGGTCCGCGACCTGACGACCGGCGCCGTGTCGACCTCCCCCTTCAAGGTGAAGGAGGAGCGGATCCAGATCGGCACCCAGCTCGTCGTCTCCGACGACGGCCGGTACGTGGGCTTCGATCCGCGGGTGGGGAGCAAGAGGGACACCGGGCTGCTGATCGACGTACGCACCGGCAAGACGGTGCGGGTCCCCGACCAGTTCGAGATCATCAGCATCAAGGCCGGCATCGCTCAGCTGCTCCGCAACGTCAAGACCGACATGTGGCTGATGCCCGTCACCGGCGGGGGCAAGCCGGTGCGCTTCGACGGGACGTTCATCCTCTTCAGCGAGCTCGCTCCGGACGGCCGCACGGTGGTCGCCCGCGACTACAAGGACAAGGAGCCGGCGCTCACCGTCCTCGACGCCAAGACCGGGCGGATCGTGCGGAAGGTGCCGATCCGCGGTCTGCCGAAGGGCGACGGCTTCCACGGCGCCACCATCTGGCAGAGCCCGTCCGAGGTCGTGATCCTCAGCGCCCGCAAGCAAATCAGCACGTATGCGGTCAACATCGAAACCGGGAAGGCCCGGCGCCTGGCCGACTACGCCAGCGGGCCCTGGACCAGCCTGGTCCTGCCCGGAAAGGGCGCCGGGAAGTAGCCGCCGCGAGGGCGAGACAGGTCTCGCCCTCGCCTGAGGCGGAGATCAGTGGATCCTGGCGAGGTCGATGATCACGTACTGGTCCTTGAGCGCATAGGACACCAGGCCGCCGTCGAGGATGCCCGGCTCCACCCCGGTCATCCGGCCCTTGTCGCTCGGCCGCAGGCCCAGGTCCCCCTGCTTGCCTGTGGCCAGGTCGAGCAGCACCTGACCGCCTGCGGCACCAGGCGGATCGGCGGCCATGAAGCGGTCGTCGCCCAGCCCGAGCACCGGGGAGCCGGGCAGGTCCCGTTCCCGCGAACCGTCGCGCAGCCGGTAGAAGCGCGTGTCGTCGGGCCTCATGCCGACGCACGTCGTCACGCCGCACCTGACGTACCTCTCCCCCGGCCGGACGACCGCCCTGCTCGCCTGCCCGGTCTCGGCGTTGAGCAGCTCCCGGAAGCTGGGCTCGCGGTCCTGCGTGTACTCGCTCGGGGTCGCCACCCACGGCCAGCGCAGGATGTGGTGCCGCTCCGCACCGGCGACGGGGGTCACGCGCCCGCCCCTCAAAGGGAACGTGAAGACCCCGCCTTGGACCAGTGAGAACGCCACCCGGTCGCCGACCACGGTCAGCTTCTCACCGCGCCCCTTGACCGGGCCGCCGGTGTCGATGGCGGCGGGCTTCCCGCCGGAGACCGGCACCGACCAGAACCGCGTGTGGTCGTCCTTGTCGATCGTCTGCCAGACGATCCGGCCCGCGCCGACCGTGAAGGCGTACCCGGAAGGGGCGTCCGCGATCTTTCGGGTCCGGCCGGTGCCGAGGTCGTAGGCGTAGACGGCGTCGGTCCGCTCGCCGCTCTTTTCCGTCCACAGGAGCACCGTGCGGTCGTCGATGAAGATCGCCGGACGAAAGTCCGGGACGCCCGGGAGCTGCCGGGGAATCTTCCAGACCGCGCCGGGCCAGACTGTCTCGACGGGTGCGGGCAACCTGGTCTGCGCCACCTGCGCCCCGTCGATGCCGCGTACCGTCACGCCGGCGATCACCATGGCGACCGCCGCCACCAGCGCCTGCGTACGCGTCCTGCGGCGGCGGGAGCGGGCCGCGATCCGGCCGGGGAAGCCGGTCGGGGCCTGCGGCGCCCCCTCGGCGGCACGGCCGAGCACCCGGCCCAGGTCGTCTTCCAGATCCGTGCTCATGGGACGCTCCTCCTCGCGGGCGTACGGTGGGCGATCGCGGAACGGAGCTTGGCCAGACCGAGCGACGCGTGGCTGCGTACGGTCCCCTGGGAGATGCCGAGGACGCCGGCGATCTCCGAGTCGTGGAGCTGCTCGTAGAAGCGCAGGACGAGGACGGCGCGCTGCTTGCGTGGCAGCCCTTCGAGCGCCTGCCAGAGCTCCTGGTCGGCGTCGGAGGGCAGCACGTCCTCGATCGGCCTCTCCGGGAGGGCCCAGGCGAGCTGCTCGCGGCGGCGGCGCCGCCAGGCGCTGATGTGCAGCCTGGCCATGATCGCCTTGGTGTAGCGCTCCGGATCCTCCTTCCTGCGCACGCGCGCCCACGCCCGATGCAACCTGACCAGCGCCTCCTGCGTCAGATCCGCCGCGTCGTGCGGATTGCCGCTCAGGGCGTAGCCGTAGCGCAGCAGCGCGTTGGCGCGTTCGGCGACGAACTCCGCGAACCGGGGGTCGTCTTCCACTTACCATCGCCTTTCCGTGATCGGTCTCCCCTCAGACGGACTTGGCGGTGGATTTGTTGAATGGAGGGGGAATCACCGTCAGATGCGGTCGGCGGCGATGAGCAGGTACTGGAAGCTGCCGTCCTTGTACGCGTCGAGGAACGCCTGCTCGATCCCCGTCGCGAGGTGGGTCTTGGCGCGCAGCTCCCAATAGGGGATGGTCGCGGCGGTGAGGTCGATGACGTCGATGGGGACGAGGCGGTTGGCCGCCATCTCCTTGAAGTAGGTGCTGCGGGGGTGGATGTCGCAGATGTAGTGGGCGTTGATCTGGCTCACGGCACGCGAGGGCAGGCCGTAGGCGTCGTTGTAGCAGCCGGTGATGCACACGTACCGGCCGCCCCGGCTCAGGAGGCGGGCGTGCGCGGCGAACAGCAGCGACAGCTCGACGTACATCGTGCTCTCGTTGTTCCAGATCGCCTGGAACGTTCCAGGTTCGAAACCGGTGTCGAGCATGTTGCGGAAATGGAAGCGCACCTTGTCGGACACACCGCGCTTCTCCGCCTGTTCGTTGGCGAAGGTCACCTGGGACTCGGAGATGGACACACCGTCGACCTGGCAGCCGTACCTGCGGTTGACCAGGAGGCTGGAGCCGCCACGGCCGCAGCCGGCGTCCATGGCCCGGTGCTCGGGCCGCAGCGCGCCGAGCTGGCCGATGAGGAGGTCGGCCTGCGCGTGCTCGAGCCGGTGAAGCTCCTCGATGATGCGTTTCTCGCGGGTGTCTTCCGGGCCTTCAAGGACCGACCAGTCCACCTCGCCGATGCCATAGTGGTGGTGGTAGATCCCGTCGACCTCACCCAGTCGGAGGTTGACCGGGTTCTTCTCGGTGTTCCAGTAGTCGGCGACGGAGTGCTGGTAGTAGGTGCTGAGTACGGGACTGGCCGTCATCGGCAATGCTCCTCTCTCTAGGACTTGTAGCGGCTGGTGGTGTCGTGCCATTCGACGCAGCCGGCCATCCAGCCCTGCGCCCCGCGCAGGAACCGCTTCAGCTCGACGGACGGTACGGCGTCGAGCGCAAGCCGGCTGGCCTCGAAACCTCTGACGAAGTCGTTGTGCATGGACACGGCGCGTTCGGTCGCCTCACGGATGGGGCAGCCCTCCTCGGCGGCGATCAGCAGGATCACGTTGGAGTCGGGGAGCTCGTCGGCCGCCTCCTTGGCGACGGAGTGCAGGTCGTTGACGAGGACGCTGGCGGTGCCTGCCTGCATGAGCGCAGTGTGGAACCTCCTGTCGAAGAAGAGATTGGCGGGGAGTTCGTACGCGCCCACGATGTCGATGAGTGTCATGGACGTGTAGAAGCTGTCGTGCTGCCGGGCCGCGAGGTAGCGCCACACGGGCGGCGGCGTCTCCAGGTAGCGCCAGGCGGCGTAGGCGGCCCAGCTCACGTACATCTGGGAAGTGATGTTGCAGATCCGCATGACCTGCGACGGGGTGGCGTGGCGGGTGATGTGGCTGACGGACGCCCGCAGGGAGACCAGCACGGGGTCGGCCTCGATCGCCTCCTCGAGCTGGCGCGTGTAGTCGCCCGCGGGCGGAGGCGGGTCCATGGCCGAGGTCACGAGGGCGAGCCGCGGCGGCAGCTCCGTCGGCGTGGCGCCCAGCTCGGTCTCGTCGGCGTAGTAGTCGTCGGCCGCCCACCAGGCGGCGTTCGTCTGCGCCGCGATCAGCAGCAGGTCGGGGTCGTCGGCGTCGGGGTGGGCGAGCATGGCCAGCCGCCCGTAGCCGGTCGCGCCGAACTCCTCCATGCGCCCCTCGTGCAGGCCGATCCGCTCCGCCCACGCCACCAGCCGCCGGTCCACCTCGTCGCCCAGCTCCTGGTCGTTCCTGACGAGCTCGGGGCAGTAGAGCGGCGGATAGGTCCCGTCGCCCCACTGCCGTTCCCGGTAGGGCAGCGGGGCGAGACTGTGGCGGTAGGCGGCGCTGCGCGCCGCCTGCGCGGGATCCATCGGAGCGGGCCTGGGCGGCTCGTGCCCGTCCCTTTCGTCGGGCCGTGGCACGGGATGGCGGTCGAAGAGCGGCAGGCGCAGCGCGGAGGTGCCCAGACCGGTGGGACCTGCTGCGATCTCGGGCATGACGCGCCCCTTCCTGGAGTCGAGCCGGAGTCGGGCGGTCAGGAGCGCGGCGCGGAGACGTCGACGTTCTCGAGGATGCCGATGGCGTCGGGCACCAGGATCGCCGCCGAGTAGTAGGCGCTGACCAGGTACGACATCACGGCCTGGGAGTTGATGCCCATGAAGCGGGCGTTGAGCCCCGGCTCGTGCTCCTCCGGGAGGCCGGTCTGGTAAAGGCCGACGACCCCCTGGTCCTCCTCCCCCGTGCGCAGGGCCAGGATGGAGGTGGTCTGGTGCTCGGAGATCGGGATCTTGCCGCAGGGGAAGATCGGGATGCCGCGCCAGGCCGGGATCTCGTGGCCGTCCACGTCGGCGCTGCCCGGCACCAGCCCGCGCCTGTTGCACTCCCTGAAGAACGCGGCGATCGCCTTGGGGTGGGCGAGCAGCATCTTGGTCTTGCGCCGCATGCTGATCAGGTCGTCCAGGTCATCGGGGGTCGGCGGGCCGGACCAGGTGCTGATCCGCTGGTCGTAGTCGGTGTTGTGCAGCAGGCCGAACTCGCGGTTGTTGACCAGCTCCCACTCCTCGCGCTCGCGGATCTCGTGGACCGTCAGGCGCAGCTGCTGTTCGAGCTGGCTCATGGGGTCGTTGAAGAGGTCGGCCACGCGGGTGTGGACCCGCAGGATGGTCTGCGTGACGCTGAGCTCGTACTCGCGGGGCCGGATGTCGTAGTCGACGAACGTGCCGTCGATGACCGGCTCGCCCACGTGCCCCGAGGCGAGCGCGACGGCCGCCTCGCCGCGGCGGTTGACCGGCTTGCGCGTCTCCTCCAGGTAGCGGACGACGTGCTCGCGCAGGGCGGGGGTGTCGCCGAGCAGCTGCTGGATCTCGTGGCGCGGTGCCACCAGGATCGTGCCGGAGGTGGCGGCCCTGACCGTGAACGGCCATCGGGGGCTCTCCTGCACGAGTGCGTCGTCGCCCAGGTGCGCGCCGTCGGTGATGACGCCGAGGGCCTGCGCGTCACCGTACGCGCCGGCGGCCAGCCGTTCGAGCCGGCCGTGGGCGATCACGTACGTGTCGGTGACCGGCGTGCCCGCCGCGGCGATGACCTCTCCCGCCTGGAACTCCCGCGGCGCGAACGTCGAGGCGATCGCCGCCAGCGCGTCGAGGTCGTCGAAGCCGCGCAGCAGGGGGATCTCCTGGAGCGTCTGCGGGACGATGAGCACGTCGTCCGCCCCGTTGAGCACCACGCTCACCCGGCCGCGCCCGATGTGGTGCGTCAGCCGGCGGTTGACCCGGTAGGTGCCGCCGCGCACGTCGACCCACGGCAGCCTGCGCAGGAGCCAGCGGGAGGTGATGGCCTGCATCTGCGGGCGCGTCTTGGTGGTGGTGGCCAGGTTGCGCGCGGCCCGGGTGTCCAAGCTCAACCGAGGCTCCGTCGACATGTTCCCTCGCAATCGCTCGCCTGTGACAGCAGATGTCCGTGAGGCATTCACCACTGAACGTAGTCAGGCTGACACAATCCGTAGAGTGTCTTGATGGTCACGTACTGCTAACCCCGCTGCGGTAACGATCTAACGGCGGCGGGAGCGGGCCAGGAGCCACAGCAGGAGGGGCGCCCCCAGCACGCCGGTGACCACGCCGACCGGCAGTTCGACGTCCGGGATCAGCAGCCGCGCGACGACGTCGGCGGCCAGCACGATGAACGATCCGGCGAGCCCGGCGGCCAGCGGCGGCGGCCAGGCGGTGCGGGCCAGCCGCTGCGCGATCTGCGGCGCGGCCAGCGCCACGAACGCCACGGGACCGGCCGCCGCGGTGCCGAACGCGACCAGCGCCACCCCGGTCAGCAGCAGCGTCAGCCGCGCCGCCTGCACCGGCGCCCCGAGCACGACGGCCACCTCGTCACCGAGCTGCAGCGCGCGTGTCCAGCGGCCGAGAAGGAGCGCGGCGGGCACGAGGACGGCCAGGGCCGGCGCGAGCGGCGCCACGTGGCCCCAGTCACGCCCGTTCAGGTTGCCGAACAGCCAGCCCAGCGCCTGCTGCGCCTGGAAGTTCCCGGTGGTGACCATGAGGTATTCGGTGGCGCTCGTGCACATCCACGACACGCCCACCCCGACGAGCACGATCCGGTAGCCGCTCGCGCCGCGCCGCCAGGCCAGCAGATACGTCAGCAGCGCCACGACCACCGCGCCCGCGAAGCCCAGCATCTGGAGCCCGCCGGCACCCATGACGATCCCCGCGACCACGGCCAGGCCCGCCCCCTGCGTGACACCGATCATGTCGGGGCTGGCGAGCGGGTTGCGCGTCATCGTCTGGAACAGCGCGCCCGACACCCCGAAGGCGGCGCCCGCCAGCAGCCCGGTCAGCGCCCTGGGCAGGCGCAGCTCGCCCACGACGAACGCGGTGCCCTGGTCGCCCGCGCCGACGAGCGCCTGGATCACCTCGCCGAGGCCGAGCGGGACCTCGCCGAGCCCGATGCCCAGGCAGAAGGCCAGGAACGCGGCCCCGGCCAGGGCCAGGCAGACCATGATGACGCGCGGGCGCAGCACCCCGGAGACGGGCGGCACGGACAGCCTGAAGGTCAGCTGGGTCATAGCTCCGCCAGGTGCTTACGCCGGGCCAGGACGACGAAGAACGGCCCACCGATGAACGCCACGAGCAGCCCGGCCTGCACCTCGATCGGCGGCGCCACCACCC
Source organism: Nonomuraea sp. NPDC003709 (assembly GCF_040610775.1). Classification (NCBI taxonomy): domain Bacteria; kingdom Bacillati; phylum Actinomycetota; class Actinomycetes; order Streptosporangiales; family Streptosporangiaceae; genus Nonomuraea; species Nonomuraea sp. NPDC003709. The sequence continues at coordinate 631,763 of NZ_JBEXMW010000001.1, read as the reverse complement.
GGCCCACCACGTCGGCCGCGATCAGCAGGCAGGGCCCGAGCAGCGCGGCCAGCGGCAGCAGCAGCCGGTGGTCGGTCTCGGAGCCGCCCGGCCGCGCGACGAGCCGGGCCAGATGCGGCATGACGAGCCCGACGAAGACCACGGGCCCGATGGCCGCCACGGCGGCCCCGGTGAGCAGCATCACGGCCGCCGCCGCCCGCGCCCGGACCAGGCCCACCCGGCGGCCCAGCCCTCTGGCCACGTCGTCGCCGAGCGCGAGGCTGTTGAGCGCGGGCCCGCAGGCCAGGGCGAGCGCCGACCCGGCGAGCACGAACGGCAGGAGCTGCGGCAGCACGTCCGCGCCCGTGCCGGACAGCGACCCCGCCGACCAGAACCGGTAGCGGCCCAGCGACTCCGGGTCCACGAGCACGAACGCGCTGGTCACCGAGCTCAGCAGGAACGTCACCGCGACCCCGGCGAGGGCCAGCTTGACCGGCGTGCTCCCGTCGCGGCCCAGCCCGGCCAGCGCGTAGACGAGGACGCTCGCGACCAGCGCCCCCGCGAAGGCGAACCAGACGAATCCGGCCAGCGCCGAGACGCCCAGCACGCCGATGGACACGACGACCGCGAACGCCGCCCCGGCGCTGACGCCGAGCACGCCCGGGTCCGCGAGCGGGTTGCGGGTCAGCGCCTGCATGAGGGCGCCCGACAGGCCGAGCGCCGCCCCCGCCAGCACGCCGACCAGCGTGCGCGGCACCCGTACCGACCAGATCACGTCGAGGACGTCGCGGTCGGTCACGGTCCCCGCCAGCGCGCCCACCACCTGGTCGGGCGGGATCTGGCGGGCGCCCAGCGAGAGCGACAGCAGGCAGACCAGGACGAGCGCGCCGGCCGACAGTGCCAGAGGTCTCACGCCTTGGTCGCCGGGTCGCCGTCGGCGGCCGCGGCGAGCCGCGGCACCAGGCCGTCGAGCATGTACGGCAGGCTCAGCACGGTCACGAAGGAGACGGCGTTGCCCTGGTCGGTGTTCTCCTGCAGGAAGACCTCCCGGCCCTCCTTCACCACACCGAGCCCCTTGTAGACGCTGTCGGCGTGCAGCGTGCCCTGGTCCTTGGCGACGTCGGCGGAGCTCCAGACGATCACGCCGGTGTCGACCAGGTCGAGGCGCTCGCGGCTGATGTTCGCGCCGAACTTGTCGCCGATCGCCTGGTCGAGGCCGTCGGGCAGCTTGAACCCGAGCGAGGCGAGCAGGCGGGAGCGCGGGTCCTGGCTGCCGAAGACGAAGTAGCCCTCGTAGACGGTGGCCATCAGCGCGGTCTTGCCCTGGAACTCCGGATGCTCCTTCCGCACCTGCGCGAACCGGTCCTCGACCTGCTTGACCAGCGTGTCCGCCTCGGTGGCGCGGCCGACGGCGACGCCGACCTTCCTGGTGAGCTCCTGCCAGGGGATGCCGTAGTCGATGTACTCCTTGGGCTGGGCCACGGTCGGCGCGATCTTCGACAGCGTCGTGTACTGCTCCTGGGTGAGCCCCGAGTAGAGGGCCAGGATCAGGTCGGGCTTGAGTGCCGCGATCTTCTCGAACCGGGGGCCGCTGCCGGTGTCCTTGAGGACCTGCGGGAGGGGCGCGGTGCCCAGCTCGTCCTTGGCCCAGGGGCCGATCGCGCCCGGATAGTCGCCGATCCACGTCGTGGCCCCGACCGGGGTGACGCCGAGGGCCAGCAGGGCGTCCTGTTCGAGCAGGCCGACGGTGACGATGCGCTTGGGGGCGGCGGGGACGGTGGTCTCGCCGTACTTGTGCGCCATCTTGACGGCGGCGGCGGACGGTGGGGCGGCGGCGGGGCGCGTCGAGCCGCAGCCCGCGATGGTGATCAGGACGAGTGCCACGAGGGCGAGTGTGCGGGTCATGGAACGCTCCTCACTCGTTGTGCTCGGCGCGGCCCTGGCGCCAGTAGCCCATGAAGGCCACCGCGCGCCGGTCCATGCCGCGCTCGGCGACCAGGTATCGCCGCAGGGACCTGATCACCGCCGCCTCGCCGGCCAGCCAGGCGTACAGCGGCTCCGTGCTCTCCTCCTCCGGCACTTCCCACAGCTCCTCCACGTCGACGTCCACGTCGTCGAACGTGTCGGGCACGGGCAGCGGCGGCAGCAGCGTGCCGGCGGCCGACCGCAGGGCCGGCTCCAGCAGGGCGCCGCGCTCGGCGTCGTCCCTGGCCAGCCACTCGATCTTCACCTGGCTGGCGGTCCGGATCTCCAGGAAGTCCTGCTCGCAGGGCACCTCCATGAGCGCGGTGCCCGTGAAGCCGTCGGGGAGCCTTTCGAGGATGGAGCAGATCGCGGGGACCGCCGTCTCGTCGCCGGCGATCAGCACCGTGCCGGTGCCGGCCGGCGGCTGGAACACCACGTTCCCGTGCGCTTCGGGGTGCCGCGCGTCGCCGCCGAACAGCACCGCGACGTCATCGGGCCGCACCTCCTGCACCCACCGCGCCACCGGCCCGTCGCCGCCGGGGTGCATCACCACGTCGACGTCCACCTCGCGCTCGGCCTGCCTGACCAGCCTGGCCGTGTACGTGCGGATGGGGTTGCGCCTGTCGTCGTCCAGCTCGCGCCACCGCGGGAACCAGTCGGAGCCGGTGGGAAGGTGGGCGAGGCCGTGGCCGGGGAGGGGGAGGATGAGCTTGATCCGCTGGTCGTAGCCGTTGTCGGCGAATATGCCCAGGTCCTCCCCTGTGAAGGTGACCCGGAGGAACGATGGGCTCAACCGTTCCAACCTGGCCACACGCACGTCGAACATGCGATAGGGCTCCACCAGCGCCAGCCTCCCGCCGCAGCCATTAGGTGAGGCTAACCTAACCCATCACGATCGCGAACGCCACGCCGGGCCCGCGTCCCGGTCAGCGGCGCAGGAACTCCCGCAGGTGGGCGAGCAGGGCCTCCGGGCGTTCCTCGGCGATGAAGTGCCCGCACTCGGGGATCTCGGCGGCGGTGACGTCGGCGGCGTACTCCCGCCAGATCTCCTCCGACGGCAACCGCGCAGGCAGCCCCACCGACCCCCACAGGGCCAGCACGGGCATGGCCAGGCGGCGCCCCGCGGCGGCGTCCTCGTCGTCGAGCGCGAGGTCGCGCTCGTGCGCCCGGTAGTCGTCGAACCCGGCGCGCAGGGCCCCCGGACGGCCGAACGCCTGGACGTAGACGTCGACCGCCTCAGCGGGCAGGCCGTGCCGGTTGTACGTCCAGCGCTCGAAGAAGTACTCCAGATAGCCCCGGACGTCGTGCCCCACCAGGCGTTCGGGCAGGTCGGGCTGCAGGTGGAAGAGCCAGTGCCAGTAGCCCGCGGCCACGGTCGCGTCCAGGCGGCGGAACATCTCGCGCGTGGGGACGATGTCCAGCACCGCGACCTTGCCGACCTGGTCGGGACGGTCGAGCCCCCAGCGGTGGGCCACCCGCGCGCCGCGATCGTGCCCGACGACCGCGGCCCGCCCGAACCCGAGCGCGTCCACCAGCTCCGCCATGTCCGCGGCCATCCGCCGCTTGTCGTAGCCGCCGACCGGCTTGTCGCTCAGCCCGTACCCCCGCAGGTCGGGGGCCACCACCGTGAACTCGGCGGCCAGCGGCTCGACGACGTGCCGCCAGCAGTGACCGGTCTGCGGCCAGCCGTGCAGCAGCACCACCAGGGGCCCGTCGCCGGCTCGCGTGTAGTGCAACCGGATGCCGTCGACCTTTGCCACGCCCGTCGTATTCATTGGCTCAGTAGATCATGGGACGATCCCGTGACCCCATAAAGCGCCAAAAATAGGGGCATTGACGAAAAATCCTTACATGGTACTCATAGATCGAGTCGGAAAGTTTCAGGACCCCCCACCGAGACCGTCCAGAGCTCACCCGAGGAGGACGCGCATGGCGCGCACCCAGCCCCCCGAGACCCCCATCGACTTATACGCCGCCGTCCAAGGAGAGGTCTCCTGGTTCTGCTGCGGCACCGCCTGGGGACCGTGCAGCACCACAGGCAAGGGCGCCTGTGGCACCTGCAACTCCGGCAGCCTCCAGCACGCCTGGCCCAACACCTCCGACGCCTGCTGGGCCATCACCCACCCCGACACCTGCGGCTTCAACCTCTCCCGCCGGACCTGCGGTTTCCAGCACCGCACCACCAACCTGTGCAGCGGCGTCAGCGTCGTCACCTCCATCGCCGACTGCGGCCCGCAGACCGACCTGTTCTGCGGCGAGCGCAGCTGCTGCGGCTCGACCTGCGCCACTGACCGGATCATCGACCTCACGCCGGCGGCGTACAGCAAGATCGCCAGCCTCTCCACCGGCCTGCGTCCCTGCTCGATCGACGCGGCGTGAGGGGGCGACGATGACCACCAGAAGAGACATGCTCAGGTCTGCCCTGCTCGGCGGCGGCGCCACGGTCGTGGCCGCGAGCGCGATGGGCTCGCTCGGCCCCGAGGCGGCCTTCGCCAACACCGCGCTCGACGTCGACCCGGGTGCCCCCGACCCCAACTTCGCCGAGGGCCGGATCCGTTCGATCAAGGACAACACGCTGCTCGTCCTCGGCTCGAACATGGTCATCCACAACATCAAGGTCGTGGACGGCACGAGCCTGTGGAAGCTCGGCCCCGTGGCGTTCGACGCGGCCAAGCCCGGCGACGGCCTGTACGCCCGCGGCGTGCGGATGCCGGACGGCACCCTCGCCGCCGAGTCGGTCTGGCTCAACATCGTCAACATCAAGGGCCACATCAAGAACATCACCGACAAGACCATCCACCTCGACCACAACGGCAAAGAGGTGCTGTGCCACGTCGTGGCCGGCAAGTCGGTCGCGATCCACTCCGAGTCGCCGGCCACCTCGGACCTGTCGATGCTGAGGGTCGCCCAGCACGTGCAGATCCTCGGCGCCTGGCGGCCTGACACGAACGAGGTCGACATCGCCACCGTCTTCTCCCCGCACTAGGAAGGAGCATTGAGCATGCACGGGATCGCCGCGACGCAGCCGTACGTGATCGCCCTGTTCCTCGCCTGGGCAGGCCTGATGAAGCTGTTCAGCCGGCGGATGCAGGTACAGGCGGGGCAGACCGCCCTGGCCCGGCTGGTCGGCGCGGCGCGCGCGGTCCCGGCGCTCCGGATCGTCGGGGTGGCCGAGCTCGCGGTGGCCGCCGTCCTGCTGCTGCCGCCCGTCTCGCCCTGGGAGGGCGCGATGGCCGCGCTGCTCTCCGCCGGGTTCCTGGCGTATCTCACCTATTCGTACGTGGCCGCGCCCACCTCGTCGTGCGGCTGCCTCGGCGCCCACTCCAGGCCGGTGGACGTGCGGGCCTTCGCCCGCGCGGGGCTCCTGCTGGCCGCGAGCCTGCTGGCCGTCCCGGCGGACCCGGGCCCGCCGCTGGTGGCACTCGGCCTGGCGGAGGCCGTGGCCCTGATGGCCCTTTCGGCGGAGCTGGACCGCTACTGGCTGACGCCCTTGCGGCAACTGCGCGTACGGCTGCGCGGCCCGCTCGTCGCCCAGCCGTCGGAGCACGTCCCGCTGGGCGCCTCGCTGCACCTGCTCTACCGCAGCCCCGCGTACTGCTCGGCGTCCGCGCAGATCACCTCCGACGTCCAGGACACCTGGGACGAGGAGGGCCTGCGCTTCGTCGTCTTCGGGGCCCGCGAGCGCACGGCGGTCTTCGCCGTCCCCCTTGCCGGGAACGACCCCTCGCGCGTCCTGGTCACCCTCGTGGGCGCCTGACCCGGCACCACCATCCATCACCCGAAAGGTCGACGCCATGCGATTACGTGCTTGGCTCGCGTCAGGGGCGGTGCTCGCCGCCGGCCTGCTGACGGCTCAACCCGCGATCGCGGCCCAGGCCGCGGTCACCTTCCACGCCGATTCCGGTGACCAGTGCCTGCGCGGGGTCACGGAGGGGACGCTGGAATGGGCCGAAGCGCCTGTCGTCAAGGTAGACGGCTTCCTGGCCGACGACGCGCCGATCTCGTCGTGCGCCCCTGACGGGATGTACTCGCTGGCCACCTTCTCCGCCTACAAGGGCACCGCCCTCGTCGACTCCGAGGCCGTCAAGGCGGACGACGCCAAGGTCGCGATCGCCTTCGCGCTGTCCGACCCGGCGGGGGTCACGGCCATCGATCGCGTGGTCGTGCAGGTGTGCCGGTTCAGCAGCACCCCGATCGGGATCAGCTACTGCGGCAAGGCCGCCGAGTACAAGGCGCCCTGAGCCGTGGGACGACCCGTGCCCGTCCGCGCGGGGACGGGCACGGGTGATCGTCAGCTCAGGGTCACGGGGCCGCGGGGAGTGTCCAGCACCGCCCGCAACGCCGCTTCCGGCCCCTTCGAGACCTCCAGCTCCGCGTCGATCGCGGCCAGCTCGCGGCGCAGCGCGTCGGGGTCGGGGTGGGCGGCGGTGAAGGAGGCCAGCCGCAGTTGCGGCAGCCCGGAGGCGGCCGGGTGCGCCGTCCGGCCCCAGTCGATGAGGAACGGCACCGGGTTGATCGCCGCCGGGTCGGCCCACCTGGTCAGGCGCCACTCCAGCAGCGTGCCCGCGGGCGTGCGGCGCGAGAGCGGCTGGACCTCGCCGGGGTCGACGCCGAGCGCGCGGGCCCGCCGTACCGTCTCGTCGATGTCGTCGGGCCGCACCGCCCACCCGGCGAGCCGGGGCGCGGTGAGGGTCTCCAGGCCGAACGCGCGTGGCCGCGCGCCCGGCGCCGCCGGATCCGGGCCGATGATCTCCAGGTACGCGGTGGGGCCCAGGCCGACCAGGTAGTTGGCGGTCCCGCCTGGGTGAGTCCCGCCCGGCGCCGGGGTCACCCCGGTCGCCTCGGCGAACGCGATGACACCCGCGGCCAGGTCGGGCACCGCGTAGACGAGGTGGTCGAGCTCCGCCGTCATGACGCGGGCTCCTCGACGGGCTCGCCGAGCGAGAGCATGAGGCGGTTGGCCCAGTTGAAGAACGCGGCCGCGTGGATGACGTCGCTGATCGCCAGGTCGTCGAGCCCGGCCGCGCGCAGCGCCTCGACGTGGTTCGCGCCGAACTCGGCCGGGGTGGCGGCCAGGGCCACCGAGGCGTCGATGATCGCCTGCCACTCACCGTCCTGGGGCGCGTTGACCCCTTCGTCGAGCAGCCGCTGCACGTCGTCGGCCCGCTTGGAGTAGTGGGCGGCGAAGCGGGCGTGCACCGAGGCGCAGAACACGCACCCGTTGCGGCGCGAGGTCGCCGTCGCGGCCAGCTCGCGCCCGGCCCGCGGCAGCCCGCCGTCGGCGTTGTAGAAGATGTCGTTGTCGGTCCTCGTCCTGGCCTGCAGGATCGCCGGGTCCCTGGCCAGGAGCAGGAAGTACGGCGACTTCGCGCGGGCCTTGTCGACCAGCGCCTCGTAGTGCTCGTCGGTCAGCTCGTCCGTCTCCAGGGGCGTCAGCCAGGGCTCCCACCCGAGCTGATCCCGCGTGAACGCCAATGGGGTCATGAGGTCACTCCGTTCTGCAGGTGACGCAGCCCGGCCACCACGCGGATCTGGAAGGTGAGGAAGGCGACGAGCTGCGACAGCGTCACGACGCCCGTGGCGCTCCAGCCCGCCCTGGCCAGCGCGTCCAGGGACTCCCGCCCGGCCTCCCTGGGGCGGAACACGAGCAGGTGAGCGTGCTCGAACGCGGCGGCGAGCCGTACGCCGAGGTCGCCCGGGCGCCGCGCCCGGTAGCGCAGCCCCTCGTCGCTCTCCACCGACAGCGGGCCCTCGCCCGGGTAGACCCCGTACGGCCCGGTCGTGGCCCCGGCCGAGACCTCCGACTCGACCGCCGCGAGCAGCCCGGGCGAGAGCTCGGCCAGCCGGTCGGCGTAGAAGCGGGCGATGCCGGGGTCGTCGTGCAGCCCGGCCACGAAGGCGGCGACCGCGTCCCGCTCGACGAGCGTGATCTCCTCCTCCGTCTCGGGGCTGAACAGCGCGTCGTAGCTGCGCTGGGCGTGCTCGCGGGCGGCGGGCCGGCGGGCGCGCAGCCGGTCGAGCGACGAGCCGGGCTGGATGCCCGCCAGGTGGTCGATGACGTCGGCGATCATGTGGTGCTCAATTCTGTGGAGGGGACCCAGCCGAGCGCGGGCGCGACCTCGGTCGCCAGCAGCTCGATCGAGCGGAGGACGAGCGGGTGCGGCGGGTCCACCGAGTGCACCTGGAGGACCAGGTCGGTGACCCGTTCGAGGGTCGGGTCGGCCTTGAGGCTCTCGATGACGTCCTGCGGCGTGCCCACGTGCACGTCGAACGCGGCGATGCGCCGGTCGAGGTCGCTGTCCGGCAGCTCGAACGGCAGTCGCCCCCGCCCGAGCCCGAGTTCGGCGTAGCGCAGCGCCTCGGCCCGGCTGTCGGCCACGAACGCGGTCCGGGAGGCCATGATCCGCGGGGCCGCGCCGGCCGGCAGGTGTTCGAGGTAGGCGTCCACGATGGGCCGCTGGATCTGGGCCAGCGTGGCCTGCGGGTCGTCGGCCGGGCGGGGCTGCGTGCGCGAGAGCATGAGCCCGTGGCCCGCCTGCCCGGCGCGTACGCCGCCGCCGACCGAGAACGTCGCCTGCCAGACCGCCTCCAGCAGCCTCGGCGCGGGCGGGTAGAGCCGGTTGCCGCCGCCGAGTTCGCCCCCGGACCAGGCGTTGAGCAGCACCGCCAGGTGCTCGGCGTAGACGGCCGAGCGCTCCGCGCTGTCGTGCCCGAACGGCGCGAACGACGCGGGCGTCCCGCCGCTGCCCACGCCGACCTCCAGCCGCCCGCCGGTGAGCAGGTCGAGCACGGCGGTGTCCTCGGCCACCCGCACCGGCTGCTCCAGCGGGAGCGTGATGATCCCGGTGCCGAGCCTGATGCGGCTGGTCCGGGCGGCCACGTGGGCGAGGAACACCAGCGGCGCGGGCAGGCCGCCCTCCGCGCCGTCGAAGTGGTGCTGCGCGACCCAGGCCGTGTCGAACCCGTACGCCTCGGCGTGCGCGATCTGCTCGGTGGCCAGCCGGTAGCGCTCGCCCGCGGGAACGTCGTCCAGCAGCCGGGTGAAGAAGCCGAGCCTCATATCGCGGGCTCCGGGATGGCGGCCAGGAGCTCGCGCGTGTATTCGTGCCGGGGGTCGGTGAAGACCCGCCGGGTCGTTCCTGATTCCACGATTCTTCCCTTGTTCATGACGGAGACGGTGTGCGAGATCTGCCGCACCACGGCCAGGTCGTGCGAGATGAAGAGATAGGTCAGCCCCAGGTCGCGCTGGAGCTGTTCGAGCAGGTCGAGGATCTGCGCCTGCACGGTGACGTCGAGGGCGGAGACGGCCTCGTCGAGCACGACGACCTCGGGCCCGGCCGCCAGCGCGCGGGCGACGGCCACCCGCTGCCGCTGCCCGCCGGACAGCTCGCGGGGCCTGCGGGTGAGCACGTCCCGCGGCAGCGCGACCCGGTCGAGCAGGTCGAGCACGCGGGCGCGCCGCTCGGCCCGGTCCCCCAGCCGGAAGTTGCGCAACGGCTCCTCCACGATGTCGCCGATCGGCTGCCGGGGGTCGAGCGACCCGTACGGGTTCTGGTGGACGAGTTGCACGTGCCGGCGGAACCCGCGGCCCTCCCCCGCCCCGGCGATGGTGACCGTTCCCGAGGTGGGCTCGGCGAACCGCACCACCATCCGGGCCGTGGTCGTCTTGCCCGAGCCGGACTCGCCCACGAGCGCGTGCGTGGTGCCGCGGGCCACCTCGAACGAGACCCCGTCGACCGCCCTGAACCCCTTGAACTCCTTGACCAGGTCGCGCACCACGATCGCGGGCTCGCTCCCGAGAGGGGGGTCGCGGAACGGGGACGCCGACAGCGACGGGGCGTCGTTCAGCAGGCGCTTGGTGTAGTCGGCCGCCGGGGAGGCCAGCACCTCCGGTGTCGGGCCCTGCTCCTCGATCCGGCCGCCCTTCATGACGACCAGCCGGTCGGAGCGGGCGGCGGCCACGCCCAGGTCGTGGGTCACCAGCAGCAGCGCGGTGCCGGACTCCGCGCGCAGGTCGTCGATGAGGTCCAGGATGCGCCGCTGCACGGTGACGTCCAGGGCGCTGGTGGGCTCGTCGGCGATGATCAGACGGGGTTCGAGCGCGATCGCGATGGCGATGAGCACGCGCTGGCGCATGCCGCCGGACAGCTCGTGCGGGTACTGGCGGGCCCGCGCCTCGGGGTCCGGCAGGCCCACGCGGGCCAGCAGGTCGACGACCCGGCTCCGGATCGCCCGCCGGTCGCCGCGCTTGTGGATGCGCAGCACCTCGGCGATCTGCGCTCCGACGGTCTTGACCGGATCCAGCGAGCTGGACGGGTCCTGGGGGATCAGGCCGATCTGCGCGCCGCGTACCGATTCCATGCGCTTCGACGACCAGGACGCCAGGTCGGCGTCGCCCAGCAGGATCCGGCCCGCGTCCACGGCGCCGTTCGAGGGGAGCAGGCCGATGACGGCGTGCGCGGTGGTGGACTTGCCCGATCCCGACTCGCCGACGACGGCGACGACCTCGCCGGGCTCCACGGTGAAGGAGACGCCCTCGACCGCGCGCCTGCCGTCGTAGGAGACGGCCAGGTCGCGGACCTCCAGCAGGCTCACTCGTGCCTCCCGATCGAACGGCTGATGCGGCCGGCGGCGAGCACCACCGCGACCACGACGGCGCCCGGCAGCGTGGTCAGCCACCATGACGTCGCCAGGTAGTTGCGTCCCTCGGAGATGAGCAGGCCCCACTCGGGCGTGGGCGGCTCGGCGCCGTACCCGAGGAAGCCGAGCGTCGAGATGGCCAGGATGGCCATCCCGAACTGCAGCGCCGCGAGCGCGATGACCGGGCCGAGCGAGTTGGGCAGCACGTGCCGCCACAGCACGGCCGGGAACCGGCCGCCGCTGCCGAACGCGGCCTCCACGTAGTCGGTGCGCCGCACCCGGACCACCTCCGAGCGCGACAGCCTGGCGAAGGCCGCGACCGAGCCGACGCCGACCGCGATGGCCACGTTCACGGTGCCGGGGCCGAGCAGGATGATCACGGTCAGGGCCAGGAGTAGGCCGGGCACCGACAGCAGCACGTCCACGATCCGCATGACGGCCTCGTCCGGCACCCCGCCGACGGACCCGGCCAGCAGCCCGAGCAGCGTGCCCAGCACCAGGCCCACCGCCACGGCCACGAACGCGCCCGACAGGGAGTGCACGGACCCGTGCACCACCCGCGCGAACAGGTCGCGTCCGACCGCGTCGGTGCCGAACAGGTGGTACGCGCTCGGCGCCTGCAGCTTCTCGGCCGGGACGCCCGCGATCGGGTCGAACCCGGTGAACAGGCCCGGCACCACGGCCCAGAACAGGGCCAGGCCGATCACCGCCCACGCGAGCGCCAGCCCGCCCCTGCGCTTCACGAGGCCGCCTTGAGCCGCGGGTCGAGCACCGGGAACAGCACGTCCACCACCAGGTTGACCAGCACGAACACGGCCGCGGCGAGCACCACGACGGCCAGCATCACCGGCGTGTCCTGCGCGTTGACGGCCTGCTCGGTGAGCCGTCCGATGCCGCCGCGCCCGAAGACCGTCTCGGTCACGACCGACCCGGCGATCAGCTCGCCCAGCGTCAGCCCCGCCACGGTCAGGGTCGGCAGCACGGCGTTGCGGGCCACGTGCCGCCACAGGATCCACCACCGCGAGGCGCCCTTGGCCGCCACCACGGGCACGAACGCCTGCGTGGAGACCTGGTCCATGCTGCGCGCCAGCACCTGGGCGATCGGCGCGGAGATGGGCACGGCCAGCGTGAGGACCGGCAGGATGAGTTGCTGTACCGGCCCGCCGCCGATGACCGGCACCAGCTTGAGCCGGAACGAGAACACCTGGATGAGCAGGATGCCCAGCCAGAACGCCGGGACCGACACGAACACCGACGGCACCGACAGCAGCGCGTTCCTGATCCAGGAGGTCCTGCTGTAACCGGCCGCGAACGCGATCAGCACGGCGATCAGCACCGCCAGCGCGAACGCGGCCGAGGCCAGCTTCGCCGTCTCCGGCAGCGCCTCGCCCAGCCGCTCGACGACCGGCGTGCCGGTGTCGATCGAGTAGCCGAACGAGCCGCGCAGGAAGCCGAGCAGGGTGTTCAGGTAGTCGAGGAGCGGCGGGTCGCCGGCGCCGTAATAGGCCCGGATCTCGGCGATCTGCTGCGGCGACAGGCCCAGCTCGGGGTTCTGGAACTTGATCAGGATCGAGTCGCCGGGCAGCAGCTGCAGCAGCACGTAGCTCGCCGTGAAGGCGATCCAGAGCACGAGCGCCGCCTGCCCGACCCGGCCGAGCAGGTACCTGGTCACTGCTGCGACTTCCACACCGAGTAGAACCACGGCCTGGCGACCGCCTCGAAGGCCACCCCCTGGACGTACGGCGCCCCACCGTAGACCTGCGGCTCCTCGAAGAGCGGGATCGCGTAGCCCTGGTCGAGCACGTACCGCTGGATCTCGGCGACCTTGGCGTTGCGCTTGGCGACGTCCGGCTCGGCCGACTCCTCCTCCAGCAGCTTGTCCAGCTTGGTGTCGTCGGACAGGATGACGTCGCGGTTCTTGCTGTGGAAGTGGCTCTTGATCACGTCCTGGTCGGCGCGCCCGACCATGCCGTGCTGGATGGCGGTCTTCTCGGCGTTCTTGATGTCCACGGCCTGGGTGCCCGCGTCGGCGGGGCGGATCTCCAGCTTCACGCCGAGCTTGGCCCACTGCTGGCCGACGAGTTCGAGCGTCTGCTTCGACAGCGGCTGCGGGCCGGAGACGAACACTCCGAGCTGCAGCGGCACGCCGTCCTTCGCCCGGGTGCCGTCGGCGCCCCTGGCCCAGCCCGCCTCGTCGAGGAGCCGGTTGGCCTTGTCGGGGTCGTAGGCGAGGTCCTTCGACAGGTCCACGTAGCCCTGCGCCAGATGGCTGAGCACCGAGGTGGCCGGCGGGTAGCTCGCGGTGAAGAGGGTGTCGACGACCTCCTTGGCGTTCGTGCCGGCCTGGAGGGCCTTGCGGACCTTGACGTCCTTCAGGATGCTGTTGCGCGGCCGCAGGTAGAGGCCGTTGTTGACGCCTCGCGTGGGCTCGGCGTAGATCTGGAAGCCCGCGTCCTTGACGGTCTTCTCGTCGTACGCCTGGACGTACCTGACGAAGTCGGCCTGGCCGGAGGTGAGGGCGCCGACGCGCACGTTGTCCTCGGGCGTCACGATGATCTTGATTTCGTCCAGGTACGCGCGGCCCTGGTGCTTCGACGACGGCGGCGCCCAGTTGTAGTCCTTGCGCGCGACCAGGTCCACCTCCTTGTCGACGACCTGGTTCTTCAACGTGAAGGGGCCGGAGCCGACGATGTTCTTGAGCTGGCACTGCTGCTCGTACGGCAGCGAGATCGTCTTCTTGGACACCAGCCCGGCACCGATGACCGAGGTGCCCTGGAGGAAGCCGGGCGACGGCTTGTCGAAGTGGAAGCGCACGGTCAGCGGGTCGACGACCTCGCTGCGCTGGTAGTTGTTGACGAACTCGGCGACGGGCAGCTTGAGCTTCTCGTCGCCCAGGCCGTACACGTCGAAGTTGGCCGCCACGGCGGAGGCGTCCAGCGGGCTGCCGTCGCTGAACGTCACTCCGTCGCGCAGGTGGAACGTGTACTCGGTGGCGTCCTTGTCGACCTCCCACTTGCTGGCGATCCACGGCTCGATCTCGAGCGTCTTCGGGTTCTGCCAGGTGAGCTTGTCGGTGATCTGGTTGAGGATGCCGCCGTTGGGATAGAACCCGGCTGCCGGCAGGTAGAGGCAGGTCGGGGGCTGGTGCTCGAGGTAGGTGAGCGTGCCGCCGAAGACGGGCTGCCCGCCGCTCTTCGCCGTCTGGGCAGCTCCGCCACCGCCACAGGCGCCGAGAAGCCCCACGACGGCGAGCATCGCGGTGCTCGCCACGGCTGTGGTGCGCAGTCTGGAGGATGACATGGGAGATCTGCCCTTCGTTGTACGGGAGCCATCGGCGCAAACCACTATAACCTACCTATAAAGCAGGAAATAGTGAGATAACGCACCCGGGCATGCCCGCCTCAGGAGTGCTATGCGGGCTCGGCGGAGTCCACGACGTCGGCGAGGGTGATCTCGCCCAGCAGGGCGTCCTCGTGGCTGCGCAGCTGGGCCCAGATCTCGGCCAGCGGCGCGGCGGCCTTCGGGAAGGGCCGGGTCGCCTGCTCCACCCCTTCGGTGACGCGGATGATGTCGGCCAGGGCGATCTCCTTGGCCGGGCGGGCGAGCCAGTAGCCCCCGTCGGGGCCGCGCTGGCTGTTGATGAGGCCGGCCCTGCGGAGCTGGAGCAGGATGTTGTCGCAGAAACGGCGCGGGATTTCCTGGCTGGCGGCGATCCATTCCGCGTGCACCGGGCCGTCCGCCACGGCCAGGGCGAGCATGGCGCCGAGAGCGTACTGGGTACGGGCAGAGATTCTCATAGGCATCAAATGCGTCGGGCTCGGCTCCCCCGCGGGAAGCCGAGCCTGCGCGCGTGGCCTCAGGCGGAGGCCGTCTCCTCCTCCGCCGTCGTACGGGCCTGCAGCTCGGACTCGACCGCCTCGACCGACTCGTTGGCCTTGTCACGGCGGTACTCGCGGACCGACCAGGCGATGGCGGCCACCCAGATGAGGGCGATGACGATGTACGCGACCGTCTGGACGCCGCCGGAGGCCTTGATCCAGTCGCTGCGCAGCAGGCTGCGTACGTTGGTCAGCACGATGACGCCGCCCACGGCCGAGCCGAGGATGCGCGGCGGGATGTGCCGGACGAGCCAGGCGGCGATCGGCGCGGCGATGACGCCGCCGAGCAGCAGCACGGCCACCCAGGCGAAGTTGATGTTCTCGGAGCCGATGCCGACGAAGAAACCGATGCTGGCGGCAATGGCGACGAGGAACTCGCTCGCGTCGACCGAGCCGACCACCTTGCGCGGGGCCAGGCGGCCGCTGGCCAGGATGGCGGGGGTGCCGACGGGACCCCAGCCGCCACCGCCGGTGGCGTCCACGAAGCCGGCCACCAGGCCGAGAGGGGCGAGGAAGCGCCTGCGCAGCGGCTTGCCCAGGTTGCCGCGCGGCAGCCCGAAGGCGGTGAAGCGGATGAGGATGTAGACGCCCAGGCTGAGCAGGATGAGCGACATGACCGGGGCGGCGACCTCGGTCGAGAGGCTGGACAGGAACGTCGCGCCGGCGAAGGCGCCGACCGCTCCCGGGATGCCGATCTTGGCGACGACCTTCCAGTCGACGTTGCCGAAGCGCCAGTGGGAGATGCCCGAGGCGAGAGTGGTGCCGATTTCCGCGAGGTGGACGGTCGCCGAGGCGGCCGCCGCATTGGTGCCGATGGCCAGCAGAAGCGTGGTCGACGTGACGCCGTAGGCCATGCCCAGGCTTCCGTCGACGAGCTGGGCCGCGAAACCGACCAGCCCGAGCAGGATGAGCGCTCGCACAACCGCCCCTTTCCCTATCTTTCCTACTATCCAAGTAGGGTTAAGGATTTATGAGTTTCAAGATCGAGTCAAGTCATGGATCGCTCTTCGTGCATAAGCCCGTACGTCGGCGTCCGGATCGTCAATGACGGCGCGCAGTCCGGCGGCCGCCTCGGAGGTGGTCGCCCAAGGGGTGAGGGCGAGCACGGCGGCCTTGCGCACGTCCTGGTTGGCGTCGGAGAGGGCCGCGACCAGCGCTTCGATCGCGGTGGCCGGGTCGGCGGCGGCCAGGCAGCGGGCCGCTCCCACGCGTACCTGCCAGTCGGGGTCCTCCAGCCCCTTGACGGCCGGCGACTCCAGCGGGACGCCCGCGGCGCCGGACGCCTCCAGCGCGGCGGCCCTGACCAGCGGGTCGGCATCGTCCGCGAGCACCGCCAGCGACCCTGTCGATCTGCCGATGAGGCCGAGGCCCTTCGCCACCCATACGCGCACCTCGCGCGACGGGTCGCCGACGGCCGTGGCCACCAAGGCAGCCTCGTCGAGCGAGACCAGCCCGCGGATCGCCTCGATGCGCACCCGGCGGTCGGGGTCGCCGATCCCCGCCGCGAACGCCTCCCGGTCGCCGAGCCGCAGCGCGCGCAGCACGTCGAGCGCGGTGGCCCGGACGACGGCGTCCGCGCCGGTCAGGCAGCCGGCCAGGGCCGCGCCCAACGAGGGGGTGGCGGGCAGCACCTCCACCAGCTCCCTCAGCCCGGTCGCCGCGGCCCGCCGCACCGTGCCGTGGCCGTCCCCGAGCGCGGCGACCAGCGCCTCCCCCGCCCCCTCGGGGACGGTCTCGGTCAGCGTGGCGATGGCGGCCCGCCGCACCTTGGGGTCGGGGTCGGCGAGGTAGGGGGCGAGCCGCTCCACGTCGGGCTGCTCCTCGGCCAGCCGGTGCAGCTCCAGGATCCGGGGCGAGCGCCCCACGGCCGCCCGCTCCTTCCGCACGCCGTCCGTGCGCCGCACGGTGGCGGCCGACTGCGCGCCCAGCAGCACCGGCTCGCCCGCGACCGGCTCGAACTCGGGCACGGGCACCAGGTACGGCTCCACCGGCCGCTTGACGAACTCCATCGCGCCGTCGGCCCTCTTGCGGAGGTTCAGGTGGTAGAGCCACGTGCCGTCGTCGCGACCGGGCAGGTCGGCGCGCTCGTGGTAGAGACCCCACCGGCTCTCGGTGCGGGTGAGCGAGGACCGGGCGGCCATCTCGGCGCAGTCGCGGATGAACGTGACCTCCGCGCAGCGCATCAGCTCGTGCGGGGTACGCGCGCCCATCGCCGCGATCTCCTCGCGCATCCGCTCGAACGACTCCAGAGCGATGTCCAGCTTGGCGGCCGTCTTCGGCGGGGCCACGTAGTCGTTGACGAAGCGGCGCAGCTTGTACTCCACCTGCTGCTGCGGCGGCCCGTCGGGGTTGGCCAGCGGGCGGTAGACCAGCGCGTGCGCCTCCGCGATCTGATCCTCGGGCAGGGCCCGCGGCCGGACGTGGTGCTCGGCCGCGTGCGCCCCGGCCAGGTCGCCGAACACGAACGCGCCGATCATGTAGTTGTGCGGCACGCAGGCCAGGTCGCCGGCCGCGTACAGGCCCGGCACGGTGGTGGCGCCGTGCTCGTCCACCCAGACCCCCGAGGCGGAGTGGCCGCCGCACAGCCCGATCTCGGAGATGTGCATCTCCACGTCGTGGGTGCGGTAGTCGTGGCCGCGCCCGGCGTGGAAGGTACCGCGGGTGGGGCGCTCGGTGGTGTGCAGGATGCCCTCCACCGCGGAGATCGTCTCCTCAGGCAGGTGGGTGAGCTTCAGGTAGATCGGCCCGCGGGCCGACGCGATCTCGGCGGCGACCTCGGACATCATCTGCCCCGACCAGTAGTCGGAGTCGACGAACCGCTCCCCCTGGTTGTTGACCTGGTAGCCGCCGAACGGGTTGGCCACGTACGCGCAGGCCGGGCCGTTGTAGTCCTTGATGAGCGGGTTGATCTGGAAGCACTCGATGCCGCTGAGCTCGGCGCCCGCGTGGTAGGCCATGGCGTGGCCGTCGCCGGCGTTCGTGGGATTCTCGTACGTGCCGTAGAGGTAGCCGCTGGCCGGCAGCCCGAGCCGCCCGCTGGCGCCGGTGGCCAGGATCACGGCACCGGCCCGCACCGTGACGAACCGTCCCGACCTGGTGTCGAACCCGGCGACCCCGACCGCCCGGCCGTTCGAGGTGAGGACCCTGACCGGCATGACGCGGTTCTCGATGCGGACCCGTTCCCTGATGTCACGGCGGCGCAGCACCCGGTAGAGGACCTTCTTGACGTCCTTGCCCTCGGGCATCGGCAGGACGTAGCTGCCCGAGCGGTGCACCCTGCGCACCGCGTACTCGCCGTACTCGTCCTTCTCGAACTTCACGCCGTACCGCTCCAGGCGCCGGACCATCGCGTGGCCCCTCGTGGCGGTCTGGTAGATCGTCTTCTGGTTGACGACGCCGTCGTTGGCCCTGGTGATCTCGGCGACGTAGTCCTCGGGGGTGGCCTTGCCGGGGATGACGGCGTTGTTGACGCCGTCCATGCCCATGGCCAGCGCGCCGCTGTGCCGTACGTGCGCCTTCTCCAGCAGCAGGACGTCGGCGCCGCGCTCGGCGGCGGTGATCGCGGCCATCGTGCCCGCGGTGCCGCCGCCGACGACGAGCACCTCGCACTCCAGGCTCAGGCGGTCCTCGATCGGGGGGATCTCCATCTACAACTCCTCCAGGATCCTGGCGCGCAGGTCGTTCCGGTCGCCGTCGGCCACGCCGAGCACCGAGCGGACGTCCTGGCCGCCCAGCACCACCACGCGGTCGGCGAGCAGCAGCGCCTCGTCCACGTCGTGGGTCACGAAGATCACGGTGGCCCGGGTGCCGCGCAGCACGTCGAGCAGCAGGCGCTGCATCTGTGCCCGGGTCTGGGCGTCCAGCGCGCCGAACGGCTCGTCCATCAGCACGGCCCTGGGCGCTCCGGCCAGCGCGCGGGCGAGCTGGACGCGCTGCCGCATGCCGCCGGACAGCTCGCGGGGCAGGTTGTCCTCCGCCCCAGCGAGGCCTACGCGCTCGATCCACTCGCGTGCCTGCTCCGCGCGCTCGCGCCGCGCCACTCCCCGGATCTTCAGCGGCAGCTCGACGTTGCGCCTGACCGTTCGCCACGGCAGCAGGCCGTCGTCCTGGAAGACCATCGCGCGCTCTCCCGACGTGCCCGCGACCTCGGCGCCGTCCGCGAGGATCCGCCCCTCGTACGGCGCCAGCAGCCCGGCCAGCGCCCGCAGCAGCGTGGACTTGCCGGAACCCGAGGCCCCGACCACGACCAGCACCTCGCCCGGTACGACCTCCAGATCGACCTCGCGCAGCACCAGGCCGCCGCCGTAACCGAGGGACAGCCCGTCGAGGGCGAACCCCAGCCCCGCGGTCATCGCCCGCTTCCTTCCGCCCGCGGCAGCCAGCGGGTGATCCGGCGGCCGACCAGCTCGACCACGGCCGAGGTGAGCCAGCCGAGCAGGCCGATGGTGATCATCCCGACGATCACCGCGGGGTAGTCCACGAGCGTGTACGACTGCCAGGTCCGGTAGCCGATCCCGAACTCGCCGGAGATCATCTCGGCCGAGATCACGCAGATCCACGACACGCCCATTCCGACCGACAGCCCGCCGAACACGCCCGGCAGGATCCCGGGCAGCACGACGTACCGGAGCACGTGGCGGCGCCCGCCTCCGAGCGTCCTGACGGCGTCCTCCCAGAGCGTCGGCAGCGCCCGTACGGCATGGCGCGTGCTCACCATGATCGGGAAGAACGCGGCCACGAACGTGATGAACACGATGCCCTGCTCGTCCGTCGGGAACAGCAGGATCGCCACCGGCACCAGCGCGATGGCCGGGATCGGGCGGACGGCTTCGAGCAGCGGGAGCAGCACGTCACGCGTGCGGCCCGACCTGCCCACGAGCACGCCCACCCCGATGCCCGCCACCGTGGCCAGGCCGAAGCCGGTGAGGATGCGGATCAGGCTCTGGAGCAGGTCGAGCAGGTAGACCTGGGTGGCGAGCTGCCTGGCCGCCTCGCGGGCGATCTCGTCGAGCGTCGGCAACCGGTCGAACCTGAGCCACAGCCGGGCGTCGGTGACGGTGAGCAGCTGCCACAGGCCGGCCGCCGCCGCCACGGACGCCACCCTGACGGCCCACCGCCCCTTCCCGGCCCGGGGCGGCGCGGTGACCTTCCGCGCCTTCCGGGGGCCGGTCGTCTCGCGTGGGAGTACTTCGGCGCTCGTCATGCGTCGCCGCCCCGCCCGGCCGCCTTCAGCGCGGCCTCGTAGGTGACAGGCTCGGTCCCGGGGTGTGCCTTCCGGTAGGCGTCGGCGCCGTCCTGCGTGGTGAACGGCAGGAACCGCGACCGCTCGGGTGCCGCCGGGTCCCGGAGCCAGACCGAGCCGTCGGCGAACCACCGGGTGCCGGTGGTCGTGTCGGGCACGTACGCGGCGCGCACCGCCGTACCGGCCTTGGCGATCTGGCGCAGCAGGCAGGTGGGCGTGGCCGCGGGCCGCGTCGTCGCCGCGCCGGCCGGCCACAGCTCGGACGCCGTCCTCGGGTCGGTGATCTGGCCGCCGCAGGCGGGGTCGGTGCCGGTGATCCGGGCGGGGTTCGCGGTGGAGGCCAGGTCCTTGTCGTACGAGGGCCCGTACGCCTTGCGCAGGTACGTGTCGTTGACGAATGCGGAGACGTCCACCCCGGCGAAGTCGGTGCCGATGCGCTTGAGGAACGGCACGTCGTGCTCGTGCGCCGCCTTGAGCTGCGGCTTCAACGTGACGTCGAACGTGGAGATGCCGCCGGGGCCGTTGTAGAGGTAGACCACCTCGGCGGGCAGGCCCGTGGTCCCGGCCACGGACTCGGCGGCCTCCAGCGGGTGCTCGTGCAGGTAGCGGGTGGCGTCGATCTGCGCCTTGAGGAAGGCGTCCACGACCTCCGGGTGCTCCTTCGCGTACGCCTGACGCACCACCACACCGTGGAACGTGGGCACGTCCAGCGCGGAGCCGTCGTAGATCAGCCGCCCCTTGTGCTGGAAGACCAGCAGCCCCGGCCAGGCCACGAACTGCGCGTACGCCTGCACCCCGCCCGACTCGAGCTGGGAGGCGCCCACCGCGGGCTGGTGGTTGACCACTTCGACACCCGTGACCCCGGCCTTCTCCAGGGCCTGGACCAGCGTGCCGTGCCCGGCCGAGCCCAGGCTGGCGGAGATCTTCGCGCCCTTCAGGTCCGCGAGGGTCTTCGCCTTGGAGCCGGGCGGGACGACGACCATGTTGAGCCCGCCGCGCAGGTTGTAGCCGGTGACCGAGACCAACTCCGTACGGGCGGCCGGGATCCCCTGGGTGCGGGAGGCGTTGATCAGCAGCGGGTAGTCGCCCATCGAGCCGATGTCGATCTTCCCGGCCACCATCTTCGCGGTGATGGGCGCGCCGGTGTCGTAGTCCTGCCACTCGACGGAGTACTTGCCGCCGAGTCGCTTCTCCAGATAGCCGAGCGAGCGCAGCAGCGTGCCCGCCGTCACCGTGTTGATGGTCTTCGACTGGTAGCCGATGACGATCTTCGTCTTGCCTTCGCCGCCCGCCGCGCCGGTGACCGAGCACCCGGCCGCCGCCAGCAGCGCGACGGCCGCCAGGGCCTTGCGCATCGTGCTCTCCCTCATCGCAGCAGGTAGGGGATGTTGATGGTGACCGCGTCCACGGGGCACCGCGCGGCGCAGGGACCGCAGTACCAGCACTCGTCCACGTGCATGTACGCCTTGCCGGTCTCGTCGCTGATCGCGAGCGAGTCCAGCGGGCAGGCCTCGACGCAGAGCGTGCAGCCGTCGATGCAGAGCGCCTCGTCGATGGTCACGGGGACCTCGACCCGCTGGGTGATCAGGGCCATCGTCACTCCTTGTCCGCGGCGCGGTTCAGGTGCCCGCGCATGGTCAGCCGGTCGCCCCTGAAGCGGATGAACTCCAGGTCGACCGGTCGGCTGTCGGCCAGGTGGGTGAGCCGTTCGACCATGAGCAGCGCGGCGCCGGGCGGCGCGTCGAGCACGGCCGCGGTGTGCGCGTCGGCGTTGACCGCCTCCAGGGTGAGCTCCGCCGTGCCGAGCGGCTGGCCCGTGATGCTCTCCAGCAGCACGAAGATGTCGTTGTGCTCCAGGTCGGCGTCGAACAGCGGCTCTCCGACGTCCCGCACCAGGTAGGTCAGGTCCAGGGAGAGGGGCAGGCCGTTGAGGCGGCGCAGCCGTTCGAGGTAGACGACCTGCTCGCCGGCGGGCAGGTCGAGCCGGTGGCTGACCGCCCTGGGCGGCTCCATCAGGGTCATGGTCCTGATCTGGTTGGTGACCTCGCCGTGCTCGTGCAGGGTCTCGGCCAGACCGAGCAGCCGGTGCAGGCCGTGCGGGTACTTCTCCCTGGCCACCGTGGTGCCCACGCCCGGACACCGCTCGACCAGGCCCTCCTCGCGCAGCAGCCCGAGCGCCTCACGCACGGTGTTGCGCGAGGCGCCGAACTCGCGCGCCAGCGCCGCCTCCAGCGGCAACTGGCCGCGCGGGAAGTGCCCGTGGACGATCTGCCTGCGCAGCAGGTCGGCCACCTGCCGGGCATGGTCGGCCCGGCGCCGTGTGGGTCCCACTTGTGCCTCCCGGCGGTCCTCAATCGGCCTCCGACAAGCACAACCTAGCAATCCGGTAGGGAAATAGGGATAACGGTCGGGTTGCGCCACCCGACCGCCCCGCCGCCCCATCCCCGATCAGCCGTTCCCCCAGAACGCCCCCAAGATCTGCCACCCCGCCGCCACCCAGGAAACGACCGAGCCCCCACCCCCGGCCACCGCACCGCGCGCCCCCCCTGCCACGGCACCGACCGGCCACGCCCTCGCCCGCTCCCCAGGCGCCCAGGCCCGCCATCACCCCCAGCGCCGTCGCCGCGACACCGTCGCCCCCACGCCGTCACCCCAGCCCCCCTCGAACTGCGGGTGCCGGGGTGCGGTGGCTCGTCGGTGGTCGGTGGTCGGCGAGCTCGCCGGGTCGTAGCCGAACCACCGAGAGCCGGGCGCGAATGCGTGGTCAGGCCGCCCGCAGCGGGCGGAGGGCGCCGCCCCAGGCGAGGACCTGGTCGAGCATGACGCCGAGCTTGTCCTCGTGCACGGCGGCGGGCTTGAACGCGGTCATGTTCTCGAAGTCCGTGAAGATCGAGAGTGCGACCTGCTGCTGCACAGTGGCCACGCCGACATTGGAGAGGACGTCGCGCAGGTGCCCGACGGCCTGGACCGCGCCGCCCACCCCGCAACCCACGAAACCGGCCGCCTTGTTGGTCCACTCCGCATACAGGAAGTCGATGGCGTTCTTCAGCGAGCCCGGGATCGAGTGGTTGTACTCGGGCGTCACGAAGACGAACGCGTCGAAGGATGCGATCTTCGCCGCCCACTGCTTGGTGTGCTCGTGCGCGTAGTTCCCCGCGGCGGGGTGCTGCGGCTCGTCCAGGTTGCCCAGGGCGTAGTCCTTCAGGTCCACCAGCTCGTACTCGGCGTCGCCGCGCTTGGCCGCCAGCTCGTGGACCCACTGCGCCACCGCCTCGGCGTTGCGGCCGGGACGGGTGCTCCCCAGGATGATGCCAACCTTGATCATGTCAATCGGTCCTCTCAGCGAGTCAGGAAGTGCCTGACCAACAGTAGGAGCCGAGATTGAGATATCCAATGCTCCAAACACTACTTTTTATACGCAAGAGTCTCTGGCCTTAGACTGGTGACATGGATGTGCTGAGCGACGTCGTCGCCCTCATGCGTACCGGCCGCCCGACCTCCGTGCGCATCTCCTGGCGGGCCCCCTGGGGCAAGGAGTTCCCGAAGGTGCCGGGGTCCGCCGGCTTCCAGATAGTGCTGCGCGGGTCCTGCTGGCTCATCCCGCCCGGCGGCGAGCCCAAACCGCTGAGCGTGGGCGACGTGGTCTTCTTCCCGCACGGCGACGGGTACGGCCTGGCCGACACCCCCGGTACGCCGCTCGCCGCGCCGGTCTGCGACCCGTACCTGGAGGCCGAGCTGTTCGCCTCGACCATCGAGGGCGGCGACGGGGCCGAGACGGTCACCCTCTGCTGCGGCTACCAGCTCGACCCCACCAGGACCCACCCGATCCTGAACGCGCTGCCCGACGTGATCCACCTGCCGACCACGCTCGGCCACCACCCCGAGCTCCGGGCCGCCGTCGAACTGCTCGCCGGCGAGATCGACAACCCCCGGCCGGGCGCCGACACCGTCGTCACGTCCCTGCTCGACGTCCTCCAGCTCTACATCCTGCGCGCCTGGTTCGACCTGGAGTCCGACGCGTGCAGGGAATCGGGCTGGGCCGCCGCGCTGGCCGACCCGGCCATCGGCCGCGCGCTGGACGCCATCCACCGCGCCCCCGCCCACCACTGGACGGTCGAGTCGCTCGGCGCCCACGCCGGGCTCTCGCGCGCCGGCTTCGCCCGCCGCTTCACCTCCCTCGTCGGGCAGCCGCCGCTGGCGTACCTCACGTGGTGGCGCCTGGCCACGGCGGCCCGCATCCTGCGCGAGTCCGACGTCTCGGTGGCGGAATTGGCGCAGCGGGTCGGGTACGGGTCGGAGTTCGCGTTCGGGAACGCGTTCAAGCGGCAGCACGGGCTGGCGCCCGGGAAATACCGCCGCCAGGTGTGCGAAGAGGCTCGTACGGCCTCCTGAGATTTGGGGGGGGTGGCTGGGGCAGATGGGGATCAGCTACCCCACAATGGAGCAATGGCATACCCTCCGCAGCCTCCCCCGCCCCAGCCCCAGCCGGAAGGCCCGTGGGGCGCGCAAGGAGCGCCGCAGGGGTACGGCCCGCAGCAGCAGCCCTATGGCCCGCCACCCGGCCAAGGCGGCCCTCCGCAGCCCGGCTACGGCCAGAGCCAACCGGGATACGGCCAACCCGGCCACCCGGCCCCACCCGGGCAGGGCGCCCCACCACCCGGATACGGCCCACCGCCTGGGCAGGCAGCCCCACCACCCGGATACGGCCCGCCGCCTGGGCAGGGGGTCCCGCCGCCCGGATACGGCCCACCGCCTGGGCAGGGAGCCCCTCCACCCGGATACGGCCCACCGCCTGGGCAGGGAGCCCCTCCACCCGGATACGGCCCGCCGAATGGGCAGGGGGTCCCGCCGCCCGGGTACGGGCCGCGGGACGGGCAAGGTGGCTATGGGGCCGGGCAGGGGCAGCCGCCGGGATCGGGCGGGCCGCCGTACGGCAACCCGACCGGGCCCCAAGGCACGCTGCTGCTCCCGGCCCCAGGCCCCGTCCCAGGCCCGCCGCCCCCGGCTCCGCCGCAGAAGAGCACCAACGCCCTGGTCATCGGCCTGGTCGTGGGCCTGGTCTCGGTCCTCCTGATCGGCGGCGGGGTCGTCGCGTTCCTCTACATGCGCGACTCCGGCCAGAACCCGCCCGTCGCGCTGCCGACCGCCGACCCGGTCCCCACGACCACGACGGCACCGCAGTCCGACCCGCCGTCGGCCGCCCCGTCGGACCCGCCCACCTCCGAGCCCGCCGAGCCCACCCCGGCCCCCAGCGACACCAGCTCCAGCACCTCGAAGCGGGTGGATCCCGGCTCGCCGCTCACCGACGACGAGTTCGAGGACTGGGACTTCAAGCTGGGAGACGTGAAGCTCCAGGCCAAGAAGGTCGCCGGGTGGACGTACGACAGCTGCGACCCGGTGGACGGCCAGGGCGTGCTGGCCAAGAACAACTGTCAGCGCGCCGTCCAGCTCGCGTACTCGGCGGACGGCGGGCACATCAAGGCGGTCCAGCTCCTGCTGTCCTTCCCCAGCGAGGGTGCCGCCAAGACCATGGCCACGCGCCTGGCGTCGCTCACCTCGGACGCGGTCAAGTGGCACACGGACAGGACGCTCAAGAGCTACGCCTACGGCAAGATGCGCTCGAGCGCGTCCAAGAAGTACGTGGTCATCACGGTCCTCACCGCGGACAAGGCCGCCAAGCCCATGGCCACGTACTACCACCAGTACCTGCAGAGCGACATCGCGAGCTACTTCCTCTTCCGCGACCTGACCATCACCAGCTGACTGGAGCAACGCTAGGACTCCTAGTCATGCTAGCGTGCGAGGTATGTCGATAGCCGCCCGCCGGGCACGCGAACGCGCGCAGCGCCACCAGCTGATCATCACCGCAGCCCGCGAACTCGCCGAGTCCGAGGGCTGGGACGCCGTGACGACCCGGCGCCTGTCGGAGCGCGTCGAATACAGCCAGCCGGTGCTCTACAGCCACTTCAAGGGCAAGGACGCCATCGTGCGGGAGGTGGCGATCGAGGGGTTCGTGGAGCTGGCGAACAAGCTCCGGGCAGCGCGGACGGCGGGCGGCGACCCCCAGGCGGTGCTGCGCCGGGTGGCGACGGCCTACCTCGACTTCGCCCGCATCCACAGCGCCCTGTACGAGGCCATGTTCGTCATGCCCGTCGCCATCCCCTTCGCCACCGACGAGACGCCGGAGGAGCTGCGGGCGGCGTTCGGCGAGTTCGTGCTCGCGCTGGAGCCGGTGGCCGGTGAGCACCATCCCGGCGTCTTCGCCGAGGTGGTGTGGGCCTCCCTGCACGGCCTGGCCACCCTGGCCCACGACCGGCGGATCCCGGCCGAGCATCAGGAGGCCAGGATCGACCTGCTCATCGACCACCTCACCCGGCCTGCCTGACCCCGCGCTAAGCCAGCAGCCCCAGCCGCCGTCCGGCCGCGGCCGCCTGCGTGCGGGTAGAGACCTCCAGCTTCCCCAGGATGTTGGACACGTGCACGCTGACCGTCTTCTGCGCGATGAACAGCCGTTCCCCGATCTCCCGGTTGGTCAGGCCCTCGGCGACCAGCCGCAGCACCTCCGCCTCCCGGGCCGTCAGCCCGCCGTCGCCCTGGCCGCCGCCGTGCCCGCCGGCGGGCACGAACCGGGCCCGCCGCCCGAACTCCTGCAGCGCGTCGGCCAGCGGCGTGGCCCGCAGCCGCTCCGCCGTCTCCCGCGCCAGGGCCCACTCCGCCTGCGCCGCCTCCCGGTCGCCGGCCGCCAGCAGCGCCTCGGCCAGCCGCCAGCGGGCCCGCGCCACCTCGTAGACGAACCCGAAGTCGAACGCCTCCACGACCCGGCGCCACAGCTCCACGTCGAGCCGCCCGTGCACGCGATGCCACTCGGCCTCCACCCGCACCGCCCAGGCCAGCCCCTCGGGCCCCAGATGGCCGGGCTCGCCGGTGGGCCCGGACTCGACGGCGAGGCGGGCGCGGGCGCGCAGCTCGTCGGCGCCCTCGGTGGTGCCGAGCTCGGCCAGCGCCCACAGCCCGATGGCGGCCAGCCGCAGGATCCACGCGTAGCCGTCGACCATCGGCGCCAGGACCGCCCGCACGTGGTCGAGCGCCGCCGCGGGGTCGCCGTGCCAGAGCGCGTGCTCGGCGGCCAGGCCACGGGAGATGTATCCGGCCAGCTCGTCGTACCAGAACGGTCGCACCCAGCTCAGCCGCGCCTCGACCGCGGGCAGATCCCGCGCCACCTCGATGAACAGCGCGAACGACGACAGCGTCGCCTCCGGCAGCGTGCCCACCCGGGTGCCGAAGCCGGACGCGACGGCCTCGGCCTGGTCCCACTCGCCGGCCGCGTAGTGGATCAGGAACCGCAGGAAGCGCAGGTCGGTGCCGTAGGTGCTCCACTTGAGCCCGGTCTCGGACGCCACGCGGACGCCGGTGTCGGCCACCTTGGCGGCCTTGGCCAGCATCCCCTGCTCGTAATGGAGGCGGGCGTGCAGGAAGTGGGCGCGCAGGTCCATCGCCAGGTCGCCGGAGCTCTCGGCGGAGGCGCTCTCGACCAGCTCGTGGGCCCTGGCCACATCGCCCTGGTGCTCCACGTAGGCGGCCAGCGTGAGGAGGGCGCCCACCTCGGCGTCCCTGGCACCGGCCGCGCGCGCGGTCTCCAGCGCCCGCGCGGTCAGGGCCTCGACCTCGCGGTGGCGGGGGCTCCACAGCAGGGAGCGGGCATGCGTGGCCAGGGCGCGGGCGAGCGCGGGCTGATCCTCTGCGCTCTCCACCGCGCGCTCCGCCGCCGCGATGGCGCCCGGCTGGTCGTCGGCTTCGTAGAGGTAATAGGCCAGGCGTTCGCTGACCTCGGACGTCTGCGGCAGGGCCTTGAGCTGGGTGATCGCACGATGCTTGTCGCCGCTGTCGGCCGCCGACACGGCGCTGCGGAGCGCCAGCGCGAACCGGCCCTCCCCGGCCAGCTCCGCCGCGCCCTCGACCCGGTCCCACAGACCGAGCACCTGGTCGTAGTGGCTGTGCGCCTCGGCCGGAGCCCCGAGCCGCTCGGCCAGGCGCCCCGCCTCGGCGGAGGCCGCCAGCGCCCCGGCCAGGTCGTGACCGGCGAGGTAGTGGTGGGCCAGCTCGGCGGGTGAGGTCAGCAGCTTGGCGAAGGCGGCGTGCAGCCGCGTGCGCTCGCCGGGCAGCAGGTCGGTGTAGACCGCCTCCTGCAGCAGGGCGTGGCGGAAGGTGTAGCCGTAGCCGTCGACCCTGAGCAGCCCGCGCGAGACGATCTCCCTGACCGCCTCCTCGAACTCCACCAGCGGCAGCCCCGACACCTCCCGCAGCAGCTCGTCCTCCACCCGGCGGCCCGCCACGGCGGCGGCCCGCAGCACCCGCTGCCCGGCCTCCGACAGCAGCTCGACCCTGGACATCAGCAGGCTGGCCAGCCCGTCGGGCAGGCTGTCGCCCTCGGCCATCGCCGCGAACAGCTCCTCGGCGTAGAACGGGTTGCCGTCGGCGCGGGACACGATGAGGCCGAGCGCCTGGGCGCCCACCTCACCCATGGTGGCGACATAGTCGGACATGTCGCCGGAGCCCAGCGGCTTCAGCTCCACGCCCATCACCGTGGGCAGCCGCCGCAGCTCGGCCAGCACGGACCGGAGCGGGTGGCGGCGGTGGAGGTCGTCGGTGCGGTAGGTGCCGACCACGCAGACCCGCTCGCTCTGCACCATGCGGCTGAGGAAGACCAGCAGGTCACGGGTGGACCGGTCGGCCCAGTGCAGGTCCTCGATCACGAACAGCACCGGCTGCACGTCGGCCAGCAACCCCAGCAGCGAGCCGAACAGCCGCTGCTGCGTGAGCCCCGCCGAGGGGGCGCTCTCCACGCCCGGCAGCAGCTGGCCCAGCATGGGATGGGCGGCGGCGGCCTCGCGCACGGCCGGCTCGGCACCGCGCAGCGCGTCGGCCAGCGGCAGGTAGGGCAGCGCGTCGCCCAGCTCGGCGCACTGGCCGACCAGCACGTGGAAACCGCGCTCGCGGGCCTCTGACACCAGCTCCGAGATCAGCCGGGTCTTGCCGATGCCCGCGTCTCCGCCGACGAGCGCCACCCCGGCCGTGCCCTCGGCTGCCGACTGCAGCACCCGCACCAGTCCGGACAGCTCTGCAGAGCGCCCGACGAGAAGACCGTTCACGCCAGAAACTATGCCACGCCCCACTGACATCCCATTGGTCCAGGAAATTGGACCAAGATTGGCCCTCATCTACATACCAAAGGCATTTTACGCTGCTGTTTCGTGATTCAGCCAACGACTTTCGCCCTCTTCATCACGGCCTCGCTCGCCCTGGTGCTCATCCCCGGCCCGAACCACCTCTACATCACCGCCAGGGGCCTCGCCCAGGGCCGGGCGGCGGGCCTGGCCAGCGCGTTCGGCGTGGAGACCGGCACGCTCGTGCACATCGCGGCCGCCGCCGCGGGCCTGTCGTACGTGATCTCGCAGTCGGCGACGCTGTTCGCGGTCGTCAAGTGGGCCGGCGTCGCGTACCTCGTCTATCTCGGCATCCGCGCGTTCACCGGCAAGGAGACGGAGGGCGTGGCGCCGCCGCCCCAGCCGCTGCGCAAGGTCTTCCTCGAAGGCGTGCTGGTCAACGTGCTGAACCCCAAGGTGGCGCTGTTCTTCCTGGCGTTCCTGCCGCACTTCGTGCGCCCGGAGGCGGGCTCGCCCGCGCTCCAGGTGGTGCTGTTCGGACTGACGCTGCTGCTCCTGGGGCTGATCTCCGACGTCGTGTACGCCTGCACCGCCGGCGCCCTCGGCACCCGGCTCGCCGCCCGGGCCAGGACCCTCCGGTACGTCAGCGGCTTCGTCTACCTGGGACTGGGAGTGGCCACGGCCTTCGCCGGGAGAAAATGACCCTATGGCGCCGAGGAAACAGCAGGAGATCTTCGATGCGACGTTGCGGCTGGTGGCGGAGAAGGGCTACGACGGGCTGACCGTCGAAGGGGTCGCCGAGCACTCGGGCGTCAACAAGACGACGATCTACCGCTGGTGGCCGTCCAAGGCCGCGCTGCTGGGGGCGGCGCTGGTGGAGGCCGACGTGCTGGGTTTCGAGGCGCCGGACACGGGGAGCCTGCGCGGTGACCTGGTCGCGCTGGTCGAGGGGGTGCGGCGGCTGCTCACCGAGCCGCCGTCCAGCGACATCGCCGTAGCCGCGCTGGCCGCCGCCGTCCGCCATCCCGAGCTGGACGCGCGCCGCTTCTTCGCCGACCGCTTCGCGCGGGAGCGGGAGATCTTCGAGCGTGCGGTACGGCGGGGCGAGCTGAAGGGGTCGGTGGACCCGATGCTGATCGTCGACCTGCTGGCCGGGGCCGTGTGGATGCGGGCGGTCTTCCGGGGCCTGCCCGTCGCCGACGACTTCCCCACGGCGACCGTCTCGGCCCTCCTGGACGGGCTACAACGCTTCTGAGAGCGCGGCCGGGATGCGGTCCAGCACGGGGTGGGGCACCAGCCCGTACGCGTAGAAGTCCACGGCGAGCGCGCCCGCCGCCTTCGCACCCCGGGCCTTGGCCACCAGCCGGTCCGTCGAGTCGCTGTCCGGGTAGCCGGGCCGCAGCACCGCCCGCACCTCCCGGTCCTTGCCCACCGACCGCAGGTAGGCGCCCACGTCGTCGGCCACCCGAGCCGCGTCCCGCGCGTACGCCAGCACCCCGAAGGCCGGGACGAGGTCACCCAGCGCCACCAGGTCGACCCCGAGCTGCCAGGCGTCGTGCGCCGCGAGCCCGGGTGTGGGCAGCCCGTCCGTGTAGCCCTTGACCGCGCCGGTCGAGTCGATGAACACCAGCTTGGAGCCCTCGTCGGACACCGCCGAGGCCACCTCGGACACCAGCGTGGTGACGGTCTCGGACCGGGCCCGCGCGTAGGCCACGACGTCGGGCCCCGCGTAGGCGGTGAGCGCGGCCCGGGTCACCTCCCCCTGCGCGGGCGGGTCGCCGTCGAACACGCCGCCCACGATCCTGGCGCACTCGTCGCGCGCCACCTCGGCGTTCACGCCCAGGTCGGTGGCGCGGCGCATGCAGTAGTCGCAGAAGCAGAGCGCGAACAGGTACGCGTCCATCGGCCCCAGCGGCACGAACGAGCGCTGCGGCTTGAGCGGCCTGAAGTGCAGCGACTCCGCCACCACGCTGTCGACCCCGAGCCTGGCCACCGCCCGGGCCAGCGCGACCGCGTATTCGCGCACGTCGGGGTGGGCGGGGCACAGGTCGGTGAGGGAGCCGCGGTCGCCGAAGCAGTCGCGTACGGTCACGTCCGGATGCTTCGTGCCGAGCGTGGCGTTGCGCAGGAAGACCGTCCATCCGTGGAGCTTCATGGACCGCTTCGCACAAGCCTCGCGAAGACCGTCGAGGGCGTTCAGATAGCCGGGCACGGGAGACAGGCGGAGCCCGGCGAACAGATCGGACGGCGGGGGGAAGTGCGCCCCGTCGTGGCGGATGGTCAGCCGGGACAGTCCGTGCGGGGTGACGTCGCGGGAGGCGTGGTGCACGGCGCCGACGGTGATGCCGCTCACGCCGTACGCGCTGATCCTGTCGAGCACCCGCTCGACGCCCTCGCCGCGCAGGTCCTCGACGAAGACGTACACCGAACTGTCCACAAGCAGACCTTAAGCGCTCTTGTGAGCGACGAAGTCGATCTCCACCAGGATGCCCAACAGCTGGGATCCTACGGTGGTGCGCACGGGGAACGGCTGGCTGAAATAGGACTTGTAAACCTCGTTGTAGGCGGCGAAGTCGCGCTCGAGGTGCTGCAGGTGGACCGTGGACTTGATCACGTCGTCGAAGCCGAGACCGTGGGCGGCCAGGATGGCGCCGAGGTTGCGCATGACCTGGTGCGTCTGGGTGGCCACGTCGTCGCCGACGATCTCACCGGTCTGCGGGTCGAGCGGGCCCATGCCGGAGGTGTAGACGAAGTCCCCCACCACGAGACCCTGCGAGTAGGCGCCGATCGGGGCGGCGCCTTCGGTGGTCCTGAGCTCCTTTTTCACCGTGTCTCCCTAGAAATTGGTGGTTATCTGGCCAACGACACGGTAGTCCTGGTCCACCAGGGGCAGCACGCGCCACTTGTCGAACGCGGTGCAGGGATGGGAGATGCCGAAGGCCAGCAGGTCACCGGGCTTGAGACCGTCGGCGCGCACGACCGTCTGCTGGTCCTGCATCTTCACGATCGTGACGCCGTCGCGGCGCGGGATGGGCAACCCCTCGTCGTAGGGCGCGTCGCGCTTGCCCATGCCCACGATCGCCAGCCCGGGCTCGGGCGTGGACAGCACGTGCGCCCAGACCTCCAGCGCCGGGCGCAGCTCCCCTTCGATGCGGTTGAACGGGGTGCGCTCGCGGTAGTAGCCGTCGTCGTGGGTGACGTACGCGCCGCTGCGCAGCAGGATCCTGGCCTGGGTGGTGACGAGCTCGCGGCCGATCACGTCGAACCACTGGCTGCCGCCCACGGTCAGGATCGGGTTCTTGAGGCGGACATACTCGACGGCCTCCTGCAGCAAGTACAGATATTTCCGGACCTCGTCGGCGGTCTTCAGCGCGCCCTCGTACCCGGCGACCCCGGCCAGCTCGACGCCTGGGACCCCCTGCACGTACGACACCAGGCTCAGCAGCTGCTCCAGGGACCGGCACCCGGCTCGTCCGCCTTCGTGCCCCAGCTCCACCAACACCCGGAACGGCCGGGACGCGGCATGCCGAGCGAGAATGTCCACTCCGGCCTCGGAGTCCACGAAGCTCAGGAGCTCGAACGCGGGATCCCGCTCCAGCTCGCCCGCGGCCCAGTCGAGCCCCGCCGGGTCCACGAGCTGGTTGGCCACCAGGATCCGGCCCACCCCGAACCCGCGGACCACCCGCGCCTGGCGCGGCGTCGCGACGGTGAGCCCCCAGGCGCCCGCTTCGAGCTGAAGCGCGGCGATCTCAGCGGACATGTGCGTCTTGGCGTGCGGCGCCAGCTCCATGCCATGATCGCGGACGAAGGCCGCCATCGTCTCGATGTTGTGCTCCAGCGCGTCCCGGTGCACGACCATGAGGGGGAGTTCGAGTCCACCCGCGAAGACCTGCTGCCCGAGCACAATGCCCCTTTCGTCCGCGTCCGACCCTATCTCAGACCTTCGCCGCAATCATGGACGGAGCGCACGCCCCGGAGTGGCGCCGGTCAGCTCTCCCCCGGCCAGTACGCGTACCCCCGACACGAGCACGTCGTCGACTCCGGCCGCGAGCGTGCGCGGCGCCTCGTAGGTCGCCCGGTCGCCCACCGCCGCCGGGTCGAACACCACCACGTCGGCCGCGAACCCGCCCCGCACCAGCCCCCGGTCCGTCAGCCCGAAGCGCCTGGCCGGGTGGGAGGCCAGGTGCACCACGGCCTGCTCCCAGGTCCAGTCGGACAGCTCCCGCACGTGCCGGCCGAGGAACCTGGCGAACGCCCCGAAACCCCGCGGATGCGGATGGCCGCCCACATAGATGCCGTCGGAGCCGCCGGTGTGCGAGGGGTGCCGGAGCATCCTGCGTACCGACTCCTCCCCTTCCGGGCCCTCGTCGGGGCGGGCGGACACGACGCCCGCCTCCAGCCGCGTCTCCGTCAGGAGACGGCGGCAGAACTCGGCGGGCGCCGACCCGTCCCGTTCGGCCGCCGCCACGATGGTCAGGCCCTCGGCCCACTCCATCCCCGGGGCATGCGAGACGGTCAGCCGCGGCCAGACGGCGTCGAGCGTCGGCCACCAGCCGTCCAGCTCGTCGGACGCGATCATCTCCAGCGCCCGGTCGGTCTCGGCGCCCGGCACGGAGCCGGGCAGCACGACCATCGCCAGGATCGTGTTGCCGCGCAGGTAGGGATAGGTGTCGAAGGTGAGGTCCACGCCCTTGCCGAGCGCCTCCTCGACCAGCGGCAGCAGCACGTCCGCGGGGCCGTGCAGGTGGGAGACGTGCACGGCGGCGCCGGAGCGCTCGGCGATGTCGATGACCTCGGTCATGCCCACGCCGGCCTGAGGGCCGTACGCGCGCATGTGGGTGACGTACGGGAGGCCGCCGAGCGGGGCGCACAGGGCGGCCAGCTCCTCGGCGGTGGCGTAGCGGCCGGGGAGGTATTCGAGGCCGGTCGACAGGCCCACCGCCCCCTCCGACAGGCCCCGCTCGACGTGCCCCAGCATGGCCGCCAGGTGGTCGCGGGAGGGCGGCTCGGGCGAGGGCCCCATGACGTCGTAGCGGATGGTGCCGTGCGGGAGGAGGTACGCGGTGTTCAGCGCCACGGCGCGGTCGTAGCCGCCGAGCAGCTCGCCGACCGTCAGCGGCCCATCGGCGGCGAGCGGGCCGTCGAGCGGCCCGTTGACGGCGGCGAAGTAGCGGGAGGCGTAGGCGACGGTGGCGGCCGAGCCCGGGGCGAAGGACAGGCCGTCCTGCCCCAGCACGAACGTGGTCACCCCCTGCCGCAGCGCCGCCCGCTGGACCGCCGGGTCGAACACGGCCGCGTCGCCGTGGGCGTGACAGTCGACGAAGCCGGGCGCGACGAACCGCCCCGTCGCGTCGATCACGGTCTCCGCCCCGGCGCCGCCCAGCCTCCCGATCGCCGCGATCTTGCCGTCCGCGACCGCGACGTCCGCCCGGTACGGCGGGGCGCCCGTCCCGTCGAGCACCCGGCCGCCGTTGATGACTACGTCGAACCTCACACCAAGATTCAATCAGAGCCGCGCGAATACGCCGGAGGGCATTCCACGGACTTGACGATCGGCCGGGCGGCCAGCACGGCGCGAGCCCGGGCCCGGTCGAGGTTCCAGCCGTTCCAGGGGTCGGGGCGGGACAGGCCGTTGGCCGCGACCACGTCGGCCAGCACGCAGCTGCGCTGCGGCTCCGGCAGCTTGTCCAGCGCCGGTACGGCCTCCGCGCCGAGGTCGCCCAGGTAGTCGGAGTCCAGCTTGGTCACGCCGCGCACCTCGACCTGCGTGTGGGCGACCTGGAGATCGGGGTTCACGATGGCGAACGCGCCCAGGCCCAGCCCGGTGACCAGCACGACCGTACGCGGCAGCCAGCCGGAGCCGCGGCCCAGGAGCCGAGCCGCCCCCGCCAGCAGCACCAGCGCGAACAGCGTTCCCAGCCACCACACCGTGGCCTGCACGGACAGGCGCAACCTGGACAGGCCGTACGCCTCGGTGTAGAGGTTCATGCGGTGCAGGGCGGAGGCCAGCACCACCATGGTCAGCCCGCACAGCACGCCGAGCAGCACGGCCAGCAGCCAGCGTTCGCGCCGCTCGACCTTGAGCATCCCGCTGGCGACCGCCACGATGCCCAGCACGAACACGCTGACCACCACGAGCTGGAAGAACCCCTGCCTGGCGTACTCGGCATAGGTGAGCCCGGCCGTCTTCAGCACCCAGGTGTTGCCGCCGAACAGCGCCGTGATCTGCACCGCCACGAACGAGGCGAACAGCAGGTTCACCGCCGTGAGAGGCACGATCCAGACACTCCTGCTCACCGTGAACTTCGGCTCCGGCCCCACGGGGTCGACCACCGGCCTGAGCGCGACCAGCACCACGGCGGCCAGCAGGACGGCGAACAGCCCGAACAGGAAGATCCGCACCGGCGCCGACTCCGCCCAGTCCGGCGCGGTCGTCAGCCGTTCCAGGAAGGAGGCGAACACCGCGTCCGCCGAGGCGAACAGCAGCCCGAACACCAGGAGCAGCACCGCCGTGATGCCCAGCGCGGCCAGCATCGGCATGAAGCGCCGCCTGGCGGTCAGCTTCTTCAGCGGCTGGGCCAGGAACCACGGCACCGGGCCGAGCGCCAGCATCACGGACACGCCGCCCCGGATCACGCCGAGCCACCCGGCCCCGGCTCCCGACACGGCCAGCGCGCCCAGACCGGCCCCCGCCACGAGCAGGAGCGCGACCAGCCAGTCCGCGTCGCGCACCGCCGCCATCGAGATCAGGAAGTACGCCGTCAGCCCGAACGCCACCGTCCACGGCGTCATCCGCCGCAACACGGCAGGCAGCGCGGCCGCGCCCAGAACCATGGCGACCAGCACGATCCCCAGCCCGACCTGCGCCTCGGGCAACGCCACCGCCGCGAACACCCCGGCCCCGGCCGCCGCGGGCAGCAGCCAGCGGGGCGAGTCGGGCAGCTCGGGCCTGGGGAAGAGGGGCGGCGGCACGTAGGGCGGCGGCGGCCCTCCCTGACTCCGGTGCGGCGCCGCAACCTGCGGGCTCCCCTGGCCCGCCGCCGACTGGGCCGCCGACTGGGCCGCCGACTGGTACGCCGCGACCTGCGCCGACTGGTAGGCCGCCACGGCCGCCCGGCGTCCGGACCCGGCCCCCATCCCCGCGCCGACCGCGCCCATGAGCGCGGTGCACATGACGAGCGTGACGAGGGCCATCCCGTCGCTGACGGTCACACTGACGAGCACGGCGGCGAACAGGCCGATCAGGAACCCGACCAGCACCCCGATGACCGCACTCCCGATCATCCTGACGAACGCGCTGCCCGCCGGCACCCCGGCACCACGCCCAGTGCCCCCCGCGACAACGCCACCACCGGACGCACCCACACCCGCCGCGAGCCCAGCACCCCCGCCACCGGCGAACGCGCCCGCACCCGTTGCGAACCCCGTGGACGCGCCCGCACCCACCGCGAACCCCGCGGACGCGCCCGCTCCGGTTGCGAACCCTGAGGGCACCCCCACCCCTGCCGCCGGCCCAGGCGCGACGACGGCGCCCGTCTCGCTCTCGGCGGCGGGGCGGCCGGGCGTAGCGACCGTGGCCAGGGCT
Organism: Nonomuraea sp. NPDC003709; assembly: GCF_040610775.1. Lineage (NCBI taxonomy): Bacteria > Bacillati > Actinomycetota > Actinomycetes > Streptosporangiales > Streptosporangiaceae > Nonomuraea > Nonomuraea sp. NPDC003709. The sequence goes on along the minus strand of NZ_JBEXMW010000001.1, from coordinate 595,310 downwards.
ACGAGAGCCGCGACTCCGGCGGCGTCACGGGACCCTTCACCTGAAGCCGCACCGCCCTCGACCGCGTCGGCCGCCGGGCCCACCACCTCGGCGCCGTCCCCAGCCGAGGCGGTGACCCCAGCCGAGGCGGTGACCACCAACTCCGCGGCGCGATCGCGGGTCTCGGGACCCGCCGTCGTCGGGGCAGCGGCGTCCAGAGCCTCCGGCAGCTGCTCGGTCCCCGTGCCCCGCTCACCGCCCTCCAGCGGCACATCCGCCATCGTCGTCCTCCCTGGTAAATCGACCACCATGCGGCATCCCGCACAGTCGTCGATGCGAATGGAGCCCCCGTGCAGCTCGACGATCTCCTTCACGATGGCCAGCCCCAGCCCGGCGCCCCCGGAGTCGGCCGCCCGCCCGGCGTCGAGCCGGGAGAAGCGCTCGAACACGCGTCCCCTGGCCGCGACCGGGATCCCCGGCCCCTGGTCGGCGACGGCCAGCAGCACCCCGGCCCCCTTCGCCGCGACGGTCACGGTCACCACCCCGTCCGAGGGGCTGTGCCGTACCGCGTTGTCGAGGAGGTTCGCCAGGACCTGCGCGAGCAGGTCGGGGTCGGCGCGCACCACCAGGTCGGCGGGGACCGACGCCCGGATCGCGACGTCGTCGCGGGCCAGCGCCCCCTCGCGCACCGCCTGCTCGACCAGCGGCGCCAGTTCGACGGCCTCGGGCTCGATCAGGCGTACGCCGGAGTCCAGCCGCGACAGGTCCAGGAGCTGGGCCACGAGGCGGCCGAGGCGTTCGGTCTGGGCGAGCGCGGTCCGCATGGTGACGGGGTCGGGGGCGGAGACGCCGTCCACGACGTTCTCCAGGACCGCGCGCAGGCCGGTGATGGGGGTGCGGAGCTCGTGGCTGACGTTCGCGATGAGCTCGCGCCGCTGCCGGTCCACCTCGCCGAGGTCGGCGGCCATCGCGTTGAACGCCCTGGCCAGCTCCCCGACCTCGTCACGCGACGTGGCGGTCACGCGCAGCCCGTACAGGCCCTTGGCGATCGTCTGGGCGGCGCTGGCCATCTGGCGCAGCGGCTTGGTCATCCCCGTGGCCAGCAGCTGCACCATGATCAACGCCAGGACCACGGCGACCGCGATGCGTAACTCGCGGGACAGGCCCGAGTTGAGCCCGACCTCGTTCACCACGAACGCGGTCCCCACAGCCAGCACGATCACGATGCCGAGCTTGACCTTGATGCGGCCGAGGAAGTCGAGCGGCCTCATCGCCGCACCAGGGCGTAGCCGACGCCGTGCACCGTGCGCACCACGTCGGAGCCCAGCTTGCGGCGCAGCGCCCGGACGTGGCTGTCGACGGTCCTGGTCGCCGCCGCCTCCGAGAAGCCCCACACGTCCGACAGCAGCCGGTCCCGCTCGAACACCTGTCCGGGGCGCTCCGCCAACCGGCGCAGCAGGTCGAACTCCGTCCTGGTGAGCTGCGCCTCCGCGCCCCCGACGAACACCCGGCGGGCCGCGGTGTCGATCTCGACCTCGCCGACCCTGATCACCGTGTCCTCGGCCGCGAGCTGGGCCGCCCGCTCGACCCTGCGCAGCAGCGCGTGGATCCTGGCAACGAGCTCGCGCATGCTGAACGGCTTGGCCAGGTAGTCGTCCGCCCCCACGCCGAGCCCGACCAGGACGTCGGTCTCCTCGCCGAGCGCGGTCAGCATGAGCACGGGCACCGGCCTGGCCGCCTGCATCCGGCGGCACACCTCCAACCCGTCGAGCCCCGGCAGCAGCCGGTCGAGGATCACCAGGTCCGGTTCCGCCTTGCCGTACTGGATCAGGGCATCCTGCCCGTCGCCGGCCACCCTGACGTCGAAGCCCTCGGCGGCCAGCCGGTTCCGTACGGCCAGCGCGATCGTCTGATCGTCCTCGACCACGAGGATGCGTCGCTGCTCTGCCACGTACGAAAGCCTAGAAGCGGCCTGTGCAGACGACACTCCTAAATTTGTGCACATACAGTGCAGACTTGGCTGGTGAACACAGCCGGATACCTCCGCCGCATCGGCCTGCCCAGCCTCCTCAACGCCCCCACCAGCGCAGATAACCTGCGGGCGCTCCACACCGCGCACCTCGAGAAGGTGCCGTACGAGGCGCTGGAGATCTGGCTCGATCGCCCCACCACCGTCGATCCCGTCGAGTCCGCCGAGCGCATCATCGGAGGGCGCGGCGGCTACTGCTACCACCTCAACGGCGCGTTCTCCGAGCTGATCAGGTCGCTGGGGTACGACGTGACCAGGCACGTCGGCGGGGTCCAGAACCGCGGCGACGAGCCCGGCATCACCGCCAACCACCTGGTGCTCACCGTGCGCGGCCTGCCGTCGCAGGACAATCCGGGCGGTGCGTGGCTGACCGACCTCGGGCTCGGGGACGGGTTCCACGAGCCGCTGCCGCTGGTCGAGGGCACGTACGAGCAGGGGCCGTTCACGTACGTCCTGCGCCCGTCGGAGGTCGCTCCGGGCGGCTGGCGGTTCGAGCACGATCCGAGCGGCTCGTTCGAGGGCATGGACTTCGGCCCGGCCCCGACGGACATGTCGGCGTTCGTCGATATGCACCGGCATTTGACGACGTCGCCGACGTCCGGGTTCGTGCGCATCGCGACCGTCCAGCGACGGGACGCGTACGGCGTGGACAGCCTGCGCGGGCTCCAGCTGAAGCGCATCGGCGGCCGGACGCTCTCGGTGACCTTGGACAACGCCCGCGACTACTACGCGGCGCTGGCGGACATCTTCCTGCTCCCGCTCACCGACGTGAGCGGGCCGGAGAAGGAGAAGCTCTGGCGCAGACTGTACGAGGCGCATGAGGCCTGGCTGGCCAGTGACGCGACGTGACGGCCTTGCGCTATCGTGCACCTCGACATGGGTGAGACCCGGAAGCTGGCCGGTCGCTACCGGCTGCTGAATCCCCTGGCCGCGGGCTCTGTCCGGCTGGCCTTCGACGAGTCGGAGCACCGCGATGTCACGGTCAGGGAGCTGCGGGTCCCGGCCGAGCTGCGCGACGCCGCCCTGGAGGAGGCCCGCCGGGCATCCGGGCTCCGGCACGCCTCGATCGTGCGGGTGCTCGACGTGGTGATCGAGGACCAGACGCCGTGGCTGGTCATGGAGTTCGTGTCGGGGGCGTCGCTGGAGCAGACCGTACGCGCCCGCCGCCCGCTGCCGGTCGCGCAGGCGGCCAGGGTCGGCGTCTGCGTCCTGTCCGCCCTGACGACGGCTCACGAGGCGGGGATCGTGCACGGGCGCGTTGAGCCCGGCAACGTCCTGCTCACCCCGACGGGCCGGGCGGTGCTCACCGGCTTCGGCTTCCCCAGCCTCAGCATGCTGCCCTCCGCGGACCTGTGGGCCCTGGCCGCCACGCTGCATTTCGCGGTGGAGGGCCGCCCGCCGGGGCAGGTGCCCGCGGAGGGCGCGGACCCGCTCAGGACGCTGATCAGAGCCATGCTCCACCCGGCGGGAGCGCCGGCGACGGACGTGATCCGCGAGACCCTGGAGCTCCTGGCCGTGAGCCGCCCGCTGGACGTGATCATCGGGTTGTTCGGGCCGCTGCCGATCCCCGTGGTGGCCGCGATGGGGCTCGCGCTGATCGAGCAGCTCCAGGCCGGGGAGGCGTTCCACGGCGGGATCCAGCCCGGCAACGTTCTCATCGACGACCGGGGCCGGGCCCACCTGACCCCGCTGCTGAGGTCGGGAACGCTCCCGGCCTACACGGCCCCGGAGGCCTCCGCCACCCTGGCCGCCGATCTGTGGTCCCTGGGCGCCACGCTCTTCACCGCCGTCGAGGGCGTGCCGCCCTCGCCCGGCGCGCCGCTGACCAGAGCGGGGGCGCTGGGTCAGGTGTTGTTCCGTCTTTTGTCAGGTAATCCGTTGGAACGTCCCACTCCGGATGAGCTCCGCCGCGACCTCCGGTTGGTACGACGCACCCGTTGAGATACATCGCGATTGGAACCAAGCGATGGGCTCACTCGTTGGACAGGGGACGCAGAATGTAGGAGAGGCGGGGCACGCGCTCCGTGTTCGGAAGCAGCTCGGAGGAAGTTGAGTATGTCGCCAATCCAGAAGTACGCCATTGGCGCAGGCGCCGCGGTTCTGCTCTCGCTGATCTTCTTCGGGACCGGATGGATCACCCTGCTGGTCATCCTCGGCGTGATCGCCGCCCCTGTGGTCGGTTACCTGATGCTGGACCCGTCGCAGCGCGAGCGGCTCAAGAGGGCCCGCAGGCGCGGCATCGGCCGCTGAACTCCGCGCGGCGGGGGCCGTGACACGGCCTCCACCGCGCGCTCAGGCGTCCGCTGCGGGCTCAGGCGTCCGCCGCGCGCTCAGGCCTCCGCCGTCGCCGCCGCCTGCTCCGTCTGCACGCGCTGGGTCACCCGGCGCTCGATGTAGAACGACAGGAACGGCACCGTGCCCCCGACCATGACGCCGAGCATGTACTGCCACGTCCAGCGCGCCTTCATACCCAGGTTCATGACCGCGACCAGGTAGAGCATGTAGAGCCCGCCGTGGATGGGCGCGATGACCTTCGACAGCGTCGGGTCGCCGAAGCCGTAACGCACCACCATGGCCACGCAGAGCACGAGCAGCATGCAGCCGACCACGTACGCGAGCACCCGGAAGGGCTTCAGAGCCGATTCCACGATTAACCTTCCAGAGCCATCTCAGGGGACTTGGCACGGTCCCGATCGCTTCGTACGGCATCGCGTACGAAGTGGAACCACATGAATACGGCGAATCCTGCGAAGATCCACCAGTTGGCGGCATATGCCAGGTTACGCCAGGTCAGCGTGCCTCCCACCACCGGCGGCTGGATCTCGACCTGCGCCAGCGAGCCGGACGGCGGCTGCGCCACGACGAAGCCGGCGCGTACCTGCTGACCGCTCCACAGGTTGACCAGCTCGCCCGTGGACACCGTCTGCACCTGACCGGCGGGCAGACCCTCCGCGCGCCGCTGCACGCTGTCGGTGCCCTGCTGCGGCCGCAGCCGCCCGGCCACCGTGACCTTGCCCTGCGGCACCGCGGAGACCGCCGGGTCGTCCGCCTTGGCGGTCCAGCCCCGTACCACCGGCATCAGCGTGCCGTCGTCGAGCCGGAGCGGCGTGAGCACCCAGTAGCCGCGATCGCGCGAGACGTTGCCGCCGGGGGCGTCGACGTCGGCCCGCCGGTCGGCGACCAGGAGTTGGCGGCCCGCCTCGTAGACCCCCTCCGCCGTGACCTTGCGGCCCACGTGCTCACCGCTCAGCTGCGGGCCCACCTGGGCGAGCGTGCCGACCGCGACGGGCCCGGGATCGGTGGAGGCGTGCGGCTTTCCCGAATCCTGGAAAACGCCGAGCTGCCAGCGCCCGAGCAGGATGAACGCGACGAGGACCCCGATCGTGAGCAGGTGCAACCCCATGAGACGGGGGGAGAACAGGGTCCGCAGCATGTTTCAAAGCTATCCGCCGGGTGGGGTGGTCCCCTAATCAGCCCATGCCTACCGATACCAACAAACAGTGCAAACGACACAGGCGCTCACGCTAGGCTGCTGGCCATGTCTGACCAGCATATCGACCCTTCGGGCAACACTCAGCAGTTCAAGGCTTTCGCTCAGCGCCGCGAGCAGGAAGCCGCCGCCACCCCCAAGAAGTCCCCCGTCGTGCCGATCATCGCGGTCGTCGTCGCGATCGTGATCGTCGGCGTCGCCGCCTTCCTCCTGCTGAAGTAACCCCAGATCTGATCGAACCGCCGCGGGGGCCGTGGCGGTTTCTCGCCGTTCACGCAACCATCCCTTCGGCCCGCCCAACGACGCGCGGGCCCTCGGCCACCCCGCCTCCCCTGCCGACGCCAATCCGGCCCGCGAGGTGGATGCCTCCCAAGGACCTCTGCCGAGGCGCAGCACCCCACAGGCAAGAGCCGCCACGCCACGTGCCCGCCCGCGCAGGAACGCGCCACGGCCACCGAACAAGCGAACGGCCGCTTGGGGGCGGTGAGGCTGGAGACGCCCAGGGGGCGGGATAGCGGCAAGGACCAGAGCGGGCGTACGAGCGGTGGGGCACGCGAGCGGAGCCGAGCGGGCGCGGGGGGCTGGGAGTGCGCCGAGGGCCGGGAAGCGCGCTGCGGGTGCGGATGGCGGGACGGGCGCGGGTAGCGGGGTGAAGGGCGGAGGGCGTGAGAGGGGGTCGCTCTGGACCTCGGTGAGGCGGGTTATTACATTGGATTGAGCGTCCAATAAGCGCCACCCCGGGAGGTCAGATGCCAGGGTTAGCGATCATCGGGTCCGGGTTCGCCGGGATCGGCATGGCCATCAAGCTCAAAGAGGCGGGGTATCACGACTTCGTCATCCTGGAGAAGGCCGCCGACCTGGGCGGCACCTGGCGGGACAACACCTACCCCGGCTGCGCGTGCGACGTCCCCTCGCACATGTACTCCTACTCGTACGAGCTGAACCCGGGCTGGTCCCGCATGTTCTCCCCACAGGAGGAGATCTGGGACTATATGCGCTCGTGCGCCGACAAGTACGGCGTGACCCCGCACATCCGGTACGGCAAGCGCGTCGTCGCGCTCGAGTACGACGACGGCCGGCGCGATTGGTCGGTCACCACGGATGACGGGGCGACGTTGCGGGTGAACGCGGTCGTGTCGGCCATCGGCGCCCTACATATACCGAAATTTCCCGAAATTTCGGGGTGCGAGTCCTTCGCCGGACCCGCCTTCCACTCCGCCGAGTGGGACCACTCGATCGACCTGACCGGCAAGCGCGTGGCCGTCATCGGCACCGGCGCCTCCGCCATCCAGTTCGTCCCCCAGATCGCGCCTGCCGCGAGCCACCTGACGGTCTTCCAGCGCACTCCCCCATGGATCCACCCCAAGCCGGACTTCGCCATCACCCCCGCCACCCGCCGGATCCTCGGCCTGCCCGGCCTGGCCAGGACCATGCGCAACGCCATCTACTGGGCCCTGGAGACGCGGGCGCTCGGCTTCACCGTCGACCCGCGCCTGATGAAGGCCCACGAGAAGCTGGCCCTCAGGCATCTCGAAGCCCAGGTCCCCGACCCGGACCTGCGCCGCAGGCTCACCCCCGGCTACCTGATCGGCTGCAAGCGCATCCTCATCTCCAGCGACTACTATCCCGCCCTCACCAGGGACAACGTCGAGCTGGTGACCCACGGCATCACCGAGATCAGGCCGCGCTCGATCGTGGACTCCTCCGGCGCCGAGCACGAGGTCGACGCGATCGTCTACGGCACCGGCTTCAAGGTCGTGGACGCGCTGCAGGAGCAGCACATCGTCGGCAAGGGCGGCCGCAAGCTCCAGGACGCCTGGCAGGACGGCATCGAGACCTACTACGGCATCGCCACGTCCGGCTTCCCGAACCTGTTCTTCCTGCTCGGCCCCAACACGGGCCTCGGGCACAACTCGGTCGTGTTCATGATCGAGTCGCAGGTCCGCTACATCATCGACTGCCTGCGCCTGCTGTCGAGGACGCAGGCCAGGGCCGTGGACGTCAAGCCGGGCGCCCAGCGGGCGTTCGCCCGCCGCCTGCGCGAACGGCTCGACCCCCTCGTCTGGAACGCGGGCGGCTGCGACTCCTGGTATCTGGACGAGCACGGAGTGAACCGGACGATCTGGCCGGGCTTCACCTTCGAGTACTGGGCGCGCACGAGAAGGGTCAAACCCAGCGCGTACGAGCTCATCTACTGAGGAAACACGCAGAACTCGTTGCCCTCCGGGTCGGCCAGCGTCACCCAGTCGTCGTACGTGGCCAGCAGCGTGGCACCCAGCCCGCGCAGCCGGTCGATCTCGGCGTCGAGGTCGTCGGCGCTCAGGTCGAGGTGGAGCCGGTTCTTGACGACCTTGCGCTCGGGCACGTGCTGGAACCACAGCCGCGGCGGCCCGCCCTCGACCAGCACCGTGGGGTCGTCCTCGGGGTCCTCGATGCCCTCGCCGCGCAGCCGCGCCAGCTCGGCCTCGTCGTACGGCGCCACGGCGTAACCGTCGAGCGCCGCCGCCCAGAACCTGGCCAGCGACGCCGGGCGGCGGCAGTCGACCACCACGTCACGCAGCCGGGCCACCGGGCTTCCTCGCCTCGATGAGGAACCTGGAGGAATGCGCCACGAACGGACCCTCCGCCTCGATCCGGTCGTGCAGCTCGCGCAGCCGGTCCGCGTACCGCTCGACCGAGAAGCCCGGCACGATCCAGATCACCTTCCGCAGGAAGTAGATCACCGCCCCCACGTCGCAGAACTCCATCCGCAGCCGCTCGAACCGCAGGTCCACGACCTCGAGCCCGGCCGACTCGGACGCGGCCCTGGCCTGGTCGGGGTCACGGGAGGAGCCGTCGTGGGGGCCCATGAAGTAGTGCGTGAGCTCCGCGACGCTCCACGGCCCGACCTGCTGCGAGAAGTAGGCGCCGCCGGGGCGCAGCACGCGGGCGATCTCCTCCCACCAGGTCTCCACCGGATGGCGGCTGGTGACCAGGTCGAAGACGCCGTCCCGGAACGGCAGGCGCGGATCGTCGTCGTCGGCCACCACCCACGCCCCGCGCGGGCGCAGCCGCGAGGCGGCCAGCTTGAGGTTGGGCGGCCAGGACTCGGTGGCCACGGTCACCGCCGGCAGCGTGGGCACGCCGGCCAGGATCTCGCCCCCGCCGGTCTGAACGTCGAGCGCGGCCTCGGCCCCGGCCATCCGCTCGCCGAGCAGCCTGGCATACCCCCAGGAGGGCCGCTCCTCGCTGGCCCGGCCGTCGAGCCAGGAGAAGTCCCAGCCGTCCACGGAGACCGTGGCGGCCTCCTGGACGAGGTCGTCGTACGTACGGCTCATTCTTCGACCTTGTCAGCGGCCCCACCGGACGTTCAACCAAATTTCGTCATACGCTCCGCATCACGCGCAGCGGCCGCGTACCGCCACCCGGTCGATGCCGAATCCGCTCCGCATCACGCGCAGCGGCCGCGTACCGCCGCGCGGTCGATGCCGAGGTGGTCGATCAGCCCCGCGACCGGGTCGGGCCGCCCCTGCGCCAGCAGGGCGAGCACCAGCTGCCGGGGCGCCTCGACCGCCCTGGTCTTCATCGTCGTGGCCTTGATGGCCTGGTTGATGGTGGCGCGGGCGCTCGACGTCAGCGCGGTGCCGGGCACCTGCGGGTGCTTGCGCGGCGTCCGCGGCAGCAGGTCCCCGACCTCCAGGCCGAGCATGCGCAGCGCCGCCCGGTCGAGCTCGTCGAGCGCGGCCCGCGCGCCCGCCACGTCCACGCCGAGGGCGCGGGCGAGGTCCGCGTCGTGCAGGACGCCGAGCAGCAGGTGCTCGGTGCCCAGCCGCCGGTCGCCCCGCTGCCTGGCCTCGTCGAACGCGGCCTTGACGATCACGCCGAACCGGCTCTTCTCAAAGCCGAACATCGCGAACCCCTCACTTCCCGTATTTGGCGTGCACCGACTGCCGTGACATGCCGAGCGCGTCGCCGATCTGCTCCCAGGTCCAGCCCTGCTCCCTGGCCAGCGCCACCGACACCGCCTCGACCTGCTCGGCCAGCCGGTGCAGCGCGCCCACCGCCCGCAGGCCCAAGGCCGGGTCGTTCGACCTGATCCGTTCGGAGAGCTCTGTTACGTCCACCCTGTCAGGCTAGATTGACAGCCGCCGATGTGTCAATCTAGCCTGACAGCCATGGATGACGTGTTGATCGTGGGGGCGGGACCCGTGGGGCTCATGCTCGCGTGCGAGCTGGGCCTGGCGGGAGTCCGCCCGATCGTGCTGGACAAGAGGCCGGAACCGAGCGAGCTGCCCAGGGCCAACGGCCTGGGCGGGCAGATCGTCGACCTGCTCGACCACCGCGGCCTGCTGGAGCGCTTCAGCGCGGGCAGCCCGTTCGCCGGGCGGCCGCCCGGGTTCCCGTTCGGCTCGGTGCCGCTGCGCTTCGCGGGGGCGGCCGACCTACCGTTACGGCTGCTGATGATCCAGCAGCCGCGGATGGAGCAGCTGCTCGCCGAGCGCGCCAAGGAGCTCGGAGCCGAGATCAGGCGGGGGTGCGAGGCGCTCTCCCTGGCCCAGGACGAGGAGGGGGTGACACTGGAGCTCACGGACGGCACGCGGATGCGGGCCCGCTACGTCGTGGGCTGCGACGGCGGGCGCAGCAGCGTACGGCGGGAGGCCGGGATCGGCTTCCCCGGCACGACCGACGACGAGGTGCTGCGCCTCGGGCACTTCGCGACCGGCGCGGACACGGGCGTCTTCGAGGCACTGGAGACCGACGGCCTGGCGCCCGGCTGGAACCGCACCCCGAACGGCCGCCTGCTGCTCACCGCGCTCCAGCACGGCGTGCTGATCGCCGGTGTACGCGAAAAGGGGGCTCCCGGCGACGGCCCCGTGACCCCGGAGGACTTCCGGGCGGCCGTGCGCCGCGTGCTGGGCCGGGACCTGCCGTTGGGCGAGCCGATCTGGCTGTCCAGCACGGTCGCGCAGGCGCGGCTGGCCGAGCGGTACCGGGCGGGGAGGGTGTTCCTGGCCGGGGACGCCGCGCACCTGTTCCCCGCGGGCGGCTCGGCGCTCAACGTCGGCATGACGGACGCGGCCAACCTCGGCTGGAAACTGGCCGCCGCGCTCCTGGGGCGGGCCTCCGACGGGCTCCTGGACACGTACGAGTCCGAGCGGCGGCCGGTCGCCGAGCGCGCCCTCATGCAGACGCGGGCACAGGCGGTGCTCGACCGGCTGGAGGGCGAGGACGGGGCGGCGCTGCGGGAGCTGCTCACCGAGGTGCTCGCCTTCGAGGAGCCGCTGCGGCACGTGGCCGGGCTGCTGCACGACTCCGGCGTCCGGTACGGCCCGGCGGCGCACCCGCTGGTGGGCCGGTTCGTCCCGGATCTGACGCTGGCCGGCGGGCGGCGGGTGGCCGAGCTCATGCGCGAGGGCCGGCCCGTGCTGCTCGACCTGGGCGGCGGCGCGACGCTGGACGACGACTGGATCGACGTGGTCAGGGCCCGCGCCGACCACCCGCCCGCCGACGCGCTGCTGATCCGCCCCGACGGCTACGTCGCCTGGGCGGGCACCGAAGGGGTCGCGGAGGCGGCCCAGGAGTGGTTCGGGCTCACAGCCAACCGGGCTTGACCAGGCCTGACTCGTAGGCGATCACCACGAGCTGGGCGCGGTCGCGGGCGTGCAGCTTCATCATGGCGCGGCTCACGTGCGTCTTGGCCGTCGCCGGTGACATGAACAGCTTGGCCGCGATCTCGTCGTTCGTCATGCCGGTCCCGACCAGGCCGAGCACCTCGCGTTCGCGCTCGGTGAGCTGGTCGAGCCCGTCGGCGGCGACCGGCTCCTTGGCCCGGGAGGCGTACTCGGCGATCAGCCGGCGCGTCACGCTCGGCGACAGCAGCGCCTCCCCCGCCGCCACCACCCGGACGGCCTGGATCAGCTCGGCCGGCTCGGTGTCCTTGACCAGGAAGCCGCTGGCCCCGCCGCGCAGCGCCTCGAAGACGTACTCGTCCAGCTCGAACGTCGTCAGGATGATGATGTGCGGCCCCTGCGGCATCTGCCGGGTGGCGGTCAGGCCGTCCATGCCGGGCATGCGGATGTCCATCAGCACCACGTCCGGCTGGTGTTCGCCCGCCAGCCGGACCGCCTCGGCGCCATCGGAGGCCTCGGCCACCACGGTCATGTCCGGCTGGGCGTCGAGCAGCGCCTTGAAGCCCGCCCGGACCAGCGCCTGGTCGTCGGCCAGCAGCACCTTGATCATGAGGTCTCCTCGGGTAGTGGCAGCCGGGCCTCGACCTGGAACCCCGTGCCGGACGGCCCGGCGACCAGCGTGCCGCCCAGCGCGGAGGCCCGCTCGCGCATGCCGGGAATGCCGTTGCCGCTGCCCGCCTCGGACAGCACGGGGGCGGTCGTCGCGCCGGAGTCCGTGACGTGGATGGCCAGCTCCTGCTCGCCGTACTCCAGGCGCACGCTCACCGACGAGCCGGGCGCGTACCTGGCGGCGTTGGTCAGCGACTCCTGCACGATCCGGTACGCGGCCCGCTCCACCTGCGGCGGCAACGGCCGCGAGCCGACGCGTTTGAGCGTCACGTCCATGCCCGAGCGCTCGATCAGGTCGTCGAGGCGGTCGAGCCCGGCCGTGGGGGAACGGGGCGCCCCTTCGCGAAGGACGTTCAGGACCGAGCGCATCTCGCCCAGAACCTCCTTGGACGCCGTCTTGATGGTGGCCAGAGCGGTCTTGGCGTGGTCAGGGTTGTCGTCGATGAGGTGCAGCGCGGTGGACGCCTGCACGTGGATGAGCGAGATGTTGTGCGCGAGCACGTCGTGCAGCTCCTGCGCCATGGTCAGCCGCTCCTCGCTGGCCTGCCGCCTGGCCTCCTCCTCGGCGACGCGCTCACGCTCGGCCCGGCGCTCCCTGACGATCCTGACCAGTTCGGCCACGACCATGAGCAGCATGATGAACGTGAGGATCCACACGCTGTGGAAGAGGTCGCGGTTGCCGATCAGCCAGGCGTAGGTGAGGAACGACAGCACCGTCATCCCCGCCATGAACCAGGCCATCGCCCGCTTGCCCCGCGTGACCAGCAGGAACAGCAGGATCGCGGGGCTGATGAAGCTGGGGCCGTAGGCGTACCCGCCGGCCAGGTAGAGGTCGCACGCGCCGAGCGCGGCGGCGGTCGTGAGCAGCGGGAAACGGCGGTGCAGCAGGATCGCCAGCGGCCCGATCAGCAGCAGCCCGTACGCGTAAGGGTCGAGCGGCTCCCTGAGAAACCGCTGCCCCCAGGACGCCCCCTTGGCGATGACGAACTGGGCGGCCGCCACGATGAGGGCGAGATAAGGATCGAATCCGAACTTTCCTCGCACGACCCCTACGCTAGATCAGCGCTCTGACCTGCGCATCATCCCAGCGTGTGAGGGGGCCCTACCGCGACGGGCGTACGTGGGCCATCGTAGGGACCATGCGCCGAGTGATCGTCCCCGCAGCAGCAGTCCTCATCACGCTCGTGTCGGCCCCGCCCGCGCTGGCCGGGCCACAGCAGAAGGTACCGGTCGCGGAGGGGTACGGCGGCGCCGTCGCCACCGTCGACCTCGACGCGAGCAAGGCCGCCATCGCCGTGCTCAGGAGGGGAGGCAACGCCGTCGACGCCGCCGTCGCCGCGGGCGCGGTGCTGGGCGTCACAGAGCCGTACTCCGCGGGCCTGGCCGGCGGCGGCTTCATGGTGTACTACGACGCCAGGCAGCGCAAGGTCTTCACGATCGACGGCCGTGAGACCGCCCCGCAGGCCATGACCTCGACCACGTTAGAAGGCATCCCGTTCGAGGAAGGCGTCACCAGCGGCCTGTCGGCGGGCATTCCCGGCACGGTCGCGAACTGGGACCTGGCCCTCCGCAAATTCGGCACGATCTCCCTCAAAGAGGCCCTCCAGCCCGCCATCGACGTGGCTTCCAAGGGCTTCGTCGTCGACCAGACCTTCCACCAGCAGACCGCCGACAACGCGGCCCGGTTCAAGGACATCACCTCCACGGCCAAGCTCTACCTCCCCAACGGGGCCCCGCCGCCCGTCGGCTCGGTGTTCAGGAACCCCGAGCTGGCGGCCACGTACCGCGAGCTCGGCAAGCGCGGCCCCGGCTGGCTGTACGGCGGCCGGCTCGGCCAGGAGATCGTGGCCACCGTCAAGCAGCCGCCGGTCACCCCCGGCAGCACCCGCAACGTCCGGCCGGGCCTGATGGAGCTGTCCGACCTGCGGGCCTACCGGGCGCTCCTGCGCGAGCCCACCAAGATCTCCTACAAGGGCAAGGACGTGTACGGCATGGCGCCCCCGTCCTCCGGCGGCTCGACGGTCGGCGAGGCGCTCAACATCCTTGAGGCCCTTCCTCAGGTGGGCCTGCACGAATACCTGGAGGCGTCGAGGCTGGCCTTCGCCGACCGCGGCAAGTACGTCGGCGACATTCCCGGCGTGCCGCTCAAGGAGCTGCTGTCCGACGGCTTCGCCAAGGAGCGGGCCTGCCTGATCGGCGACCGAGCGACGGCCCACCCGGCGGCCCCCGGCAGCCCGGACGGCTCGTACGAGCCCTGCGCCCAACCCACCGGCACCGCCACCCCGATCGCGGACGAAGGCCCCGAGACCACCCATCTCGTCATCGCCGACCGCTGGGGCAACGTGATCGCCTACAACCTGACCATCGAGTCCACCGGCGGCAACGGCATCGTGGTGCCCGGACGCGGCGTAATGCTCAACAACGAGCTGACCGACTTCACGTTCGGCCCGGCGCCCGGCGACCCGAACCTGCCCGGCCCCGGCAAGCGCCCCCGCTCGTCGATGTCGCCGACGCTGGTGTTCGAGCACGGCAGGCCCGTGCTGGCGGTCGGCTCGCCGGGCGGCTCGACCATCATCACGACCGTGCTGCAGATCCTGGTCAACCGGTACGAGTTCGGGATGCGCCTGCCGGACGCGCTCGCCGCGCCGCGCGCCACGCAGCGCAACACCGCGCAGACCCAGGCCGAGCAGGCGTTCCTGGACAAGTACCGGACCGAGCTGGAGGCCAAGGGGCACAGCTTCGCGCTCAACCCGGAGATCGGGGCGGCGACGGCGCTGGAGTTCGTCGGCCGGGGCCGGATCCAGGCCGTCGCCGAGCCTGTCCGCCGCGGCGGCGGCAGCGCGCTGGTGGTGGCTCCCTAGAAGTCGCCCACGTGGTCCTTCGCCCATTCGGCGAAGGACCGCGCGGGCCGGCCCGTCACCTCCTCGACCGTGTTCGTCAGGACGGGTGGCGGGCCGTCGAGCATCTGGGCGTAGCCGTCGAGCAGCGCGTCCACGAACGAGTCGGGGAAGGAGTCGTCGGCCAGCAGCCGCTGCCGCTCCTCCTCCCTGGAGAGCTCCTGCCAGCGCAGCGGGCGCCCGAGCGCGTCGCCGAGGATCCGCACCTGCTCGACCTGGGTCAGCACCTGCGGCCCCGTCAGCGCGTAGCGGGCCCCGTCGTGGCCGTCCGTGGTCAGCGCCCGTACGGCCACGGCGGCGATGTCGCGCTCGTGCAGCATCGCCATCGGCAGCGCGCCGAACGCGCCGCGCACCACGTCTCCCGAGCGGATCTGGTCGCGCCACCAGAACGCGTTCGCGGCGAACGTGCTGGGCCAGAGCATGGTCCAGGCCAGGCCCGACTGCTCGACGCGCTGTTCGAGCTCGTTGTGCGAAAGGCCGACGGACGAGTCGGGCTGGTCGCGTACCGCGCCCGAGGAGAGCAGGACGACGCGGCGGGCATGTCGCCTGATCGTGCCGACCACTGCGGGGGCGAGGTCCGCGGTGTGGAAGGGCCAGATGAGGAAGACCGACTCGACGCCGTCCAGGCACCGGTCGATGGTTTCGTGGTCGCCCTTGACCACCTCGACGGCCGCCGGCAGGGCCGCCCAGGAGGGGTCACGGGTCATGGCGCGTACGGGCTGGCCGGCCTCGACGAGCTGGTGGACGACCTGGCGGCCGACGTTTCCGGTGGCTCCTGTGACGAGAATCATGGGTCCAAGGTTGGCCCGCGGGCCGAAGCTGCCCCAATTTTTCACGATATTTCGGTGGCTTTCCTCCAGAGGATTAGCCTGAACGGATGGAATCCGCCGAACTCGACGGCGTGGACCGCGGTCTGGTGCACGCGCTCCAGCTCGACGGCCGCGCCCCCTTCGCCAGGATCGCCGACGTGCTCGGCGTCTCCGAGCAGACCGTCGCCCGCCGCTACCGCAGGCTCACGGCGGCCGGCGTGATCAGGGTGGTGGGCGGCCTCGACGGCGCGCTCCTCGGCTACACGCCGTGGACCATCCGCGTACGCTGCACGCCCGACGCGGGCACCGCCATCGCCGAGGCCCTGGCCAGGAGGCCCGACACGTACTGGGTGCACCTGCTGTCCGGCGGCACCGAGATCTCGTGCTTCGCCCAGTCGCCCGACACGGTCCTGCTGGAGAAGCTGCCCCGGACCAGCCGCGTCCTGTCCATGACCGCGCATTCGCTCCTGCGCGGCTTCGCCCTGCCCGACGGCTGGCGGGGCCTGGCCTGGCTCACCGCGGAGCAGGCCGACCTGGTGCGCCCCGAGCCGCGTACCGGATCGGACGGCTCGTCCTCCAGGAGGAGGACCACCGCCTCCTGGACGTGCTGGCCAGGGACGGCCGGGCCGGGTACACGGAGCTGGCCAGGGCCACCGGCTGGTCGGAGGCCACGGCCAAGCGCCGGCTGCGCCAGTTGCGCGGGTCCGGCGCGCTCACCATCCAGCTCGACTACTCCCCCAGGCTGCTCGGCTACCGCGCCGAGGCCCGGCTCTGGATGGCCGTGCGCCCCTCCGAGCTGCTCCACGTGGCCGGGACCCTCGCGGGCCACCCCGAGATCTCCTTCGCCAGCGTCATCACCGGCCCGACCAACCTCCTCGCCACCGCCATCTGCCGCGACAACGCCGACCTGTACCGCTACCTCACCGAACGGGTGAGCGCCCTGGACGCCGTCCAGACGCTGGAGACCGCCCCCGTCCTCCGGACGGTCAAACGCACCGGCGCACTACCCCCACAGGCGTACGGGCGACCCGCGTGAACACTCCCCCGGGCTGACTCCGAACAGGGCCTGACGTGCGATTCGGCCCGCCCCTCCGACCGGCACGCTGAAAGGCATCACGTCAAGGAGGAGACATGCACAGCTTCTGGCCGATCATCCCGTTCTTCTGGGGCCTGTTCTGGGTCGCCGTCGTCGCGCTGGCCATCACGGCCCGGCACAAGGGCTGGTGGGGGCCGCGCCACGCGCACGTCGCGGCCGCCGCGTCGCCTACCGCCGGGGCGGAACGGATCCTCGCCGAGCGGTACGCCCGCGGCGAGATGGGCGAGGACGAGTACTTCGAGAAGGTGTCCGTTCTCAAAGGCTGGACATCCTAAACATCACTAAGGGTGCAATTACTGTCACTGGCCGCATTCAGGGACCGGCGTTACGGTTCGTGTACCGGATACATAGAGAGCGGGGACAGGTATGCGATCCGTCGCCAGGTTCTGCGGCCAGTGCAGCTGCGGGTGCCCCGAGCTGTTCGTCGACGAAACGGCGCCCGTCGAGCGCCAGGTGGTCATCACCGACGACTTCGGGCAGCGCGTGGAGATGAGCCTCGACCAGTTCGGCTCGATCGTCGAGGCCGCCAAGAGCGGGTCTCTGGACAGTCTGGCGCTCGCCCGCTGAGCGCCGTCACCCTGCTGGCCGGCGGAGTCGCCGCCGGGCTGGTGGCGGGGACGGCCTCGTGCACCGCGGCGCAGGGCAGCCTGCTCATGGGCCTGGTCGATCACTGCCACGGGCGCGATCCCGCGCTGGTCGGCTGGTTCCTGGCGGGGCGGCTGGCCTCGTACACCACGGCCGGAGCGCTGCTCGGGCTGCTCGGCTCGGCCGTCAGCCTCCCGCCCGCGGCCCGCGCGGTGCTGCTCGTCGCGGCCGGGCTCACGGTGATCGTCTTCGCCGTCCGGCTGATGCGGCGCGGTCACTGTGCGGCCAAGCCCGAGGCCGGCGCCCCCTCGCGCTACAAGGCGCCGCTGCTGGGCGCGGCCACCATCCTGGTGCCCTGCGGCGTGACCCTCGGCATGGAGATGATCGCGATCTCCAGCGGCTCCCCGGTGGCGGGGGCGGCGGCCATGGCGGGGTTCGTGCTCGGCACCGCTCCGGCGTTCGCGCTGCTCGGGTACGTGCTGCGGCGCGTCTCCCACACCCGGCTGGCCCGGCTCGCCGCGGTCGTGGCCGTCGCCGCCGGGCTCTGGACCGTCGGCGCCGGGCTCACCCTGGGCGGCTGGATCGGCGGCGCGCCGCCGGCCGCGTCCAGGCCCCTGCCCGCCGCGCCGGGCCCCGGCGAGCAGATCGTGACGGTCTGGGCGACCCGCGAGGGCTATCGGCCGGCCGTCGTGGCGGCCCGCGCCGGAGCGCCGGTCGAGGTGGTGTTCAAGCTGGTCGACCGGGGGTGCACCGGCACGGTCACGATCGGCGGGCGCGACGTCGCGCTGCCGGCCACCGTACGCCTGCCGCCGCAGCCGAAGGGCGCGCTGCGGTACGTGTGCGGGATGGGCATGTACACGGGCTTCATCGACTTCTCGTGACGCCATGTCGGCGATTACCGTTCGTGATCACGCGATCACGTGCCACGCTGGTCGCCATGGCCTGGCAAGGAGAGGTCGCGGCGCCGTCCGTACCGGCGCCGCGCGTGGGAGACGAGCCCGAGCTGCTGGCCGCCGCGGGAGCCGGCGACGCGCAGGCCGCGCACCGGCTCGGCAAGCTCTATGCCCAGCACGGCGACCGCGCGGCCGCCAAGCACTGGTGGGAGCGGGCGGCCGAGGGCGGCAACCTGGACAGCGCGTACAACCTGGGCGTCTGGCACGAGATGCACGGCAGCCTGGTGGATGCCGTCAGCTGGTACGAGCTCGCGGCCGGCGCCGGCGACGCCGAGGCGGCGAGCAACCTGGCGACGCTCCTGCTGGAGCAGCGCGGAGACCCCGACAGGGCCCGGCGCTGGTACGAGGTCGCCGCCCACGGCGGCTCCAGCACCGCGGCCCGCAGGCTGGCGCTGATGTGCGAGGACGCCGGCGAGCTGGCGGCGGCCCGCGAGTGGCACCGCACGGCGGCCGCGGAAGGCGACATGGCCTCGGCACACGACCTGGGCTTCCTGGCCTACGCGACGGGCGACGACGAGGAGACCGTGCGCTGGTGGGAGTACGCGGCCAGGGGCGGCCACCCGGACTCGGCGTACTGCATGGGCCTCTACCTGCACGCCAGCCGCGACCCCGAGGGCGCGGAGGCCTACTACCGGCTGGCCGCCAAGAGCGAGCATCCGGGCGCCGCCTCCCAGCTCGGCGAGATCGCGCTGTCCACGGGCGACCTGCGGATCGCCCGCGCCTGGTTCGAGCAGGCCGCCGGCGCCGGGCGCGGCTACGACCAGCGGATGGCCGGGTTCGTCTGCGTCGAGCTGAGGGACTGCGCGGCGGCCAGCCACTGGTTCGGCCGGGCGGCGGCCGGCGGGGACGCCGAGGCGGCCTTCAACTACGGCCTGCTGCTGATCGCCGAGTTCGGCGACCTGGCGGGCGGGCAGCACTGGTTCCGGCAGGCGGCGCGGGCCGGGCACCGCGGGGCCGCCGTCGAGCTGGGCGGGCTGCTGTCGGTGGCCGGCGAGCTGGGCGAGGCCCAGGAATGGCTGTCCGATCCGCCGCCGCCCACGTGGGGGCGGCACGCCGAGCCGGAGCTGGCCGCCAGGGCCGAGCTGGCCGCGGCGGCCACCGGCCGCAGGGGCGGCGCCGCGCTGGACGTGGGCGACCTGACCGAGGTGCTCGGCACGTGGGATCTGGTGACCCGGCCGCTGCACGACCACTCCGACGTGATCGGGTGGCTGGTGGGGCGCAGCGGGCTGCACCCGAGCGCGATCGAGCACCTGGCGTCGGTGCGCGGCACGCTGCTGCGTCCCGGGACCGCGCCGTGGCCGAGCTGCGGCGAGATCGAGTATGTGCTGGCCACGGCCCGTGACCTGCGCAAGCGCCTGGGCGTGCGCTGATCGGCGCACGCCCGGGCGCTCCTCGTCACACCAGTTCGGTCACCGGGGTGAACGGCAGGCCGAGCGCCTCGGCCACCGGCCCGTTGGTGAGCAGGCCGTCGTGCGTGTTGAGCCCGCCCGCGAGGCCGGCGTCCGTCCTGAGCGCCTCGCGCCAGCCGAGGTCGGCCAGCTTGACCGCGTACGGGAGGGTCGCGTTCGTCAGGGCGTACGTGGAGGTGTTGGCCACGGAGCCCGGCATGTTGGCCACGCAGTAGAAGACCGACTCGTGCACCTTGTACGTCGGCTCGGCGTGCGTGGTCGGGCGCGAGTCCTCGAAGCAGCCGCCCTGGTCGATGGCGATGTCGACGAGCACGGAGCCCGGCTTCATGCGCGAGACCAGGTCGTTGGAGACCAGCGTCGGGGCCTTGGCGCCGGGGATCAGCACCGCGCCGATGACCAGGTCGGCCTGCAGGACCTCCTGCTCGATCGCGTACGACGTCGAGACCAGCGTCTTGAGCCGGCCCTGGTAGATGGCGTCGATGAAGCGCAGGCGGTCGATGTTCGTGTCGAGCACGGTGACGTCGGCGCCCATGCCGACGGCGATCTGCGCGGCGTTGAGGCCGGAGACCCCGCCGCCGATCACGACCACCTTGGCCGGGGCCACGCCGGGCACGCCGCCCGGCAGGACGCCGCGGCCGCCATTGAAGCGCATCAGGTTGTAGGCGCCCACCTGCGGCGCGAGGCGGCCGGCGACCTCGGACATCGGGGCGAGCAGCGGCAGCGCGTTGCCCACCTGGACGGTCTCGTACGCGATGCCGGTCGTCCTGGCCTTCAGCAGCGCGTCCGTGCAGGGGCGCGAGGCGGCCAGGTGCAGGTACGTGAAGAGCACGAGGCCCTCACGCAGCCGGTGGTACTCCTCGGCGATGGGCTCCTTGACCTTGAGCACCATCTCCGCTTCGCCCCATACGGCGTCGGCACCGTCGAGGATCTTCGCCCCCGCCGAGAGATATTCCTCGTCCGGGATGTGCGAGCCCAGGCCCGCACCCCGCTGGACCAGGACGTCGTGGCCGTGGCGCACCAGCTCGTGAACTCCGGCGGGCGTGGCGGCGACGCGATATTCATGGTTCTTGACCTCGGCAGGGACGCCGATCTTCATGGTTGATCCTTTCGCGAAACCGGCACGCCGTCGTACCGGACTGAGGGGTGGTTCTGTCGGGCCTCTACAGACGCGTCCACGCTTCGGTGAGCACGCCACGGAGTATCGACCCGATCTCGGCGAACTCCTCGGGCCCCGCGATCAGCGGGGGCGCCAGCTGGATGACCGGATCGCCGCGGTCGTCGGCGCGGCAGTAGAGGCCCGCGTCGAACAGCGCCTTGGACAGGAAGCCGCGCAGCAGCCGCTCCGACTCGTCGGCGGAGAACGTCTCCTTGGTGGCCTTGTCCTTGACCAGCTCGATGCCCCAGAAGTAGCCCGAGCCGCGCACGTCGCCGACGATCGGCAGGTCGCGCAGGCCGTCGAGGGTCTCCTTGAACAGCGGCTCGTTCCTGGAGACGTGGCCGAGCAGGTCCTCGCGCTCGAAGATGTCGAGGTTGGCCAGCGCCACGGCCGACGAGACCGGGTGGCCGCCGAAGGTGTAGCCGTGGGCGAACATGGCGTCGCCGCCCTTGAACGGCTCGAACAGCCGCTCGTGCGCGATCATGGCGCCGATGGGCGAGTAGCCGCTGGTCATGCCCTTGGCGCAGGTGATGATGTCCGGCACGTAGTCGAACTTCTGGCCGCCGAACATCGTGCCGAGCCGGCCGAAGGCGCAGATGACCTCGTCGGAGACGAGCAGCACGTCGTACTCGTCGCAGATCTCGCGCAGGCGCTGCCAGTAGCCGGGAGGGGGCGGGAAGCAGCCGCCGGCGTTCTGGACGGGCTCGGCGAAGACGGCGGCGACGGTGTCGGGGCCCTCCATCTCGATGGCGCGGGCCACGCGCTCGGCCGCCCAGAAGCCGTACTCCTCGGGCGTCATGCCCTTGACACCGGTGATCTCGTCGGCGCGGTAGTGGTTGGTGTTGGGGACCCGGACCGAGCCGGGCACCAGCGGCTCGAACATCTGCTTGAACGCGGGGATGCCGGTGATCGACAGCGCGCCCTGCGGGGTGCCGTGGTAGGCGATCTGGCGGCTGATGACCTTGTGCTTGAGCGGCTTGCCGATGAGCTTGTAGTACTGCTTGGCCAGCTTCCAGGCGGTCTCGACCGCCTCACCGCCGCCGGTGGTGAAGAAGACGCGGTTGAGCTCGCCGGGCGTGTACGAGGCCAGCCGCTGGGCCAGCTCGGCGGCCTTCGGGTGGGCGTAGGACCACAGTGGGAAGAACGCCAGCTCCTGAGCCTGCTTGGCGGCGGCCTCGGCCAGCTCCTGGCGTCCGTGGCCGACCTGGACCACGAAGAGTCCGGCCAGCCCGTCGAGGTAGCGCTTGCCGTGGATGTCGTAGACGTAGGACCCCTCACCGCGCACGATGGTCGGGATCTCGGACTGCTGATAGGCACTGTGCCTGGTGAAGTGCAACCACAGGTTGTCCTGCGCGGCCTTCAGGACGTCGTTTTCCGGCTGCGTCATGGTTATCTTCCCTCGTGTCTCAACTCCCCACAGTCTGCATGCTCACCTGGGGATTTGCCAAGCGAATCGGTCGTAGCAATATGCAAGAAAATCGATATCCGCAGATCGACTATGTAACGGCGACGAAATCCGCATGTAGATTGGCGCGCGGGTCACCAGCGCCGCTTTGGCGTTCTCGCACGTGGAACGTTGTGTGATCCAATGAGACCAACATGTTGAGACCAGCCAGAACCTTCTGATAACGACCCCCGGGGGACCTTTCCGTGACTCCTGACCAGATTGAGAGCGCCGTCGCCGCCGCGATGCCCCAGGCCGTCGAGGAGCTGAGGCGGCTGGCCGCCATACCCTCCGTGGCCTTCCCCGGGCATCCGGAGGAGCCGGTCTTCGCCGCCGCCGCGATGACGGAGGAGCTGCTGCGCTCCGTGGGCCTGCCGCGTGTCCAGCAGGTGCCGGTCGAAGGCAGCTTCCCGGCGATCTTCGGCGAGGCCCCCGCGCCGCCCGGCGCGCCCACGGTCCTGCTGTACGCGCACTACGACGTGCAGCCCGCGGGCGACCCGGCCGCGTGGCGCACTCCGCCGTTCGAGCCGACCTTGATCGACGGCAAGCTGTACGGGCGGGGCTGCGCGGACGACAAGTCCGGCATCCTCTCCCACATCACCGCCCTGCGCGCCTTCCAGGGCCGCTTCCCCGTGGGCATCAAGGTCATCATCGAGGGCCAGGAGGAGTACGCGGGCGAGCGCCTGGAGGCGTTCGTCGAGCGCAACCCCGGCCTGCTGCGGGCCGACGCCATCGTGGTGGCCGACACCGGCAACCCGCGGGTCGGCGACCCGGCGGTCACGACCTCGCTGCGCGGCATGGCGGCGTTCACCATCGAGGCGCGCACGCTGCGGGAGCCGGTGCACAGCGGCTCGTTCGGCGGCGCGGCCCCCGACGCGCTGGCCGCCCTCATGCGCATGCTGACCTCGCTGCACGACGACAACGGCGACATCCGCGTGCCCGGCCTGCCGCGCGGCACCTTCCTCGGGCAGGGGCCGTCGGAGGAAGAGTTCAGGAAGACGGCCGGCGTCCTCGACGGTGTCTCGCTGGTGGGCTCGGGCTCGCTGGCCGACCGGCTCTGGGCGTCGTACGCGATCACGGTGACGGGCCTGGACGTGCCGACGGTCTCGGGCGCGGTGAACGCGGTCCAGCCCGCCGCGCGGGCCCGCGTGACCGTCCGGGTCCCTCCGGCGGGCGACCCGAAGGCGACGGTGAACGCCGTGGTCGAGTTCCTGCGCAAGGTGGCGCCGTGGGGCGTCCAGGTGTCCTTCACGGACCTGACGGTGGGCTCGGGCTTCCAGGCGGACTCGGGCGGCAAGGCCCGCGCCGCCCTCAACCGGGCCATGGAGCGCGCCTTCGGCCGCCCGCCCAGGGACGTGGGCGCCGGAGGCTCGATCCCCCTGGTCAACACGCTCCTGAAGCAGTTCCCCGCAGCGGAGATCCTGCTGTTCGGGGCGGAGGACGAGGACGCGGCCATCCACGCGCCCAACGAGCGGGTGGACCTTGAGGAGCTACGGCGGGTGGCGACGACGGAGGCCCTGTTCCTCCACGAGCTCAGCCTCCCCACCGCGCTCGGGGTGTAGTGACAAGTTGAGGGGCCCCCACCAGGCTGGTGGGGGCCCCTCAGCAGTACTGACACTGATGGCCTCCGCTATATCACTCAGCTATAATGTCAACTGACAATAATGAGTGGAGGCGCTGTGACAGAGCAGGACGCAGGGCGGCAACGGCTGGTCGATCTCACCGTGCTCGCCCTGCTCTCCGAGGCGCCTCGGCACGCCTACGACATGAACACGCA
Source organism: Nonomuraea sp. NPDC003709 (assembly GCF_040610775.1). Taxonomy (NCBI): domain Bacteria; kingdom Bacillati; phylum Actinomycetota; class Actinomycetes; order Streptosporangiales; family Streptosporangiaceae; genus Nonomuraea; species Nonomuraea sp. NPDC003709. Next base: position 571,408 of record NZ_JBEXMW010000001.1, on the reverse strand, counting down.
GATCCAGCTGCGCAGGAAGACGTTCGTCTCCGGTCTCCCCCGCAGCCTCTACCGCGCCGTCGACCGCCTGCACAAGACCGGGCTCATCGAGCCCGCGGAGACCACCCGGGTCGGCAACCGGCCCGAGCGCACGGTCTACCGCCTGACCGACGACGGCCGCAGGGAGTTCTTCCTGCGGCTGAGCAACCTGCTCTCCACCCCCGGCGGCGAGCACGGCGGGTTTTCGGCGGCCATGTCGTTCATCGCCCATCTCGACCCGGACAGCGCCGCGGAAACCCTCCGGCTGCGGGCCGTCACGCTGGAAGGGCGCATCGCCAGGCTCGCCGCCGAGGCGGAGCTGGCCGCGCATCACGTCCAGCGTGTCTCCCTGCTCGAGTCCGAGCATCTGCTGACCGTCTCGCGCGCCGAGCTGGACTGGATCCGCGGGGTCATCGCCGACCTGCGGTCCGGGGAGCTGGCGTGGGACCTCAGCAAGATGATCAAAGAGGCGGAAGGCGAGAGCGCGCCCCTTGACCACCTCAACGTGGTCAAGGAGGTATGAGCCGAGGTCCGCAGGCGTTCGCACACCTCTCGAAGGAGTCGCGTCGTTGATGCCCGTCTTACCGCTCACCGCTGTCGGCCTGCGATCAACCGACCATGTCGGGCGCAAGGCCGCCGTCCTCGGCGACCTGATGGCCGCCGGATTCCCCGTCCCCGACGGCCATGTGGTCACAGCCGACGCCCTTGGCCAGGCGCTGCGCGCCAACGGACTGGATGATCACGCCTCCTCCGACCAGGTGCGGGAGGCCGCCCTGCCGGAGGACCTGTCCGAGGCCTTGAGGAGGGTGGCCGCGGAGTACGGCGACGTGCCGCTCGCCGTACGTTCGTCCGCGACCGCCGAGGATCTGGGCGACAGGTCCTTCGCCGGCCAGTACGAGTCGATCCTCGGCGTCGTGGGCGCCGAGGCGCTGATCGAGGCCGTCTCGGCCGGCTGGAGCTCCGCGTTCACCGAGCGGGTCGACGTCTACCAGCGAGCACGCGGGCTCGGTGGCAGCCGCAGGATGGCCGTGCTGATCCAGCGGATGGTGCCCGCGGCGGCGGCCGGGGTCGCCTTCAGCGCCAACCCGGTGACAGGAGCCCGGGACGAGGTCGTCATCAGCGCCGTGGCCGGACTCGGCGACGCGCTCGTGTCCGGCGCGGTCACCCCGGCCGAGTGGTCGGTCCGGGGCGACGCGGCCACCTGCGTCTCGGCCGCCGGCGAAGCCATCGACGCCGCCCTCGCCGTGCAGGTGGCCGAGCTCGCGCGCAGGGCGGCGGCGCACTACGGCGAGCCGCAGGACATCGAGTGGGCGACGGACGGGGACATGCTGTGGCTGCTCCAGTCGCGGCCGATCACCGCGCTGCCGGAGCCGGCGCCCGAGCCCGTGCCCATCCCCGTCGAGGTGCCGGACGGGCTGTGGAGCCGGGTCTCCCACTGGTCCACGCCGATCTCGCCCTTGCAGCGCTCGCTCGCCCTGCCCGTGCTCAACGCGAGCACCGGGCAGATGCTCGCCTACGGCCTGGCGGAACGCATCGAGTTTCGCGAGATCGGCGGATGGGTGTACATCAGCTTCACCGTGCCGACGCGGCCGGAGGCCATCAAGGCGAAGCTGCGCGGGATCGCCCGCAAGGCCGAACGGGACGAGCCCGGCTCGATCATCGCGGAGTGGTACGAGAGCCAGCAGCCCGACCTGGATCTCCGGCTCGCCGGCCTGCGCGGGTGCGCGCTCGCCGAGATCGGCGACGACGAGCTGATCGACCACGTACGCCAGGCCCGCACCCTGGCCGCCGAGGCCCAGGAGCTGCACTTCCGCACCGCGGGGGCGGCGCAGTTCGTCTGGGGGGAGTTCGGCCTGGCGTGCGAGCGGCTGCTCGGCTGGACACCGGTCCAGGTGCTCCAACTGCTGGTCGGGCTGCCGGGCAAGACCACCGAGCCGACCTTCCGCCTGTCCGAGCTCGCGCGGGTGGCCGCCGGGCTGCCCGACGACGGCTGGAGCGCGGACCTGGACTTCGCCAAGGCCTTCGACCGATACCTGCACGAGTACGGCCACCGTACGCTGGGCGCCGATCTCACCCAGCCGACGCTGGCCGAGCAGCCCGAGCTGGTCACGCGTCTGATCCGTGACCAGCTCGCCACGGGCTACGACCCGCGGGCGGAGATGTCGCACCAGCAGGCCTCGCGCGACGCGGCGCTGGCCGAGGCGCGAGCCCGGCCGGCGGGCGAGACCGAGCGGTTCGACCGGTTGCTCGGCCGCGCCCAGCGGGCCTACCCGATCCGCGACGACGGCGCCTACTACGCCAACGCGGGCTGGGCGATGGTCCGGCGCGGCATGCTGGAGCTGGGCCGCCGGCTCGCGGCGCGGGGCCTGCTCGACACGCGTGACCACGTGTTCTTCCTCGAATGGGACGAGGCCATCGCGGCGCTGAAGGCGGGCTCCCCTGTGGGCGAGCTCGTCACCCGCCGCAGAGGCATGCGTGCGTGGGCCGAGCAGCACCCCGGCCCGCCCGTCCATGGCGCGTTCCCCGTGGGGGCGGGCGGCGGGCAACCGCACCTGACCGAGGAGCTTCGGCATGCGTCCGAGGTCGCGGGGTGGGTGTGGCAGGCGACCCGCACGGACAACGTGCCGGTCGGCGGCCAGGACGGGCTGCGTGGCATCGGCGCCTCGCCCGGCCGCTACACCGGGGTGGTCCGCGTGATCACCTCCGAAGCGGAGTTCGGCAAGCTGCGCCTGGGCGACGTGTTGGTCTGCCCCGAGACCACCCCGCAGTGGGCCGTGCTCTTCCCCAGCGTGGGCGCGCTGGTCACGGACACGGGAGGGTTGCTGTCACATCCGGCGATCATCGCGCGCGAGTACCGCGTCCCCGCGGTGCTGGCCACGCGCGAGGCCACCGTACGGCTGCGCGACGGCGAGACCGTCACCGTGGACGGCAACGCCGGGACGGTCGAAAGAAGCTAGCGGCATGCGTGTCGGTGGGGTACCGACGTCGACCTGGCCGCGGCTGCCCGTGTAGGTCTTGCGGAGGTCGGCGGTCTGGATGGCGGGTGCCGCGACGCTAGTCGTCCCCGCTCGACCGCAATGCTCGCCGTACGCGACGCATGTAGATCCCGGACGACACGGCGAGCAGTACCAGGATGCCGACGAGGACCACGGTCGCCCGGGAGAAGGCGAGGTCCGGGGGGAGAGCGAGGACGAAGGTGATCCGCGCGGCCGCCTCGACCAGCAGGCCGACGGCCCAGTACACGGTCATGACGTAGACGGCGCGACGGAACTGCGGCACCTGCCAGCGGCGTGCGAAGAACGCCTCGGCCTCGGGAGTGCCGCCGACCTTACGCATGAACAGGTAGATCATCGGGCGGCGGACGGCCACGGAGCCGAGCAGGATCAGGCCGAACCCGCCGCTGAAGACGGCCTCCCTGGCCACGGCGATGCCCGGCCTGCCGGTGATGAGCGCGGCGCAGATGCCGAAGCTCAGGACGAGCAGGACGAGGACCGCCAGTCCGTCCACTCGCCGGGTCCGCGCCAGCTGCACCGCGAACCGTACGAGCGGCACGACCGCGGCCACGATGAGCGCGTTGATCAGGCTCCAGCCGAGGACGTTGTGCCCGACCGCGTAGATCGCGTACGGGACCACGGCGTCGACGACGATCGCCGGTAACAGGGATCGGATGAGCCTGCGGAAATCAGGCCGTACCGATGGCGGAGTGTGGTTCATGGGACTCTTTCGGTAGATGTCACTTATCTATAATGTCACTTGTCATTATAGACGGGCGTCCATATCAAGAAAGAGGGGTCGAGCGGGCTACCAGCGATCGACGAGCCGCTGTCACCTCTAAGATCCGTTCCATGCGTTCCGCGATCTTAGGCGGCCTCGCCGCCTCTTTCCTGCTGGTCGCCACGGCTCCCGCCGTGGCCGCCGCCCCCGCCAAGCCGCTGACCTCGGATCAGTTGAGCGAGGCCCTGATCACGCCCGGCGACCTGGGCGAGCAGTACACGGAGAACCCGAAGCACATCCGTGAGGCGCTGGACTCCGAGTCGGCGCACACGAAGAAGTGCCGGAGCGCCATCAAGGCGCTGAAGCCCATTCTCACGAGCAAGGCGGCGGCCTTCATCGACGAGGAGGGCAAGCCGTCCGGCGTCAAGCAGTTCCTGATCAGCGGGACTCCCGCGCGGCTGGCCCGCTGGGAGCCCGTGGGCAAGGTCATGGTCCGCGACTGCGCCGGGGTCAAGGCGAACTCCGGCTCCTCCAAGGCCGGCATCACCAAGCTCTCCATCGGCAAGTTCGGCACCTGGACCTACGGGATCAGGCACCGCAAGACGATCCCCGCCCTGAACTCCAAGCCGAGTTTCGCGGCGGACGTCTTGCTCATCGGGACCGGGAACAGCGTCATGCTGCTGGTGAGCGACGGGTTCTTCGGGACGTTCGACCCGGGCCTGAGCAAGCGGGCGGCGAAGGTGGCCATGCGGAAGCTGCAGGACGCCCAGGCGACCGCCGCCGAGTAGAGAAGGATGGTTCCGGCGTGTCGGGGGCGCCGGGTTCAGCCGATCACCGTAGCCGGTCGATCAGCGTGACCAGTCGATCAGCGCCAGGAGGCGGTCGGACTGGGCGCGGTCCGCGGCGGTCAGTGCGATGCCTCTGACCAGGGTCAGCAGGTCGCGTACGTCGAGATCCGCCCGTACGGCGCCGGCCCGCTTGGCCGCGTCCAGCAGGCCCGAGGCCGTGGCGAGCATGGACGCGTGCCACTGCGCCACCAGCGCGGTGGCGCCGCTGTCGCCGGTGACCGCCAGGGCCAGGTCGCGCTTGGAGGCGATGTGGTCCATGAAGAGCCGCAGCCATTCGTGCAGCGCCTGCGCCGGCGACCCGGCGGCCGACAGGGTCTGGCCGCGGGCGCACAGCTGGGCGACCTCGTCCGCGTAGACGGCGACCAGCAGATCCGTACGGGTGGGGAAATGTCGGTACATGGTGGCATTGCCGACCCCGGCCCGGCGGGCCACGTCGTCGAGCGGCGCGTCGGTGCCGCGTTCGGCGAAGACCTGCGCGGCCGCGGCCAGCAGCCGGTCGTAGTTGCGCTGCGCATCCGCCCGGCGAGGACGCGATCCCATCCGTCTCCTTGCTAAGTGGGGAACTCCCCATCTAGTCTAGTCACGCCAACTAAACGGGGAGTTCCCCACTTAATCCGGGAGGCAGACATGGCAGCGACGGCCGGTGAAGTGCATCAGCGCATCGTCGAGCTCTACGGAGCCGGGCGGATCGACGAGGGGCTGGCGCTCGTCGACCCCGGCGTGATCGACCACCGAGGCGGCTCGGACGGCGACCACCACGGGCTGGCGGCGTGGAGGGAGAAGTGGGAACAGGCCCTGTCCGGCGGGACGGGCTTTCATGACATGTCCGTCACGGTGGAGCAGAACATCTCCACCGATGACCTGTCGACCAACGTCTACCTCAGCCGCGGCACGCACACCGCCTCGGGGCGTCGCTACGAAGTGCGAGGAATGGACATGATCCGCGTCCGGGACGGCAGGATCGTCGAGCACTGGGCCATCAGGGACTCGGTGGCCATGCGCCACCAGCTCGGCCCGGATCAGTGATACCGGTGCACCAGCCGCAGGCCCGCCTCCACCAGCACCCAGCCCAGGCGCACCTCCACGGCGCGGACCACCGAACCACCCGGGCGACGGCGCTCCACACCGGGCCGCAGCTCACCCCCCTGAGCTCGCCGCCGCATGTCGGCCCCCAGCTCACCCACTCGGGCTCTCCGCCACCTGGCGGCCCTCAGCTCGCCCGCGCGGGCGTGCCGCCGCGCGTCGGCCCGCAGCTCACGGGCTCGCGCCCGCTCCACGAACAGATACAACTCCGGATACATCACACCCTCCTCGGTCAGGTCCGGAACGGGAAGCCGTACGCGTGCACCGCCACGTTCTCGCGACCCTCGACGTCACCCGCTTCGCGAGCGGCATTCCCGTGCGCCCGCCACTTCCCGACGACCTCGTTGATCTCGTCGCCCAACCGGCGCAGCTCCTCAGCGGTCAGCGGGAGCAGGAACTCGGAGCTGTAGGCCGCGTTGCGCCACTCGCCGGGCCAGGCCGACTGGGTGTCGAGGAAGCTCTCGTACATCTCGTTCTGCTGGCGGGCGTGCATCCGCGACACCGCGGCGTGGACGGCGGCGCGCTCCGGCGCGTCGCGGAAGTCCTCGTCCCGGGTGCTGATGCCGGCGTCGGCCGACTGCCACCAGCGCTCGCGCGCGTCGCCGCCGCGCGCCTGCGCCTCCTCGATGAGGCCGTGCGTGGCCAGCTTGCGCAGGTGGTAGCTGACCAGCGAGACGGCCTCGTCGACCTGGTCGGCGAGCTGGGAGGCGGTCGCGGCGCCCGTCACCCTGAGCGCGCGGTAGAGCTTCATGCGCAGCGGATGCCCCAACGCCTTGAGCGTGTCGAGGTCCTTGATCCGACGATTCTCCTCGGTGGCCATGGAACCACCATAGAAGCGAAAGAAAATTTGCGCAAATAAATTTTTGTATCAAGGGGTAGGGTGAGGGGCATGGCGACGTTCGCACTGATCCACGGGGGCGGCGGGTCCGCGTGGGACTGGCATCTGCTGGAGCCCGAGCTGCGCGACCGCGGGCACGACACCGTGGCGGTGAGCCTGCCGGTCGAGGACGAGTCCGCCGGCCTGCTCGACCACGCCGACGCGGTGGTGGAGGCGGTCGAGGGCCGGCGCGACCTGGTCGTCGTGGCGCACTCGTGGGGCGGCTTCGTCGGGCCGCTCGTCTGCGCCCGCACGCCGGCCGACCTCCTGGTGCTGGTCACGGCCATGATCCCGGCCCCCGGCGAGCCGCCGTCCGACTGGTGGGGCAACACGGGGTTCGGCTCGAAGGACATGTCCGACCCGATCGGCCTGTTCCTGCACGACGTGCCCGGAGACGTGGCCGAAGAGCTGCTGACCAGGTCGCGGGACCACGCGGACAAGGCCATGGGAGAGCCGTGGCCGCTCGACGCGTGGCCCGACGTGCCGACGAGATTCCTGCTGTGCCGGGACGACCGGTTCTTCACGCCCGATTTCATGCGCGGGGTCGTACGCGACCGGCTCGGCATCACGCCCGACGAGATCGACGGCAGCCACGCCCCCATGCTGGCCCGGCCGAAGGAGCTGGCCGACCGCCTGGAGGGCTACCTCACCGGCAGGTCATAGACGCGGCGCACGCTGCTGCCGAGCCGGGCCACGTTCGCCCCGTACACGTGGATCGACAGCCCCACCTCGTCGCTGGTGTTGCGGACCTTGTGGATGTCGCCGGGCGGCGCGAACCCGCTCACCTCGCCGGGCCGGTTGTCGACCCGCCCGATCTCGACCAGATGATCGCCCATGTCGCGGTAGAGGGTCTCGTGCTCGATCCCGCTGACGATGCCGAACGCGCACCATGACACGTGGTCGTGGATCTGCGTCTCCTGGCCGGGACGCCACACGACGCTCACGATGGAGAAGTCCTCCTCGCAGTGGAGCGGGCGGGACACGTAGCCGTCGGGCGAGCCCTCGCGTTCGCGCGGTGTGAGGATGTCGAGCCCGGGAAGCCGGCCGCGCAGCAGGTCCGCGACGGCGAACGCGGTCTCGGCGCGACCGAGCCGCCGCGCCACGATCTCGGAGATCCCGGTCACGAGCGCGTCCAGGCCGGGCCGCGCGGCGGTGGTGGCGGCCATATTCATGGTGTCCCCCTAGGGAAAGCAGACAATCATCCTTCCCCTTCTACGGTGCTACACCGCAACCGATAGGTCCAACAGAAGTTATCTGGCCCATTCATAGATATGATCGATGAATGCTGGATGTCGTGCGCCTTCGCGTTCTCGTCGCGGTCGCCCGTAAGGGCTCGCTGACCGCCGCCGCCAAGGAGCTCCACTACTCGCAGCCCTCGGTCAGCCACCACCTGGCCCGGCTGGAGGCGGAGACCGGGGCCCGGCTCCTCCAGCGCGTCGGGCGCGGCGTCAGGCTCACGGAGGCGGGCCGGCTGCTCGCCGAGCGGGCCGCCGAGATCATCGGCCGTCTCGACGCCACCGCCGACGAGCTCGCCGCGCACGTGGGGCTGCGTTCGGGGCGCGTACGGCTGGCCGCGTTCCCCTCGGCGCTGGGCACGTTCATCCCGAAGGCCGCGGGGCTGCTGTCGGCCGCTCATCCAGGGCTGCGCCTGCAGCTCACCGAGATCGAGCCGCCGGAGGCGCTCAGGCTGCTGCGGTCCGGGCGGGTGGACGTGGCCGTGATCTTCCGGTACGACGACACCGCGCCCGAGGACGACGACATCCGCATGATCCACCTCCTCGACGACCCCAGCTACCTGGTGGCCAGGGGTCCGGCGGGCGGACTGGCCGACCACGCGGGCTCGGCCTGGATCGCGGGATGCGACCGGTGCAGGAGCCATTTGCTGGACATCTGCGAGAAGGCGGGATTCACCCCGCAGATCTCGTTCACCAGCGACGACATCGTGGCCGTGCAGGCCCTGGTGGCGGCGGGGCTGGGCCTGACCATGCTGCCGGGGCTGGCGCTGCGGGCCCACCGCAACCCGGACGTGCAGGTGGCCGAGGTGCCCGGCTCGACCCGGCACGTGTACGCCGCCGTCTACGGCGAGCCGCCCCACCCACCGGCCACGGAGGCGCTGCTGGCGGCGCTGCGGGAAAGTCTTTTGACGCCGCCTCTACGATGACCCCATGCCGGAAATTTCGACTCTCGCGCTCTTCTGTGTGTTCACTCTGGGCCTGCTCGTGGTCCCCGGACCGGCGGTCCTCTACATCGTCACCCGGAGCGTCACCCAGGGCCGCGCCGCGGGCGTGATCTCGGTGCTCGGCGTGCACACGGGCTCGCTCGTCCACATCGCGGCGGCGGCGCTGGGCATCAGCGCGCTGCTGGCGGCCTCGGCCACGGCGTTCACCATTGTGAAGTACGTGGGCGTGGCCTACCTGCTCTGGCTCGGCGTACGCAAGCTGATGCAGCGCGAAGAGGGCGAGCAGGTGCTGGAGCTGCGGGTGCAGTCGAAGCGGCGGCTGTTCTGGGAGGGCTTCGTGGTGAACGTCCTCAACCCCAAGACGGCCCTCTTCTTCCTGACGTTCCTGCCGCAGCTCACCGACCCGGAAGCAGGGCCCGTCGGCCCGCAGATCCTGGTGTTCGGGGCGCTGTGGCTGGTGCTGGGGATCGCATCTGACGGCGCGTACGCAATGCTCTCGTCGGCATTGGCGGGCCGGCTGCGCGGGTCCGCCCGTGCGCGCCGCCGCCTGAACGTGGGCAGCGGGCTGGTCTACCTTGGGCTGGCGGCCTGGCTCACAACCGAGAAGGCCTGACAAGCCAGGAAATTTCTGGCTCATAGTGCGATAGTGAGATCAGATCAGGGGGACGGCACGTCGGGACGTAGCTAAGAGGCGGACCTCATGGACACGCCACCGCACCGCCTCGGGCTCGAACGGGTCGTCGAGGTCTACTCGGGTCACGACGACCTCGTCGGCGTGACCGGCTCCGGCTATGCGATCGGCGCCGATCTGGTGCTGACCTCCGGCCTGGTGGTGGCCCACGGCCTGCCGTGCCAGGTACGCGCGGCCGATTCGGGCCACTGGGCCGAGGCCGAGCAGGTATGGCGCGGGCGGGCGGGCGCGGTGCTCCTGCGGGTCGCCGGAGCCCCCTGGGCCGGCGTCCCCGGCATCGAACACGTCCGCTGGGCCAGGGTCGCCGCCTCCTCCGGCGCGGCAACGGGCTTCAGGGTGCGCTGCGTGGCCAGAGGGTTCCCGTGGCTGGGGCGGCGGGCCGGGATCCGGGACGCGGAGACCGTGACGGGCCTGGTCGACGCCCCCACCGGCGCGGTGTCGAAGGTCCTGGCGGTCAGCGTGCTGAGCCCCGGGCCCGAGTCGCCGCCCGGTGCGCTCACGCGAGGCCTGGCGGGCGCGGTCCTGCTCGCCGAGCCGGCCGGGCAGATCATCGGCGTGGTCGCCGCCGGCCCGTCCGGGACCGCACCGCACGAGCTGGACGCGCTGCCCGCGACCGCGTTGCTGGGCGACGAACGGTTCTGCGAGCTGGCGGGCGTGGCGCCCGGCCGGATGGAGACCGTGGCGGAGGACGACCCCTCGGTGATCCTCGCCGACCTCCTGACCCCCGCCCGCGAGAGGCTGCCCCAGGACTGCTCGGACTGGACGCTGCTGATGGCGCGGCACGCGGTGGTGCCGTTCCTGGGGAGGGACGAGCAGCTGGCGGACCTGCGTTCGTGGGCCGCCGAACCGGCCGCCCTGTCGATCGCGGTGCTGACCGGCCGGAGCGGCACGGGCAAGACGAGGCTGGCGGGCGAGCTCTGCGCGGAGCTGGCCGAGGCCGGATGGGACACCGGATTCCTGCCGCTGGACTCCGCCGGCGGCCCGCTGACCGGCCGGGCCCTGGAGGCGTTACGCCCGACCCTGCTCGTGGTAGACCATCCTGACCCGTCCCCGCCCCTGGTGGGCGAGCTGGTGCGGCGCCTGGCCAAGCACGGGCGCAACCCCCGCGTACGGCTCCTGCTGCTGGCCCGCGAGCTCGGCGAGGCGGACTGGTGGCGGCGGCTCGACACGGCGGCCGGCGGCTGGCTGAGACGGCTCACCTCCACGACGGTCCAGCTCAACGCCCACCCGCTCACCCTGGCGGAGCGCACGGACCACGCGCTCGCCGCCATGAAGGCCTTCGCCCCCAGCCGGGCCGCGCTGCCCGCCCCGCCACGCCTCGACGACCCGGAGTACGGCCTCCCGCTCCACGTCCACCTGGCGGCCCTGCTCCGGCTGTACGACGACGAGCACCCCACGCCCTCCCGCGACGGCGAACCGCCCGCGCACGCACGCGACCGCGACGCCGACCTGCGCACGCAGCCGATGCGGCCGCACGGAGACGGCCTGCTCCACCGGTTCCTGGCGCGGGAGAGCGACCAGTGGGCGCGGGTGTGGCCCGCCGAGCACGAACGCGTGGACGACGTGACGGCACGCCAGGCCGTGGCGGTGCTCACGCTCACCGCGCCGGCGCCTGCCGAGCTGCCGGGCCTGCTGACGGCCGTACCCGGACTGCGTGGCGGGACCGGGCTCCACGGGCACACCACGAACGCGGCCCGCTGGCTGGGGACCGTCTTCCCGAGCGGCGAGCTGGGCCCCGACCTGGTCGCCGAGGAGCTCCTGGCCGAGACGGAGGGCCTGGACGAGCTCGTGCTCGCCCTCCACGATCACGAGGGCCGCACGGTCCACCACCTCGTCCACCTGCTGCACGTTCTGCGGCTGTCCGCCGACCGGGCGCGGGTCGGGTCGGCGCTGCGCTCCCTGGTCGGGGCCAGGATCGGCGCGATGGTCACCGAGGCCGCCGCGAACCCCGCCACCCGGCTCGGGGACCTGCTCAACGCCGCCCTCACGCTGTTCCCCGCCGACCGGGAGCTCGCCGAGGCCGCGTCCGGCCTGCTGGAGAGCGGGCGGGGCGCGGCGCTGGGGCTGCGGGCGTTGCACGTCACCCTCGGCGAGCTGGCCGTACGGCACCGCCGGGCGGGCGGCGAGCGGATCGCGCAGGCCGCGGGGTTGACCTGGCTGTCCGGGCGGCTGGTGGCCGTCGGGCGGGTCGGCGAGGCGGTCGTGGCGGCGGCGGAGGCCGTCGAGATCTACGCGGCCGCTCCCCCGTACGAGGCGGCGGCCGGCCGGGCGGAGGCGCTGTTCAGCCTGGGGGCGTGCCTGCTGCTGGCGGGCGAGGCCGGCTCGGCGCTCAAGCCCGCGCAGGAGGCGGCGGCCAGGTTCCGCATCCTGGCCGAGGAGGACCCTGGGTACGCGGCGGAGGCGGCGCGGGCGCACCACAATGTCGCGTGCGCGCTGCTGGAGCTCGGGCGGCTGGACGAGGCCGTGGCGGCGTTCGAGGCGGCGGGCGGCGACGCCGGCACCGCAGCCCACCTGGCGGCGCTCGCCTCCGCACCCCCGCGGTCGGGGCCGTCCGTCACCTCATGGCCGGGGCCCGAACCGACCACGCGACCACGCGTGCGCCCCCACTCGACCTTTTCGCCTTCGCCGGATCCTGGGGCCGCGTTCCGGCCGGACGACACGCCGCCGATGAGGTTGCTCGCCGCCCCGGCCCTCACGCCACCTCCCGGAGCGCTCCCCGTCCCGACCGTCGCGCCGCCTCACGGCGCGCTCCCCGTCGCGGCCGTGGGGCCGCCTAAGGGGACGGCCGAGCCGGTGCCGGTGCCCGGGCCGCTGGTGCCGTTCGAGGAGGCGGACGGCGGCGCGCTGCCCGAGCTGGCCGCCTGCCTCGCCGTCGCCATCACCGCGGCCGTCAAGAGCGTGGCCCCCACGAACACGGATCTGGCCCACCACCTCCGTCTCCTGGCCGCCTGGCTCGAAGGGCGGGGCAGGCCGGCCGACGCGGTCGTCCCCGCTTCGGAGGCCGTCGTACGGCTGCGCGGCCTCGCCGCCCAGGAGCCCGGCCTGCGGTCCATGCTCGCCGACGCCGTCGGGCTGCTGGCCGCGCTCCATGCCCGGCTGGACGACCTGGACGCCGCCGTTCGGTCCGCCGCCGAAGCCGTACGCAACCTGCGTGCCCTGGTCACCCTGGAGCCCGACGAGCACGGTCATGCCTTGACCGGGCAGCTGCTGGAGCTGGGCGAGCTGCTGCTGGTCGACGACCGGCCCGAGGCGGCGCTGGGGCCGTTGCAGGAGGCCATGAGCGTGGCGGCCGACCGGCGCCCGGCCACGGAGGCGCGGGCCAGGCGGCTGCTCGGCCTGTGCCTGGACGAGCTCGGGCGGCCCGCCGACGGCCGGGCGCAGCTGGAGCTCGCCGCCGAACTGTACGACGGGCTGAGCCCCGAGGACCTGACGGCCGAGAACGGCTTCCCCGCGCGGCACGCGTCCGAGGCACGGACGCGAGCACGACGACCGGAGCCGGCGGCGGGCCGCGTGGGTGGGCGGCCGTGGCAGCCGGAACCGGAGGCCGACCGCATGGGTGGCCGGCCGTGGCTGCCGGAACCGGCCGCCGTTCGCGTGGGTGGGCGGCCGTGGCTGCTGGAGCTGGTCACCTCGCGGCCGGAGGAGGCCGTGGTCAGCGCGGAGCGGCGGCTGGTGGAGTGCCGGCAGGCCGCCGAGGCGGGCGGCACGCCGGAGATCCACGCCTACATCTCCGCGCAGGCCGTGCTCGCCCGGGCCTGGACGGACGTGGGGCGGGCCGGGGACGGGCTCGTGCTCGCGACGCAGGCCGCCGAGCTGCTGAGCCGCCACCCCGTACCAGACGCGCCGCAGCGCGAGCCCGGCCCGGAGCGGCCGCACGCGATCGCCGTGGGGATGGTGGCGGCGGCGCTCGGCAGGGCACTCGTGAGCCTGGGACGGACCGAGGAGGCCAGGCCGCACCTGCGCACCGCCGTCGAGTCCTACGAGCCGATGGCCGAGACGAGCGTCGTGTTCCGCACGGAGCTGGCCGAGCTGCTGATCCTGGAGACGGCCGCGCTACCCCGGGCCGGCGCGGAGGCTGCCGCCGACCGGCTCGTCGAGCTCTACGACGGGCTCGTCTCGGAAGGGCTCGCGGCCGCCTCCGCCCTCGCCGGGGCGCTGTGCCTGCAGGGCGGCGCCCGCCTCGCCGGGCAGGACGTCGAAGGCGCACTCCGGTCGGCCACCCGGGCCCTCGATGTCATGACGCCGGCGGACGACCGGGTGCTCGCCGCCGCCTGCCTGGAGCTCGCCGGCCTGTGCCTGGCCGAGCTGCACGATCCCGGCGCGGCCGGGCCGAAGCTGGCCGAGGGCGTCGAGCTGATGGCCGACCCGCCGCCGGAGCTCGCCGGCGTGCACCTGCCGGCCCTCGCGCGGCTGGCCAGGATGCGGGTCGAGGAGGAAGGACCGGCCGCGGGCAGCGCCCTCTACCGCCGGATGCTCGACACGCGGCCGCTTCCCGGGACGGATGTGCTCGGAACGCTCATCGAGGAGGTCTCCGGCTTCCCGGGCGACCCGTCCGAGCTGCTTGCGTCGCTCGCGTCCTTCACGGACGCGCTGGAGCGGGAGGTGCCGCTGAGCGGCGGTGGCGGCGCCGAGGTGCACGACCGGTACGGGCGCTTCCTGACGCGGCTCGGCGCAGCCGCGAAGAAAGGCACAGCGCAGAAAGGCACAGGGCAGGAAGGCACGGCGCAGGAAGACGCGGCGGTGCTGTGCGCGGAGCTGGCCGTCCGGGTCTATCGAGGGCTGGCCGCCTTCTCCGGCGACCACCGCGGACGGCTCGGCCTGGCGCTGGCCTCGCTCGCCCGGCACGGCCAGGCCGATCCCGCCGTCCTGGAGCAGGCCGTCCACCTCCTCGCCGGGCAGCCGGGCGACGTGCTGGCGGACGTCCTCAACCGCTACGCCGTCCTGCTGCTCGAACAGGGCCGCCCCGTGGAGGCGCTGGCGCACTGCGAGCGGGCCGCCGACCTCTGCGACGAGCTGGACGACCCGGCCCTGGCCGGCGTCACGTACGCCCGGCTCGGCGCCGCCCTGGCCATGCTCGAACGCCCCCAGGCCGCCCTGGAGGCGATCACCTGGTCCCTGGCCGAGCTGGACCGGGCCCCGGAAGCCGGGCCGGAGCTGCGTCGCGTCCGGGCTCAGGCGATCCAGGTGCGCGGGCGGGCGCTGCGGGCCGCCGGCAGGGAGCAGGAGGCGCTGGCGCACCTCATGGAGGCGTTGCGGCTCTACACGGACCTGTCGGAGCAGCGGGAGGCCGCCGAGACCGCCGCGGTGATCGCCGACGACCTGCTGACCGCCGGGCGGCCGGAGGAGGCCGCCGAGTACGCCGGGATCGCCGCCGCCGGACAGCCGCCGGGCACGCTCAAGCACACCCTGGCTACCCAGCGGCTCGTACGGTGCCACATGATGCGCGGCGAGCTCGCCGAGGCCAACGCCCTCGTCGAGGAGCTGATCCCGCGGGCCCGGCGGTCGCCGGACGATCTCACGTACCGGGCCGTCCTCGCCGACTCCCTGGCGCAGAGCTCCGAGCTGCTGCCCCTGCTCGGGCTGGACGAGGGGACCGAGGCCGAGGCCAGGGCCCGGGAGGCCATCGGCATCTACGACGAGCTGCTGACCACCGGCGTGAACGCGCAGGCCCTGCACACCAGCCGGGCGGGCGCCTGCCTCACGATGGCGTCCGCGCTCAGGATGCGGGGCCTGGCCGCCGAGGCGATCCAGCCGCTGCGGGAGGCGGTGGCGGCGCTGGAGCGGTTCGGCCCGGGAAGCACCGTGGAGCAGCGCTCCGGCCAGGGGAACCCGACGCAGCGCGAGCTGCTCTCAAGGGCGATGCTCATGCTGGGCGACGCCCTCATGGAGGCGGGCCGGGCGCTGGAGGCGGGGCTCGTCTTCCACCGCGCCACGCAGGTGACCCGGGACGAGCTGTCCAGGGCCGTGGCGCACGCCCGGCTCGGCCTGTGCCAGCAGGAGCTGGGCAGGGACGACGCCGCCGACGCCGCGCTGCGCGTCTCAGCGGGGCTGCTGCGGGACCTGACGGCCCACGACGGCGTCCCCGACCTGCTCCGCGACGTGCTGCGGGGCAGGCTGACGCTGCTGGAGAAGACGGGCAGGCGCGACGAGACGGCGGCGATCGAGGAGGAACTGCAGCGGCTCTAGGCGTCGTTGGCCTGGACCGTCTCGCGGGCCCACCGGTAGTCGGCCTTCCCGGCCGGCGAGCGCACCATCTCCTCCACGAACGCATACGTACGAGGCACCTTGTACCCCGACAGCAGCGTCCTGCAGTGCGCGTCCAGCTCCTCGGCCGTGACCTCCACACCCGGCCGCGGCTCCACCACGGCCGCGACCCTGTTCCCCCACCGCTCGTCCGGCACCCCGGTCACCACCGCGTCGAACACCGACGGATGCCCCTTGAGCACCGCCTCGACCTCCTCGGGGAACACCTTCTCCCCGCCGGTGTTGATGCACTGCGAGCCGCGGCCGAACACGTTCACGGTCCCGTCGGTGTCCACGGTCGCCAGGTCGCCGGTCAGCAGCCAGCGGGTGCCGTCCGCGTCGGTGACGAACGTGCGGGCCGTCTTGTCGGGGTCGTTGTAGTAGCCGAACGCCACCCGCCCGGCCCTGGCGACGGTCCCGAGCTGCCCGGAGCCGGGCTCGACGGGCCGGTGCCGCTCGTCGAGTACGGCCAGCTTGACCACGGAGTTCGGCTGGTAGCGCAGGCCCTTCTCCGGCGAGGACCCGGCCACGCCGGACGCGGTGAAGCCGGACTCGGTGGAGCCGAAGTTGTCCAGGATCCCGATGTTCGGGAGTGCCTTCTGGAGCCGGTCGCGTACCGCGCCCGACAGGATCGCCCCGGTCGAGCTGACCACGAACAGCGACGAGACGTCGTAACCGCCCTTCTCCAGCGCCTCGGCCAGGGGCCTGGCCATGGCGTCGCCGGTGATGTTCATGGTGAACACGCGCTCGCGCTCGACCGCCCGCCACACGTCCTCGGCGTCGAACTTGCGCACGTACACCATGGTCGCGCCCATCCACCAGGCGATGAACGTGGCCATCTGCGCGGCCCCGTGCATCAGCGGCGGCGCGGCCATCATGACCATCGGCCCGGCCTTGACGGCCTCGTCGATCACCTCGCGCGGGGTGGCGCGCGGCTCGCCGTACGGGTTGCCGCCGCCGAAGGCCATGAACAGGTCCTCGACGCGCCACATCGCCCCCTTGGGCATGCCCGTGGTGCCGCCGGTGTAGATGATGTAGACGTCGTTGCCCGAGCGCGCCGGGAAACCGCGCTCCGGCCGGCCGCGCTCCAGAGCGGTCTCGTACGGCACCGCCGCGCCGATCGCCGACGGCCCGCCCACCGAGATCAGGTGCTCCAGCAGCGGCGCCCGGTCCGCCACGGCGGCCACCCGTGCGTCGAACTCCACGTCGTAGACCAGCGCCCGGATGTCGGCGTCGCGATAGAGGTAGAGCAGCTCGGACTCGACGTAGCGGTAGTTGACGTTGATCGGCACGGCCCGGATCTTCAGCGCGGCCAGCAGGCCCGCCACGTACTCGATGCCGTTGTAGAGGTGGAGGCCGACGTGCTCGCCGGGCTGGACGCCCAGGTCCATGAGGTAGTGGGCGAGCCGGTTCGACTCGGCCTCCAGCTCGGCGTAGGTGCGCCGGTCCGGGCCGCAGATGACGGCGGTCCTGTCCCCGATCGCGTCCGCGAGCCCTTCGAACAGGTCAGCGTGGTTGAACTCCATCAGGGTCTCTCCCGTCCGACGATCCACATCGCGAAGAACTGGGCTCCCCCGCCATAGGCGTGGCCGAGCGCCGTGCGGGCGCCGTCCACCTGGTGCTCGCCCGCCATCCCGCGCACCTGCAGCGCGGCCTCGGCGAACCTGATCAGTCCCGACGCCCCGATCGGGTTGCTCGACAGCACCCCGCCCGAGGCGTTCCACGGGGTGTCACCGTCGAGCGCCGTCGCGCCCGACTCGGTGAGCTTCCACCCCTCCCCGTCCGCCGCGAACCCCAGGTTCTCCAGCCACATCGGCTCGTACCAGGAGAACGGCACGTACGTCTCGGCCACGTCGATCTGCCGCCGCGGGTCGGTGATGCCGGCCTGGCGGTAGACGTCGGCCGCGCAGTCCTTGCCCGCCTGCGGGCTGACCGTGTCGCGCCCGGCGCGGAAGATCGGCTCGGAGCGCATGGCGGTGCCGTGCACCCAGGCCGGGGTGCCGGTGACCTTCGACTCTGACGACAGCACCATCGCGCAGGCGCCGTCGCTGGACGGGCAGGTCTCCAGGTAGCGGATCGGCTCCCACAACATCGGCGTGGACTCGACCATCTTCTGGTCGATGCCGGGGATCTTGAGGTGCGCGTACGGGTTCTTGAGCGCGTTGAGCCGGTCCTTGACCGCCACCAGCGTCCCGATGTGATCGGGCGCGCCCGATCTGCGCATGTACTCGCGGATGTGCGGCGCGAAGTAGCCGCCCGCCCCCACGACCAGCGACGCGTTGAACGGCAGGTGCGTGGACAGCGCCCAGGTGGCGTTCGACTCCGACTGCTTCTCGAAGGCCACCACCAGCACCCGGTCGTGCACGCCGCCCTGGATGAGGCTGGCGCCGACCAGCGCCGTGGAGCCGCCCACGCTGCCCGCCGTGTGCACCCGCATCATCGGCTTGCCCGCCGCGCCGAGGGCGTCCGCCAGGTACGACTCCGGCATCATCACGCCCTCGAACAGGTCCGGCGCCTTGCCGATGACCACGGCGTCGATGTCCTTGAACGACAGCCTGGCGTCCTCCAGCGCCCGCAGCGCCGCCTCGCGCACCAGCCCGGCGATCGACACGTCCCTGCGCTTGGTCGTGTAGTGCGTCTGCCCGACGCCGATGACCGCACAGCGGTTGCCCATGTCACGCCTCCAAAACGGTGACGAGGTTGTGCTGCAGGCAGGGCCCGCCCGCGGCGTGCCCGACGGTGCGGCTCGCGTCGCCGTCGAGGATGCGCCGCGCGGCCTCGCCGATGCGGATGAGGCCCGTCGCCATGACGGGGTTGGCGGCCAGCGGGCCGCCGGACGGGTTGATCACCGTTTCGCCGGGCAGTTCCAGCGCGCGGCGCAGGATGATCTCCTCGTGCGGGAACTGGGCGTGCAGCTCGGCCACCTCGACGGGTCCCTTGCCGACCCCGGCAGCCCGTGCGGCGTCGGCCGCAGAGGCCGACGCGGAGAGATCGCGCATGCCCAGGTAGTGGGGCTCGATGCGGTGGGCGATGCCCCTGATGTAGGCCGGGTTCGGGCACAGCTCCCCGGCCAGGTCACCAGCCGCGAGCACGATCGCCGCCGCGCCGTCCGTGATGGGCGGCACATCCGTCTTCTTGAGCGGTTGCACCGCGAAGTCCTCGCCGTCCGGATCGGGCAGGTCCAGCGCGTACGGGTTGGCCCGCCCGTCCGCCCGGCTCCTGCGGACGATCTCGTCGAGCTCCTTGCGGTCCGCGCCGACCGCGCCGGCCTGGAGCGCGGCGTAGGAGAGCAGGTCGAGGCCGAGCGGCGCCAGGTAGTAGGGGTCGAGCTGGATCGTCATGATCGTGTTCAGGTCGCCGAGCGACGACTTGCCGAACCCGTAGACCAGGGCCGAGTCGATGTCGCCGTGCTGGAGCCGGACCCACGCCTCGTACAGGGCCCAGGCGCCGTCCATCTCCACGTGGCTCTCCGAGATGGGCGGCCAGGCGCCCAGCGCGTCGAGGGCCGACACGAACGAGAACGGGGCGCCCGCGAGGTAGTCGCAGCTGCCGGAGCAGGTGAAGCCGAACCTCTTGAGCCCGGTGCGCTCCTTGACCTCGTCGATCACGGGCAGGATCAGCTCGGGCTCGGTCTGCCCGGCGTCGTGGTCGGTATGCCGGGTCTGGGCGAACGCGACGATCGCGACATCTCTCATGACAGCTCCACGTCGGGCTCGCCGGTGGGGGCGAACCAGCGGATGTTCGACATTGACGCCGTACGCTCGCTCTCCGGCACCCAGACCGCCCTGACCCGCATGCCCTGGCGCACCTCGTGAGCGGGTACGTCCCCGATGAGCGTGATCATGGGGATATCGGCGTTGTCGAGCAGGATGTACGCCGACACGAACGGCACCTGCGGGGCCCGGGGATCGGGCAGGTTGTTGATGGCGAACGTGGTGATCGTGCCGGTGTCGGGCAGTTCGAGCGTCTCCGCGATGCCGCTTCCGCATTCGGGGCAGGACTGGCGGTAGGGCACGTACACCTTGTCGCAGGTCTCGCACCGCCCGCCGAGGAAGACGCCGCGCCGGACACCCTCCAGGAAGACGCGGAGCGCGCCGCCCGCCTGGAGGCGGTATTCGGCGCGCACGTTGGAGACGATCTTCGTGACCTCGGGGGCGAAATGGGAGATGTCGCGGATGTGGCCGGTGGGCCGGTCGCTCCAGACCGGCCAGACGCGCGCACCCACGGCCAGCGCCTTGGCGTTGCCCGCGTCCACGGCGTGGAGCAGCGCGGTGTCGGCGCCGTCCAGCTTGATCAGCGCCCAGGCGAAGGGGCGGTCGAGCGGGTGGCCTTCGAGCGGCTCGTCCACCCACGCCCAGGTGGTGACCGTGCCGGCCGGGCCGACCTCGACGTACTCGGCGGTCACCGGCTCGCCGGTCGCGGGGTCGTACTCCAGGGGCGGCACGAGCACCTTGCCCTCGTTCGTCCGCACCCCGACGATGCGCCGGCCGCGCAACTCGCTCAGGAACCGGCCGATCACGGGGCCTGTGGTTCTCGTGTAGCCGCCCGGGAACTCCAGGACGTGCTGGGCGACCAGCGGATCAGATGGCACGGTCTCGTCCCTCCCAGTACGGGGCGCGGAGCTTGCGTTTGAGCAGCTTGCCGTTGGGCTCTCGGGGCATCTCGGCGATGAAGTCGACGCTCTTGGGCCACTTCATCCTGGACAGGCGGCCCTCCAGCGAGGCCAGCAGCTCGCGGGCCAGCTCGGGGCCGGGCTCGATGCCCGGCGCGGGCTCCACCACGGCCTTGATCTGCTCGCCCCACTCCTCGTCCGGGATGCCGAACACGGCCACGTCCGCCACCTTCGGGTGGATCATGAGCTCGTTCTCGATCTCGGCGGGGTAGATGTTCGCCCCGCCGGAGATGATCATGTCGGCCTTGCGGTCGCAGAGGAAGAGGAAGCCGTCCTCGTCCAGGTATCCGATGTCCCCGACGGTGAAGTACTCCTTGAGCCGGTTCGCGGCGGTCTTGGCGGGGTCGCCCTTGTACTCGAACGGGACGCCCATCATCTTCATGTAGATCGTCCCGGCGGTGCCGGTCGGCACGGACTCGCCCTGATCGTCGGCGATCAGCAGCTCGCTGATGGGCCAGGCGTTGCCGACCGTGCCCGGATGCGCCTTCCAGTCCTCGGGCGTGGCCAGGGTGCCGCCGCCTTCGGTGGCCGCGTAGTACTCGTACACGCAGTCGCCCCACCACTCGAGCATCGCCCACTTGACCGGGACCGGACAGGGGGCGGCGGCGTGGATCATCCACTTGAGCGAGGACAGGTCGTACCTGGTCCGGGTCTCCTCCGGCAGCGCGAGCAGCCGCTTGAAGTGGGTCGGGACGAGGTGGGAGTTCGTGACGCCGTGGCGCTCGCAGAGCCGGAGCAGCTCTTCGGCGTCCCACTTGTCCATGTAGACGAGGGTGTGTCCCATGTGCAGCGCGGTGCCGCCGAACTGGGTGACCGCGGTGTGGTAGTTCGGGGAGGTGACCAGGTGGGCGTTGGGGCGGCCCGGGGTGATGCCGAACAGTCCGAGCAGGAACGTCATGAGCTCGGCGGAGTCGTCCGGATCGAGGCCGTTCAGCCGGCGCTTGACCCCTTTGGGCTTGCCGGTCGTGCCCGAGGTGTAGTGCATGGTGGCGCCCGCGGTGCGGTCCTCGGGCGCGGTGTCCGGCTGGCCGTCGGTCAGCTCGCTCACCTGGCGGAAGCCATCGGTCTTGCTCTCCGCGACGAGGAAGCGGCGGTGCGGCTCGATGGCCTCGGCCGCCCTGGCGCCCTCCTCGATGTAGCGGGGGTGCACGAAGAACGCCTTGGCCTCGCTGTCGGAGACGATGTACGCGATCTCAGGGCCGGTCAGATGCCAGTTGACCGGGGTGTAGTACCAGCCGGCCTGCATGGCGGCGAGATAGAGCACGAGCCCGTCGGCACCGTTCGGCACCAGGCCGCAGATGCCGTCGCCGGGCTGGAGCCCGAGCCCGCGTAAGCCGTGGACGAGGCGGTTGGCCCGGGCGAGCAGATCGCCCGCGCGATGCTCCGTGCCGTCGGGGTCCACGGCCGCGATCCACTCGGGATCCGCCTGCGCGAGCCTCCAGAAACCGAGCGTGCCCATCTGCACTCCCTCGTGGCGCGAGCAAAAACAGGAACCTGTTCTCGTTTGCTGTTGGGAGCGTATCCTGGGGCCGAAGTTCGTAGCAAGCGCTTGATTAGACACTTCGGAGGCGTACGTGGAGCTCCTGCCGATCAGCACTCCCCACTGCCGGATCGAACGAGACGGCCATGTCCTGATCGTCACCATGAACCGGCCGGAGGCACGCAACGCGCTCTCCTCGGACATGCTGATCGGCCTGGCCTCGGCATGGGCGTACGCGTCGGCCGAGGCCGGGATCAGGGTGGCGATCCTGACGGGCGCGGAGGGCACGTTCTGCGCGGGGGCCGACCTCAAGGCCATGGGGCAGCCGTCCACGGACCCGGAGGTCCAGGCCAGGGCCGCGCAGATCCCCAACTTCCACTGGAAGGGCCTGCTCAGGGAGGAGCTGCCCACCAAGCCGATCATCAGCGCGGTCGAGGGCTACGCGGTGGCGGGCGGCACCGAGCTGCTGGTGGGGACGGACCTGCGGGTGGTGGCGGAGTCGTCCACGCTGGGGCTGTTCGAGGCCAAGCGGGCGCTCTTCCCCATGGGCGGCAGCGCCGTACGCCTGCCCCGGCAGATCCCGTACTGCCACGCCATGGACCTCCTGCTGACCGGCCGCCCGATCACGGCGGCGGAGGCGCTGTCCATGGGGCTGGTCAACCGCGTGGTGCCCGACGGCCAGGCGCTGGCCTCGGCCCGGGAGCTGGCCGAGGACGTCGCCTCCTCGGGGCCGCTCTCCGTGCAGGCGATCCTGCGCACATACCGGGACACCCTGGGCATGCCGGAGCCGGAGGCGCTGAAGGTGTCGGACGAGATCGGCTGGCCGGTGATCGGGTCGGAGGACGCCAAGGAAGGCACCAGGGCCTTCCGCGAGAAGCGCCCCCCGACCTACCACGCGCGCTAGTCGCCGGTGAGGCGCTCCAGGCGTTCGAGCGCCTCACCGTACTCCTCCACCAGGCCGAACATGACGTCCTTGGTCGAGCGGACCTGGTTGGTGATGCCGATGACCTGGCCGGCCGGAAAGGTGGCCAGGTCCGACACGTCGGAGCGGCCGATGCGCCGCAGGGCGTCCGACACCAGCATGAACTGCAGGGGCATCGGCAGCGTGCCGGGCGACTCCTCCGACTCCCACGCCTCCGTCCAGGCGTTCTTGAGCAGCCGCGCGGGCTTGCCGGTCCAGCTGCGCGAGCGGACGGTGTCGCGGGAGGTGGCCTCCAGGATGCGGCGCTTGGCCATCTCCGGGGTGTCGGCCTCCTCGACCGTGAGCCAGAGCGAGCCGGTCCAGACGCCCTCGGCGCCCAGCGCCATCCCCGCCGCCATCTGGCGGCCGTTGCCGATGCCGCCGGCGGCCAGGACGGGCACGTCCACCGCGTCCACCACCTGCGGGATCAGCACCATGGTGGAGATCTCGCCCGTGTGGCCGCCGGCCTCGGTGCCCTGGGCGACCACGACGTCCACGCCGACCTCCACCTGCTTGAGCGCGTGCCGGGGCGTGGAGGCCAGGGCGGCGACCTTGACCCCGTGCTCGTGGGCGAGGTCCACCACGTCGGCAGGGGGCGGGCCGAGCGCGTTGGCCAGCAGCGCGATGGGGTGCCGCAGGGCGACCTCGACCTGGGGGCGCGCGGTGGCGTCCGTCCAGCCGAGCAGCACCTTGCCGGGGTCGGCGTCCGACGACAGCGGCGGGACCCCGTGCTTGGCCAGGAGGTTCTCGACGAACCCCCGGTGGCCGTCGGGGATCATCGACTGCAGGCGGCCCACCAGCTCCTCGGGCGCGAAGTCGGCGCCCTCGTAGGAGGCGGGCATGACGACGTCCACGCCGTACGGCTTGCCGTCCACGTGGTCGTCGATCCACTTGAGCTCGGTCTCGAGCTCCTCGGGGGTGAAGTAGAGCGCACCGAGCACACCCATGCCGCCGGCGCGGCTCACGGCCGCGACCACGTCCCTGCAGTGGCTGAAGGCGAAGATCGGGAGCTCGATTCCGAACATGTCCGTGACACGTGTCCGCATGAGCCGACCATAAGCCGCGAAACCAGCGAACTGCAACGCGTTCTACCCTAGAACCTTTGCTCTAGTCACGAGTTCGGCCGGGCTGCTCGCGCAAGCCGGGCCGAACTGCAACCTGTTCCAGCAATTACGCGTCGACCGGCTCCTTGACAACGGCGCGCGGCGTGCGGCGGCGGGCGACCACCAGCGCGGCGCCGAACGCGAGCAGGCCCGACGCCAGCAGCGCGATGGGGATCGTGGTCTTCACCAGGGTGATCTGGTTCTTGGCGTCCCTGGCCGTGGCCACCAGGTTGGAGACGGTCTTCGGAGTGAAGGAGGCGGTGGCGACCAGGGCCTTGGCCCGCTCGACGCCGTCCTGGCTCTTGAGCGTCTCGTTCCTGCTCACTTCCTGCTTGACCGGCGCGCCGCTGGTGGGCTCCACCCAGTACGTGTCCACGCCCTCGTACCAGCGGTCGACCTGGACGTCACCGGTCCCCGTCATCCCCATCATCGAGGCGGGGGCGCTCAACGTCGCGATCTTGGTCGGCGGCACCTTCAGCTGGAACTTGTAGACGGGCAGCCCGTCCACGGTGTCCTCGCTGACGAACGTCGCGTCGAAGGCGTGCTTGGCCGTCTGGTTGAAGTACTTGTAGGTCTTCTTCTCCACGCCGAAGGGGAACAGGTAGATCTGCCCCTCCAGGGCCACGGGCTCCTTGTTGACGCTCACCCCGCAGCAGTTGACGCCCACGCCGGTGTGCCGGTCGAAGGCGCTGCGCCGCTCGGAGATGTTGATCTGCGGCTTGTTGTTGGTGACGTCGTCCACCACGGTGAACTCGTCCCAGACGACGCGGGAGTCGGTGGCCTGCGAGACGTCGCCGCGGGTGGTGACCAGCATCTTGAGGTTCGCGGTCAGCACCTTCCCGTCGGCGACGGAGAAGTACTGGGACGACGGGGCCTCGAGCTCGACGGTGCTGTACTGGCCCGCCGGCGCGGAGATGACCCGGTCCGCCGCCCAGAATTTCACCATTCCTGCGAGGACCACCAGAAACGCACCAACGGCGACGAGAACGAGTACAGGTGTGCGCTGCATTCAAGATCCTCCTGGCGTCGAAGGTGCGAGAACCGGTTACATACTCAGCGCCCCGCCCCCCGGACTTCAAGTCGCGCGTGTGATGTACGTAACATGATCGTTACTGGAAAGTAGCATCCGGCGAGACGTCTTCACAGCCACATCCGAGTAACAAATCGGAACATGTTCTACGAAGGACCGTCGGTGCACCGAACATACCCTGTCCGACGACCGCTCTCTTGACGCCCCCGGCGATTGCCTGTACCCAGGCATCGGAACGCGTTCTATTCTGGGTGTCTTCTCGACGGGACGGAGTCGTGGGCATGCGTGCCGATCTGGCCAGGTCCATCCGGCTGTTCCGCGCGTTCAGGACAGAGCAGGCCAAGCCGGACGCGTACTACACCACCCTCGCCACCGACACCGCCGCCCAGCTCGCGGACCGCGTGTCCCTGGCCGGCGCCACCGTGCTCGACGTGGGCGGCGGCCCCGGATACTTCGCCGACGCCTTCAGGCGGGCCGGCGCCCGGTGCGTGTGTGTGGACGTCGATGCGGGAGAGCTGACCGGCCAGGGCGCACCGGGCTCCGGCGTGCTGGGCAGCGCCCTGGAGCTGCCGCTCGCCGACGGGTCGGTCGACGTGTGCTTCTCGTCCAACGTGCTGGAGCACGTTCCGGACCCGTGGCGGATGGCGGCCGAGATGGCCCGGGTCACCCGCGAGGGCGGGGTGATCTTCCTCGCGTACACGAACTGGCTCTCCCCGTGGGGCGGGCACGAGACCTCGCCCTGGCACTATCTGGGCGGCGAGCACGCCGCCCGCCGGTACGCGCGGGTGCACGGCAGGCAGCCCAAGAACCGCTACGGGCGCTCGCTCTTCCCCGTCTCCGTCGCGCACGGCCTGCGCTGGGCGCGGTCCGCGCGGGACGTCGAGCTGGTCGACGCCTTCCCGCGCTACCTGCCGTGGTGGTGCCGTCCGCTGGTCAAGGTCCCCGTCGTCCGGGAGTTCGTCACGTGGAACCTCGTCCTGGTGCTCAGGAAACTCGGGTGACGGCCGCCGCGGAGGGCCCCGCCACCGGGCGGGACGCCGCGCTCGACGGCATCCGGGCCCTGGCCGCGCTCGGCGTCTGGGTCCTGCACGTGGGCGGCAACACCGGGATGATCTACCAGGAGGGCATGTTCGCCTGGATGACGTCCCGGCTCGGCATCGCCGTGCCGATCTTCTTCCTGCTGTCCGGGCTGCTGCTCTACCGGCCGTGGGCCCGTGCCGTGCTGGAGGACGCGCCGTCGCCGCGGGTGGGCCGCTACCTGTGGCGGCGGGCGATGCGCGTGCTGCCCGCCTACTGGCTGGTCACCGCGGTGGCGCTCTGGGCCTGGGGGCAGCTCGACTGGACGGGCTGGCTCAAGTGGCTGTTCCTGCTGCAGAACTACTTCGAGCAGGGGCGGGCGCCCGACGGGCTCTACCAGATGTGGACGATGCCCATCGAGATGGCCTTCTACCTGGTCCTGCCGGTGCTCGCCTGGCTCCTGCACCGGTGGGCGCGCGGCGGCAACCGGCCTCTCCGGCTGCTCGGCGGCATCGCGGTGCTCCCGGTGATCTCGCTGGCCGGCGTGGTCGTCTCGCACGTGCTCGACCAGCCGGAGCTGGCGCTGTGGCTGCCGAACCACCTGATCTTCTTCGCCGCCGGCATGGCGATGGCCGTGCTGTCGGTGTGGATCAAGCGGCGCGAGGTGGTGGACGCGCTGGCGCCGCAGCTCCTGGTGCTGGCGCTGCTGGCGTTCGCGGTGCTGAGCACGGAGCTTGCCGGGCCGCGCACCCTCACGCTGCCCAGCCTGTCGCAGTCGCTGTGGCGGATGCTCCTGGAGACGGCGGTGGCGGTGCTGCTGGTGGCCCCGTTCGCGCTGGCCTCCCGGCGCGACACGCTGCCGCACCGGGTGCTGGGCAACCCGGTGACCGCCTATCTGGGGCGCATCTCGTACAGCTTCTTCCTGTGGCACGCGCCGGTGATCACGCTCTTCTACAAGCTCACCGGCCGCCCGGTGTTCAGCGGCGACTTCGTGGGCGTGGCGGTGCCCACGCTCGTCGGCTCGCTGCTGGTGAGCGCCGTGAGCTACCACCTCGTCGAGGAGAACGCGCTTCGGCTCAGCCGCCGGTGGCGGTCAGCACCTCCTGCTCGGCCGGAACCTCAGGCTCCGGTGTCGGCTCCGGCGCCGTGACGAGCTGGCCGAACAGCGACCCCACCGCCGCGCACGACAGGAGCTGCGGCACCTGGTCGAGCAGCGGATCGACGTCGACACCCCGGTTGCGCAGGAACACCCCGGCGGCCAGCGCCACCGTCGCCGCGCCGAACAGGCCCGCCGTCGCCCAGTGCGTGTGCGGCCGGCGTACCCGCAGCCAGAGGGTGGCCACGACGGCGGCGAGCGCCACGAGCATGCCGGGCCAGTTCGCCACCCAGCCGCCGAACGCCAGGCCCAGCACCACGACGTAGGGCACGCGCCAGCGCGACAGCCGCGACTCCGCCGCGGCGGCGGTCTCCTTGACGTGCTCGGGGCGGGGTCCGTGCATCACCAGGGAGAGGAGCGCGAGCAGCGCGATCCCGGCCAGGCCCAGCCCGAGCGCGAGCCGGTAGGGCTGGTCGGGCTCGTACGTCAGCCGCACCGTCCCCGCGGTGCCCGCGGGCAGCTGCCAGCCCTGCTTCCACCCGTCGATCCGGATCGGGCGCAGTTGCCGGCCGTCCAGTTCGGCCCGCCAGCCGGCGTTGAAGTTCTCGTTGACCACGAGGAAGGAGTCCTCCGGCGCGCTCACCCGTACCTCGCGCTCGACGGAGGACCAGGCGCCGCGGGCGGCGGAGCTCTCCACGGCCTTGCGCCGGGGCGGGAACGCGCCGATCGCGAGGTTCTCCACCGCGAACGGCTCCCAGCCGGCCGCCCGCACCCGGTTGTCCCCCGCCCGCAGCGTGACCTGGCCGCACGCGGTGATCTGCACGGGCCGCCCCTCCAGCAGGTCGGCATAGACGCCGGTGACCTTGGTCTGCACGGCCGCGCCGTTCACCTGGAGGGTCGGGCCCAGCCCGCAGGCCAGCCGGAACGCCGGCCCGGCCGGCCGGCTCGCCGGGCTGACGCCGGGGATCACCAGCTCGGTGACCTGGAGCCGGCGCGAGGCCGGGTAGAAGCGCAGCTTCAGCCGCGTCGTGGTGAGCGGCTTGAACCGCAGCGTCCCGCCGGCGTCCACCCGGCCGCCGCGGACCTCGCCCTTGGCACCGGTCACGACCACGTCGAGCGCCTGCCGGTCGCCGCCGGGGCGGGCGACCTGGATCTGCGAGACGGTCCGCCGGCCCTTCCAGCCCAGCGTGAGCGTCGGCTCGGCGTCCTCCGGCGAGGGCACCCACGTGGTGGCGGAGTCGGCGTCGAACGCCGACCTCGGCGCGACCACCGCGTCCTTGCTCATCGCCGACGAACCGGTCACCGTGGTCAGGTCGCCGCTCAGCCGGGTGAACCGGTCGACGAGTGCGACGTCCCGCAGCACCGCCGAGCCCCGCAGGGTGGTCTTCCGGCCGGAGTCCGAGGTGAACGTCCGGTCGAACCCGGCGCCCTCCTCCCCCGACCTGACCAGCAGCGGGTTGCACACCCAGCGGGCCCAGTTGCGCATGCAGCGCGGCCGCTCGTCCAGCCCGCGGTCCATGACGAAGACGTCCCCGTCCCGGCCCGGCATCCTGATGGTGCGGCCGGGCAGGACCCCGGGGATCGCGACCTCGGTGATGCCGACCCGCTGCACGAAGCTCCACTCCGCGTTGTACGTGCCCAGCACCCTGATCCGCACCCAGGCCGTCGGCCCGGCGGGGACGCGGAGCGTTTGAGCGTCGTTGGTCCTGGCCACGTCCTGCACCAGCCGGCCGCTCTCGGTCTCCACGGCCACCTTCCTGACCGACTGGCTGATCAGCAGGTTGTTGGTGAAGGTCACTCGCAGCCGGGGGATCTCCCGGGGCTGGCGGAGGTCGATCCGGAGCCATTCGTTCTCCGGCCGCTTCCAGCCGCCGCTCTCCCAGCCGGTGTCCAGGTCGCCGTCCAGCGCGGCCCAGGGGCCGCGGCCGGGGGTGCTGAGGCCGGGCACGGCGTCGGCGTCGGCGACCGAGGAGGAGGCCGTGACGTCGGCGATGCCGTCGTACTCGGCGGTGGCCGTCTCCTCCAGCCAGCCGTCCTCCAGCAGGTCGAGCTCCTTGACGCCGGTGAAGTCGTCGCGCCGGTCCGCGGTCAGGGTGGGTGACCAGTTGGACCTGATCTCGCCGAACTGCCGCTCGCGCAGCCGCAGCCCGTCGCTGACCACGGTGGGCAGGCCGGAGTCGGCCCCGTCGCCGTTCACCAGCGCCGGGCCCTCGCCGAGCAGGCCGAGGTCGCCCATCGTCAGCAGCGAGTCCGGGCCGCCGCGCACCTCCAGCGCGTCCGCGGCGGGCTCCACGCTGACCATGTCGGTGCTCTCCGACACCTTGTACAGCTCCAGCGCCGGGAAGGGCCAGTCCACCGACTCGATGGCGTCGTCGGTGCCGGTGTCGCCCACCTCGCCGCCGAACGAGGTGACCTTGGTGATGCCGGGCGACTCGCGCAGCGCCTCGTAGACGCGTGACGGCCAGGCTCCCTGCAGGTTGGCCCGCATCAGGTCGTTCCTGACGAGCAGGTAGTGCACGCCCATCCTGCGCAGCACCTCGGTCAGCCCCGCCGAGCCGTGGCCCGCGGTGAGCCGCTGGTCGATGGCGTCGAGCAGCCTGGTCATGCCCACGGAGCCGGCCGCCGTGACCTGCCGGGCGGTCCAGCGGACGGCGGACAGCGGCTGCAGGGGGTCGTCCATGGGCCGGCCCCACAGGTACTCGCCGAACTTGGAACCGGGCACGACGAGCACCCCGTCGTCACCGGCGTTCTGGTTGAGCCACGTCGCGGCCTGCCGCCAGTAGAGCGGCACCTCCTTGAACTCGCCGGGCGGGGCCAGGCCCTGGTTGAACACCGGCAGCACCAGCGCGGCGAGCGTCGCCACGGCCACCGACCGGATCGGCAGCCGCGCCCGGGCCGTCACGTGGGCCAGCAGGTGGGCCAGGCCGAGCGCCAGCGGCAGCCGGACGAGGGGGTCGAACTTGCGCAGGTTGCGCAGCGGCGCGAGCGGCCCGTCGAGCAGCCAGCGCACGGGCTCGGCGACGACCGGCTCCAGCGCGCTCATGTGCCCGGCGACCAGCGCCGCCGTGCCGATCAGGAACAGGGTGACGACGAACCCCTTGGCGGGCAGGTCGCGCCGGGCCAGCCCGGCCAGGCCGAGCGCGGCGAGCAGGCCCGTGACCAGGACCATGGCGGCCGCGGTGGCGATCTCGTACCCGGGCGGCTGCGTGGCGACGCCGTTGACGGTCAGGTAGCGCACCCAGTCGGAGGCGCCGCGCAGCACGTTCGTCAGCGAGGTGACCTGCGTGGTGGTGGAGGCGGTCTCGGTGTACGGCAGGAAGGAGAACGCGTAGCGGCCCACCAGCAGCAGGGGCAGCCACCAGAACAGCGTGGCCACCGACACGGTGCCGGTCCACCAGGCGAGCAGCCGCCAGCGGGGCACCGGGCGCGGCCGGGTGAGGATGTAGACGACGGGGGCGACCAGCACGGCCAGCACCGCCACCGCGTTCACGCCGCCGCACAGCGCCACGGCCAGCCCGGACCTGATCGCGCCGCGGGCGCGCTGGCCCGTCTCCGCGGCGGTGAGCAGCGGGATCAGGATCCACGGCAGCATCGCCGCGGGCAGCCACTCGATCGAGATCTCGCCGAGGATCGACAGGGTGCGCGGTGCCAGCGCGTACGCCAGCGCGGCGGCGATCGCGGTGCCGGGCCCGCCGATGCCGAGCTGCCTGACCAGCCGCTCCACGCCCAGGAACGCCAGGCAGAGCAGCGCCGTCAGCCAGAGCCGCTGGGTCACCCAGGCGTCCAGCCCGGCCAGCTCGCCGAGCGCGAAGAACGGCCCCATCGGGAACACGTAACCGGCGGCCTGGTTCTGGAGCTGCCCGAAGTGCTGGAGGTCCCACAGGTGGGCGACGCGCTCCAGCCAGCCGATCGGGTTGAGCGCGAGGTCGAGCTTGGTGTCGGAGATGATGCTGCCGGGCTTGGTGGTGAACGACAGCACGGCGAAGCCGAGGCAGCAGATCGCCAGCCAGAGCCGATGCCTGGCCCGCTCGGTCACCGTTCCTCCCACTCAAGGACGACAGGGGTGGCGGGAGCGCCGGGGGGACGGCGGACGAGGGCGGAGAGCCGCTCGGCGCTGCGGTCCCAGGAGAACTGAGCCGCCCATTCCCGACATTTCGCGCTATAGGTGTCAGGGGTCACCGTGAGCTCGTCGAGGGCCGCGGTGATGCCCTTGGCCAGGTCCCCGCCCTCGGGCAGCAGCCAGCCGGTCTCGCCGGGCCGCACCGCGTCCCGCAGCCCGTCCACGTCGTACGCCACCGTCGGCACCCCCAACGCGGCCGCCTCCAGCACGCACAGCCCCCATCCCTCGCCTTGAGAGGTGTTGACCTGCAGCCAGGCTGCGGACACCAGCCGCTCCTTCTCCTCCTCGGTCAGATAGCCGTGCATGACGACGCCCTCGGGCGCCGCGGCGCGCAGCCGCGCCTCCTCCGGCCCTCTGCCGACGACGTCCACGACCAGGTCCGGCCAGCGCTTCCTGAGCTCGGGCACGGCCTCCAGCAGCAGCTCCACCCGCTTGTGCGCGACGAGCCTGCCGACGCACACGAGCCGCGGCCGCCGGCTCCGCGCGGCGCTCGCGCGCGGCGCGCGCAGCCGGCCGGGCACCCCGTTCGGGACCAGGTGGATGGGCCCGCGCCAGCCGAGCCGCTCCCGCATGGCGCGCACGGTCGACGGCGAGACGGCCACGCACTCGCGCCCCCGGTACGCCCACCGCGACACCGGCCCCTCCAGGAACCGGCCGAGCGCGGCCAGCCACCACGGCAGGTGCACGTCGAACTGCCGGTCGTGCACGTGGTGCACCACGCACAACACCCTGGTACGCCGCCCCACGACCAGCGGCGTGAAGAACGGGATGCCGTTCTGGCAGTCGAGGACCACGTCGAAGCGGTCGCGCCGGACCGACATCCAGAGCAGCACCAGGGGGTAGACCGTGAACGGCCCGCCCATGCGGACCAGCCGCACCCCTTCGACGGTCTCCTCGCGGGCCTGCCCGGGGGCGCGGGCCGTGACGAACCACACCCGGTCCCCGTCGGCCGCGAAGCGCCGGGCCAGCTCCCAGGCGTAGACCTCGGCGCCCCCCGCGGCCGGATGCCACGGGTCGCGCCAGTTGACGATGGCGATGTTCACGGATATCCGAGGGAGTCCAGCGGTTGCTTCACCCTGAGCGCGCCGCGCGACTCCGCGCGCAGCCGCGCCCAGATCCGGCAGAGCTCCAGCACTATGCCCAGGCTGTGCCGGGCCGGGGAGAACCGCGAGCCCGGCATGTCATGCCACGTCACCGGGATCTCCAGGACCGAGGCGCCGTCCGCGACGCAGCGCGCGAGCAGCTCGACGTCGAAGGCGAAGCCGTCGGTCCGCAGCCGGGCCGCCATCTCGCGGGCGAGCAGCCCGTCGAAGAACTTGAACCCGCACTGCGTGTCGCTCACCCCGGGCACCAGCACTCTGGCCAGCGCTCGGAATCCGAACGCGCCCAGCTCGCGGATCGGGCTGTGCCGGTGCTCCACCTCGGCCAGGGGATGCGCGCGCGAGCCGATGACGATGCGCTCGCCGGAGAGCAGCAGCCCGAAGGCGCGCTCGACGGCCCGCAGGTCGGTGGCCATGTCGGCGTCACAGAAGCCGACGAAGGGCGCGGTGGTCTCCAGCAGCCCGGCGCGCACCGCCGCGCCCTTGCCGGGCGTGGGGCACTGCGCGAGGCGTACGGGGACCGGCTCCTGCGGCCAGGTACTGACGATCTCCGCGGTGCGGTCGGTGCTGGCGTTGTCCACGACGATGACGGCTGTCGGGAACGGAAGGCGGGCAAGCTTCGCGCACAGCTGCAGGAGCCCCCCAGGAAGTCGCCGTTCCTCGTTGTACGCGGGAACGATGATCTCAAGCAGTGTCGGTCGGCTCGTCCTCTCGTTCCCTCGACGGGAGGGCGGCATGGCCCGTGTTACCGGTCGCCGTAGTTGTAGAGCGGCCGGTTGACCGGTGTCGCCGTGGCACCGGTGAGTGACACGGTCGTGACGGTCGCCACCAGTGCGGCCAGGGCGACGCCAATGATCGCTGCTAAGAGGATCTTTATCACCGGGAATTCCTCCTTTGAGGCGGCAATGACCCGGGCGCACCCAACTTAGAACCAATTCTCCTTACTCGCTAGTAGCTAGACTGAATTTTCACAAAGTCGCCGATCAAGTAGGATGATCGTTCCCGGTAGACGCTTGAATTCTGTACAACCGCAGCTCAGGCCGATCGACGACCAGGGTGGCCCCCTCGGTCCACCGGGCGAACCCGGCACGCTCCTCGGCCGTCCCCGCGTCCACCACGACGTACCGGAAGCCCGCTGCGGCCAGGTCTGGCGAAGATCCATCTAGTACGCGTTCCACCTCGCGCACCCGGTGGTCCTCGGCCGCGACGACCATGCTGCCCACCCGCACCGAGTCGTCGGCCACCACATCGCGCCCCGGCGCGGCGAAGAAGCGCTGGGCCGGGTCGAGCACCGCCTGCCCACCGTTCCACGGGAACCGGCGATAAGACTCGAACGGTAGCACCAGGACGTCCCCCGGCGCCCCGTCCGCCAGGATCGCCGCCCTGGCCTCGTACCAGCCGCGCGGATACTCCACCGCCTCCAGCCGGCCGAACGCCCCCCAGGCCAGCGTCGGCAGCACCGCCACCGGCGCCAGCACCAGGAGCGACACCCCGTACGGCACCAGGCGCCCGCCCTCGGCGGCGGCCCGCGCGGCGAGCAGGCCGAGCCCCACGGCGGCCAGCAGCGCGAGCGGCGCCAGGAACTGCTGCGCGTCACGCAGCACCCCGAACCCGCCCCACAGCTCCACCAGCCACCTGAGCGCCGCCCGGCCGGCGGCGGTGACGCCGAGGCAGGCGATCGCGAACCCGGCGGCCGACGCCACGGCGAGCCCCGCCCGGCCGGGCAGGTCCCGGGCGCGCGCCACAGCCGCGATCCCGGCGAGCACCAGCACGAGCCTGGCCAGGGCGGCGACCGGTGCGTCGTACCCGGCGGGCACCGCGCCGGCGTTCCAGATCCCGCCGAGCGACAGCAGGCTCACCACCGCGCCGAAGGGGCCGTCCGCCCGCGCGGCGAACGCGTCCACGCCAACGCCGTCCCCGTTCAGCGCCTCCGGCCGGGCCAGCGCGGGCAGCAGCCAGGGCAGGCTGAACGCCAGGACGAGACTCGCCGCCAGCACGGTGTCCGCCACCCGGCGTCTGTGCTCGACGGTCGCGCTCCGGGCGTACCAGGCCGAGGGGATGACGGTGATCGCGGTGACGGCCATCGCGGCGAACCCGCCCACCGCGGCCGGCACCATCGCCACGGCCACGCGGCGGCGCGCGCACGCCGCCCGCACCACCCACGGCAGCCCGGCGTACCCCAGGAGCAGCGCCCACTGCCCCATCAGCAGCCGCTCGGCGACGTACGGGTTCCAGACGTAGAACGTCCCCGCGACCAGCCGGGGCCCCAGCACGGCCGACGGGACCAGCAGCCCCGCCCCCGCGCAGCCCAGCGCGAACACTCCCAGCAGGACCGCCTTCTGCACCAGCTCCGCGGGAACCACCGAGGCCACCGCGGTCACGACGGCGTCGCTCGGCACGACCCGCGGCGCCCCGCCGGCCAGCCCGAAGGTGAAGCGCGAGAAACGCGGCTCCGGCACGAACACCATGTCCTGGACGAGGACGAACCCCCACCCCAGCCCGGGGCCCAGTGCGAGAGCGCCCAGGACGAGTCCGAGCAGCGCGCAGGCTGCTCCGGCCCTCCTGGTCTGCGGCATCCCGCTATGACATCACAACCCAGCCACAGACATTCCCGGCATGTCCCCCGATTGTTAGTCTTTCCGCAGATCCAGGTGCTCTCTCGGTGACACGACGCCGCGCAGGGGAGCTGCGCGGGACCGATCCACGCGAGCGACGGGGCCAGAGGGACCGGTGACGACGAGCGAGACGACGGCCGAGAGCCGCCCGCGGACGCGCGGCGCCGAGGGTCGCCCGTGGACGCGGGGCGACGCCGTGCTGGCCGCCGGGCTGGTCATGGTGGCCGTCCAGCTGGTCTGGAAGTTCGACCTGGTACGGCGCTCCTACTTCAGGCAGGACGACTTCACCTTCATCGCCCGCGGCCTGGAGCATGGCCTGACCTGGGACTACCTCATGCGGGTGGACTACGGCCACCTCGTGCCGGGGCCGTTCGCGATCCAGTGGGCGCTGGGCCGGCTGGGGGTCTACAACGACGTGCTGGCCCACGCCGTGGCGATGACGTTGCTCGGCGCCGCGGGGCTGGCGCTCCTCCGGCTGCTGCGGCTGCTGTTCGGGCCGCGCCCGGCCATCCTGGTGCCGCTCGCGTTCTACCTGCTGACCCCGATGACGATCTCGTCGCTGTCGTGGTGGGCGGTGCTGATCGAGACGCTGCCGTTCCAGATCGCGCTGCCGATGGCGCTGAGCTCGCACGTGCACTATGCGCGGACCGGCCGCTTCGGGCACGCGCTGGCCGCCGCGGCGTGGACGGCGGCCGGCATGGCCTTCTTCGTGAAGGCGCCGTTCATCCTGGTGCTCGCGCTCGCGCTGAGCGTGGGGTGGCTGCGCCGGCCCCGGCAGTGGCCGGCCTGGGTGCTGTACGCCGGGGTGGTCGCGGTCTACGCGGTGATCTTCTTCCGGCAGCTCTTCACCTCCGTGCAGCTCACGGACGACACCGTGCAGCCGAGCCTGCCGAGCCTGTCGGTCGCGGCCAGGTTCGCCTGGACGCTGCTGTGGGGCTCGCTGGTGCCCGGCGCGTTCGGCGGGCCGTGGAAGTGGCTGCCCATCGGGGACGACTACGCCATCGCCGCCACGCCGCCCGCGCCGGCCTGGGCCGCGCTCGGGCTGGCGGTCGTGGCCGTGGCGGTGTCGATCCGCTACCGCAGGCGCGCCTGGCTGGCCTGGCTGGTCCTGCTCGGCTACGTGCTGCTCGCCGACGTGGTGCCGGTGCTGATCGGACGCATCGAGCAGCTCGGCCCCGACCTGGGCGGCTACGAGCTGCGCTACGTCTCCTCCACGTCCATGGTGCTGGCCCTGGTGATCGGCCTGGCGTTCATCCCGCTGCGGGACGAGGAGCGGCCCTGGCTGCGCCCCGCGCCCCGGCTGAGGCTGGTGTGGGTGCCGCTGACCGCCGTCGTCGCGGCGGGCTCGATCTGGTCGGTGACGGCCTACGGCCGCCTGCCCCTCGGGCAGCACGTCAAGAGCTACGTGGAGACGGCACGGGTGGCGCTCAAGCGCACGCCGCCCGGCTCCGTCATCGTGGACGCGTACGTGCCCGCCAAGGTGGTCGTGGCCACGTTCTTCTACCGGTACGCGCTGACGTCCAAGGTGCTCGGCCCCATCGCCACGCACCCGGTCACCTGGACCGGCCGGCTGAACGGGCCGGTCAGCGGCCCGCTCATGTTCGACGACCAGGGCCGCCTGCGCCCGGTGTCCATCGAGGGCGCCGTCGTCCCCGGGCGGTCCCCCTGCACGCGGGTGGGCCCCGCGGGGGTCCGCTTCCGCCTTCCCCTGTCCCTGCCCAAGGGCACGTGGACGGCCCAGATCGGCTACCTGAACCCGGTGGAGACCACGCTGTCCGTGCGGCTCGGCGGGTCCGAGACGCGGGTGCCCGCGGGCAAGGACCTGGGCTCGACGTACGCGGCCGTCGAGGGCGGCGGGACCGACCTGGTCCTGCGCACCCTGGACGGCCGGTCCGCCTGCGTCGGCGAGATCAGGGTCGGCATCCCCAGACCGGCCGTGAACGCCACCGCCGTCCCCCCGCAGCCCGTGGGGGGATGACGCTCACTTGCCGGGCTCGGGGTCCCTGGGCAGGCCCAGCATGCGCTCGCCGATGATGTTGAGCTGCACCTCCGTGGTGCCGCCGTAGATGGTCATCGCCCTGGTGGCGAGCACCGCGCGGTTCCAGTAGCCCGCGTCGCCGAGCTTCATGTCGGCCCCCACGACCGCCGCCGCACCCAGCAGGTCCACCGCCGTCTCGGAGACGTGCTGGGCGTGGGAGGTGGACAGCAGCTTGCGTACGGACGCGTCCGCGCCCGGCTCGGCCCCGGCGAGCTGCTTGAGCGTGACCCGCAGCGACAGCGCGTTGATCGAGTGGCCCTCGCAGACCACCGCGGCCACCTGCTGCGCCTCGGCCGGCGTCAGCTCGCGACCGAGGCGGCCGATCAGGCCCAGCAGGTCGGGTACGGACGCGCCGGTGCCGCCGGAGCCGGACGACAGCGAGACGCGCTCGTTCGAGAGCGTGTTGCGGGCGACCTTCCAGCCGTCGCCGACCTCGCCCACGACCAGGTCGTCGGGGACGAAGACGTCGTCGAGGAAGACCTCGTTGAACAGGTTCTCGCCGGTCATCTCGGTCAGCGGCCGGACCGTGACGCCCGGGGCCTTCATGTCCACCAGGAAGTACGTGATGCCCTGGTGCTTGGAGCCCTCGCTGGAGTTGCGGGCGATGCAGATGCCCCACTCGGCCACGTGGGCGACGGAGGTCCAGATCTTCTGCCCGGTCAGCTTCCAGCCGCCCTCGACCTGCTCCGCCTTCATCTGCAGCGAGGCCAGGTCGGACCCGGCGCCGGGCTCGGAGAACAGCTGGCACCAGATCGTCTCGCCGCTGAGCGTCCTGGGCAGGAAGCGCTCCTGCTGCTCCCGGGTCCCGTACGCGGCGACGGACGGCACCACCCACGCGCCGATGATCATCGCGGGCAGCTTGACCTTGGCGGCCTTGAGCTCCTGGGCGATCAGCACCTGCTCCAGCGGCTTGGCGTCGCGGCCCCACGGCCGGGCCAGGTGCGGCATGACGAAGCCGCGGTCGGCCAGGGCCCGCTTCTGCTCCTTGCCCTCCAGCCGGGCGATCTCCGCGATCTCGGCCCGGATCGACTCGCGCAGCTCCTCGGCGTCCTCGGGCAGGTCGATCTGCATCTCGCGGGCGACGCCCGCCAGGGCCAGCCCGGTCACCTTGGCCGCCCACTCCGACGAGGAGCCGAGCAGGGCGCGCAGGGTGAGCGCGCGGCGGTAGTAGAGGTGGGCGTCGTGCTCGAAGGTGTAGCCGATGCCGCCGAAGGTCTGGATGGCGTCCTTGGCGCACTGGACGGCGGCGTCGGGGGCCATCACGCCCGCGATGGCGGCCGCGTACTCCAGCTCCTTGCCGTCCGCCCTGGTGGCGTCCCAAACGGTTGCGCGCGCCTGCTCCAGCGCGACCAGCATGCGGGAGAGCTTGTGCTTGATGCCCTGGAACTGGCCGATCGGGCGGCCGAACTGCACGCGCACCTTGGCGTATTCGGCGGCGGCGGTGACGCACCACGAGGCCAGGCCCGCGGCCTCGGCGCCGAGCAGGATCGCGGCGAGGTTCAGCACGTCGGGGCGCTGGACGCCGCCCAGGATGCCCTCGGCGGGGACCACCAGCTCCGACAGCTCCACCTTGGCCACCGGCCTGGTCAGGTCCAGCGACTTGACCTCGGTGACGGTGACGGCGGAGGCGTCGACGAGGATCCACTCCTCGCCGTCGTCCGTGGCGACCGGCAGCACGAGCGCGTCGGCCAGCGAGCCGCCGAGCACGGGGTCGGCCGTGCCGGAGACGAGCAGGGAGCCGTCCTCGGTGCGGGTGCCGGTCAGCGAGCCGGTCAGGGCGACGGCGCCGGTGAGGGTGCCGTCGGCGAACGACTCGAGGTGCTCGGGGCGCTTGGAGGCGTTGATCACCGCACTGGCCAGCACGGTCGGCAGGTAGGGACCCGGGGCCATGCGCTCGGCCAGCGCCTCGACGGCCACGGCCGTCTCCAGCAGCCCATAGCCGGAGCCGCCGTACTCCTCGGGCACGTGCAGGCCGAGCAGCCCCTGCTCGGCGAGGCCCGCCCAGAACGACGGACGCCCCTCTGTCCCGGCGCGCAGCAGCTCGGACGGGATGTTCCGCTCGGCCCAGCCGCTCACCGACTCACGGAGCGCCTCGTGCTCCTCGCTCAACCCGATCGCCATGCTCATCCTCCATGCCAGGTCCGACCCATACCTAGAACCATATTCTAGAGGATGCTTCTGGCCTAGAGCGGTCGAACCCGTTGGACGAGGGTGTTGATGTCCGCCCAGCGCTTCTTGTTCGGCTCGGGGATGGAGGCCAGGAGCATCGCGGGCTTGGTCCTGCCCACCTCGACGATCGTCACCATGGCCTGGGCGACCTGCTGCTTGCCGTTGAAGGTGTAGGTGACCTGGTAGCCGAGCGTCCAGCCCTTGCCGACCGGGACCTTCAGGGAGGCGGTCCAGGCGAGCGTGGCGCCCGCGGGGTACTGCGTGCGGAGCGACCAGCGGGCGGCCTGGGTGGCCAGCTCGCGGTAGTCGGCGTCCTTGGAGGGCTTCGTCGTGGGCGAGTCACCCGGGAACATGGCCGAGGCGACCACCGTGTGCGGGACGGCCACCTTGCCGATGCGCTGCGCGATGGAGAACGGCGGGAACGACTTGGCCTTCCACGGTGTGGCCAGCCTGGGGTAGCTGATCCCGGCGTTCTTGTCGCTGATGATGCCGGTGACCACGGCCGCGGTGCCCGCCAGGGTCGGGTACGCCTTGCTCTTCGGCACCGGCGGCAGCACGATCGGGCTCTCGGTGGGGGTCGGGGCGGCCGACGCCGAAGGGGCGCCGGAGCTCGGCACGGGGGCGACGGTGGCCGCCTGCTCGGCCGACTTGTTGGTGGGCACGTCACCGGAGAAGACCACGAAGATCAGGAACACGGCGAGGACGGTGACAAGGATCGCACCGAGGAGATAGACGACCTTGATCGGAATGTCGCCGATGCCGCGCCTCGGCGGCTTGGGGATGGGCAGGGGCGGGGACGGGGGCGGATACAGCGACTGCTGCTGCACCGGAGGCCGCGGGAGCGGGCCGGGGAGCGGGCCGGGACCGCCTCGCTGGGCAGGAGGCTGCGGGAGAGGCGCCTGCTGGGGAGGGGTCTGCTGCACCGGCGGGCCGCCCGCCGGGGGCCTGAGAGGGACGGATGGACCCGCCGCCGGCGGGCGGGGGATCTGGACCGTCTCCTCGGCAGGCAGGACGACCTTGCGGAACGGAGTGGTGGGTGAATCGTATGAAGGTCTCTTGTCGCCGACGTCCGCCATGGCCATGAGGTTACGTCACAAGAGAGCTGGATAATTCCTCCAATACCCCTGCAGAATCTAATTCTGTAAGGTCTGCGAACATGAGGGGTTTTTACGAGATCGCAGCCCATAACCCTGAACGTCCCGCGCTCCTCGGTGACACCGGCGCCACCTACGGTGAACTTCTCGCCCGGGTGAACCAGGTCTCCAACGGCCTGACGGCACGTGGAGTCGCCCCCGGCGACCGCGTCGTCACCGTGCTGAAGAACGGGCTCGACGCCCTCACCATGATGCTCGCGACGTACCAGACCGGCGCCTACCTCGTGCCCGTCAACTGGCATTTCACCGCCGAGGAGATCGACTACATCGTGGCCGACTGCGGGGCCGGGCTGGTGGTCTCGCCGGACGCCCGCTCGGTCGCCGAGCTCGCCGACAGGCAGCCCGCCACCGCGCCGCCGCACCGGCGGGCCGGGTCCATGATGCTCTACACTTCCGGGACGACGGGACGACCCAAAGGGGTACGTCGGCGGCTGCTGGACCTGACGCCGGAGGAGCTGTACCCGATCCTCGTCCGCAAGAGCTGGCACCACTTCGGGCTGCCGTTCGGCGGGGTGCATTTGGTGTGCTCGCAGCTCTACCACTCGGCGCCGTACGGGCAGGCCATGATGGCGCTGCAGTTCGGGCACGCGATCGTGGCGCCGGAGCGGTTCGAGGCCGTCGAGGCGCTGCGGCTGATCGAGCGGCATCGGGTGACGAACGCGTTCATGGTGCCCACGATGTTCCATCGGCTGCTGGGGGTGCCTGATCGGGAGTCGTACGACCTGGCGTCCCTCACCCACCTCTACCACGGGGCGGCCCCGTGCCCGCCGGCCACCAAGCAGGCGATGATCGACTGGCTCGGGCCCGTGCTGTGGGAGTACTACGGGTCCACCGAGGCGGCCGTGGCGACCATGGTGTCCTCGCAGGAGTGGCTGGCCAGGCCGGGCACGGTCGGCAGGGCGCTGGACGGGATGTCGTTCACGATCGTCGGGGAGGACGGCCAGGAGGTGGGGCCGGGCTCGCCGGGGCTGGTCTACATCGGCGGGATCAACCGGTTCGAGTACCACCGCGACCCGGACAAGACGGCGGCGGCGATGCGCGGCCAGGCGTACACGCCCGGGGACATCGGCTACCTCGACGACGACGGCTATCTGTTCCTGCTGGACCGGCGGACCGACCTGATCATCTCCGGCGGGGTCAACATCTACCCGGCCGAGATCGAGGCGGCGCTGCTCGAACACCCCGCCGTGGCGGACGTGGCCGTGATCGGCGT
Source organism: Nonomuraea sp. NPDC003709 (assembly GCF_040610775.1). NCBI lineage: Bacteria > Bacillati > Actinomycetota > Actinomycetes > Streptosporangiales > Streptosporangiaceae > Nonomuraea > Nonomuraea sp. NPDC003709. The sequence continues at coordinate 529,987 of NZ_JBEXMW010000001.1, read as the reverse complement.
ACCGGACCCGGAGTGGGGGCACAAGGTCGTCGCGCTCGTGCAGCCGGCGGCCGGCGCGGTGGCCGGGGACGAGCTCACGGCGGAGCTGCTGCGGCACTGCGCGCCCCGGCTGGCCAGGCTCAAGCATCCCCGGCTGATCGAGTACCAGGAGTCGCTGCCGCGCACGCCGACCGGCAAGCTGAGCAGGCGCAACGTGCGGGAAGCGTATCTTTCGGGCTGAGCTGGGAACAGTCCTCCCATGAGGAGGATCGCCGCGGGACTGGCCACCGCTTTCGTGCTGCTGCTAGCGGGCTGCGCTCCTCCCCCCACGTCCGGCGCGACGCCGTCGACCGAGACCCCGTACAGCTCGCCGACGGCCTCTCCCGCACCGCCGTCGCTGCACTCGCTGGAGTCGGCGTACGAGGACGTCATCGCCGACGTCCTGCCGTCCATCGTCCAGATCACCACCAAGGTCGGGCTCGGGTCCGGCATCGTGCTCGACACCGCGGGACACATCATCACCAACGCTCACGTCGTCGGCCAGGCCGGCAAGATGGAGGTCACGATCGCCACCGGCGGCCCGGCGCGCTCGGCCAAACTGGTCAGGTCCTTCAACGCGGGCGACCTGGCGGTGATCAAGGTGGACAACCCGAACGGGCTGCGGCCCGCGCGGTTCGGGGACTCGTCCAAGCTGCGGGTCGGGCAGATCGTGCTCGCCATGGGCAACCCGCTGGGCCTGTCGGGCAGCGTGACGAACGGGATCGTCTCGGCTCTCGGCCGTACCGTCTCCGAACCTCAGGAGGCGGGCTCCCCCGGGGCCACGATCGCCGGCGCCATCCAGACCTCGGCCGCCATCAACCCGGGCAACAGCGGCGGAGCACTTGTGGACCTGTCGGGCAACGTGATCGGCATCCCCACGCTCGCGGCCACCGACCCCGAACTGGGCGGGGGCGCGGCGCCGGGCATCGGGTTCGCAATCCCGAGCAACACCGCCAGGGACATCGCCACCCAGATCGTCAGGTACGGCAAGGTCACCAACAGCCACCGGGCCGCGCTCGGCATCCAGGGCAGCACGGTGATCAGCACGGACGGGCAGGAGATCGGCGTGGGCGTCATCCGGGTCGAGCCGGGCAGCGGGGCGGACAAGGCGGGGATCGCGGCCGGTGACGTGATCGTCTCGATCAACGGCCGGAACACGCCGACGATGGCGTCCCTCGCGGAGGCCCTCGCCACCCTCAGGCCCGGCGACCAGGCCAAGGTCGGGGTGCAACACTCCGACGGCACCACGGGCACGGTCACCGTCACCCTGAGCCAGCTCCGAACCGACTGACACCCCACCCACGGCACGCGTGCGGGGAGCGCCGCCACCCCAGCCGAAGTACGGCGCCTCAAAGGGGCCCGCAGGGTCACTGCTTGGCGGTGAAGACGATCTCGACCCGCCGATTCTGCGCCCGGTTCTTCTCGACCGGCTTCCCGCCCACCACGTTGGGCCGCCGCGGCCGGCTCTCGCCGTACCCCCGCGCCTCCAGACTCGCCCCCGCCCCCGTGAGCAGCCCGCGCATGGCCGTCTCCACCGCCTGCGCCCGCCGCCGCGACAGCGCGAGGTTGTACGAGTCGCTCCCCTGATCGTCCGTGTGCCCCTCGATCCTGACCGCCCCGCCCGCCCCGTCGGCGTTCACCTTCGCGGCCACCTCCCGCAGCCGCTGCCTCGCCTTCGCGGTCAGCTGCCACTTGTCCAGCGCGAACAGCACGTCGCTGGTGAGCGAGACCGTCACCTGGCGCCCCTGCTTGGTCTCGGTCTCGGTGCCGTCCAGCGACTCGACCTCGCCGATGATGTCCTCGACGGGCAGCACCAGGTCCTCCACCGCCCCCACGGCGTCGGACGGCGCGCCGGGCGCCGGGGTGGGCGACAGGACGAGGGCCAGGGCGACGCTAAGAGATCGGAACATCGGTGAGCACGCCGATCATGGGCATCTCAATGTTGATCTTCGTGACATCCGCCGGAGGCGCCGCGAAGACCGCGTACAGCGTGGACGTCTGTCCCTTCTCCAGGAACTGGCCCTGGGTGCCGGAGCAGACGCACTTCGCGTCCTGGCCGGTGCCGTTGCGGGCCACGCGGTAGCGCTTGGCGTTCACCGGGTCGATGAGGGAGACGGCCGACACCGTGAAGTCGAGCGTGGCCGTACCCAGGCCGTTGTGGACGTTGACCTTGCCGTCGAGCGCGGTGATCGACCAGTTGAGGCTGAGCGTCCTGCCCTGGCGCTTGAGCCCGAGGATGTCGGCGCGGGCCTTGCCGTGCTGCCCGCCGGCGGACACGTCGGCCTCGCGGCTGGCGATCGCCCTGGTCTCCTGCGGGGGCGCCTCTGTCACTTCGGCCGTGGCCGGGGGTTCGGTGGTGGTTTCCGCGACGGTCTGGGGCTGCTTCTCCTCGCCGCCACCGCCGGCCTGCCGCCCCGGGAGCGCACCGCAACCGGCCAGCGCGACGGCCGCGACAGCCAGCGCGATCGTCTTTCGCATTCTGAGATCACCTTCGTTGTCGGGGATGTGGCCCTCACCGTAGGGAGGCGGCGTTCAGGATCCGCATAGTCCGCTATATCCGCCGACCACGCCGTCTACGGGCCTCCTGCGCGAGCCGGTCGGCCTCGGCTCTGCCCTGCTCGTCACTGAGGCGGTCAAACTCTCCCATAGCACGCGTAAGCGCCTCAACCGCTCCGTCAATGTCGTCGAGGTCCACCGCGGCCCGGGCGAGCGCCATCAGGGCCTGCGCGGCGCCCCGCCGGTCCCCGTAGGCGACGAACGTCTCCAGCGCCTCCCTCGCGGAGCCGGCCGCGGCCCCTGGCGTGCCTTCCGCCCTGGCGATCTCAGCCAGTACGAGCAGCGCCCCCGCCTCGGGCAGCCGATCGCCCAGGCGGCGGTTGATCCGCAGCCGCCGTTCCACGCACCCGCGGGCCTCGGCGAGCCTGCCCCCGCCCAGGTGCAGCCTGCCCAGGTCCAGCAGCGCCTCCGCCTCGCCACGCGGGTCGCCGAGGTCCTGGTACGCGCTCAGGCTCTCGTTGAGCCGGCCCTCGTCCCGGCGCGACGCGCCCAGCGCCCGTAAGGCATCGGCCCGCCCGCGCCGGTCGCCCGCCTCCTCGAAGACCCGCAGGGCCCGTACGAACGCCTGCTCGGCCTCCGCCGGACGGGCCTGGACCAGCCCGAGCCGGAGCGTGACCCTGGCCAGCTCCAGCCCTTCCACCAGCGGCTGGGCCGCCCGCAGCGCCGCGGCCGCCGACTCCGTGCGCCCTTCGGCCCGGTGCAGATCGGCCAGGCCGCGCAGCAGGAGCGCCTCGCCGTGCCGGTGGCCCGCCGCCCTGGCCGCGTCCAGCCCGCTCGCCGTGGTGGCGTGCCAGTCGTCGTGGTGCGCGCCCAGCTCGAACAGCGGGGTGAGGTAGAAGGCCAGCCGCCAGGCGGCCTCGTACAGGCCCACCCGGGAGAAGTCCCCGACGGTCGCCACCAGGAAGCGGCGCTCGGCGCTCAGCCAGCGCGCCTCGTGCCGCAGCCACCCGGTCTCCAGCCGCTCTGCGCCGGGCAGGTGGACCTCGGTGCGGCCGGTGCCGGGCTCGGCGGGCAGGAGGGAGGCTCTGGCCTGCCGGGTCCGTTCGAGGATCGCGCCCGCGATGACGGCCAGCACGCGTTCCGGGCCGCCTTCCTCCCCGGCGAGGCGTTCGGCTGCGTAGAGCCTGGTCAGGTCGTGCCAGCCGTAGCGCTCCTGACCTGCCTCGTCCAGGCCGCGCGACTGCAGCAGCCCGGCCTCCGCCAGCGGCTCCAGGTCCGTGCCGAACACCCACGACGCGAAGTCGGGCGCCGACAGCGCGCCGAGCCCGCGCAGCAGCCGCCGTTCCGGGTCGGCCAGGCCCCGGTAGCCGAGCGCGAGGCTGCCCCGCACGGCGAGGTCGCCCGCGCTGAGCTCGTCGAGCCTGCGCCGCTCGTCCCCCAGGCGGCCCGCCAGGTGGTCGAGCGTCCAGCCCGGCTTCCTGGCCAGCCGGGAGCCGGCGATGCGCAGGGCCAGGGGCAGGTGGCCGCAGAGCCGTACGATGCGCAGGGCGGCCTCGGGCTCGGCCCGCACCCGTTCGTGCCCGGCCACCTCGCCGAGCATCGCCACCGCCTCGTCCCCGTCGAGCACCCCCATCTCGTACGCCCGCGCCGCCTCCAGCCCGGCCAGCGGCGACCGGCTCGTCACCAGGGTGAGGCTGCCGGGCCCGGTCGGCAGCAACGGGCGCACCTGGGCCTCGTCGGCGGCGTCGTCCAGCACGACGAGCAGCCGCTTGCGGGCCGTCATGCTCCGGTAGAGCCGCACCCGCTCGTCCGGCGCCGGCGGGACCGCGCCGTCCGGGCAGCCCAGCGAACGCAGCAGGTCCTCCAGCACGGCGCCGGGTGGGCGCGCGCCCAGCGAGGCGTAGAGCCGGCCGGCCGGGCGTTCGAGGCCGGTGGCGGCGTGCACCGCGACGGCCGACTTCCCGCAGCCGGGCGGGCCGTGCAGGACGAGGTGCACGGGGGCCGACGCGTGCTCGCGGGCCGTCCGGACGATCCAATCGAGTACGGGCGATCGGCCGACAAAATCGGAAATGTCGGGTGGCAGCTCGTCGACCGGGCCGCGGTCGCCACCGGCCGGTGCCGCGGGGCGGTCCTCGCCGGCCAGGACCCGCCGGTGAGCGTCGGCCAGCTCCGCGCCCGGCTCCAGGCCCAGCTCGTCCACCAGCGTCCGGCGCGCGTCCTGGTAGGCCCCGAGCGCCTCCGACCGGCGTCCCGCCTGGTGGAGGGCTTCGATGAGACGCACCCAGGCGCGTTCGCGCAGCGGATGCGCCCCGACCAGCGCCCGCAGCTCCCCGATCACCTCCGCACCCCGGCCCAGCCGCAGGTCCAGCTCCACCCGCTCCTCCAGCGCGGTCAGGCGCAGCTCCTCCAGCGGTACGGCGTGCGTCCGGCGCAACAGGGACGACTCGACGTCGGCCAGCGCCTGCCCCCGCCACAGCGCCAAGGCCGCCCTGAAGCCGTCGGCCGCCTCCGCCACCCGGCCCGCCGCCCGGGCCTGCCGCGCCCCGCCGACCAGCCGCTCGAACCGGTGGCAGTCGACGTCGTCCCGCTCGACGTCGATCAGGTAGCCGCCCGGCACCGTACGGATGCCGTCCACGAGCTTGCGCAGCGCGCTGACGTACACCCGGAGCACCGACCCCGCCGAGGCCGGCGGCCGGTCGTCCCACACCACGGACATCAGCCGCTCGACCGGCACCGTCTCACGGGCCGACAGCAGCAGCGCGGCCAGCAACGTGCGGTGCTTGGCCGGTCCCGGCACCTGACCGGACTCGATCCGCAACGGACCGAGCACGCCGAAGCGCACGCTCACGCACCTCTCAGCATCACGTGCCCGCCGGCCTGAGCGCGAAGGAGTCGAAGCGGACGCGTGCGGACCCGGTGGCGCCGGAGGCGGCATGGACGCCGGACTCGCCGGGGCCGTAGGGCGCGTCGGAGTCGGTCGCCTGCGCGACCAGGCGTTCGTTGAGCCACATGCGCAGCGTCACCTTGCCCCCGCTCTCGCCGCACTCCGCAACGACGCGGTTGACGGCCGCGCCCCGCGCGTCCGCCGGGCCGTACAGGGTCGTGCCCCGGGTGCCCGTACGGCGCTTGACGATCGTGACCTTGCCCGAGCCGCTCACCCCGAACTCGTAACGATCGCCGGAGCGCGCCGAGCCGTGGCACCACACACCGTACTCCCCGCTCCCCTCCTCAAGGGTGGCCTTCGCGCTGACGACCACGCCGCCCTCCGGCTCCTGTCTGGGGGCCGACTTCCACAGCCGCCAGCCCGGCTTGACGGTCAGCTCGTAGCCGGAGCCCGCCTGCCGCGCGTTCCCGCCCTCCGACGCGCCGATCGCCCAGGAGTCGCCGAAGTCGGCCTCGTACGGCCAGCTCTCCTGGGACAGCGCGGGCACGGTCACGGCGGCGGCGACGGCGGCGAGCACGAGCCCGACGGCCCCCGCGACCCACGGCCACCGCCTCCGCTTCGGCTTCACCCCAGACACAGACGCAGAAACAGACGCAGACACAGGCGGAGCGGGCGGCATCGCGGGCGGGGGCGACATACCGGACGCGGGCCGCAGGTCGGGTCCGGGCCGCACGTCGGATCCGGGTCGCAGGTCGGGTCCGGGCCGCACGTCGGCCGTCGTGGTGCCCGTCCAGGTGCGCTCGACCCGTTCGGTGGCCGTGGCCAGGCGGGTGCCGCCGACCAGGTCCGCCAGCAGCCGCTGGGCCGTCGGCCGCAGGCGCGGATCCTTGGCCAGCGCCCGCTCCACGACCTGCCTGATCCCCTCGTCGAGCCCGTCCAGCCTGGGCCCCTCCTGCGTGATCCGGTACAGCACCTCCGCGGGCGCCCCGCCCCCGAACGGCAGCCGCCCCGTCCCCGCGAACGCGATCACCCCGCCCCACGCGAACACGTCGGCCGCGGGCGTCAGCGGCTCCCCGCGCACCTGTTCGGGCGCCATGAACGCGGGTGTCCCGAGTATCGCCTGGCTGACCAGGCTGTCGTGCTCCACGAGCTGGGCGATGCCGAAGTCGATCACCCGGGGCCCGAGCGGCGAGAGGAGCACGTTCGACGGCTTGAGGTCGCGGTGGATCACCCCGGCCCCGTGGATGGCGCTCAGCGCGGTGGCGATGCCCACCGCGAGCGCCTCCAGGTTCCCGCCCGACAACGGCCCCTGCTCGTTCACGGCCTGCGCCAGGTCGGGCCCCTTGACGTATTCGGTGACGAGGTAGGCGATATCGCCGTCGATCCCCGCGTCCAGCACGGGCGCGGTGCAGAACCTGGCCACCCGGCGGGCCGCCGCGACCTCCCGCTCGAAGCGCCGCCTGAACGCCGGATCGCGGGCCAGCGCCGGATGGATGACCTTGAGCGCCGCCAGGCCGCCGGTGGGTGTCGAGGCGAGATGCACCTCGCCCATGCCGCCGCGCCCGAGCAGGCGCCGCAGCGTGTACCCGCCAATGACCTCGTTCATCGCAGACAGACTAGCCAGCTCCCGACATTTCCCTGGATCGGGTCACCCGGCCGCCTGGGTCAGCCGGTAGCGCGACGGCGGGATCCCGTACCGGTCGACGAACGCCTGCCGCAGCGTCTCCGCCGTCCCGAACCCGCACCGCACGGCCACGGACGCCATCGGCAGGGACGTGGACGCCAGCAGGTGCGCGGCGGCCTCGGTGCGGGCCTGCCGGACATATCGCCCGGGTGTCAGCTGCAGGTGCTGGAGGAAGAGCCGGGTGAGGTGCCGCTCGCTCACCCCCGCCTCGTTCGCCAGCGCGGCCGTGGTGAGGTCGTCGCGCAGGTGCGCGGCGATGTACTCGATGGTCCGCCTGACCAGGTTGTTCGCGGGGACGGGCGCGCTGACGAACATGCTCATCTGCGCCTGGTCGCCGGGCCGCTGCAGGTAGGTGACCAGGTTGCGGGCCACCGTGCGGGCCAGCTCGGGGCCGTTGTCCTCCGCCACGAAGGCGAGCGTGAGGTCGAGGGCGGCGGTGACGCCGGCGGACGTGGCGACGTTGCCGTCGCGGATGAAGATCGGGTCGGCGTCCACGGCCACCGCGGGATGCCGGGCCGCCAGGTCGTGCGCCAGCTGCCAGTGCGTGGTGGCGCGCCGCCCGTCGAGCAGCCCCGCGGCGGCGAGCACGTACGCGCCCGTGCAGACGGAGGCGACGCGGCGGCTCTCGCGGGCCAGCCTGCGGACGTGGCCGACGATCAGCGGGCTGGCCGCGGCGTCGTCGTGGCCGACCCCGCCGGACACCACCAGCGTGTCGAGCGGCCCGTGGATCCGCTCCAGCGCCAGCTGGGCCTGGACGGTCAGCCCGGTGCCGCAGGTGACGGGGTGCCCGCCCGGCGTGGCCACGCGCACCTCGTAGCAGGGCGCCGCGCCGTGCCAGTTGGCCTCCTCCAGCGTCGAGGTGACGCAGGCGACGTCGAGTAACCCCACCGCCTCGTACGCCACGACGACGACCCGTCGTACCTCCATGGCCATGACTGTAGGGCCGAAGGACAGAGAGCCCAAGTTTCCGGACCTCCCCGGCTCATCTCCCTTGGCACGCGGTGGCCCTCCGGCAACAGTCGTGGCATGACAACGACAAACACCGGCACCGGCCGCCGCTGGGGCAGGTTCGCCCTTCACTACGTCGAGATGATCGTCGCCATGTTCGTCGGGATGTTCGCGCTCGGCATGCTGCAGTCCGCCGTGGGGCTCAGCTTCTCCCACGAGCAGCAGCCCGAGCTCGCGTACCTGGTCATGGCGGTCAACATGTCGATCGGCATGGCCGCGTGGATGCGGATCCGCGGGCACGGCTGGGCCTCGACGCTGGAGATGTGCGCCGCGATGTTCGTCCCGGTGGTGCCGCTGTTCCCCTTGCTCTGGCTGGGCGCCATCGACGCCGGGACGATGATGACGGCGGCGCACGTGGCGATGTTCCCGCTCATGCTGGCGGCGATGCTGCGCCGCCTCGACGAGTACGCCGGCTGCGCTCACTGAGCGCCTTGCGGTAGCCGTCCAGGACGTCCTGCCGCAGCAGGTGCCCGAACCCGGCCCGCTCCAGCCGCAGCCCCAGCTCGGCGGCGCTCACCCGCAGGCTCTCCGCGGCGGCGGGCAGGCTCCAGTCGTGCTCGGCCAGCGTGCTCAGCAGGTGACCACGCCTGACCTGCGCCTCCGACAGCCTGAACGTCTTCAGGTAGGCCGTCCGCCCGTCCGCGTCGTTGATCATCTCGCCGATGTGGTTCTCGCTCTTCCGCTCGAAGGCGGGCAGGAACCGGCTCAGCGTGAACCCGCCCATCCGGTAGACCTCCTCCACCCGCGCGGGGGCGCGGAGGAGGCCCGCTGCCATCACCGAGTCGTGGAAGCCGGCCCAGTCCCGCTCGGCGCGTACGGCCTCGGCCCGCAGGTCGGACAGCGAGGCGACCGCGCTCTCGTCGATCACCGCGGGAAAGTCCCTGGCGGGGTAGAACAGGGCATAGTCGTGGATCAGCTCGCCGTACATGTCGCGGACCAGTGTCGGGTGCAGCGCCCGGTAGTCCTCCGGGTGCGGCACCACGAAAGCGCTGGCCAGCGTGTCACCGGCGTACAGCAGCAGCCCGCACTGCCCGGGGTAGATCTCGAAGATCTTGAGCGCGTCCTCCAGCCCGCGCACCTCCGCCCCGGCGTAGGCCTCCTCGGAGCGGGGGGACAGCCCGTGGACGAGCGCCTGCCGCGACCACTCCTCCCACGCGACCACGGGGCCGCCGAAGTGCAGCGCGAGGTAGCCCTCCACGGCCAGGTGCAGCGGCAGGAACCGGAGCCGGTTCTTGTCCACCCGCCGGGCCATCCTGCGCCTGGTCCTGATGCACATGTGGCGCAGCGGCTGCCCGAGCTGCGTGCCGTAGGCCGCCGCCGGGGTCCCGTCGCCGGTCCACGACGCGACGAAGGCGTGCGGGATGTACGCCGTGTAGAGGGTCTTGTCCGGCAGGTGGACCATGGACAGCTCGTCGCCGTACACCTTGGCGTGCAGCCGCAGGTCCTCGACGGGCTCGCGGCGCACGAGCGGCACCAGCCGCAGCCCTCCCCAGGTCTGCGCGGGCCGCGTGTCCAGCCCCGTGAGATCCATCATCGCCGTGCCGCCCGATCTTCCAGGTACGTCCTCAGCTCCCCGAGCCCGGTGCGCCCCTCCGCGAACCGGGCCAGCTCCACCAGCGCGGGCAGGTCCTCGGCGTCGCGGATGCCGGCCGTCGGCACCATGGGCGACAGCCGCCGCACGTCGAACCGGTCGGCGTCGTAGACCGGGTTGATGTGCACGATGCCCACCTCGCCGCCGGGATCGAGCTTGCGCCGCCACACGCGCAGCACCTCGCCCGCCAGCCCCGGCGGCGCGTTGTCCCAGCCGTCGGAGACGATGACGAGCAGGCCGGGCCGGTGTTCGAGCGCGTCGAGGATCCGCTGCCCCAGCGGCGTCGGCCCGTACGGCCGCACCTGGAGCGGGTCGGTCCGGCGCGACAGCCACAGGCCGCGGTAGTCGCCGGCCAGGGCCTCCAGCAGGTGGTGGCAGGCCAGCGCGACCGCCAGCGGCCGGCGGCGCTTCACCGGCGAGCCGAACGAGGAGAAGCTGTCGTCCAGCACCGCCGCGACGCTCCCCCACGTGCCCGCCCGCGCCCCGGCCACCCGGGCCGCCGCCGCCCGCAGCGCGCCCACCAGCTCGGCGCGGCGGCTCGCGCGCACGTCGGCACGCAGCGACAGAATGTACGAGGCCAGCCTGACCAGCGGCATCGCGGCCAGATCCGGCTCGGTGTCCACCTTGTCCCGGCTCGCGGACTCCGTCAGCCGCAGGCGCTCCAGCCTGGTCAGCCGGGGCGCGATGCGCTCCAGGAAGATCTCCCTGCCGATGCCGTGGCGGGCGGCGAAGCCCTCGGCGACCGTGTATGGAAGGTCGTACAGGGCGCTCTTGTCGAAGTGCGCGCGGCGCCACGCCTCCAGGACGGGCGTCTCGTAACGGGCCCGGCTGAACGGCGCGAACAGGAAGTCGCCCAGCTCTCCCGGCAGTCGCAGGTGGGCGTGGCGCACGGCCGACTTCACCTGCGCGCGGTACTTGACCGCGTCGAAGGCCAGGTCGGGGCGGCCGGTGAGCCAGTCGCGGACGACGGCCCTGGTGCGCCGGTTGTTGACGCCGTCGCGGCGCAGGCGCCGGAAGAGCCGGTAGACCCTCGGCGGGCTCATCCGCTCCAGCCGCCAGGCGATCAGCCGGCCGTCGCCCGCGCGCCCGCTCAGCAGGTTGGCGATGATCAGGGCGGCGTTGTGGTCGTTGATGTCGAGCGCCAGCGCGGCGGCGTACAGGTCGGGATAGTTGCCCTGGACGTAGCGGTGCAGGAAGTCGAGGGAGAGCCGCTGCTCGCCGGCCGTGCCGTGGAACTCGCGCTGGCCGGTGGAGGTGATGGCCGCGTTCGCGAAGATCAGGACGTCCTCGCACTCGATCAGGTCGGCGTAGGTCTCCATGGGCTCCCCCGGCGGTCGGCGGACTGGCCGGGGAATGGGGGCACGAGCTGCGAAGCATCGCTGTACAGGCGGGTTCCGGAAGTCGTACCTGAGTCCCGCGGCCAGTCTGGTCCGGACCTTACCGGGCCTTTCGCACCGATGCGACGGTATTTACCGGGCTTCGGTGCGCGCCGAGCGGGCCTTGATCTCGCCGAGCGTGGTGTGGTTCTCCCGGATGACGGAGATCAGCACGTACGAGACCAGTATCAGCCCGAGACAGAGCGCGTCGGCGGCCCACCAGGGGATCTCGGCGAGCAGCAGATAGCCGTCGCCGTCGCCCATCGACCTGATCACCGCCGTGACCACGGCCACCACCAGGGTGACCAGCAGCCAGCTTCGCAGGCGCGGCAGATTCCCCTTGTTCCACAGCCGGATCCGCCAGCCCATGAAGACGGCGAGCACGCCGAGCAGGGCGCAGAACCCGATCAGCCACCAGGGCAGCGCGAAGGCGGTCTGGTCGGCGATCTGCCGCTGCGTGGTAGCCAGCTCCGTCTCGGCCTTCCGCTTGGCCTCCACGGCCGCGTCGAGCTGCTTCTTCAGCTGGGCGACGCTCCTCTCCTGGCGCGGAGGAGTCGCGGGGGTGTCCGTCGGGAGCATCCGCGCCACGACGGTCAGCATGATCGCGACGAACGACAGCGCCAGGACGATGGCCATGAACAGGTCGATGAAGCGCAGATCGAGCGGCGGGGCGAACGATCGGGCGGGCCGCCGCCTCACGGCTCCCTCACCAGCGTGTACTTCTGCGGGCGGCTCTCGGCCGCGCTCAGCCGCTCCACCGCCGTACGCAGCGCGTCCAGGCCCTTGACGAGCTCCTCGGTCCGGCCCCTGGACTGGGCCAGCTCCTGGGTGAGCCCGTGCATCGCGGGGGCCGCCTGCTTGGCGGGCAGCCGCGCGATGTAGATCAGGAACACCTCGTCGGCGGCCACCACGTTGGCCCGCTCGCCCCGCTCGACCAGGGCCATCGCGCTGAACGCCAGCACGCTCAGGAACAGCGCGACCAGCGTGACGCCGAACGCGGAGGCCAGCTCGGGCAGCACGTGCTGCTTGAGCGCGGCGATCAGCACCCCGGGGTCGCCCTCGCGGTCCAGGGCGTTCGAGAACGAGTTGACCATCGCGCCCATCGTCAGCGCGGTGCCGATGAACCCGAAGACCGGCAGCGCCCAGATGAGCGCGTGGTCGAGATGGTGCTTGTTGGCCATCTCGCTCTCGTCCAGCGCGGACCGCGCGCTCAGCACCGCCTCGCAGTCGTTCCCTGCCTCGGCCGCCTCCCTGAACAGCTTGAGCCGCCGCGCCACCAGCGTGTCTTCCGTCGGCTTCACCGCCTGGACGTTCGACACGGCCCGAGCCGTCGCGGCGTTCTCACGCCGGATGTCCGGAACGGCCCTGACGATCCTGAGCACCGCGGTCAGGAACACCGCGATGATCAGCGTGACCACAAGCTCCGCTGCCACGGGGGCCGTGGTCGCGCCCACGGACACCAGCAGAGCCTCCACCATTCCGGCCGCCATCAGCAGCGCGGAGAACACCACACCCACCACAGGCGCGAACACCGAGTGACGCCAGCCGTACCTTGACACCCTTTACCCTCACTCCGGCCCGCAAAATGTCAGAGACCCACCTAAGCACATGTAAAACACGCGTTGGTTACGGTCTGCGGTGTCAGCGGTACCAAATGTTGTCAGCGAAGGTGAGCGCCGGCGCTCCGCGGGCGCCTTCTCACAACCAGAACCACCGGACCTCCGACGTGCGCCGCCGCTCGTCCAGCCACGCCTGGAACGCCGCATCCCGCGCCGCCTCCAGCACCTCGGGAGCCTCGGGATCGGGCGGGACGACCTCGTGGACGACTCCCGCCAGATAGCCGCCGTCGTACGGAACGGGCCCGGCCGAGGCCTGTTCGGGCAGCGCCCGCAGGGGCTCGGGCAGCTCCGGGGTGAGCGCGACGGCGGCCTGCAACCGCATCCCGCGCCGTCCGGATGCCGGGCTCCCGGGCAGCGCGGCCAGCGCCCGCGCGTGGAAACCCGGCACCGGCCCGTCCAGCAGGGCGCCCAGCTCATCGGCGTCCGGCCCGATCACCCACACCGCATGCCGCACCGTGAACTCCTCCGGGTGCTCGGCCAGACGGCGACGGGCCGGCTCACCGGCGAAGCGCTCACGGACGCGGGCGATCAGGCCCTGCGTTCTGACGTGGCTCCAGAAGGCGTCCTCCGACATGCCCGTCTCGGCCAGCCACCGCAGGGTCTGCGCACGACCGGTGAGCCCGCGCCGTCGCCGGAACTCGTCGGCGGCCCGCCGCGCCTCCTCCGGAGTCACCGGCCGCATGTCCTTCTCCAGCTCGCTGAGCAGGATCCGGTGGTCCACCAGCCGCTCGTGCAGCTGCCGGTCCCGGGCGCCGAGCGCGCGGATCGTGGACAGCGCGGCCGCCACCGGCAGCCCCTTGCCGTCGACGCTGAGGACGCACGACGCCGCCCAATGGGTGGAGTGGTCCACCAGCCAGGGAATGCCGTCGTCCACCTCGGCCGACAGCGCGACGGTGCCTCCCTCGGGGTGCTCCAGGAGCAGGTCGTAGCCCGCCCTGGTGGTGCCCGGCGGCTCGTCGACCGCGAGCTGGACACGCAGGTGCGGCCGCTTCGCGCCCCAGTCCCCGACGCGCCGCTGAGCGTCGCCCACCTCCTCCTGGGAGGTCGGGAGGTCGCGCAGCAGCACGACCGCGTCGAAGAGATCCATGGCGAACGAATCAGCGGACATCGGTGGCTTCCTCGATGCGGGGACGGGCGGTGGCGGTGGCGTCGGCGAGCCAGTCGGCGATGGCGTCGCTGATGGGCAGGCCGGTGAGCATCTCGACGAAGGCCCATTGGCCGTTGACGTTGAGCTCCAGGAAGACGTACCGGCCGTCCGGGGTCACGATGAAGTCCAGGGCGGCGAAGCTCAGGCCGAGCCCCGCGACCAGGCGTACGCAGCCGTCGGCGACGTTCCGCGGCAGATCATAGGCGGCATAGCGGGTCTTGGGATCCTCGAGGTGCCGCCAGTCGACCTCGGTCATCCGTGACGCCTGGGAGTCGATGCTCGCGGCGAACACCCGCTCGCCGACGACCGTCACCCGCAGCTCGTAGGCTTTGGGCACATTGGGCTGCAGCATCGCGGGCCCGTACCGCAGCCGGTGCCGCCCGGCGAGCCGCCGCCTCGGCACCACCGTCGTGAAGAGGTGACGGTCCTCGCCGTCCACGAAGAACGGCCGGTAGTCGAGCGTCTTGGTGATGACCCGGCCGCCGGCCCGGTTCCACAGCTGCGCCAGCGCCTCCGGATCGTTCGTCACGACGGTGTCGGCCACGGTGAACCCCAGCTCGGTGGCCCGGTACAGGTGCAGGAGCTTGTTGTCCACCGCTACGACGTGCGGCGGCGGCGCCGGCATCCACCGCGCCCCTGCCATCAGGTCGTACGCGCCCGCGAGCGCGATCCTGGCCACGTGCTCGGCGAACGCCCGCTGCGACGGCTCTCGCACGCCGGGTGCGGCCACTTTGCCGGGGCGGCGGTCCCAGACCGCGGTGACCTTCGACAGGTCGTACGTCTCGCCCTGGAACGTCAGCGTCTGCCGCCACCGGCCGTCGAGAAAGGCGGTGGTGAGGGTGGAGGACCCGGGGTACTCGGCCTCGTCCCACCACAGCAGCGGGACGCCGCGCTCCTCCAGCTTCGGGCGCACGGTGTGCACCGAGTCGTCGCGCGGGCTGCTGATGATCAATAACACGGTCGGATGCTCCTTCAGCCGTTCACGCGGCGGGGAGCCGGCACCCGGTGATCGCCGGCTCCCCGCCGCAGCCATCAGCGATTCACGCAGTCGGCGCTCGGGTTGCCCCACGTGGAGCTGCAGGTGTAGCCCGAGCCGGGCTTCATGTCCGCCATGGGCATGCCCGCGACGACCTCGAGCTCCTCACCGACGAGTTCGGAGACCCCGGCGGGCAGATCCTCGATCTTGAGCAGGTTGCTCATGAAACATCCCATCTGGTTACAGAAGGCCGCGATCTACGGCCCGGTGCAGGAGCTTGGCGCTCGCACCTTGGGAATGGGCTGGGGCGACTTGTATCCGGCGGCCCCGGCCCGCGACGCCCCTCTCCAAGCGGCATCAAGCGTCCTGCCAAGGAAAGCCCCGACTGCCGCTCTCCCTTGGGATCCTGCTCCCCCTTTGGGCCCTGCGCGCCCCTGAGCCCCTGCTCACACCTCGGACCCTGGGGCCTGAGGCGCCCTTGTCGCGTTGAGGACCTTGAGGCCCCTGAGGACATTGGGGCCCCTGAACACAAAAAACCGCCCCTGCCTGCCGAGGTCTCGGCAGATCAGAGGCGGTCTGATAGGGGTTCCAGGGGGTTCCCCTGGACAGCACAAAGGCCCGCGGGAGGAAGCGCAGCTTCCGACCACACGGGCCTTCCAGTGGAGGTGGCGGGAATCGAACCCGCGTCCTTCAACCCCAAGTCAGGGCTTCTCCGGGCGCAGCCTGCTGTGCTTTTCTCGGCCCCGGCGATCACGCAGGCGAGTCGCCGACGGGCCCAGCCACTGTTTGATTTCCCGCTCTCCCCCGTGGCCGGGTCGAGCGGTTGAGCCTTCTAACGATGCCAGACACCGGGCCGAAGGCACTCCCGGGCTGACAGTGGTTTCGCTACTTAGGCAGCGAGGCCCAGGGAATCCTGGGCAGCCACAGTGCGCTTAGAATTGGCACTTGTTGTTTGCGGTCACAGGATTAACGAGGTTATGTCCGCAGTCCTCGGCCCGCTTCACCTGGCTTGCAAAGTCGAAGTCGAAGCCAGTCACCCCCTGTGCAGTTGTCAACACACCTCCGCGGAGGTGAGCAACAAGAATCTACAGGGAACAACGCCCCCAACGCCAACTTGATTCCCCATGACGAAACCCCCGGGAGCGCGGCTCAGCGGCTCGCGCTCCCGGGGGCCGACCGGCAGGGTCGAGCCGGTCCGGACGGCAGGACTTCCCCCGAGATGAAGTCCTGATCTCATCACGGCGACTGGATCCGCAACCCCCCGAGCGGGTCCAGTCACTCAGTAAGACGCAGCCGGACCCTCGAATGGTTGCTCAGCGTGACGACAATTTCACGGAGAGTTCCGAAGAGCCGAGAAGAAGCTGCCCGCGACCGCTCCGGCGTCGTGGTTGCGCGCCAGCACGGCGACCGCCACATCCCCCTGCCAGCCCACGAACCACTTCAGCTGGTTGCCTGCCGTGGCCGTCACGCCGTAGACCCTGCCCTTGCCCGCCTGGGCGGGCGTGCCGGTCGCCCCGGCCGCCATCATCCGCTTCAGCGTCGCGTGGACCTTGGGGTCGACGGGTACGGGGGCGGGCTGCGGGGCCTGCGCGGCCTCCACCGTCGGGTCGGGCGACCTGGGATCGGTGACCAGCACCGGCGGACGCCAGGTGCCCGAGGCGACCGCGGCGGCCACCAGCGCCATGCCGAGCGGGCTGACCTCGACGTTCTGGCCCGCGATGGCCTTGGCCTTGTCGGCGTCGCCGGCCAGCTGCGGCAGCGCGCCGCTGAACGACTTGAGCGGCAGCCGCCACGGCTGGCCCACGCCGAACGCCTTGGCGCTCCCGGACAGGTCGTCGGCCGTGACGCGGCGGGCCAGCGAGGCCAGCGCGGTGACGCAGCCCTTGGCGAAGTTTTCCTGGAAGGTGGCCGAGGGCGTGACCCCGGTGGACTCCGCGGCCTGCACGAACTTGGCGCCGCCGACCGTGCGCTCGTCCGGGCAGGCCAGCCGTAGCTTCGGGCTGACGTCCTTCTTGAGCAGCGCGTTCGCGGCCACGATCGAGAACGCCGTGCCCGCGGGGAAGCGGCCGGCCAGCGCGCCCATCTCCTGGTTCAGGTCCTTCTGCCGGGTCAGCTCGCCCTGGGATCCGACCGCGAGGATCTGACCCGTGTCGCGCTGCACCGCCACCAGCAGGCTGGCCTCCGTGTCGCCCAGCGCCTGCTCGGCCGCCGCCTGGACGGACCGGTCGATGGTGGTCTTCACCGAGACGTTCTCCCGGCCCCGCCACTCCTTCAGCAGGGCGACCTGCTTGCCGGTCTTCAGGTCGAGCGTGATCACCTTGGTCTGCGTCGAACCGGTCAGGTAGTCCTGGTAGGCCTGCTGGAGGCCGCTCCTGCCAACCGAGTCACCGGCCCGCTCGGGCCCGCCGAGCTTCTGCTCGGTCTCGGGGGTGAGCGCGCTGACGCTGCCGACGATCTGCTGCGGCGGCTCGGGGTTGACCGGCTGATCCTGCTGCACGGTCTCGATCCCGTCGATGGCGTCGAGCTTCGACTGCATCGTCTGGTAGCGCGAGCGGCCGAACGTGACCAGCGGCACGAACTTGTCGGGCGGCGACGACCTGATGCGGCTCAGCAGGCGGTCCTGCGCGTAGTCGGTGATCTTGGACAGCTTGGCGGCGACCTCTTCCGCCTTGTCACCGAGCTTGGCCGGGTAGACACCCGCGCTGTAGAACACGGTGTTGCCCTGCAGCGGCTCGCCCGTGCGGTCGACGATCGGCTTGCGCGGCCTCGGGTCGGTGTCGACGGCGAACCGCTGCCCCTCCTTGAGCTGGGGATGCAGCACCGAAGGCGACCAGCGCACCTTCCAGGTGCCGTCCACGAGGTGGAGCGGGAGCAGCCCGTCGTACTCCCAGAGGGGGTTGTTCTCCCCCAGATCGACCTCGGCGCGGAAGTCGGCCTTCGCCTCCTCGCCCGTCATGCTGAGGCTCTTGATCTTGAAGCGGAAGGAGGCCGCGTCGAGCTCCAGCTTGGCGTCGGACAGCGTCTTGCGCACGGTGGCCTGATCGCCGTCGGTGCGGCCGGCGGCGAGCTCGTAGTCGCCCGACTGCCAGCCCACGAGGAAGTCCCGCACCGCGTCGTGCGGTGAGGGCTCCTCGAAGCAGCCGGTCAGGGTCGTGCTCGCGACCGCCAGGGTGGCGGCCGCGGAGAGGATGCGGCGAGCGCGTGTCATGGGGTGCGGTGCCGCCGTCTCATCGGTTGCGGTGCCGCAGGGCCCGGGCCATCTCCCGCTTCGCCTGCTGCTCCGCCAGCGACTGCCGCTTGTCCCAGTCTTTCTTGCCCCGGGCGAGCGCGATCTCGACCTTGGCCCTGCCGTCCTTGAAGTAGAGCGTCAGCGGCACGATCGTGAGCCCGCCCTCCTTCGTCTTGGCGGCGAGCTTGTCGATCTCCTTGCGGTGCAGCAGCAGCTTGCGCTTGCGGCGGGCGGCGTGGTTGGTCCACGTCCCCTGGGAGTATTCGGGGATGTGGACGTTGAGCAGCCACGCTTCGTCGCCGTCGATGCTGGCGTAGCCGTCGACGAGCGAGGCGCGGCCCTCACGCAGCGACTTCACCTCGGTGCCCTGGAGCACGAGACCCGCCTCGAAGGTGTCCTCGAGGAGGTAGTCGTGCCTGGCACGCTTGTTCTGGGCGATGACCTTACGCCCGGTCTCACGTGGCATGCTTCGACTTTACCGGCGATCCCTAGACCCTCAGGTAGCGTCGGAGCGTCACGAACGATGCCAGCACACAGATGACCACACCGATGACCATGGTGATGGTGATGGTCTGGGCCACATCGTTCCAGCCCAGCTGCGCGGTGGCGTCGCCCAGGTAGCGCCCGAGCTCCTCGAAGAGGAAGACCTTCGTGACGATCAGGATGACCGCCGCGAACACCCCGCCGATCAGGCCGGCGATGACGCCTTCCATGACGAACGGGAGCTGGATGTAGAGATTGGACGCGCCGACCAGGCGCATGATGCCCGTTTCTCTACGCCGGTTGAACGCCGAGAGCCGTACCGTGTTGCCGATCAGCAGCGCCGCCGCCAGCACCAGGATGATGGCCACCGCGAGCGCGTAGAACGCGAGCTTGTCGAGCATCTCGAAGAACGGACCGACCAACTGGGCCTGGTCCAGCACCTGCGAGACGCCCGGCTGCCCCTGAAGGGCCTGCACGACGGCCTTGTAGTTGTTGGGGTCTGCCACCTTGATACGGAACGACTGCGGCATGTCCTCGACCTTGGCGGTGCTCACCAGGGCCTTGTTGGTCGCGTACAGCTTCTGGAAGTTCTGGTACGCCGCCGACTGGTCCTCGAAGAACACCTCCTTGACCCCGGGGGTGCCCTTGATCAGGGTGTTGAGGGCCTCCTTCTGGGCGTTGGAGACCTCCTTGCCCTTGCAGGACTCCATGGCCGAGCCCTTGGTGCACAAGAAGACCGAGACCTCGACCTTGTCGTCCCAGTAGCCCTTCATCATGCCGACCTGGGCGTTGATCATCAAGCCGACGCCCAGCATCGCCATGCCGACCGCCACGGTGATCACCACCGCGATCGTCATGGTCAGGTTGCGACGGAGGCCGATCCAGACCTCGGAGAAGATGAAATTCGCCCGCATGTTCTGTCTGCAGCTCCCTGTCAGTACGCCTGGCCGTACACGCCACGCGACTGGTCACGGACGATCTTGCCGTCCTCCAGCTCCACCACGCGCTTACGCATGGAGTCGACGATGGCCGCGTCGTGCGTGGCCATGACGACCGTGGTGCCAGTCCTGTTGATGCGGTCGAGCACCTTCATGATGCCGATGCTCGTCGCGGGGTCGATGTTGCCCGTGGGCTCGTCGGCCAGCAGGATCATCGGCCGGTTGACGAACGCGCGGGCCATGGCGACGCGCTGCTGCTCGCCGCCGGACAGCTCGTCGGGCATGCGGTGGGCCTTGCCTTCCAGGCCGACCAGCTCGATGACCTCGGGCACCACCTTGCGGATGAACCGCCGGGGCTTTCCGATGACCTCGAGGGCGAACGCCACGTTTTCGTAGACGTTCTTGTTCGGGAGCAGCCTGAAGTCCTGGAACACGCAGCCGATGCGGCGGCGCAGGTGCGGCACCTTGAAGTTGGAGAGGCGGGCCAGGTCCTTGCCAGCGACATGGATCGCACCGGAGTTGGGCCGCTCCTCCTTGAGGACCAGACGCAGGAACGTGGACTTGCCTGATCCCGAGGGACCGACGAGGAACACGAACTCGCCCTTGTCCACGTCTACGGACACGTGGTCGAGGGCGGGCCGGTTCTGGTTCGCGTAGACCTTGGTGACATTATCGAAATGGATCACGAGAGCATCACGGCATGCCAGTCTAGGGGTCAGGACGGAAGCGAGGGTGGCACATGCCCACTTCCCGCCACCGGCCGATCGGGTTACGCGGTCTTTACTGTTGATCGACGTTCCGATTGGCCAGACGACAGTCTAGGGGGAAGACTGGCATGGAAAGTCCATAACGGAAACAAAACGATTGTGCGGCTAGACTTGGGGCTGTCATGAGTTGTGAACACCTCGTATGCGCGCAGTGCGCCCACCCTGTGATCGAGGGACGCTGCCCCACCTGCCGAGCCAGCAGGGAGCGGATGCACCAGCACGGCTTCGCCGGGCTGTCACCCGCTCTGATCGCCCTGCTACTGGTCGTCCTGCTCTTCGTGAGCCTGGTGCTCAAGCACCTGAGCGGGCTCTAGTCGGCGGTCCCCGACTCCTGGCGGCGCATCCAGCGGATCTCGGACTCGATGAACTCATCGAGGTCGCCGTCGAGCACCGCCGACGGGTTGCCCGCCTCGGTGGCCGTGCGTAGATCCTTCACGATCTGGTACGGGTGCAGCACGTAGTTGCGGATCTGCGTGCCCCAGGACGTCGTGGTGGCGCCGCGCAGCTCCGACATCTTCTCCGCCTCCTCCTGCCGCTTACGCTCCAGCAGCTTGGCCTGCAGGACGTTCATGGCGGTGGCGCGGTTCTGGAGCTGCGAGCGCTCGTTCTGGCAGGAGACGACGATGCCGCTCGGAAGGTGCGTGATGCGCACCGCCGAGTCGGTCGTGTTGACCCCCTGGCCGCCCGGGCCGCTCGACCGGTAGACGTCGACGCGGATCTCGTCCTCGATGATGTCGATGTGGTCGGTCTGCTCGACGACCGGCACGACGTCGACCCCGGCGAACGAGGTCTGCCTGCGGCCCTGGTTGTCGAACGGGCTGATGCGGACCAGCCGGTGGGTGCCGTGCTCGCCACGGAGCGTGCCGTACGCGTAGGGAGCCTTGATCGTGAACGTGGCCGACTTGATGCCGGCCTCCTCCGCGTAGGAGGTGTCGTAGACCTCGGTCGAGTAGCCCTTGCGCTCGGCCCAGCGCAGATACATGCGCAGCAGCATCTCGGCCCAGTCGGCGGCGTCGACCCCGCCCGCCTGGGAGTTGATCGTGACGAGCGCCTCACGGGCGTCGTACTCGCCCGAGAGCAGCGTGCGCACCTCTAGAGCCCCGATGTCGGACTTGAGCGTCTCAAGCTCCTTGTCGGCCTCGGCGCGCGTGTCGTCGTCGCCCTCCTCGGCCGCCAGCTCGTAGAGGACGTTGAGATCGTCGAGGCGGCGCGCGACGCCGTCGACGCGGTTGAGCTCACCCTGGAGGTGTGAGAGCTTGCTGGTGACCTTCTGCGCCTGGTCGGGGTCGTCCCACAGGTCCGGTGCGGCAACCTGCTGCTCCAGCTCCTCGATCTGCTTGCGCATCGCGTCGAGGTCGAGCACGTCCTGGATGCTGCGGAGCGTGCCCGCGAGCTCGTTGATCTCTTCTGCCGGATCGATGCCTGCCACGTCTCCCAAGCCTACTTCCCCCGGAGGGCTGCGCCCCCCATCCCGCCCACGTCGTCAAAAGGCGGCTTCTGTTCGGGCACCGGAGGGCCCGTCGCCCCGCGGTCGCGAATAACATGGCGAGGTGCGTGCATACGGTCGGCGGAAGGTGCTGGCGCTCGCCGCCGGCGTACTGGCCGCGGCGACCGCCTGCACGGGCAATGCCCCGGCCGAGCCGTCCAAGGCGGCCGCGACCTCGTCGGCGTCCGCGTCCCCCTCGCCCTCCGTCCCCATGACGGCCGTCACTCAGGCCGAGGCCACGGAGGAGTTCTTCAAGTTCACGGCCACCGACGACACGCTGCGGGCTCCGAGCGAGTTCCAGGGACGCCTGGACATGGAGCTGAAGGACGTCGTGACAGGCGGGCAGTTGCCGCTGACCGCGGCGGCGTTCCTGTCGCATGACTTCGCGCCTGCCCGCTACAGGTGGGGGACGCCGAAGCTGTTCGTGCCGAGGTTCGCGCCGACGGAGCAGGCGCCCTGGTTCAGCGCGCTGGTGACGCGCGACGGCAGCCCGACCCTGCTGACGTTCGCCAAGTCCGCCGACCGGTGGCGGCTCAGCTCCGCGGCCGAGCTCCTGCCCGGGCAGGAGGTGCCGGAGATCCAGCTCGACGCCGACGGCTACGCGACCGCGGTGGCGCCCGACGACAAGACGGTCACGATCAGCCCGCAGTTCATGGGTCCGGTGCACGCCAGCGTGGCCGAGACAGGGGCGGCCGGGCCCACGGCCGGGCTGCTCGCGCCGGGGCCGTACACGACCGAGGTGGCCGCGCAGATCGCCCATCTCCGGGATGTTCTCAAGAACAGTACAGAGCAAGGCGGTTACAGCTACGACTCGATCTTCAGCGCCGACAACTTCCCTGTGTACTCGCTGCGGACCAAGGACGGCGGGGCGCTGATCCAGTATTCGCTGTCGCGGACGTCGACCACGACCGCCGTGACGAAGGCGGCCGAGGACGAGGGGATTTCGGTGCCCGAGCCGGCCCAATGGGCGCTCGGCAAACCGAAGGTGCGCAAGACGCTGCGACTGATCGAGACACACCAGTACGCCACCGTGGTGCCTCCCCTGAAGGCCCCCGCCGCCGCCGACGTCATCGCCCACGACGGCGCCCTGACACGCGCCTCGGGCCAGTAGCAACTTGAGTTGACTAATTCGCCTGTAGGCAACTATGGTTGCTTGCATGCCGGCCGACATTCCCGAACCCCAGGAGCCCGCTGACGCGCTGGCGGCCGTGGTCGCACTGCGGCGCCTGGCCGATCAGCTGGAGGACGCCGCCGTCGAGCAGGCGATGCGGGCCGGCTGGAGCTGGCCGCAGGTCGCCGAGGCGCTCGGAGTCACCCGTCAAGCGGTGCACAAGAAGCACGTCAAGCGGCTCATCGCCGCCGGCGTCACGCTGAGGAGACGACAGTGAGCGCGATCGACCACTACATCCAGGCCGTCATCCTGCACGGCCAGACCGAGGCCAGGCAGGACGGGTCCGCCGCGATAGAGGCGCACCACCTGCTCCTGGGCATCGCCGCCCAGGAGGGCACCGCCGCCCGCGAGGTCCTGACCTCGGTGGGGCTGGACCGCCGGGCGATCCGCGACGCGCTGGACCGGGAGTTCGAGCACAGCCTGGGCACGGCCGGGGTGTCGGCCGCCTCGTTCGGCCTCCCGGCGCCGACCCCCGACCCGGACCGCCGTGTGAGCCTGGGGGCCTCGGGACGGCTCTCCCTCGAACGCGGCTTCGCCTCCGCCACGGGCAAGAAGGACCTCAGACCCGGCCACCTGGTGCTCGGGATCCTGGAGGCCGAGGTCGGCACCGTGCCCCGCGCGCTCACCCTGGCAGGGGTGGACCGGGCCGCGCTGGCGACCCGCCTCCGGCAGGTACTGGCGGACGGGAGCTGGTGACCCCCTGGAGCGCCCTGGAAGGCGCCCCACGCCACGCGGCGCTCCGGGCGCACCACCGGGGCATGGCCGAGCACAGGCCCGGGCCGCTGTAGACACAGCGGCCGGGCCGGACCCGGACCGCGGTACGCACGGCGGCCGGGCCGGGCCACCGTAAGCACAGCGGCCTGGCTACGCCTCCGTGTGCGGGAGGTTGCTGGCCGCCACCAGGGTCCGGATCGCCCGCAGCGCGACCGACAGGGTGGCCAGGTCGAAGTGGTCGCTCTCCCAGATCTCCGAGAGCGTCTGCCGCGCCCTGGAGACCGCCGCCGAGTTGGCCTCCGACCACCGGGCCAGCCGCTCCTCCGGCGGCAGCCCCGGCGTGCTGTGGGCCAGCACGTCGCGGGTCAGCGAGGCGTGCGCGGCGTAGAGGTCGTCGCGCAGGGCGGAGCGGGCCATCGAGTTCCAGCGGTTGTCCCGGGGCAGCGCGATGATGCGCTCCCGGAGGCGGGCCAGCTGGAGCCGGTCCGCCAGGTCGAAGTAGACCTCCGCCACCTCGGCGACCGGGCGGCCCGTCAGCGACGCCACCTCCACCAGGTCCAGCATGGAGTACGCGGGCACCATGGCGGCCGCCCGCTCGGCCAGCTCCAGCGGCACCCCCCTGGCCACGAACGAGTCGCGGCGCTCCTCGTAGGCGGCCAGGTCGGGCCCGGTCAGCAGCTTGGGGATGTGGGTCAGCAGGCCGTTGACGCCCTTCATGAAGAAGGCGACCGACCCTGCCAGGTCCAGCGGCGGGCGGCGGTTGACCAGCAGCCAGCGGGTGCCGCGCTCGGCCAGCTTGCGGGCCTCCAGCAGCATGGCGATCTGGGTGGCCGTGTCGACCTTGTTGTCCAGCGCCTCTATGGCCCGGTGGAAGCTGGGCAGGTCGAACACCTCGCGCGCCACGAGGTAGGCACGCACGATGTCGGGGGTCGAGGCCCCGGTCTCCTCCCCGAAGCGGTACATGAACGTGGTGCCCATGGAGTTGACCAGCTCGTTCACCACGCAGGTGGTGATGATCTCGCGCCGCAGCGGGTGGGCGTCCATGTAGGGGCGGAAGCGCTCGCGCAGCGCGGACGGGAAGTACGACACCAGCCACGAGGCCAGGTAGGGGTCGTCGGGCAGGTCGGAGCCCAGCAGCTCGGCGTCGGCGACCAGCTTGGTGTAGGCCAGCAGGACGGAGAACTCGGGCGCGGTCAGGCCGAGCCTTGCCTGGCGGCGCTCGGCCAGCGTCTTGTCCGAGGGCAGGAACTCCAGCTCCCGGTTGACCAGGCCGTCCCGTTCGAGGCGGCGCAGGTATCGGGAGTGGATGTGGAGCATCTCGACGGCCTGGGTGCGGGCCGCGGCGAGGACCACGTTCTGCGCGTAGTTGTCACGCAGCACCAGGTCGGCGACCTCGTCGGTCATCGAGGTGAAGACCTGGTTGCGCTGCTTGTCGGTCAGCTCGCCGTCGCGGACGACCTGGTCGAGCAGGATCTTGATGTTCACCTCGTGGTCGGAGGTGTCGACCCCCGCCGAGTTGTCGATGAAGTCGGTGTTGACCAGCCCGCCGTTCAGCGCGAACTCGATGCGGGCGAGCTGGGTGAACCCCAGGTTGCCGCCCTCGCCGATGACCTTGCAGCGCAGGTCCGCGGCGTTGACCCGCAGCCCGTCGTTGGCCTTGTCGCCCACGTCCGCG
Source organism: Nonomuraea sp. NPDC003709 (assembly GCF_040610775.1). Classification (NCBI taxonomy): domain Bacteria; kingdom Bacillati; phylum Actinomycetota; class Actinomycetes; order Streptosporangiales; family Streptosporangiaceae; genus Nonomuraea; species Nonomuraea sp. NPDC003709. Next base: position 504,725 of record NZ_JBEXMW010000001.1, on the reverse strand, counting down.
TTGGACTCGGAGCCGGCCTTGACGTAGGTGCCGATGCCGCCGTTCCACAGCAGGTCGACGGGGGCCCGCAGGATGGCGCTGATCAGGTCGTTGGGGGCCAGGGAGGTGACCCCGGCGGGGATGCCGAGCGCCTCGCGCATCTGCGGCGTGATGTGGATGGACTTGGCCGTACGGGGGAAGATGCCGCCGCCGGCCGAGATCAGCTTGGCGTCGTAGTCCTCCCAGGAACTGCGTGGCAGCTCGAAGAGGCGCTGCCGCTCCGCGTACGAGGCGGCCGCGTCGGGCGAGGGGTCGACGAAGATGTGCCGGTGGTCGAAGGCGGCCACCAGCCGGATGTGGCGGGACAGCAGCATGCCGTTGCCGAACACGTCGCCGGACATGTCGCCGATGCCGGCCACCGTGAAGTCGGTGCTCTGCACGTCCAGGCCCGTGGTCCGGAAGTGGTACTTGACCGACTCCCAGGCTCCGCGGGCGGTGATGCCCATGGCCTTGTGGTCGTAGCCGATCGAGCCGCCGGAGGCGAACGCGTCGCCCAGCCAGAAGCCGTACTCCTTGGCCACGCTGTTGGCGATGTCGGAGAAGGTCGCGGTGCCCTTGTCGGCGGCGACCACGAGGTAGGTGTCGTCGCCGTCGTGCCTGACCACGTCGGGCGGCGGCACGACCTTGCCGTCCACGAGGTTGTCGGTCACGTCGAGCAGGCCGGAGATGAACGTCCGGTAGCAGGCGACGCCTTCGACGAGCATCTCCTCGCGCGTTCCGGACACAGGCGGCTGTTTGACGACAAATCCGCCTTTAGACCCAGTGGGGACGATGACGGTGTTTTTCACCATCTGCGCCTTTACCAGGCCGAGAATCTCCGTACGGAAGTCCTCCATCCGGTCCGACCACCGCAGCCCGCCCCGCGCCACTTTCCCGAAGCGCAGGTGCACGCCCTCGACCCGCGGCGAATAGACGAATATTTCGTACTTTGGCCGCGGCAGCGGCAGGACGCTGATCGCCTGCGGGTCGAACTTGAGGGATATGTACGGTTTGCGGTGCCCATCGACCCTTTGGAAGTAATTCGTGCGCAATGTCGCCTGAATCATCTCCAGGTACGCCCGCAGGATCCGGTCCTCGTCCAGCGAGGCCACCTCGTCGAGCGCGCCCAGGATCTCCTCGTTGAGCGCCTCGGCGAGATCGAGCCGCACGTCCTCGCCGCGCCGCGGATCGAGCTTGGCCTCGAAGAAGCTCACCAGCAGCCGCGCCAGCCGCACGTTCCCGGCCAGCACCCGCTCCATGTAGGTCTGCGAGAACGTGCCTCCGGCCTGGCGCAGGTACTTGGCGTACACCCGGAGGATCTCGACCTGCTCCCAGGTCAGCCCGGCGCTCAGGATGAGCGAGTTGAGGTCGTCGGCCTCGACCTGCCCCTTCCAGAGGGCGCTGAGCCCGTCCTGGAACAGCCGCTTGAAGTCGTCCCTGCCGACCTCCTCCGTCGGCGTGTACCGCAGGCCGAAGTCGTAGATCCAGGCGTTCTTGGTGTTGGGGTCGTTGTCGCGGTCGATCTCGTACGGCCGCTCGTCCACGACCTCGACGCCGAGCCGCTGGATCAGCGGCAGCGCCTCGGAGAGCGAGATGGGCGAGCCGACCTTGTAGATCTTGAGCCGCCGCTCCCCCTCGGCCGCGTCGTACGGCTCGTAGAGGTTGATGTCCACCTCCGCGCCGTCGCCCACGGCCACGAGGTCCTCCAGGCGGCGCAGGTCCACGACGGCCACCTTGGGCGGGAAGTCCGCCTTGTAGCCCTCGGGGAACGCGGAGGCGTACCGCTTGATGAGCGCGGGCGCCTCGTCCTCGGCGGTCCTCCGCCCCAGCTCGGTGGCCAGGTCGTCCTCCCAGGAGCGGGTCAGGGCGGCCAGCCGCGCCTCCAGCTCCTCGACGTCCACGCTCGGTGGCGGGAGCTGCTTGCCCCGCTCGCCCCGCACGACCACGTGCAGCCGGGCCAGCACCGACTCGCCGATCATCGCGCTGTAGTCGAGCGACTTGCCGCCCAGGGCCTTCAGCAGCACCTCCTGCATCTTCAGCCGCACCTTGGTGGTGTAGCGGTCGCGCGGCAGGTAGATCAGGCAGGAGATGTAGCGGCCGTAGTCGTCGCGGCGCAGGAAGAGCTTGACCTGCTTGCGCTCGCGCAGCCGCAGCACGCCCAGCGCGATCGGCAGGAGTTGGTCGATCGAGGTCTGGAAGAGCTCGTCGCGCGGGAACGTCTCGAGGATCTCGATCAGGTCCTTGCCGTCGTGGCTGTCGGGCGCCAGCCCGGCCCTGTCCAGCACCTCCGCCAGCTTCCGGCGGAGCACGGGGATCCTGGAGATCGACTCGTTGTACGCCACGTGCGTGAACAGGCCCAGGAAGCGCCGCTCGCCGATCACCTCGCCCTCGGACGAGAAGATCTTGACGCCGATGTAGTCGAGGTAGGTCGCCCGGTGGACGGTGGCCCTCGAGTTGGCCTTGGTGGTGATCACGAGCTGCTTGTCGCGCGCCTTGGCGCGCACCTCGGCGGGCAGCGCCGAGAAGCTTTCCGAGCCGACCTTGTCGTCGCGCAGGATGCCCAGCGCCGCGCCCGGCAGCGCCCGCAGCGTCTCGCCCTCGTCGGTGTGCTCGAGCCGGTACTCGCGGTAGCCCAGGAAGGTGAAGTGCCCGTCGGCGAGCCAGCGCAGCAGGTCGATGCTGTCCTCGACCTCCGCGGGCTCCAGCGGCGGCGGGCTCATGCCCAGGTCCTCGGCGGTCTGTACGGCCAGCGCCCGCATCTTCCTGAAGTCCTCGACCGCGTGGCGCACGTCGGTGAGCACCCGCTGCAGGTCGGCCTCGAGCGCCTTGAGCGCCTCGGGATCGGCCTGCCGGTCGACCTCGATGTGCATCCACGACTCGACCAGCATCTGGCCGGTGACGTCCTCCTGGCCGCGGCCGAGCATCCGGCCCGTCATGTCGCGGCGCACCCGCATCTGGGGGTGGACCAGCAGGTGGATGCCCAGGTCGTGACGGTCGAGCTCCATCGTGACGGAGTCGACGAGGAACGGCATGTCGTCCGTGACCACCTCGACGACCGAGTGGCCCGGGTCCCAGCCGTTCTCGTCCAGCGTGGGGGTGTAGGCGCGGACGACCGCCCGGCCCTGGGGGCGGACCTCGGCCAGCTGCCGCTGCGACATCGCGGGGCCGTACACGTCAACGGGGTTGCGGTCGAGCAGGTCCTCCGGCGCGACGTGCCGGTAGTAGAACCGGAGGAAGGACAGGGCCTCCTCGGGGCCCACATGTTCGCTGCTCGCCGCGCAACTTTCCGCGGCTCGCTGGAGCAGCTCGTCCTTGGCCTCGTCGAGGGGCATTTCGGTCTCACTCCTTTGTGAGGGTTTGCCAAAGCTGTTCATAGCCAGGCCCTTAGTTCCCACAGCAGCGGGAAGTAGTGCAAACGCGTTCTGCCGCGTAGATAGGGGGCGCCTGTCGAGCCGCCGGTGCCCGACTTGGTGCCGATTTGACGTTCGACCATCTGGACATGACGCGTCCGCCACTGCGCGGCGGTCGCGTCGTGCGTCAGCAGGTCTTCGGCCAGTTGCCACAGGTCGTCGTACGACCCGCGGTCCCTCGCCACGGCCAGCAGCGAGCCCATGATCTCGTCGTCGGAGACCGGCAGGCCACGCTGGGAGAGGGCGGTGAGGTAAGCATCCCACAGTGAGGGCTCCTCCAGCCTGCGGCGCAGCCGTGCGAGCTCCGTGTCGCTGGCGTGCCTGAAGCTGCCGAGATAGCGCTCGTCCTTCAGCCCGGACAGGAACTCCAGCTCCCGGAACTGCACCGACTGGAAGCCGCTGGCGGGCGCCAGCTTCTCCCGGAACATGAGGAAGTCCTGGGGCGTCATCGTCTCCAGGACGTCCACCTGCTCGATCAGCACCTTCTCGACCGCGTGCACCCGTCGGAACAGGTGCCTGGCCCGCCAGAGCTCGCCGGCGAACATGGCCTCGCGGGCGTTCTCCAGCTCGTGGAGCAGCAGCTTGAACCACAGCTCGTAGACCTGGTGGATGGTGATGAAGAGCAGCTCGTCGGGCGCTTCCGACTGTGGCCGTTGCTGTGCGAGAAGCGCGGGCAGGCGAAGGTAGCCGCCGTACGACAGCCGGCCGCCTTCCTCGCCGAACCGCCGATGCGGGGGAACGGGCGCATCTCCGTCGATGCCCACCGAACACCTCCCCCTGACCGTCCGGTCACGCTACACCGGACGCAACGCCTCGCCGTACCGATACCACCCGAAAAGGGCACAGACGTCAACGTACAGACGTCAGCGTGACATCGACCTCGGGGGGTCGTCATCGGAGGCTGCGGGAGCGTTCTTGAGCTCGTCGAGCTCTTCCGGAAGCTCGGCAAGCTCAATCAGCTCCGCCTGGCATATCTCACACGTATCGAGGTGGCGTTCGAAGGCCTCGTGCTCATCCTCATCGAGGACTCCGAGGACATAGGCAGCCACCTCGTCATGCATCAGCCGGCTACCCCCTTGTCCCGCAGCAGTTCGCGGAGAGCCCGGATCCCGTAATAGAGCCGGGACTTCACCGTGCCCGGAGGTATCCCCAGTATCTCCGCCGCTTCACTAATCGTACGGTCTCGGAGGTAGGTCTGCTCTATGACTTCGCGGTGTTCTTCAGAGAGGCTGCGAAGGGCGTCGGCGACGACCATCCGCGACAGAGCTCGCTCCGAGCCGTCGGGTACGGCCATCATGTCGACTTCGGGCGGCTCGACCTCTTGAGGCCGGACGCTCTTCCGTCGACGTCCATCGATAACGATGCGGCGGGCTACCGTCAGTAGCCACGCCCATATAAGGCTTGGTTCCCACTGCAGTCTTGCCGAGTTTTTCCAGGCTCGGACGAGCGTCTCCTGCACCACGTCTTCGGCCCATTGAAGGTCGTTACCTGTCGATTTGCGTACGTGGCGCAGCAGAGGGCCGCCGAACTCCTGGTAAAGCACCGCGATGCGATGCTCCGCCTCGGCATCCGCACTCTCGAACCTGCCGTCGAGGTGACCTAGCACGGGGCACATCTTTACACCTTCGTTATCTCAGCGGTAGCCACTCCGATAACTCCAGTCATTTCTAACTATCTCCGGCCATGTGCTGAACCAAGCCCGAGAGACTCGCGTACCTCCGACCATGCACAGGCTTTTGCGCGGTGGCGAGCTGTTCATGCTCGGTGGCTTCGTCGTGGCGGCCGCGGTGACGATCGTGCTGGTCATGCCGCCTTCGATCGATCCCGCCGCCACTGCGGCGACCCAGACATCATCGGGGCCCGTCACGGCCGCCGACCGTGACCTGCTCATCAAGGTACGGCAGGCCGGTCTCTGGGAGATGCCCGCGGGCGACTATGCCCAGACCCGCGCCGAGTCCCAGCGCGTCAAGGAAGTCGGCAGGCTGATCATGCAGGACCACCAGAGGCTGGACCTGATGACACGGCAAACCGCCAAGAAGCTCGGTGTGGCACTGCCCAGCGAGCCCAACGCCGATCAGCAGAGCTGGATGGCCCAGCTGGCTGCGGAGCGCGGACCCGCCTTCGACCAGGACTTCGCGAACCTGTTGCGTGCCGCGCACGGCAAGGTCTTCACCGTCGTGGCGGCTGTACGGGCCGGTACGCGCAATGCGGAGATCAGGAAGTTCGCCCAGGAAGGCATCAACTTCGTCATGCGCCACATGACGCTCCTGGAGTCCACCGGCCTGGTCGATCACACGCAGTTGCCCGAGCCTCCGACGCCCTCACCAGCTCCACCCGTCGCGATGGCGGTTGAAAAGAGGAGAGACGCATGACGAGATCTAGACGCATGGCCTCGGCCGTGTCCGCCTTGGCCGTGGTGGCCGGCGGATTGGTGTCCGCGGCCGTCATCGGCGTCGGCCCCGCGCGCGCCGACCACTGCGACCCGGCACAGGCCTCCCAGGAGCAGCAGCAGGGTCAGCGGAACCGGAACAACAACCAGAATCAGAACCAGGACCAGCAACAAGATCAAGATCAGCAGGGACAGGATCAGAACCAGCAGGACCAGAACCAGAACCAGGATCAGAACGGGCAGAACCAAGACCAGAACAACAACCAGCAGAACAACAACCAGCAGAACGGCCAGCAGCAGAACAACCAGCAGCAGGGCCAGCAGCAGGACCAGAACGGCGACCAGCAGCAGAACGCCGACCAGCAGGGCCAGGGCGGCGGGCGCGCCGTGCTCGACCCGGCCCAGAACCCCGACGCCCAGAACCCCGACGCCCAGAACCCTGACGCCCAGAACCCCGACCCGGAGCAGACCGCCGAGACGTTCGGCCGCCGCAACCGGCCGACCAGGAACCCCGGCCAGGGCAACAACGGTAATAACGGGAACAACGGCAACAACGGGAACAACGGCAACGGAAGCGCCTCCCCCAGCCCGTCCCCCACGGCGTCCGAGGAGCACAACGAGAACGAGTGCGCCGACCTGGGCCCGTTCGTCGAGGACTTCGTCGACATCCGCCAGGTGGCGCCGCGTCAGCTTGACGCCCGCATCGGCAGGGGCGGCTCGCGCGGCACCTTCGTCTCCGCGTGCGGGACGAACCGCAACGGCCACAACAACCCGGACAACTTCATCGTCGCCCCCGGCGTGAGCAACGGAGCCCACCACCTCCACGACTACGTGGGCAACCTGTCAACGGACGGCTTCTCCACGGACGAGAGCCTGGCCGCCGCGGGCACCACGTGCCGGCTGGGCGATAAATCCACCTACTTCTGGCCGGTCCTCAGAGACCGCAAGGTGGACGTGAACACTCAGGATGCGGACGGCAACGTCGGCCAGGTGCTGCGTGCACGCTCCGTGACGCTCCAGTTCCGCGGCAACGCCAGCTCCCAGGTCGTCGCGATGCCGAGGTTCCTCAGGCTGATCACCGGTGACGCCAAGGCCGCCACCAACGGCGCCGGCAACGCCAGGGCCGCCTGGAGCTGCACGGGATTCCAAAACCGCATAAGTCCCGACAAATATCCGCTTTGCCCGCGCGGCAGCCAAGTCGTTCGTATTCTGGACTTCCCTAGCTGCTGGGACGGCCAGAACACTGATAGCGCCAATCACCGAACGCACGTGGTCTTCCCTGGACAGGGTGGCGCCTGCCCGCAAGGAACCAAGGCGGTGCCGGCTTTGCGCATGACCCTCACGTACACCGTGCCGCAAGGCCCGTCATTCGCCGTGGACGCCTTCCCTGAACAGAAGCACAACCCCGTCACCGACCACGCCGACTTCGCGAACGTGATGCCCGACCGGCTGATGCAGTTCGTCGTCTCTTGCATCAACCGGGGCCGCCGATGCTGATCTGAAAGCCCTCACGGGCTACCCAGCCTTCCGAGTCGCACCCTCACCCGACCTTGGAGGGAACCTTAGATGCTCCACAGACGACACCCCCGGCACACTCCCACCAAGTTAGACACCCGCAGTGTCCGACTGGGAGCCAGCGCCATGGTCATGGCAGTCGTGCTGTCGGCGTTCGCGCTGACCAGGACAGACCGTGGCATAGCAATCCTCGGCCGGGTGGTCGGCTTCCTCGAGTTCTACGTGGGCGTGATGGCCCTGGTGACCTTCACCGCGACCGTCGCGCTCGGCATCATCACCACCGAGCGGGTCTTCCTGTCTCCGGTCAACCGGGTCAGGTCGCAGCTCGCCCACAAGGCCTTCGGCCTTCTCGGGATGATCTTCCTGATCACGCACATCTCCCTCATGATCAGCCTGGGCCACGTGCCGCCGGGCGCGGCGGTCGTCCCGATCGCCGGAATCAACAAGGGTCTCGGCATCCTGGCCTTCGACATGATGATCGTGGCCGTGGCCACGGGACTGCTCAGGAGGCGCTGGGCGGCGAAGGCCAGGCCATGGATGTGGCGGGTGATGCACTCGGTCGCGTACCTGGGCTGGCCCGTCGCCATCATGCACGGCCTGACGGCCGGCCGTCCGCCGGCCGGCTGGGTGGCCTGGTCCTACGTGGCCAGCATCGCGGCGGTCGGCGGAGCGCTGGTCATCCGCGTGCTGGCCGCGGCCTTCCGGCCGCCGGTCACGCTCGAGAAGATCCAGGGGCCGGCGGTGACCAACCCCGCCGCCATGGGCGTACCCGCCGAGCAGCCGCAGAAGGTCGCGGCGGGGAACGCCGCCGCCGCGGCAGCTGCGGCAGCGGCCGCGGGCCCGGGCCCGGCCCAGAGAAGGAACGCACCGGTAAGCCTCGCCGACGCGCGGCGCAGGTATCGGGAGGCCGGATGAGACCGCCTCAGGAGACCCGGTTGACCCCCGCAACCCGACAGGAGCGATCGTGATTCCGGCCCGAGTGCCGCGGGTCTTACGGATGGGTCCGGCCCGGCTGACCGCCGGGCTGGACCAGACCCGCCGACTGGACCTGCCCGCCCACCGCACCCTCCACGGTTCCCCCAAGCCGCGCGACCTGGATCAGCTCATCTCGATGGCCAACGAGGTGGACATGCGCGGCCGGGGCGGCGCGGCGTTCCCGTTCGCGCGCAAGCTGCGGGCCGTCGCCGACGCGGTGGGCTCGAGCGGCGAGTGCGTCGTCCTCATCAACGGCGCCGAGGGCGAGCCGGCCAGCTCCAAGGACGCCATGCTGCTCACCCGCAACCCCCACCTGGTCCTCGACGGCGCCGTGCTGGCCGCCGAGGCGCTGGGCGCCCGCGAGGTGGTTCTCGCCACGGCCGGCGGCGAGGTCGCCGAGGCGTCCGTCAGCGCCGCCGTGGACGAGCGCCGGGCCGCGAACGTCGCCGGCGGCGCGGAGAGCCGCATCCCGATCCGGGTGGTCGGGATCAAGGAACGGTTCATCTCCGGCGAGGGCGGCGCGCTCGTCAACGCCGTCAACGGCGAGATAGGCATCCCGCCCGGCCGCAAGAGGCGCGCCGCGATCAGCGGCGTGGACGGGCTGCCGACCCTGCTGTCCAACACCGAGACGTACGCGCAGCTGGCGCTGCTGGCCGAGCTCGGCCCGGAGAGGTACGCCGAGGTCGGCACGCCCAAGGAGCCCGGCACCATCCTGCTCACCGTCAGCGGCGGCGCGGCCAACGGCGCGGTCATCGAGGCGCCGACCGGCACGTACCTGGCGGACGTGCTCGCGCTCACCGAGGCCGAGATCGGCGACGGGGTGCTCATCGGGGGCTACCACGGCGCCTGGCTGTCGGCCGAGGTGGCGCAGACGGCCGTGATCTCGCGCGAGGGCATGAAGCTCGCCGGCGCGACCCTGGGGGCCGGGATCATCGTCCCGCTCGGCGAGTCGACGTGCTCGCTGGGCGAGGCCGCCCGGGTCACCTCCTACCTGGCGGGCGAGTCGGCCGGCCAGTGCGGCCCGTGCCGGCTCGGCCTGCCGGACCTGGCGTGGGCCATGAACGCGCTGGTCGAGGGCAGCGGCTCCGTGGACGCCGTACGGCGCTGCGTGCGCGGCGTCGAGCGGCGGGGGGCGTGCTTCCACCCGGACGGCACGGCCAAGTTCGTGCTGTCGGCGCTGGACGCGTTCGAGAGCGAGATCGCGCTCCACCTCGAGCACGGTTCGTGCGGCCGGCCGGTCCGCGGCGCGCTGCCGATGCCCGAGCCCGAGAAGGACTACGTGGAGTACCGGCTGGAGGTCGACTGGTCCCGCTGCGCGGGACACGGACTCTGTGCCCATCTGCTGCCGGAGTTCGTGGAACTGGACGACTACGGGTTCCCGTCGTTCAGGACCGTCCCGGGCTGGATGGCCAAGGAGGCGCGGCGCACGGTCGAGATGTGCCCCGCGCTGGCCCTGCGGATGGTCCAGACCACGGGAGACGGTCACGGTGGTCCGGCTCCGAAGCCGGCCGCCTCGCCGCTGCGGCTCGTCAAGGACGGAGCCCTCAAGAAGTCCGAGAAGAGCGGCCCGCCGCGGCTCACCCGGGTGGGGGGCGCCACTCCCAGGAGCGCGTTCGGAGGGAGCGCCGGCTGAGCTCTGAAGTGATGGAGATGTGACCAAACCTGGCGGGTCATCCGGACGTCTCACCGAGCGGCTCAACACCGATCACACGGAGGCGTCCATGGACCGCCGGGACTTTCTGCATGTCGCCGCGCTCGCCCCGCTGGCCGCCACCGCGCGGTCTACTGGCACGTCCGGGCTCTCCGCGCCGCCGCCCAACTGGGCGAGGCTGCGGAGACAGCTGAAGGGCACGCTCGTGCTGCCGGGCGACGCCGGGTACGACACCGCGCGCCGCCTGTACAACCCCGCCTACGACCGGATCCGGCCGGGCGGGGTCGCTTACTGTGCGAACGCGGCCGACGTGTCGGCATGCCTGACGTTCGCGCGCACCGGCGGCGTGCCGGTCACCACCCGTTCGGGAGGTCACTCCTACGCGGGCTGGTCCACGGGCCCCGGGCTGGTGATCGACGTGTCCAGGATGAGCTCGGTCGCCTATGCGGGCGGCCGGGCCACGATCGGCGCGGGCGCCAAGCTGATCGACGTCTACGACAAGCTCGCCCGCCACGGCGTGAGCATCCCCGCAGGCTCCTGTCCCACGGTCGGCGTCGGCGGTCTCACGCTCGGCGGGGGCATCGGCGTGGTGTCCCGGAAGTACGGGCTCACCTGCGACAACCTCCAGTCGGTACGCGTCGTCACGGCCGACGGCCGGACGCTGGACTGCGACGCCGCGCGCAACACCGGCCTCTACTGGGCCTGCAGGGGCGGTGGCGGCGGGAACTTCGGCGTGGCGGTGTCCTTCACGTTCAGGACGTTCGCGGCGCGCGACGTCACGGTGTTCTTCCTGCACTGGCCGTGGGCCAAGGCGGGGGCCGCGGTCAAGGCGTGGCAGTCGTGGGGGCCTTCGGCGCCGGACGAGCTGTGGTCCTCGCTGCACCTGGGACGCTCGGGCGGCGGCCTGGACGTCGCGATCGTCGGCACGTACGTGGGCGGCAAGCCCGCGCTCGACCGGCTGCTGGCCCCGCTCGTCGGCAAGATCGGGCAGCCCTCCTCCCGCTCGGCCCGGACGGTCCCCTATCTGGACGGCATGAAGATCATGGGCGGCTGCGCGGCCATGTCGATCGCCGAGTGCCGGCGGATGCCGCGGGAGGCGTTCGCGGCCAAGTCGCACATGGCGTACCGGAAGCTGCCGGCGGACGGCGTGCGGGCGCTGGTGGACGGGGTGGCGCGGGGCGGGCGGCACTCGGTGCTGCTGGACGCCATGGGCGGGGCCATCGGCCGGGTCGGTCCGGCGGACACGGCGTTCCCGCATCGGGCGGCGCTTTACAGCGTGCAGTATTACGCGGAGGGGACGGATCGGCGGTGGCTGCGCGGGCTACATTCCGACATGTCACCATTTTTCGGTGATCATGCTTACGTTAATTACATCGACCCCGATTTGAGTAATTGGCGAAATGCGTACTACGGGCCCAATGCGGCCCGGCTGGCCGAGGTGAAATCCACGTACGACCCCGGCCGGCTGTTCCGGCTGCCCCAGGGCATCTAGATCTGTCCGCGTACGTACACCGGCTCCCCCTCCTTCACCATGTTGAACACGCGCACGGAGGTCGACAGCGGCATGCGTACGCAGCCGTGCGAGGCGGGCCTGAGCGGCACCTCCGTCGAGCCGTGCATGGCGATGCCGCCGACGAAGTAGAGCGAGTTGAACATCGAGCCCAGCAGGCCCGTCGTCCAGCCGGGCGCCTTCCTGGTCACCCGGAAGTCGCCCACCGGCGTGATCGCGTTGCCGCAGTGGCCCTTCTCGCAGTACTGCTCCTCGGCGCCGGTGGAGACGTGGGTGACCAGCACCGGGCGGTTGTCGCGATAGATGGTGAGCAGCTGGTGGGTCAGGCTGATCTCGATCCGGTTCGCGCCGCCCTGCGGCACCAGCGGGCGCAGGCCCTTGCTCCGCCTGAGCGCCGCCCACGTCTTCGGCCCCACCTCGCCCCTCGGCACCATCCCCCTGCTCTTGTGCAACCCCCAGACCGCGTACCTCGTCTGCTCGTCATAGACGCCGTGCGCCTGGCCGAAGTAGAAGCCGCCGTCGTGCAGGCGCCGCTGGAGCTGCCTGACCATCTCGCCCCGGTCGCCCGGCCGCAGCACACCGATCTTCCCGGCGCGGGAGCCCTTGACGCCTTTGACCACCCGGACCTGCTTCACCGGCTCCGGCACCGTCTCCACCACCGGGTCCGGCAGCACGTCCGGCACCGCCTCCACCGCCGGGACGCCCGTGTCGGTCTGGACGCCCGGGTCCCCCTGCGGGAGCTCGTCCGCCAGAGCGGGCGCCGCGGCCAGCAGCGGCAGAAAACATCCCGCGGCCAGCGCCGCCATTCCCCTTATCCTCATAAATCGACGCGTACCCAGATCGCCGATAATTCACATCCAACGGGAGGTTTTGTCAAGCAAAGTCCGCGAGAATATCAATCCCGGTAAATACCGGCATTTCCTCTTTATTCGCTATTCGATCACGCGTCGCGGTACCGGAGGAGCAGACCGCCCCCCACGAGGGAGGCGGCGGACCAGGCGGCGAGGACGCCGAGGCCCGCCCACGGTCCGATGGGGAGGGACGCGAGATCCACGGTCGTCTGGACGGCCAGCCCCGCGTTCGTCGGGGACAGCGTCCACAGGAGCCGCCGCACCTCGGGGTCCGCGACCATGAGGATCACGACCGGGAACACGTACAGGAGCCCGATCACGACCCCGGCGGCCGCGGCCGAGTCGCGTACGGCGGTGGCCAGGCCGAGGCTGAGCAGCGCGATCAGCACCAGGTAGAGGACCGAGCCCACGGCGGCGCGCAGGGTCGGCCCGTCGGCCAGGGACAGCGGCGGGTAGCCGTGCGCGGCCGTGAAGCCGCTGCCCGGCAACAGGAGCCGCCCCGCCAGCACGGACCCGAGCACCGCGAGGGTCCCCGCGCCCAGCGTGAGCCCGCCGACCACCACCGCCTTGGCGGCCAGGGCGGTGGCCCGGCGCGGCATCGCGGTGAGGCTGGTGCGGATCATGCCGGTGCTGTACTCGCCGCAGACCGCCACCACGGCCAGCAGCGCCACCATCGCCTGGCCCAGCTGGACCCCGACGAGGCTGATCCTGGCCGCGTCCTGCCCGCACCCCGCCGTCGCGCAGGACACGACGGCCGCCGCGAGGGCGCTCAGGGCCACGGTCAGCACGACGGCCCCGGCCAGCAGCCACCCGGGCCCCGCCACCGTCCGCAGCTTGGTCCACTCGGCGTGTATCTCGCGCCTCATACGTCCCTCCGGCGCAACCGGTGGGCGGCCAGGGCCAGGGCGAGCGCGGCGTACGCGCACAGGACCGCGAACCCCGCCCAGGGCGGCAGCGGGAAGAAGCCCTCCGCCGGGGCGAACCGGGCGGTCATCTGCTCGTACGTGACCGTGCTCTGCTGGATCGCGAAGCCCGCCGCCGGAGTGAGCCGCAGCAGCCACCGCGCCACCTCGTCGGGCAGCAGCGACGCGGTCGCCAGCAGGTACGGGACGACGATCGCCACGATGGCCGCGATGACGGCCACCGCGCTGCGCCGGAACAGCGACCCGAGAGCGAGCGCGAAGACCGCCACCACGGCGAGCAGCGCGGCGGTCCCGGCGATCACTCGCAGCCCGGTGAGCGGCGTCAGCGGCGCGAGGACGTTGCCGTTGCCCGCCAGGAGAGCCCGTCCGACCGGCACCATGACGGCGGCGGCGACCAGCCCGAAGACGAAGACGGCCACGGAGATCACGACGGCCTTGGCCGCCAGCGCCCGGCCGCGCCGCGGGGCGGCCAGCAGGGTGGTGCGGATGAGCCCGCGCCGGTACTCCGCGGTGACGAACGACACCGCGACCACGATGACGACGACCAGCCCCGCCAGCACCCCGGTCAGGACGCGCTCGGCGGGCATGCCCTCCAGAGCCGGCGCGATGTCGCCGACCCCCGTGATCCTGAACGTGTCACCGGAGCGCACGAGCCCGCCCGGATGGTGCGGGGTGCCGTCGACCTCGAGCGTGACGCCGATGTCGTCGCGGGTCCACGAACCCCCGGAGGCCACGCCCCGCACGCTGACCTGGTCCATGTCGGCGGTGACCTCGGCGAAGCGGGAGGCCGTCGCGGCCCCGCCGATCACGTTGGAGGTCACGGTCAGGTCGCCGGGAGAGGCCGCGAACAGCCCGACGCGGACCCTCCCGGTCGCCATCCGGGCGGTGCCCACCCTGGTCCACCGCGAGCCGTCGACCGACTCCTCACCGACGATCGTCTCGCCGGTCCGGGTCAGCCGCAGCCACCGCGGAGCCCCGCCGGGCCGCCCCGCCACGTCCTCGGTGAAGTCGTGCTGCATCCGCACCCCGTGGCTGCCGGTGACCATCACCGCCGCGTACGCGGCTCCCTGGCGGACGCTCTGCTTGATCATGACCCCGGCCTTGGCCCACGGCGTGACGCCGGGGACGACGTTCCGGACGCCGGGGGTCACGTCGGGCTTGCGGAGCTGCCCGGTCAGGTTGTTCACGCGTACGGTGATGCTGCCGTCGCCGTCGAGCTGCTGGTGCACGAAGTAGAACCGGTCCTCCACGGCCTCGCCGCCGGGCCCGGTCGGCGGCGCGGGACAGGGCACCTCGATCGGGCCGTTCATGCAGGAGGAGCGGCTGCCGGTCGCGAAGAGCACCCCGAGCAGGACGATGAGCAGCGTCGTCAGCGTCAGGCCCGCCATCCAGCCGCGTAGCGTGCGGAGCTTGGTCCACTCGGCCCGCAGCAGCTGCACGAAGCCGTCGCGCCCGGCCCGCAGGCCCGAGCGGTAGGGGGTCACGGTGGTCATCGCGCCGCCCCCTTGAACTCGACCGCGTCCCTGGTCAGATCCAGGTACGCCTCCTCCAGCGACGCCCGGTGGGCCGCCACCTCGGAGAACGGCACCGCCCGCGAGGCGAGCAGCCGCACGATGTGCTCGGACGCCAGCCCGGAGACGACCAGCGTGTCGCGATCGGTGACGGTCACGGTGCCCCCGGCCGCGGCCAGCACCGACATCGCCTCCGGACGCGCCTGCGTACGCAGCGTGACCCGGTCCCGTGAGGCGGTCGCGATCAGGTCGGCCACGCTGGTGTCCGCGACGACCCGGCCCCTGCCCACCACCACGAGATGGCCGGCGGTGTCCTGGAGCTCGCTCATCAGGTGACTGGACACCAGCACGGCACGCCCCTCCGCGGCCAGCGACCGCAGGAAGCCCCGGATCCACACGATGCCCTCGGGGTCGAGGCCGTTGAACGGCTCGTCCAGCATGAGCACCGGCGGGTCGCCGAGCAGCGCCGCGGCGATGCCGAGGCGCTGGCGCATGCCCAGCGAGTAGCCGCCCGCCCGGCGCCGGGCCGCGGGCGTCAGCCCGACCTGCTCGATCACCTCGTCCACCCGCCTGGCGCCCAGCCCCTGGGAGTGGGCCAGCCACAGGAGGTGGTTGCGCGCGGTGCGGCCCGGCTGCAGCGCGGCCGCGTCGAGCAACGCGCCGACGTGGCTCAGCGGGCTGCGCAGGCTCGCGTACGGGCGCCCGCCGACCAGGGCGTGGCCCTCGTCGGCCGCGTCCAGCCCGAGCACCACCCGCATGGTGGTGGACTTGCCCGCGCCGTTCGGCCCGACGAACCCGGTGACCTGGCCGGGCAGCACGGTGAACGTCATCCCGTCCAGCGCCCGGGTCTGGCCGAACCGCTTGCGCAGGCCGCTGACTTCGATGGTTGCTTCCACGGCAGGCAGACTAGGCAGCGGGCCCGGCCCGGGTCGTCACGCGGCGGAGCGATCTGCGGCATCGCTGGCGCCAGCTACGCCTCGTCCCTCTTACGAGGGATGCCACAATTGCCCGCGCCCGGGACAATGACCTGGTGGAACGAGTGCAGGACCGGAGGTGGAGCCGTATCGTCGCGGTGCCGCTCGCGTGGGCGCGCCGGATCGGGGCGGCCGTGCCGTACGGTCCCGCCGCGGCCCGGCACCTGCCGGTCGTGCTCGGGGTGGCCCTGGCGGTGCTCGCGGTGGCCGAGTCGGTCGTGCAGTCCGGGAGCGCGCCCGCGCTCTCGGAGACCGTGAGCGCGCCGGTGGGCGGTCAGCCCGTGAGCCACGACGCGCTGTCGCCGGCCGGTGACGACACGGCCCCGCTGCTCCTCATGGTGTTCCCCCTGCTCGCGCTGGCCACCACGCTGCCGCTCCCCCTCCTGTGGGCCCAGCCGTCCGTGGCGGCGCTCCTGGCGACCGGGGCGGGCGCGCTGTCGGTCCTGGCCTTCCACACGCTGACCGTGGCGGGCGCGGCGGCGCAGCTGATCGCCGGCTACCGGGCCGGCCGCCACGGTGCGCCGGCGGCGGCCGTGCTCCTCGCGGTGCCGTACCCGGTGCTGGCGGTGGCGATCGGGCCGGGCGAGCGCGTGCGGGCGCTCACGCTGCTGCTCGCCTGCCTGGCCCCGGCGCTGGCGCTGGCCGGGATCGTCGTACGGGCCCGCCGCAGGGCCCGGGCCGACACCGCCGCCCGGCAGGTCATGGCCGACAGCCTGATCGAGCACACCGCCCGAGGCGAGCGCGCCCGCATCGCCCGCGAGCTGCACGACGTGGTCGCCCACCACATCTCCATGGTCGCCGTCCAGGCCGAGACCGCCCGGCTGGCCGTCCCCGGCATGCCGGAGGCGGGCGCGGAGCGGCTGCTGGCCATCGGCGACACCGCGCGGGCGGCGCTGACCGAGATGCGGCGGCTGCTCGGCGTGCTGCGCGAGGACGCCGAGGCCGATTCGGCCCGGCATCCCCAGCCCGGGCTGCGCCTGCACGAGCTCAACGAGCTGCTCGACGAGTCGCGCGAGGCGTCAGGCACGACCACCCGGCTCGTCCTGCGGGGCTCGCCGGTGGAGCTCGATCCCGGCGTGGAGCTGGCCGCGTACCGGATCATCCAGGAGGCGCTCACCAACGCGCGCCGCCACGCGCCCGGGGCCGCCGTGGACGTGGAGCTCGACTACACCGGCCCCGGCCTGCGCCTGCTCGTCCGCGACAACGGCCCGGGGCCGGTGGACACGGAAAAGGGAGGACCCAATGGTGGGCACGGCCTGTCCGGGATGCGCGAGCGGGCCGCGGCCGTCGGCGGCGAGCTCCGCACGGGCCCCGCCCAGGGCGGCGGGTTCCTCGTGGAGGCCCGCCTGCCCGGACGGGACGAGGAGGGCGGATGAGCGGGCCCGCCAGGCTCAGGATCGTGATCGCCGACGACCACCTGGTGGTGCGGACGGGGTTCGCCGAGTTGCTCGACACCCAGCCGGACTTCGAGGTCGCGGGCACCGCCGCCGACGGGGCCGAGGCGGTGCGGGTCTGCCGCGAGCTGTCCCCCGACGTGGTGCTCATGGACGTGCGCATGCCGGTCATGGACGGCATCGAGGCCACCAGGCGCCTCAACGGCGGGCCGAGGGTGCTCATCCTGACCACGTTCGACCTGGACGAGTACGTCTACGACGCCCTGCGCGCCGGAGCCAGCGGCTTCCTGCTCAAGGACGTCACCGCCGAGCGCCTCTTCGACGCCGTACGCGTGATCGCCGCCGGCGAGGCGCTGCTGGCCCCGGCCGTCACCCGCCGCCTCATCAGCGAGTTCGCCCGCATGGGCGGCCCGAGACCGGCGGCGGAGACGCTGTCCGCGCTGACCCCGCGCGAGACGCAGGTCCTGCGGCTGGTCGCCGAGGGCCTGTCCAACCCCGAGATCGCGGCCAGGCTGGTGGTCACCGAGGAGACGGTCAAGACGCACGTGAGCCGGGTGCTGAACAAGCTCGGCCTGCGCGACAGGACCCAGGCCGTCGTCATGGCGTACGAGACGGGCCTGGTCGTGCCGCGCGGCCGGGCGTGAGCGTCAGAAGTCGAACTTGTCGATGTTGTCCTTGTTGAACACGGTCGGCTTGCCCAGCAGCACCTCGCCCTTGGCCCCGATCGTGTACTCGCCGAGCTTGCCGGCCTTGAACTTCTCCCCTTCGGCCCCGGTGATCTGCCCGGACGCCAGCGCCGCCGCCGCGTACGAGGCCAGGTAGCCCAGGTCGGCCGGGTTCCACAGCTCGAACGCCTCGATGGTGCCGTCCTTGACGAACTTCCTGAGCTGGTTGGGGGTGCCGAGCCCGGTCAGCTTGACCTTGCCCTTGGACGGCGAGTCCGACAGGTAGCGGGCCGCCGCGGCGATGCCCACGGTCGTGGGCGAGATGATGCCCGCCAGGTCCGGGTACGAGCGCAGCAGCCCCTGCGTCTCGGTGAACGACTTCTGGTCGTCGTCGTTGCCGTAGGCGACCTTGACCAGCTCCATGTCCTTGTACTCGGGCTTCTTGAGCTCGTCCTTCATGAAGTCGATCCAGGTGTTCTGGTTCGTCGCGTTGGGGGTGGCGGAGAGCACGGCGATCTTGCCCTTGTGCCCGATCTGCTCGGCCAGCAACTGCACCTCGGTCCGGCCCAGGTCCTCGGGGCTGGCCTGGTTGACGAACACGTCGCGGCCCTCGGGGGCGGTGTCGGAGTCGTAGCTGACGACCTTCACCCCGGCGGCCCTGGCCTGCTTGAGCGCGGGCACGACGGCGTTCGGGTCGTTCGCGGAGATGACGATGGCGTCCTGCTTCTGCTGCATCAGCGTGTTGATGTAGGAGACCTGCGAGGACGCGCTGGCGTCGGACGGCCCGACCTCCTTGCCCTCGCCGCCGAACTCCTTGGCGGCCGCGATCCCGCCGCCGTCGGCGATCGTGAAGTACGGGTTGTTGACCTGCTTGGGCAGGAACGCGATCTTCAGTCCCTGCTTGAGCGGGGCGTTCGGATCGACGGCCGGGGCCGAGGACGCGGCGGCCGTGGCGGAGGCGGAGGACTGTTGTGCCACGTCGCTCTTGGTGGTGCCGCCGCAGGCGGCCGTCAGCAGGACGAGTCCGGCGAGGAGCGCCGTCGGCCGCCAAGGGGTGCGCGTTGTCATGAAACGGACTTCCCTTCCACTTGTGGTGAGGTGCGCCGCCGCCATACCGCCCCCAGGTTCGGCGCCAGCACGGATGCGACGAGCAGCAGGCCCGTCACGAAGTTCAGGACCTCGTTGGCCACGTCGGCGAGGATGAGCGCGTTGCGCACGACGCCGAGCAGCAGCACCGCCATGAGGACTCCGGGCAGCGTGCCGCGCCCGCCGAAGATCGACACGCCGCCGAGCAGCACGGCGGCCACCACGGCCAGTTCGAGCCCGACTCCGTTGTCCGCCCTGGCGCTGGCGTAGCGGAACGTGTAGACGAGGGAGGCCAGCGACGCCATCACCCCGGAGGCCACGAACAGCCAGAACTTGATCCGCTTGACCCGGACGCCCGCGAAGTAGGCGGCCTCCACGTTCGAGCCGAGCGCGACGATCGAGCGGCCCAGCCCGGTCGCGTGCAGCAGCGTGGCCGCCACCACCGCCAGCACCCCGACCAGCACGGACGCCAGCGGGATCGGGCCGACGGACGCGGTGGCCAGGCTCGTGTACGCGGGCGGCAGGTCGGCCACCGCCTGGTCGCCCAGCATGACGTACGCCAGGCCGCGGAACAGCGCGAACGTCCCGATGGTGACCGCCAGCGAGGGCAGGCCGAGGCGGGTGACGAGCAGCCCGTTGAACGCGCCGCACAGGGCGCCCACCAGCAGGCAGATGGGCATGATCGCCTCGATCGGCAGCCCCGCGTTCCACAACTGGCCGAGCACCGCGCACGACAGGCCCAGCGTGGAGGCCACCGACAGGTCGATCTCGGCCGCCACGATGACCAGCGTCATGGTCAGGGCCATGAGGGCGATCTCGGTGGTGTCGAGGAGCAGGAAGGAGACGTTGGACCCGTTCGCGAACCCGTCCACGCCGAGCGAGGCCCAGACGGTCACGCCGACGAGCAGCACGAGGATGAGCCCCTCCCAGCGGCGCGCCATCCGAGCGAGATCAGCTGCCATCGGCGGTCCTCCCGGGAGCGGGCTCGGCACGGTAAGCGGGGTCTGCGGGGTCGTCCGGGTCTGGGCGGTCGGCGGGGTCTGGGCGGTCGGCGGGATCCACGGGATCCGCGGGGTCGTGGAATCTGCGGCGGCGCAGGGCCGCGGCGACGCGGAGCGCGAGCACGCGGTCGAGGACGATGGCGGCCAGCAGCAGGGCGCCGTTGATGGCGGTCTGGGCGAGCGCGTCCACCCGGAGCACGGCCAGCGCGCTGGTGATGCCGGTCAGCAGGAGTGCCCCGAGCGCCGCCCCGTACACCGTGCCGCTGCCGCCGACGATGGCCACCCCGCCCACCACGACGGCGGCGATCACGTCGAGCTCCTTGCCGGTCGCCACGGTGGCGTCCACGGTGCCGAAGCGGGCCGCCCACATGACCCCGGCCAGCCCCGCCAGCGCCCCGTTGGCCACGAACGCCGCGACGATCCTGCGCCGCACCCGGATCCCGGCCAGCACGGCCGCCTCGGGGTTGGAGCCGATGGCGTACAGCTCGCGGCCGGCGCGCAGGTTGCCCAGCATCCACCCGACCGCCAGCAGCACGACCAGGGCGACCAGCGCGAGCAGCGGCACGCCGAGCACCGAGCGCGTCCCCAGGGACAGGAAGCCGTCGGGCATGTCGGCCGCGTTCACCTGGCGTCCGCCGGCCCAGGCGAAGTCGATGCCGCGGAAGGCGTACAGGGTGCCGAGGGTGGCCACCAGCGCGGGCACCTTGGCCGCCCCGACGAGCAGCCCGTTGACCGCCCCGCACAGGGCGCCGAGCACCACGCAGCCCGCGATCACGACCGGGATCGGCACGCCCGGGTGGTCGGCCAGGATCAGCGCGCCTCCGAACGCCGACAGCCCCACCACGGAGCTGACGGACAGGTCCACGTTCCTGGTGATGACCACGAGCGTCTGGCCGACGGCGAGCATGGCGACGATGGCGGAGTTCAGCAGGATGTCGCGCAGGCTGGCATAGGTGAGGAAGGACGGGTTGACGGCGCCGGTGACGCCGAAGAGGAGGCCCAGCGCGACCACGATGCCGAGCTCGCGCACCCGCGCGACGCGGTCCACGAGCCGCCGCCCGCCGTTGCGCCGCACGGCCTCGGTCCTGGTGGCGGTGGCGGTCACGCGCGGCTCCTTCCGGTGGCGGCGGCCATCACGCTCTCCTCGGTGGCGTCCGCGCGCGGGATCTCCGCGGCCAGCCGCCCCTCGTGCATGACCAGCACCCTGTCGGCCATCCCCAGCACCTCGGGCAGCTCGGACGAGATCATCAGCACCGCCACCCCGCTCCCGGCCAGCTCCGACAGCAGCCGGTGCACCTCGGCCTTGGTGGCCACGTCGATCCCCCGGGTCGGCTCGTCCACGATGAGCACCGACGGCCGGCGTGCCAGCCACTTGGCCAGCACGACCTTCTGCTGGTTGCCGCCGGACAGCACGTTCACGGCGTCCGTCAGCCGCGCGAACTTCAGCCGCAGCCGCACCGCCCAGTCCCTGGCCCGCTCCCGCTCGGCCGCCCGGGAGACCAACGGCCCCCGCCGCACGTCGGCCAGGCCGGCGAGCCCGATGTTGCGCTCGATGGACAGGTCCATGACGAGCCCCTGCTGCCGCCGGTCCTCGGGCACCAGGGCCAGCCCCGCCGCCATGGCCGCCGTGGGGCTGGCGGGCCGCAGCCGCCTGCCGTCCACCTCGACGCTCCCCGCGTCCCAGCGGTCGATGCCGAACACGGCCCTGGCCACCTCGCTGCGCCCGGCCCCGACGAGCCCCGCCAGCGCGACGATCTCGCCCCGCCGCACCTCGAAGGAGACGTCGGTGAAGACGCCCTCGCGGGTGAGCCGGCGCACCTTGAGCGCGACCTCGCCGGCCTCCGTCTCCTGCTTGGGGAACAGGGCCTCCAGCTCCCTGCCGACCATGCGGCGTACCAGGTCGTCGGGGGTGATGTCGGCGACCAGGTCCTCGGCCACGTACGCGCCGTCACGCAGGGTGGTGACCCGCCGGCACAACTCGAAGATCTCCTCCAGCCGGTGCGAGATGAACAGCAGCGCGCAGCCCTGCGCGCGCAGCGTCCGGGCCACGCCGAACAGCCGGGCGACCTCCGTGCCGGACAGGGCTGCGGTGGGCTCGTCCATGACGAGCACCCGCGCCTGCCGCGACAGCGCCTTGGCGATCTCCACGAGCTGCTGGTCGGCGATCGACAGGCCGCGGGCCGGCTGGTCGGGGTCGAGGGGCACGCCGAGCCGCTCGAACAGCTCGGCGGCCCCGGCGCGCATGGCCCGCCGGTCGATGCCGAGGCGGCCGCGGGGCTGGCGGCCCATGAAGATGTTCTCCATGACCGACAGGTCGGGAAAGAGGGTCGGCTCCTGGTAGATGACGGCGACCCCGGCCCGCTGCGCGTCCGCGGGCCCGCCGAACTCCACCGGCTCGCCGTCCAGCAGGATCCGGCCCGAGTCCGGCCGGTGCACGCCGGACAGGATTTTCACGATCGTCGACTTGCCCGCGCCGTTCTCCCCCGCGAGCGCGTGCACCTCGCCGGGGAAGAGCTCAAGAGAGACCTCGCGTACGGCGCGCACCGCACCGAACGCCTTGCTGACCTGGGAAAGGGATAGAACGGGAGTCTCATTCATTGCCGCACTCCCGGAAAAATCGTTTTAAGCGGTGGGAGGACGGTAAATCAGCGAGTGGCGAAGCGTCAATGCCTGGCTATTACCAGATTTCCAAGCACCCGAAGTCGTTCGGAAATTGTTACGTTTTAACCTATTTGCGCAAGGGCAAGAAGTCAGGCCGGACAGATCTCGCGGCGATATCTGCCGGGCGCCACGCCGTACTCCCGTTTGAAGGCGTTGGCGAAGGCGAACTCCGAGGTGTAGCCGACCTTGGCGGCGATCTGGCCCAGCGGGGCGTCCGACGCGCGCATGAGGTGGGCCGCCGTGGCCAGCCGCCACCAGGTGAGGTACGCCAGCGGCGGCCGGCCGATCAGCTCGCCGAAGCGGCGCGAGAAGGCCGACCTCGACAGCCCCGCCCGCGCGCCCAGCTCCTGGACCGTCCACGGATGGGCGGGATCCCGGTGGACGGCGTCCAGCGCGGCGCTGATGCCGGGATCCGCGAGCGCCTGCGCCCACCCGCCGACCGAGCACTGGCCGTGCTCCCCCTCGAACCAGGCCCGCAGGATGTAGAGCAGCAGGAGGTCCAGGAGGGACGACACCACCGTGTCGGCGCCCAGCCGCGGGCGCTGGATCTCGGCGCCCAGGGCCTCGACGGCGGCGCGCAGCTCGGTGTGGAGGCCGACGCCGGCCGGGAGGTGGATCAGGTCGGGAAGATCGCGCAGGATCGGGTGAGCCCGGCCCGGATCGAGCCGGTAGCCGCCGCACAGCAGCACCGTCGCCACGGGCCCGTCAACGAGCCCGTCGACGGTGGCGGAGGCGAACAGGCCGGGACCGTCGTCCAGCGGGTCGCAGTCGGGCTCGGCGAGCGGGGTGGACGGCGAGTCCGCCATGGCGTAGCCGTGGCCGTGAGGGAAGAAGACCACGTCACCCACCGACAGCGCGATCGGGTCACCATCCGGCCGGATCAACCAGCCCGACCCCCGCAGGACGACCTGGAACCCGGCGGAGCCGGGAACCGTCGGGAACCGCTGGCCCCAGGGGGCACGCCATTCGACGCGAGCCGATCGGGGGCTGCCGGTGCGCATGAGGGCGATCACATCGCTGAGCACGTCCACAGAGTGAGCTTACGGGAGGACGATCGCGTATGAAATCCGGCTCGATGACGCATTGGTTGTCTCGCGGACGGCCCATACGGTGGCCTGCATGAGAACAGTGCTGGTGACGGGCGCGACCGGGACGGTCGGCAGGCTGGTGGCGGCGCGGTTGACGGAGGCGGGGGCCGAGGTCAGGCCCTTCGGCCGGGCCCAGGGCGACCTGGCGAACCCCGGGTCGCTGCCGCTCGACGGGGTGGAGTCGGTGTTCCTGGTGTGGCCGTTCGCCACGGCGGAAGGGGCGCGGGCGGTGATCGACGCGATCGCGCGCCGGGCGCGGCGGGTGGTCTACCTCTCCTCCGCCGCGGTACGCGACCACGAACGCGAGGTCGAGCGGCTGATCGAGAAGTCGGGCCTGGAGTGGACGGTGCTGCGCCCGCACGCCTTCGCGGCCAACGCGCTGCGGTGGGCGGCGCGGGTGCGGGCGGGGGTGGTGCGCGGCTCGTACGGCCAGGCCGCCATGCCCATGCTGGACGAGCGGGACCTCGCGGCGGTGGCGGCACGGGCGCTGCTGGAGGAGGGACACCATGGCGCCGTCCACGACCTGACCGGCCCGGAGTCGATCAACCAGGCCGACCAGGTCCGCATCATCTCCCAGATCACGAAATTTCCGGCGCGCTGGGAGGAGGTCCCGCCCGACCGGACCCGTACGGAGCTCCTGGCCATGGGCTGGCCCCCGCAGGCGGTGGACGGCGTGCTCCAGGCCCAGGCGGACCTGGTCCGCCACCCGGCCCCCGTCACGCCGGCGGTCGAGGAGGTCACGAAGACCGCACCCCGCACGTTCGGCGCCTGGGTGGCCGACCACGCCGAGGAGTTCCGCGTTCCCGGCGAACCACCCGAGACCATGCGTGCCGCCCGCATCCACGAATACGGGGACGAGATCCGCTTCGACCGGATCCCCACGCCGCGCCCGGGCCCGGGACAGGTCCTCCTCGAAGTGGCCGCCACCTCCTTCAACCCGTCGGAGGTCGGCCTGCGCGCGGGCCTGCTGCGCGAGGTGCTCCCGGTGAGCCTGCCGTTCACGCTCGGCGCGGACGTCTCGGGCACGGTCGTCGCGCTCGGCGAGGGCGTTACGGGCCTGGCCCCGGGTGACCGCGTGTTCGGCCTGGTGGACGGCGCCGCCGCCGGATACGCGGCCGTGCCCGCGAGCGTCCTGGCCAGAGCGCCGCGGAGCATCCCGCTCGCCCACGCGGCCGCCGTCCCGGTGGCCGGGCTCACGGCCTGGCAGGCGATCCACGAGCACGCCCGCGTCGCCCGTGGCGAGCGGGTGCTGATCAACGGGGCGGGCGGCGGGGTCGGCATGTTCGCCGTCCAGCTCGCCAAGCTCGCGGGCGCGACCGTGTTCGCCACGGCGAGCCCGCGCCGCGCGGCGGCGGTCGAGCGGTACGGCGCCGACGAGGTGATCGACTACACGGCCACGCCGCTCCCCGGCGGCATGGACGTCGTGCTGAACCTGGCCGCGCTCCCCCAGGAGGACGCCGCCGCCCTGGCCGGACTCGGGCGCAGGACGATCACGATCGCCACCCCGATCGAGGGCGGCACCCACTTCGTGGCCCGCAACGACCCGGCTCAGCTGGCCGAGCTGGCCGAGCTCGTCGACCGGGGCGAGCTCACGGTCGAGGCCGCCGAGTATCGTCCTCTGACCGAGCTGGAGGAGGTCCACCGCGCGGCCGGGCAGGGCCGGACGCGCGGCAAGATCATTCTGCTGCCGGACTGAAGTGGCGCAGCACCTCGGGGTTGGCCATGGCGTCGGGATTGGCCGCCTGCTCGACGGGCGTGCCCAGCAGGATCTTGCGTACGGGCACCTCCAGCTTCTTGCCGGAGAGCGTACGGGGGATGCCGGGGACGGCGTGGATCTCGTTGGGCACGTGGCGGGGTGACAGCTCCTTGCGCAGGGCGTCGCAGAGGGTCCGCTGGAGCGACTCGGTCAGCGTCGCACCCTCGGCGAGCGTCACGTACAGCAGCAGCCGCCCCTCCTGCCCGAGCTGCCCGGTGTCGATCACGAGGCTGTCGGCGATCTCGTCGAACCGCTCGACGACCCGGTAGAACTCGCTGGTGCCCATCCGGACGCCGCCCCGGTTGAGGGTCGAGTCGGAGCGGCCGTAGATCACGCAGCTCCCGTCCTCGTTGATCTTGATCCAGTCGCCGTGCCGCCACACCCCGGGGTAGACGTCGAAGTAGCTCTCGAAGTAGCGCCGGCCGTCGGGGTCGTTCCAGAACATCACCGGCATCGACGGCATGGGCGCGGTCAGCACGAGTTCGCCCACCTCGCCGACGACCGGCTTGCCCGCGGGGTCGTACGACTCGACCTTCGCCCCCAGCGACCGGCACGGGATGATCCCCGCCCTGATCGGGTGGAGCATGGTCGCCCCGACGAACCCCGTGCACACGTCCGTGCCTCCGGAGAACGACCCCACAGGAACCCCGGGCAGCTCCGAGGCCACCCACGAGAACCCCTCCGGCGGCAGCGGCGACCCGGTCGAGCCGACGCCGCGCAGCCGCTCCAGCCCCTGGGGGTGGATCCCGGCCTTCAGCGAGGCCATGATGTACGGCGCCCCGACCCCGAAGTAGGTCACCTTCTCGGAGTCGGCGATCCGCCACAGCGCGGCCGGCGACGGATAGGTGGCCGCGCCGTCGTACAGCACCGGCGTGGCCCCCACCAGCAGGGCGCCGATGAGGTAGTTCCACATCATCCAGCCCGTGGTGGTGTACCAGAAGAACACATCGCCTTCGCCGATGTCCTGCTGGAAGGTGAGGGACTTGAGGTGCTCCAGCACCACGCCGCCGTGCCCGTGCACGATCGGCTTGGGCAGCCCGGTCGTGCCGCTGGAGTAGAGGATCCACAGCGGGTGGCCGAACGGCACCCGCTCGAACTCCAACGGCCCCTCCTCGGCCCGCAGCCCCTCCCAGCCGATCACCTCGCCGTGCGGCACCTCCCGGGTGTGCGCCTCGGCGGGCCCGGCCTGCTGGGGCGCGCTGCCCTCGTCGAGTGCCGCCAGGTAGGGGATCCACACGGTCGCGCGCAGCGTGGGGAGCTGGGCGGCGATCTCGTTGACGGCGTCGGAGCGGTCGTAGGTCTTGCCGTTGTAGTGGTAGCCGTCGACCGCGATGAGCACCTTGGGCTCGATCTGCTTGAACCTGTCGACGATGCTCGGCACCCCGAAGTCGGGCGAGCCGGCCGACCAGATCGCGCCCAGGGAGGCGGTCGCCAGGAAGGCGATCAGGGCCTGCGGGATGCTCGGCAGGTAGGCGGCCACCCGGTCGCCGCGCCGCACGCCGAGGCGGGCCAGCCCCGCCCGGACGCGGGCGACCTCCTCGCGCAGCTCGTCCCAGGTCAGCTCCTGGCGGGCGCCGTCCTCGGACACGAACACCACGGCGGTGCCCTCGGTGCGGCGCAGCGCGTTCTCGGCGTAGTTGAGCGTGCTCCCCTCGAACCACGTGACGTCCGGCATCGTCCCGGAGAGCACCGGCCCGTCGCCCCGGTCGCCGACCACGTCGAAGTAGTCCCAGATCGACGTCCAGAACTCGCCCGGGTGCTCGACGGACCACCGCCACGCGTCCTCATAGGGTCCCGGCCGTCCCAGCCACTCCAGGTAGCGGGTCAGCCCGGCCTTCGCGACGACCTCTTCGCTCGGCTCCCAGAGAAGCTCGCCCTCAGCAACCATGTGCCCATCCTGTCGCCCGTCGGGGGGAAAGTCATACCCAGACCCCCACATAACTTGCTATCTCCGTAGGTGGTCCACCGCCATACGCGCCGCCGTGCCGATCACCGCGTCGGCGCGCGGCTGGTTGAGCGCGGTGCTGAACGAACGCGTGCACACGGCCACGGCGTAGCGCCGGCCGTCCGGATACTCGACGACCCCCGACTCGCTGCGCAGCGTGGGCAGCGTGCCGGTCTTGCCGCTGACCGCGACGTCGTCGTACGGGAAGCCGGAGGCCAGCCGGTGCGGCCACACCTGCATGTTGAGCACGCCGCGCATCCAGGCGCACGACTCCTGCGAGGCCGCCTCGTCCCGCCAGATCATCCCGAACAGCGCGGCCAGCTCGCGTGGGGTGGACCGGTTCGCCCGCGCGGGGTCGAGCACGCTCAGCCGCGCGATGTCCTCCGGATCCACGAACGGCCACGCGTGCCCGGCGTCGACGGCCATGCTGCCGAGGAGCTCCCGGGCGCTCTGCGTCACCCGCGTCCCGTCGAGCCCGAACCCGGCCAGCATGGTGTTGATCGCCTCGCACCCGACCCGGCCCAGCAGCACGTCGGCCGAGGTGTTGTCGCTCACCGCGATCATCAGGTACGCCAGGTCGCGCAGCGAGATCGTCACGTCGTCGAGCATCGCCGAGAGCCCCGTCGGCCCCGAGACCCTGTCCTCGGCCGTGACGGTCACGCGTTCGGAGAGGTCCAGCAGCCCGGCGTCGGCCTGCCCGCAGAGCGCCACCAGCAGCGGCACCTTGAACATCGACGCCGTGGGCACCGGCTCGTCCGGCCCGTGCCCCACCTCGCGCCCCGAGTCGATGTCGGCCGCGTACAGCCAGCCCCGCACCCCCGCCGCACGGAACAGCGCCTCGAAGTCGGGCGTGCTCATGCGAGCATCCCCGGCCTGCGGCTGATCCGCCGCACGGACACCGCGCCCTCGTCCGTCATCCCGGCGCTCTCCTTCAGCGTGCGTACGGCGACGGCCGAGAAGTCGTCGACCAGTTCGTCGATCGGGGCGGCCACCGCCTGGCGCCAGGCGGTGGAGACCCGGCACGTGATCGGCGAGCCTAGCAGCGGCCGCCAGACCAGCCCCGGGAGCTCCACCTTCGGCCCGAACGCCACCGCCGCGCCCGCCAGCACCAGCCCGAGCCCGGCGCCCTCGTGCACCTGTACGGGGACGTAGCCGTGGCGGCGGCACTCCGAGAGCATCTCCGCGTACAGCCCCGGCTCGCCCTCCTGGGGCGGCATCAGCAGCTCCCGGCCCGCCAGGTCGGCCAGGTGCACCTCGCCGACTCCGGTGAGCGGGTCGCCCTCGGCCAGCAGCACACCTTGCGGCTGCGCCAGCACCTGGCCGAACCGCAGTCCGGGCGCGGCGACCGGATGGCGGACGAGGCCGACGTCGATCGTCCCCTCGGCCAGCGCCGTCACCTGGTCGGCGGTCCAGATCTCGGCGGGCGCGAGGCGTACCGCGGGATTGGTCTCGCGGAAGCCCGCGACCAGGGCGGCGATGGCGGCGGCGGCCAGGTCGGGCGGGAGGCCGACCTTGAGCACCGTGCCCTCGCCCTGCCTGGCCAGCTCGTGCAGCCGGTCCACCCGGGCCACGATCTCGCGGGCCTCGCCCAGGAGCAGCCGGCCCGCCTCGGTGAGCCGCACCTGGCGGGCCGAGCGGTCGAACAGCCGCACGCCGAGCTCCTCCTCCAGGCGCTTGATGCGCTGGCTGAGCGGCGGCTGCGCCATGCCGAGCCGGATGGCGGCGTTGCCGAAGTGGAGTTCCTCCGCGACGACGGTGAAGTAGCGAAGGTGCCGGACGAGGTCCACGACCAGCCACTATATCCAGATTTATATCTGTAAGGCGCTCATATCAGTATTGGACACCATTGCCGTCCCTCTGGTGTCCTCTGCTCCATGGCACCACAAACGGGGACAATGTACGCACGGCGCCGCCGGTGGCCGTGGATCGTTCCGGGGCTCCTGATCCCGGTCGTGGCGGCGGGAGGCGTCATCTGGGCGCTGCGCACGGAGGGCTCGCCGGAGGAGACGGCCGACAAGTATCTTTCGGCCTGGTCCGCCCAGGACTATGCGGGGATGCGCGCTCTGGTGGCCGACCCGCCCGCCGACTTCGAGACCTGGCACCGACGCTTCCGCACCGACCTCAAGCTCACCGAGGCGTCCTTCAACCGCCCCAGGCCGACCGGCGTCTTCGCCTCC
The DNA here is from genome assembly GCF_040610775.1 of Nonomuraea sp. NPDC003709. NCBI lineage: Bacteria > Bacillati > Actinomycetota > Actinomycetes > Streptosporangiales > Streptosporangiaceae > Nonomuraea > Nonomuraea sp. NPDC003709. The sequence continues at coordinate 475,225 of NZ_JBEXMW010000001.1, read as the reverse complement.
TCCCCGGGGGACGAGGTCGGCTTCCAGGCCAAGCTGCTCGGACAGCAGGACTGGACCTACGACGGCGAGCTCAAGCTCGTGGAGCGCGACCGCGGGTGGAAGGTCGCCTGGACGCCGGCCACCATCCACCCGCTGCTCAAGAAGGGTCGCTCGCTGCGGGTGATCTCCCAGCAGGGCGACCCGCTGCGGGTCCTGGCCGCCGACGGCACCGCGATCAACACGCCGTCCGCGCCCGGCTCGGTGCAGCAGCTCGTGGAGGGGATCAGGCAGACGTTCCCCGACCGCTTCAAGAAGCCCGCCCGCTCCCGGATCGATCTGTACGAGGGGGACAAACCCACCCAGACGGTCGTCCGCGCCAGTGGATATCGCCCGCTCCAGACCACCATCGACCTGAAGGTCCACCGCGCCGGGGCCAAGGCCCTGGAGGACGTGTCGGAACCGGCGTCCCTGGTGGCGCTGCGCGCCTCGACCGGCGAGATCCTCGCGGTGGTGAACAAGCCGGGGGGCTTCAACCGGGCCCTGCTCGGCAAGTATCCGCCCGGCTCGACGTTCAAGGTGGTGACGGCCTCCGCGCTGGTCGCGGACGGGGTCGAGCCGTCCCGCCAGGTCACCTGCCCCGCCGAGAAGAACATCGGCGGCTTCCCGTTCCACAATGCCGACTTCGAGGACTTCGGCACGCTGTCGTTCCAGGACGCGTTCGCGCATTCGTGCAACACGACGTTCGGGGAGATGAGCGTGGGCCGGCTGAACGGCGGCCGGCTGGCGCAGGTCGCCCGCAGCTTCGGCTTCGGGACCCCGATCACCCCCGGCGTGCCCGCGGTCCGCGCCGAGTTCCCGGACACGAAGGACGACACGGACCTCGCCTCCGCCGCCATCGGCCAGGGCCGCGTCCTGGCCAGCCCGCTCAACATGGCCTCGGTCGCGGCCGCCATCGCCTCCGGCGCCTGGATCTCCCCCACCCTCGTCAAGGAGGAGCTGATCCCGGACGCCCAGCCCACCAACCCCCGGCCGCTGGAGGACGGCGTGGTGGCGGCCCTGCGCAAGCTGATGCCGGCCGTGGTGACGGACGGCACCGCCCACGCCGTCCAGTTCCCCAAGGGCACGGCCGGTAAGACGGGCACCGCGGAGTTCGGGTCCGGCAAGGAGCCGCCGACCCACTCGTGGTTCATCGGCTACCGCGGCGACCTGGCCTTCGCGGTCATCGCCGAGGGCGCGGGCACCGGCGCCGACGTGGCCGCCCCGGCCGCCGCCCGCTTCCTCGACAACCTCGGCAGCAACGGCACGTGATGCTACGCGGTGCGGCCGACCGGCGAGGTGAGGCCCGCCACGGCGGCGACGACCTCGGAGGCGTTGGAGAGGTCGGGCAGCACCACGTCGGCCCCCGCCTCGCGCAGCTCGGCCGCCATGGACCGGCCCGAGGCGACCCCGATCATCGCCGCGCCGCCGATCTTGGCGGCCTGGACGTCCCGCGTGGAGTCCCCGATCACCACGGTGTTCGCCGCGGTGAACGGCGTGCCCAGGCGCTCCTTGGCCCGGGACTGCGCCACCTGCAGCAGCGTCGCCTTGGGGTAGACCTCCTCGCCGTACCCGCCCAGCGTGAAGTCGATGTGCTTGTCCAGCCCGAACGCCTTGAGCTTGTGCACGGCGTTGCTCCTGATGGTCCCGGTCAGCACCGTCTGGATCACGCCGTCGAGCCTGGACACCGACTTCAGCGCGTCCTTGGCCCCCGGCAGCGCCCGTCCCTCCTTGGCCAGCCGCCCGCGCCGGTCGGCGAAGGCCACGGCCAGCGCCGACAGGAACTTGGGCAGATGGTCGTCCTCGGCCAGGATGCCGTTGACGGCGAGCGTCTCGAAGACGATCTCGGAGTCCGGGCGCCCCAGCGGGGGCACGAGTTTGACCAGCGGTCGCCCGGTGACGACGCGGAACGCCTCCGCGTAGGCGTCTCTGGTCACGATGGCGACGTCGACCAGCGTGAGGTCGATGTTCCACAGCACAAGGCGGTTGATGGCAGCCTCCTGGGGGGTGACCCTGCATAGGGTACGGCGGGCGCCGCCGTTCGTGTTCACATACGGTACGGCCGGCGCGATACGCGGGGCCGACGCCTTGGCGATTCGGGCATGAAGGTTTTACGCGAAATTCAGCGCGTCCGACAGCGTGTCGACCACGGGAAAGCCGATGCTCGCCAGCTCGGCGCGGGTCGTCATCCCGCCCGTGTACAGCACCGCCCTGGCCCCCACGTGGCGCGCGGCGAGCCCGTCGTCCACGCTGTCGCCGATCACCAGGACCCCGGCGGGATCGATCCCGAGGGCCGTGATGTGTGCCGTCATGTGCGCGGCCTTCTCGCCGCCTGTGGTGCCCAGCAGCCCGTCGACGCGGGTGAAGTGCCGGGTGATGCCGAACGAGTCGACCTTGGGCACGAGGTGCGCGTGCGGCGCCATCGAGCAGAGCGACTGGGTGCCCGTCCAGTTCGCGAGGACCAGCTCTGCGTCGGCGGCCAGCGCGCAGGCGTCGCTCAGCCGGAAGTAGTGCTCGTGGAACCCGTCGTCGAGCAGCTCCCACTCCCCCTCGGTCAGGGGGCGGCCGAGCATGCGCTCGTAGGCGACCCAGATGGGCCGGGTGTAGACCGCGCGGAAACCGTCGGCGGTCATCTCAGGAAGCTCGTACGGCTTGAAGACCTCGTTGGTGGCCCCCACCACGGCGTCGATGTCGTGGAAGAGCGTGCCGTTCCAATCCCAGATGATGTGCTTTGTCATGTTGCGACAAGCTTAGACGGCACGTGTGACGTTTCGATGAACGCCCAGAACAGGGGCCGCGACCATCCGGCCACGGCCCCTGGAGGGAGAGCTAGCCGCAGGCCTTCGCGGTGGTGCCGGCGCCGTTCTGACCCCCACGGCCGCCGTTCCACTGGATCGAGGCGCCGCCCCAGGCGCACATGTTGTTGGCCCAGACCATGTTGCCCCAGTGCCGGCCCTTGTTGCCCGCCTTGAAGCGGAACTGGTCATAGCGGCCGTCCGCCGCGTAGACGCTGATGGTGCCGGTCGCCGAGGAGGCCGTGCGGATCTCGACCCAGTTGGTCTTGCACTTGCCGGACCACCAGAGCTTGATCGTTCCGACGTTGCCGTCGAGGCGGCTCTTGATGGGGGCGGTCTTGACCACCTTGGCCGAGTTCCAGCAGCCCGACTTGGACGGGTCCTTGTGGTCGCCCGGCTTGGCCTGGGCGTGCGCGGGCGCGCCCGCCAGGAGGACCGCCGTGACGGCTCCCAGGACAGTAGCGGCAACTCGAAGCTTCACTTGGACCGACTCCTTGCGTAAACAACACTTGCTAGATCGCGACACTAGCGAGGCCCGGCTCCAAACGGTCAAGGAAGTGTGATCGATGTAACGTCGTTGTTATGATCGCAGAAGGTCGGAAATCTCCTGCGTGGCGTACCACATGAGCTCGTGCGCCTCGGCCCCGTCCACGGTGAATCTCGCGTCGTCGTCGCCCCCGTCCGCGGCCGGCAGCGCGGCGACGGCGGCCTCGATGTCGGTGATCGCCTCGTGGTCGTCGATGTGCACCGCGGCCACCTTGGCCAGCGGGATCGGGTCGGCGAGGCGTACTCTCGCCCGTTCCTCCAGATCGACTCCTGCGGCGACCGAGCGCTCCGGCACCTCGGCGGCGACCACCACGCGCCGGAACGCGGTCTCGGCGCCGTCGGCGCGGTCGGCGGCCAGCATCCGCAGCGACGCGCGGGCCGCCTCGGTGAGTGCCACGTATTCGAGCTCCTCGGTGTCGCCCGAGGCGTACCACTCGGTCAGCGCGGGGGTCACCGCGTAGCCGGTCAGCGGGGCCGGACCCAGCTCTCCCGCCTCGACCGCCTGGGCCAGTGCCGGGAGAGTGCACGGCAGATAGACGCGCATGACGAACCTTTCGTGCTTTCTTTCTGGCCGAGCTCAGCTCGGCGTGCCGAGATGGAGGTCCGCACTCGGCGGCGGCCACATCTCAGCGTGCAAGGGCTCTATCATGCCCGTCGCAGCGTGAGACGGAGGAGAGACTCGAGTTCCTCGATGGTCGAGTTGGCATCTTTGTGATGGATGCCGGCGATGCCGAGCGCGCGGGCGGCCAGGATGTTGGCCTCGATGTCGTCGATGAACACGCACTCCTCGCAGGCCAGGCCGATCAGCTCGACCGCGTGGTGGTAGATGCGCGGCTCGGGCTTGCGCATGCCGACCTCGCCGGAGATCACGACCGCGTCGAAGAGCTCGTCCCAGTCGGCGCGGGGATACTCGTTTGACCAAGAGTTAGATACCAAACACGTTTTGACACCATTTTTCCGTACGTCGCGGAGCATGTCGTACATTGCGTCAACGCGTTCGAATCCCGCGAACATCCGCTCCAGCAGCCCTTCGGCCACGGGCGGCACCCCGTCGACGGTCAGCAGCCGGGCGGCGAGGTCGCGCTCGAAGGCGGAGCCGTCGATCTCGCCCCTTTCCAGCGCGTGGACGACGCTTTCGCCGACACCGTCGCCGTAAGCGTGGTCGACCATCTTCCGCATCACGTGGCGGTAGTGGTCGCCGTCGATCCTGTCCGCCGCGATCCAGCGCGCGATGGAGTCGGTAAGGCTGGTCGTCAGCACCCCGCCCCAGTCGATGAGCACACCCGTAAGCACCGTTCCAGAATAGAACGTCACCGGCACTTATAAACCGTTAAAACCCTATAAAAAGGTCGCCCGATATATCCGGTTAAGGTGTGCTTCCAGCGATAGTCGCTACCCAGAAAGGACCGCCGTGCGGACGACGATCCTGATCACCTCCCCCGACCGATGGACCGCCCCGGGACTGGAACTCTTCGAGTTCGCGCCGATCTTTCCCGGCGGCCCGGAATGGTTCACCAAACCGGTCCTCATCGCCCTGCTCAGCTCGGTCATCGCCATCGCCCTGTGCTGGGCCGCGTTCGCCAAGCCGAAGATCATCCCACGCGGCTGGCAGAGCATCGGCGAGTACGCGTACCTGTTCGTACGCGACCAGATCGCCCGGCCCAGCCTCGGCGCCGACTCCGACCGATGGATGGGCTTCCTCCTCACGACCTTCCTGACCGTGCTCATCTGGAACCTGATGGGCATCGTCCCGCTCATCCAGTTCCCCGTCGCCGCGCACATCGCCTTCCCCCTGGTGCTGGCGCTCATCGTGTACGGCATCAAGGTCTACCTCGGCGTCCGGCACCACGGCGTGCGCGGCTACCTGCGGGGCATCGTGCACCTCCCGGGCCTGCCCGGCTGGGCGTACGGCCTCTATGCCCCGCTGATCCTGGCCGAGGTGTTCATCACGTCGCTGTTCACCCACTTCGTGCGGTTGTTCGCGAACATGTTCGCCGGCCACATCCTCGTGGCCTTCTTCAGCTCGGTGGGCTTCTGGTTCCTGTTCGAGCGGCTCACCCCGCTGGGCGCGGGGCTCGGCGTCCTCGGCGTGCTGATGACGATCGTGATGACCGCGTTCGAGATGTTCATCCAGTTCCTACAGGCGTTCCTGTTCGCCATGCTGGCCGGGATGTTCATCGCCAGCGGCCTGCGCGGCGCGCACTAGCTAGCGCGTGACCTGGGCGGCCAGCTTGCGGTGCGCCGTGGAGCGCAGCACGCCGGCCGCCCTCTCCGCGTCGGCGGCGGGGGCCTCGGTCAGGTAGCCCTTGGCCTGCTTGAGCGTGAGCAGCCTGGTGACGGACTGGTCGAGCCGGTCCTTGGAGATCCGGCCCGACCGCACCGCCGCCACCACCGCCTGGTAGGCCTTCGGCAGGTCGTTCGGCATGAGCAGCAGGTCGGCCCCGGCCAGCACGGCCCGCACCGCGATCTCCCCGTCGTTGTACTTCTTGCGCACGCCCTCCATGTTGAGCGCGTCGGTGGAGATCACGCCCTTGAAGCCGAGCTTCTGCCGCAGCAGGCCGGTCAGGATGGGCTTGGACAGCGTGGCCGGGTCGCCCGACGGGTCGAGCTTGGGGAAGACGAGGTGGGCGCTCATCACGGCGTCCACGCCCGCCTCGATCGCCGCCCTGAACGGCGGCGCGTCGATCTTCTCCCACTGAGCCTTCGTGTGCTTGATCACCGGCAGCCCCGTGTGGCTGTCGACGTCGGTGTCGCCGTGGCCGGGGAAGTGCTTGGCGGTGGCGGCCACCTTCGCCTCGCCGAACCCCTTGACCGCCGCCGCGACCATCTTCGCCACCCGCGCCGGGTCGTTGCCGTAGGCCCGGGGGCCGATGACCGGGTTCTTGGGGTTCACGTTCACGTCGGCGACGGGGGCGAAGTCGAGGTTGACGCCGAGCGCGCGCAGCTCCTCACCGGTGGCCCTGGCCACGGCCCGCGCCCGGTCGGGGTCCTTGGTGGCGCCGATCCGGGCGGCTCCGGGGAAGTCGGTCATGAGCGCGGACATCCTGGCCACCAGGCCGTTCTCCTGGTCGGTGCCGATCAGGAGCGGGACGTCCGCGGACGCGCGCTGCAGGCCGTTGGTGAGGCCGACGACCTGGCCGACGCCCTTGATGTTGTGCGGGAAGAGGATCACGCCGCCGAGATGGTACTTCGCGATCACCTTGGCCGGGGTCTGGGCGCCGTACCTGGCCTGGTTCTCACCCGACACCGTGTCGGCCGCGGTGCCGTACAGGACGGGCATGAAGAGCTGGCCGACCTTCTCCTCGACGCTCATCTTCGCCAGGACGCGCTCGACGGCGCCCTGCCGCGCCTGCGGCGGGCTCTGCGGCGTCGTCTGCGGAGGCGTCGTTTGCGGGGTCTGCGCGGGCGGTGCGGCCTTGCCTCCTCCGGTCGGGGTCGCACCCGCCGGGCTGCCGCCTGCGCCGCAGGCTGTCAGAGCGATCGCGAGGAGGCCTGCCGTACCGATCCGTCGAAGCATGCCTCCAAAGGTATCCATGAGACAACCCACACCAGACCGTCCCTTTACCAAGACGGCCGGATGTGGACCCGGTTACAGCCCCAGCCGGGTGAGCCCGGACAGGTGCACACGGGCCGCCGCACGCGCCTGCGCCGCCGTCGTCTGCGCCCGCGCGGCCTCGGCGGCCCGCTCGCACTGCTCGAGCGTGTGCGCGGCCAGCACGGCGCGTACGGCGGGCAGCGCCGCGGCGCCCATCGACAGCGAGGAGACCCCGAGCCCGACGAGCACGCAGGCCAGCGCCGGGTCGGCGGCCGACTCGCCGCAGACGCCGCACGGCTTGCCCGCTCTCGCGGCGGCGGCCGCGGTCATGGCCACCAGGTCCAGCAGCGCGGGCAGCCACGGGTCGTGCAGCGCGCTCACGGCGCCGACCTGGCGGTCCGCGGCGTAGGCGTACTGGGCGAGGTCGTTGGTGCCGATCGAGACGAAGTCCACCCGGGTGAGCAGCTCGCGGGCGCGCAGCGCGGCCGACGGGACCTCGACCATCGCGCCCACGTTCGTCAGGCCCCTGGCCCGGCACTCCTGCGCGAACCATGCGGCCTCCTCGGCCGTGGCCACCATCGGCGCCATCACCTGGAGCCGTTCGGAGGCGACGGCCGCGAGCGCGCCGAGCTGCGCCGCCATGACGTCGGGGAATCTCCTGAACCTGCGCAGCCCCCGCTCACCGAGCGCCGGGTTCGGCTCGGCGGGCCCGGGCAGGAACGCCAGCGGCTTGTCCGCGCCCACGTCCAGGGTTCGCACGACCACCTTGCCGCCGGGGAACGCCTCAAGCGCCGCGCGGTAGGCCCGCCGCTGCTCCCCCGTGGACGGCGGCTCGGTCCTGTCGAGGAAGAGGAACTCGGTGCGGTAGAGCCCGATCCCCTCGGCCCCGGCGTTGACGGCGTCGTCGAGGTCCGCGGGGCCGCCGATGTTGGCGAGCAGCGGAACCGGGTGCCCGTCGGCGGTCCTGCCCGGTCCCTTCGCCGCGGCGATCGCCGCCTGCCGCGCGGCGTCCGCGCCGACCGCCTCGGCCACGTCGGACTCGGCCGGCTCGACGCGTACGTCTCCCGACGTGCCGTCGGCCATCACCCGGACGCCTGGCGGGATCTCCAGCGCGCCCGGGCAGGCCACGACGGCGGGCACGCCCATCGCCCTGGCCATGATCGCGGTGTGGCTGGTGGGGCCGCCCTCCTGGGTGACGAACGCGGCGACGTCCTCCTTGCGCAGCATCGCCGTGTCGGCGGGCGCGAGGTCCCTGGCGACCAGCACGTACGGCTCCTCGGGCGCGACCGGGAGCCCCTGCATGGCGTGCCCGTAGAGCAGCGCGATCACGCGGTCCCTGATGTCGTCGAGGTCGGCGGCCCGCTCGCCCAGGTAGCCCCCGGACCCGGCCAGTACGTCCCGATATTTCGTGAAAGCTTCAAAAACCGCCCTCGGGGCGGCCAGGCCGCGGTCGATCAACGTTCGCATCTTGACGACCAGCCCGGGATCCTCGGCCATCAGCGCCTGGGCCTTGAGGATCTCCTCGGCCTCGCCGCCCGCCTGGTTCCCCCGGGCCTCCAACTCTCCCGCGACCTGTGTGAGCGCGGCCATCGCGCGCTCCTTCTCCTGATCCGCCTCACCGGTGTAGGTGGCGCCCTCGGGGGGTTCGGGCACGGAGACGGTCAGCACGTACGCGGGGCCGTGCCCGATGCCCGGGCTGACCCCGACCCCCCGCAGGTTCATGGCGCCGCGGCGATCGCGGCCAGCTCGTCGAGGACCTCTTCCGACCCCTCGCCCTCCGCGCTGATCACGACGGTCTCGCCCTGCCTGACGTCCAGGGCCATGATCGCGAGAATGCTCTTGCCGTTGACCTGCTGGCTGCCGTGGGACTTCGTCACCGTGATGTCCATGGGGGCCTTCTTCGCCCGCTGGACGAACGTCGCGGCGGGCCGGGCGTGCAGCCCCACTTCCGCCCCCACGGTGACCTTGCGCTCACCCATTACTCCTCCTTCTGGTGCCGGTCCAGACCAGCCGGACCCTCGTGCGATAGCGCGTGTACATTCTGCCGTCTCGGCGAACACGCTCGTTCCGGAGCTATTCCCATCGGAAGAGCTCGTCCCCCGCGTGAACCGCCCCCTCCGCGACCTCGGTCACGGATCCGGAGAGGGCGTCGAGCGCGACGACCGGGCAGACCGGCGAGCGGCCGCCCGCCTCGACGACCGCCGGATCCCAGGCCACGACGGGCTGACCGGCGCTCACGCGGTCGCCCTCGGCGGCCAGGAGCTCGAACCCCTGGCCTTTGAGCTGGACCGTGTCGATGCCCAGGTGCACCAGGACGCCTCTGCCGTCGTCTCCGACGATGACGTACGCGTGCGGATGCAGTTTCATGATTTTTCCAGCTATGGGGGCTATGGCCTTGCCCGGCCCGCGCAGCGGGTCGATCGCGGCCCCCGGCCCGACCAGCCCGGCGGAGAACACCGGGTCGGGCACGGCGGCCAACCCCACAGCTGCCCCCTCAACCGGGGCGAGAACAGTCGTCATGGTCTCGCCCTTAGCCGATGATGTCCTCGATGTCGCTGGCGATGGTGTCCGCCTCCGGCCCGACGACGACCTGGACCACGTTCCCCGCGGCCATCACGCCGTGCGCGCCCGCCGCCCTGAGGGCGGCCTGATCGACCTTGGACGCGTCGTGCACCTCCGTGCGCAACCGGGTGATGCAGGGCTCGATCTCGATGATGTTGTCGGCCCCGCCCAAACCGGCGATGATCGCGTTCGCGTCAGCCGCCATCCGGCCCTCCCTAGAGCTCTTGTGACCAGGCTATTTCAGTCGGTCTGGGTGACCTTGTTCAGCCCGCGCGGCGCGTCGGGGTCGATACCGAGCCTGCGGGCCAGCGCCTCGGTGAGCAGCTGACCGGGCACGATCAACCCCATCGGAGCCACCCATTCGGGCAGGTGGGGGCCGTTCAGCGCGGCGGTGCCCGCCCGTGCGAGCGCGTCGCCGCCACCGATCGTGTACGCCGCCGCGCCCGCGGCCACCACCCGCTCGGCCAGCGCGACCGTACCGGACAGGGTCGGGCTGTTCTCGGCGGCGACCAGCAGCGCGGGCGTGTCGGCGTCGACCACGGCGATGGGGCCGTGCAGCAGGTCGGCGTAGGACAGGCCCATGGCGTGCAGGTAGCAGGCCTCCTTGAGCTTCAGCGCCGTCTCCAGGGCCGTCGAGAACGCCAGCCCGCGCCCGGACACGACCACGCCCGGCTTGTCCAGCAGGCCCTCGACCACGGCCTCCAGGTCGCCCGGCTCGGTGATCAGCTTCTCCACCGCCTCGGGCACCCGCCGCAGGTCCTCCGCGTCCACGTCGGCGCCCAGGCCCAGCGCGAGCACCGCCAGGGCCGCGAGCTGCGTCGTGTACGTCTTGGTCGCGGGAACGGCCTTCTCCTCGCCGGCGACCGTGCACAGGGCCACGTCGGCGGCCTGCGCGAGGGGGCTCTGCTCGCCGCCGTTCGTGATGCCGACAGTCCTGGCCCCGCAGTCCTTGGCCCAGGCCAGCGTCTCGACGATCTCCTCGGTGCGCCCCGACTGCGAGATCGCGACGGCCAGCACCCCGTCCAGGTCCAGCTTGCGCTTGTACGTCGTGGCGATCGAGGGCGCGGCCAGCGCGGCCAGGCGGCCCGCGTGTGATTCGACCAGGTATCGCCCATAAACTGCAGCATTGTCAGAGGTACCGCGCGCGATGAACAGCAGCTGGCGAGTCTGCTCGCCCACTGCTCTCACCTCGTCGACCCTCGGCAGCAGGGAGTCCAGGGTGGCCCGCAGCGCGGCCGGCTGCTCGGCGATCTCGCTGCGCATCTTCGTGGTCATCTCGGGCTCTTTCCTTGATCGACTGCGACGCGGACTTGACCGTCTTTCGCGACATGTGGTCTAGTCCGGACTAGACCAGTACGAACCATAACCCATTGCCAAGGTCGCGATCGAGGGGAGGATCCGTGGCGCACATCGATCCGGACAGCCCGGTGCCCAAGTATTTCCAGCTCCGCGAGATCCTGTTGGACCTCATCGACAGCGACGAGCTGAGCATCGGGGCGGCCATCCCGTCCGAGCGCGAGCTCTGCCAGCGCTTCGGCCTGTCCAGGATGACCGTACGGCAGGCCGTCGACCACCTCGTGTCCGAGGGTCGCCTGCACCGGGTGCCGGGCAAGGGGACGTTCGTCGCCCGGCCCAAGATCGAGCTGGCGCTGCAGCTGACGTCGTTCACCGACGACATGAGGGCGCGGGGCATGATCCCGGGCTCGCGCGACCTCGATCGCCGGATCGTGCGGGCCAGCGCGCACCTCGCCAAGGAGCTGGGGATCCAGCCGGGCGAGGAGGTGCACTTCATCGAGCGGCTGCGGATGGCCGACGGGGAGCCGCTGTCCATCGAACGGGCGCACATCCCGGTCAAGCTCGCCCCCGACCTGGGTTCCCACGACCTGTCGGATAAATCACTTTATGAGCTGCTGGAGAGCCGCTACGGCCTGGTCATGGACGCCGGCGAGCTCACCATCGACGGCGGCATCGCCGATCCGAGCGACGCGGACCTGCTGAAGCTCCCGCGCGGCGGCGCCGTACTGCTGCTGCAGCGCAGGTCGTTCGCCGGCGGCGTCTGTGCGGAGCTGGGCGTGTCCACGTATCGTGCGGATCGCTACCAGTTGCGCACCATCCTGGAAATGCCCGTAAGACGGGGCTGAGGCCTCACCCGGCTCGGAGGAACGCCCGGTGAACGAGACCACCGCCGCCCGGCCTTCGCCGTTCGCTCGCGTGATGACCGTGCTCCAGCGGCTGGGCCGCTCCCTCATGCTGCCCATCGCCGCCCTGCCCGCCGCCGCCCTGCTGCTGCGCTTCGGCCAGCCCGACATGCTCGGCTCCAACGGCGCCGAGCCGGGCGGCCTGGCGGACGTGGCCGGGTTCGCCTGGATGAACCAGGTCGCCGAGGTGCTGGCCGCGGCCGGCGCGGCGCTGTTCGAGAACCTGCCGTTGCTGTTCGCCGTGGGAGTGGCGATCGGCTTCGCCCGCAAGGCCGACGGCTCCACCGCCCTGGCCGCCGTGGTCGGCTACCTGGTCTTCGACCGGGTGACCAAGGTGATGTTCTTCGGCTCCGACATCCGCGACACCGTCCTCATCAAGGAGGCCCAGGCCCAGGGCATCAAGGAGATCATCAACTACGGCATGCAGAACCCGACCAAGGTCCTCGGCGGCATCGTCATGGGCCTGGTCGCCGCCCTCCTCTGGCAGCGCTTCCACCGCATCAAGCTGCCGTCCTGGCTGGCCTTCTTCGGCGGTCGCCGATTCGTCCCCATCATCACCTCCATCGTGGCCCTGCTCCTCGGCGTGGTCTTCGGCTGGCTCTGGCCGGTGATCGGCGAGTGGATCCGCCACGCCGGCGAGGCCCTGGCCGCCATCGGCCCGATCGGCACCGGCATCTACGGCCTCATCAACCGCCTGCTCATCCCCCTCGGCCTGCACCACTTCGTCAACTCCGTCGTCTGGTACGTGGTGCCGCAGTGCGAGGTGGGCGGCCGGGTGCTGGGCGGGGACTGGAACTGCTACTTCGGCGGCGCCCCGCACGCCGGCCAGTTCATGGCCGGCTTCTTCCCCATCATGATGTTCGCCCTGCCCGCCGCCGCCCTCGCCATGTGGCGCGCCGCCCCACCCCACCGCCGCGCCACGGTGGGCGGCATCATGCTCTCGGCCGCCCTGGCGTCGTTCGTCACGGGGATCACGGAGCCGATCGAGTTCGCCTTCATCTTCGTGGCCCCCCTGCTCCTGGTGGTGCACGCCATCCTGACCGGCCTGGCCATGGCCCTGACCACCTTGATCGGCGGACAACTGGGATTCGGCTTCTCCGCCGGCCTGCTCGACATGCTCCTGAACGCCAGCAAGTCGAACACCCAGAATTTGCCCGGGATCCTGATCTTGGGGGTGATTTACGGCGTCGTCTACTACGCCGTCTTCACCTTCCTCATCCGCAAACTCAACATCCTCACACCGGGCCGCGAACCCGAACCCGACCTCGACTCAGGCGAAACCTAACCGCCACCCCCTCACCCCCGCCCCAAGCCGCTCCACCCACCCACGGAGACGCCCCACGGCCGCGCCCGGCGCCAACAACGGCGAGACGGCGGCACCCAGCACAGCCCAGCCTGGACGCCATAAACGGGACGCCCAGGCAGCCCACAACCACCGCGCCACGGACGACACGCCCTTCCAGCCCCCGACCACCGCCCGGCCAAACGCCCCGCGAGCGCGAGCCCCACGAGCCCCAGGCCACCCCGCCGCAGCGCCACACCGCCGCCCCACGTGCCTCGCCCCGCCCAGCCCTCCAAAGCGCCGCGTCGGTGAGACGCCCCGCGGCCGCGTCCGGCGCCCATCAACGGCGGAGCCCACTCCGCGTCCCCGAAAAAGGGACGGCCACCACCCCACTACGCGCATGCCCAAAAGGGTTTGGGGCGCCCGCAACCCAGCCAATCATGTCCGGAATAGCCGCCCACCCCCACTCCAAGGGGATCCAACTTCCAAAAATCTTCTCCATCAAAGACGGACAAACCCAGCCACCCCCAGGAGAAGTTGGCGGCATTTGTATTCCTAGCCCAGACCGAAAACTCCTTATAACGATTCTTTCTTCGTCCAAGAATTTGGAGGATGCGTGTCAACAACCCCCCGCATCGGCGTCACCCCCACCCCCGAACCCCCCTACGACGAAGAGCAGCCGACATCGGAAATCGCACCCCCGGAAATCCACGGCACCCTGGCCCTGGACCCCCACCCCCTCGTATGGGGCCCGCCGGGATCCATCCCCGATGAGCGCAAGCTGCGCCACCTCGGCCAGGCGCTGGCAGAGGTGCTCGCGGGCCGCCGCCCGCCGGAGACCGTGGCCGACAAGCTCACAGCTCGCGCCTACCGGGAGCTGGTCCAGGCAGGCAAGATGATCAGGACCAGCCGCCCCCCGTTCGCCGGCAGCGTGCACGTCAAGGAGCCCAGGGACGGCGCCGTGGAGATGTGCATGCTGGTGCACTGTGGCGACCGCAACCGCGTCCTGGCGATACGGCTCGAACGGAGAGGCGCCCAATGGCTCTGCACCGACTTTGAAACAGCATAAAAAAGGCGCAGAAAAGACGCAGAAAAAGAGAGACCCCCACACGAGGTGGGGGTCTCAAAAAGAAGCGTCAGGCGGCGTTCTTGGGATCGCCGTGGCAGCGCTTGTACTTCTTGCCCGACCCGCACGGGCAGGGCGCGTTGCGCTCCACGTTTCCGTACGCGGCCCGCTCCGCCGAAGTGGTGCGGACGCGGGTGTGCTCGACCTCGCCCTGCTCGCCGGGCGCGGAGTATTCGAGCTCGGCCGGACGCTCAGGCCCGCGCAGCCCGCGCGCGATGATCGAGCGGGTCTCCGCGATGGCCGCGTCCTCCTCCTCGACGATCGGGTTTTCCTGCACCTCCACCTCGAGGTTGAACAGGAACCCGACCGAGTCCTCCTTGATGCCCTCGAGCATCGCGGCGAACATCTCGAAGCCCTCGCGGGCGTACTCGATCTTGGGGTCCTTCTGCGCGTAGGCCCGCATGCCGATGCCCTCGCGCAGGTAGTCCATCTCGTACAGGTGCTCGCGCCACTTCCGGTCGAGGACCGAGAGGATCACGCGGCGCTCCAGGTCGCGCGTGGTCTCGGGGCCGAACTCCTCCTCGCGCCTGGCGTACGCCTCGAGCGCGTCGGCCTTGACCTTCTCGGAGATGAACTCGGCGGACAGCTCTTCGCGCGAGCCGGCCTCCTCGACGAGGTCCTCGATCTTGATCGAGATCGGGTAGAGCTCCCCGAACGCCTTCCACAGCTTGTCGAGGTCCCACTCCTCGGCGAAGCCCTCGGACGTGGCGCCCTGCACGTAGCCGTCGATCACCTCGCCGACGAAGCCGCGCACCTGCTCGTGCAGGTCGGCCCCCTCCAGCACGCGGTGGCGCTCGGCGTAGATGACCTTGCGCTGGCGGTCCATGACCTCGTCGTACTTCAGAACTTCCTTGCGGATCTCGAAGTTCTGCTGCTCGACCTGGTGCTGGGCGGAGGCGATGGCCTTGGAGACGATGCCCGACTCGATCGGCTGGTCGTCGGGGATCTGCAGCCTGGTCATGATCATCTCGACCCTGGCCGAGTTGAACAGGCGCATGAGGTCGTCGCCGAGCGACAGGTAGAACCGCGACTCACCGGGGTCGCCCTGACGGCCGGAGCGGCCGCGGAGCTGGTTGTCGATGCGGCGCGACTCGTGGCGCTCGGTGCCGAGAACGTAGAGGCCGCCGAGCGAGGTGACCTCGTCGTGCTCGGCCTTGACCGCCGCCCTGGCCTTCTCCAGCGCCTCGGGGTAGGCCTTCTCGTACTCCTCCGGCGTCTCGACCGGGTCGAGGCCGCGCTGGCGCAGCTCGAGGTCGGCGCGGAACTCGGAGTTGCCGCCGAGCATGATGTCGGTGCCTCGACCGGCCATGTTGGTGGCGACGGTGACCGCGCCCTTGCGCCCGGCCTCGGCGATGATCGACGCCTCACGCGCGTGGTTCTTCGCGTTGAGCACCTCGTGCTGCACGCCGCGGCGCTTGAGCGCCTTGGACAGCCGCTCGGACTTCTCCACCGAGGTCGTGCCGACGAGCACCGGCTGGCCGGCCTCGTAGCGCTCCTTGATGTCCTGGACCACCGCGTCGAACTTGGCGTCCTCGGTCTTGTAGACCACGTCCGCCTGGTCCTTGCGGACCATCGGCCGGTTGGTCGGGATCGGGACGACACCCAGCTTGTACGTCTGGTGGAACTCGTTGGCTTCGGTCGCGGCCGTACCGGTCATTCCGCTCAGCTTGGTGTAGAGGCGGAAGTAGTTCTGCAGGGTGACCGTGGCGAGAGTCTGGTTCTCGTCCTTGATCTTCACGCTCTCTTTGGCCTCGATGGCCTGGTGCATGCCCTCGTTGTAGCGGCGCCCGTGCAGGATGCGGCCGGTGAACTCGTCGACGATCAGGACCTCGCCGTCGGCGACGATGTAGTCCTTGTCCTTCTTGAACAGCTCCTTGGCCTTGAGCGCGTTGTTCAGGAAGCCGACGAGGTGGGTGTGCTCGGGCTTGTAGAGGTTGTCGATGCCGAGCCAGTCCTCGACCTTCTCGACACCGGCCTCCAGGATGCCGACGGTGCGCTTCTTCTCGTCGACGATGTAGTCGCCGGTGCTCTCCTCGCCCGGGTTCTTCGCCTCGACGCCCCTGCGCAGGCGGGGCACGATCTTGGCGAACTCCTGGTACCACTTGCCCGACTGCTCGCCGGGGCCGGAGATGATCAGCGGCGTACGGGCCTCGTCGATCAGGATGGAGTCGACCTCGTCGACGATCGCGAAGTTGTGGCCGCGCTGCGCGCACTCCTCGAGCGACCACGCCATGTTGTCGCGCAGGTAGTCGAAGCCGAACTCGTTGTTGGTGCCGTACGTGATGTCGGCCTCGTACTGCTTGCGCCGCTCGTCGGGCTGCTGGCCGGCGATGATGCAGCCGACCTCGAGGCCGAGGAACCGGTGGATGCGGCCCATGGTCTCGGCGTCACGCTTGGCCAGGTAGTCGTTGACCGTGATGACGTGGACGCCCTTGCCGGAGATGGCGTTGAGGTACGCCGGAAGCGTACAGGTGAGGGTCTTGCCCTCACCGGTCTTCATCTCCGAGATGTTGCCCAGATGGAGGTTGGCGCCGCCCATGATCTGCACGTCGTAGGGCCGCTGGCCGAGCACGCGGCGGGCCGCCTCGCGCACGGTCGCGAACGCCTCGGGAAGCAGATCGTCGAGCGTTTCACCGTCTGCATGGCGCTGCTTGAACTCATCCGTCAGCGCACGCAACTCCGCGTCGGACAGGCTCGTGAAGTCGTCCTCGATGGAGTTGACCTGGTCTGCGATCCGCTTGAGCTTGCGCAGGATCTTACCTTCGCCGGCACGTAGGATCTTGTCGAGAATGGCTGCCACTTTATGTAAAGCTCCTCGCAGGTCTACCCCGGCGGCGCCGCCAGGAGGAGAGGCCGAGACAAACTTCCCCGTTGCCATCGTAGGCGGTTCCGCAACCAGACACAGCCACCGTGACGACGAGGGCGCAACACCCATCTGGGAGAATGGGTCAAGGCAGAGGGTATGCCGGTTGAGAGCCGGCTCGCACCAATAAGCGCGATAACCGGCAAAGGAAGGATTAATCATGGTTGAGGGGAAGAAGTCGGAGCATACGGAGAATCTCGGCAGCCACGCCGGGCGCGCGTCATCGTGGCTGGCAGTGACGGTGATGCTGGTGGGCACGGTGGTGGCCGGCTTCGGCCTCACGGCCGCCAACTGGACGCTCGTCTGGATCGGCGCCGGAGTGTTCGTCGTGGGCGGCGTCCTGGCCCTTGTCTTCGATATCTTCACCGACGTCGTGATCGACGCGCCCCGCGTGGGCATGCACGCTGAAGATCACCGCTGACGCACGCTTCACCGGGCGGGCACCCACCCACGGGTGCCCCGCCAGCTCCCATCTCCCACGCTCTGTGCGCCGCCGGTGACCGGTTCTCCCACACTCGATGGCGCCGGCCGCGGCCTTTCGTAATAGGCGGGCACAATCCCCGTAACGACGAGCCCGTCGCGCGTGTCGGGCGGGGATGAGGGGTTGCGTACGCGGCGTACGAGCCATAGGCCGGACAGGCGGCGCTGGAGGACCCCTGGGTCTGCTACAGGCGCCGTCGCCTGCCGCCCGGCCGCTCTCAGGTGGCATCGGCGGGCACGATCCGTATCGGCGCAAGACGGCTGGCGTTGACGGCGGGCAGACCGGACGCGGTGACACCGTGACGCCAACCGGACGCGGTGACACAACCGGACGCGCTGACACAACCGGACGCGGTGACACAACCGGACGCGGTGGCGCAGACCGGACGCGGTGGCGCAGACCGGACGCCGTGACGCCGACGGTCGAGGACCGGGCGATATTGACGAGCGGCCCGCCGGGCGAGGATGGCGGCGAGCCGGGGCGCCTGGCGTGGGCCGGCGGTAGTCCGGGCATTGGCTGGCGGCAGTCCGGACGTTGGCTGACGGCGGGCCAGGTGTGGGCGGTGCCAGCTAGCGGGCGATGGGCGACCTCCACTGCCGACGGGCACGGGTAACGTCGACCAGGCGTCAGGCGGGCGCAGGAAACATCGGCGCAGGACACATCAGCGCGGGACACATCGGCGCAGGACGCATCCGCGCGGGAGGCATCCGCGCGGGAGGCATCGGCGGGGGCGGTCGGTGTTGGTGGGGCCGGTGGCGTTGGCGGTGGGTGGGCCGGGCGCGGATGGCAGGTGGTGTGCCCAAAGGGTGGGCGGGCGGGGATGTTTTGTCGGTGGCCGTCGCTACATTGCTCGCATGCATCGCCATAAGCAATCGCAGCCATGACCGGCACCATCGACCTGACCCTCGACGAGGCGCGCCGGATCATCCTCCGCTCACAGGGCATGATCGGCGCCGACGCGCGTAAGGGCGGGGCGCACGCGATGCTGCGCAGGCTGGGCGCCGTGCAGCTCGACACGATCTCAGTGCTCGCCCGCTCCCACGAGCTGGTCGCCTACGCTCGCCTGGGCGCGGTGGGACGGGCCAGCATCGAACGGGCCTACTGGCACAACCCCGCCCAGAGCTTCGAATACTGGTGCCACGCCGCCTGCATCCTGCCCGTCGAGCACTGGCCCCTCTACTCGTTCCGGCGCCGGGCGTACCGTAAGCGGCGCTACCGCTGGCACGAGGTGCCCGACGGGGTGGACAAGCTGCTCGAGCAGGTACGCGAGCAGGGCCCGCTGACGACCTCGGACGTCGGCGGGGCCAAGAACGGCGGCCCGTGGTGGGACTGGTCCGACTCCAAGATCGGCCTGGAGTGGCTGCTCGACATCGGCGAGCTGGTCTGCAGCCGCCGTGTCGGCTGGCGGCGCGTCTACGACCTGGCCGAGCGCGTGGTCCCAGCGGAGCTCCTGGCCGACGACCTCTCCGACGAGGAGTGCGTCGTACGCCTGGCCGCCGTGGCGGGCCGGTCCCTGGGCGTGGCCAACAGGACCGACCTCATCGACTTCCTGCGCCTGAAGGGCGAGTACGCCGCCATGCTCGACGCGGCCCTGCGCAGCGGCGCGGCGGGCCTGGTCCCCGTGACGGTCTCGGGCTGGCCGGGCAAGAAGGGCTCCCCCAACGCCTGGGCGGACCCGGCGGCGCTGGAGTCCGAGCCGCGCGGGCGCCATCGCACGACGCTGCTGTCGCCGTTCGACTCCCTCATCTGGCACCGCGGCCGTACCGAGCGCGTCTTCGGCTTCCAGTACACGCTCGAGCTGTACGTCCCCAAGCACAAACGGGTCCACGGCTACTTCACGATGCCCGTGCTGGCGGGCGGCCGGCTGATCGGCCGCGTCGACCCGGCCCGTGAGGGCAGCACGCTGGTGATCCGGCAGCTCCACCTGGAGCCGGGCCTGTCGCCCGCCAGGTGGGCCGACGCCCTGGCGGACGCCCTGTGGTCTGCGGCGGAGTGGGTGGGCTGCGATTCCGTACGGGTCGAGCACGCCGATCCGCCCGAGCTCGTCCCGATCCTGAACGCCGCCGCCACCGCCCGATAGCACCCCAGCACGACGGCGCCAGGCGGGCGAGCGCGGGCGCGGGCGGCGATGGCTGTGCCTGTCCCTTGACCGCCCAGGTGGGAACGGGGGCGGCACGGCCGCCGGGGCGTGGGTGAATGCCCGCCTCTGCCCGCCCGGATGGGAATCGAGGGGACGGGATCTCGCGGACGGCGGTGGTTGCCCTGTCCCCTGCCTGGCCGCCCAGACGAGGAACCGGGGGACGCGGCCTCCGGGGCGTGGGGACTGACTGTCCCTGCCAGCCCAGATGGGAACGGGGGACCCGGCTTCGCGGGCGGCGATGGCTGCCTGCCCCTGAGCCGTCCAGGTGAGAGCCGGGGTGAGGCTCCCCGCATGGACGGCTAGGTGATCTCCAGCATGCGTTCCCGCACCGCGTACACCACGGCCTCCATCCTCGAGTGCAGTTGCAGCTTGTCGAGGATGTTGCGTACGTGGTTCTTCACGGTGTTCTCGGAGATGAACAGCTGCTTGGCGATCTCGCGGTTGTTCATCCCCTTGGCCACCAGCCGCAGGACCTCCATCTCGCGATCGGTCAGGCGGGGGACGGGGAGCTGGGGAGGGCGCTCGGACTCCTTGCGGCTCATGTTCTGGAATTCGCTGATGAGCTTGGCGGCCATCGCCGGGTTGATTAAGGACTGGCCCTCGTGCACGCCGCGCACCGCGGCCGGCACGTCGTTGATCTGGACGTCCTTGAGCAGATAGCCGGTGGCGCCTGCCTTGATGGCCTCGAAGAGGTCTTCTTCCTCGTCGCTCACCGTCAGCATGATGACGCGCGTGCTCGGGACCGAGGCCTTGATGCCCTTCGTGGCCTCGATCCCGTCCTGCCGTGGCATACGCACGTCCATGAGCGCGATGTCGGGCATGAGGCGGTTGGCCAACTCGACCGCCTCCTGCCCGTCACTCGCTTCGCCGACCACCTCGATGTCGGGCTCAGCGGCCAGCGCGAGAGCCAGGCTCCGCCGGATCAGCTCGTGATCGTCAACGATCAACACGCGGATCGGCTCGGTCGCTGGGGTACGGACCTCGCCAGACTCGGTCACGAGGCCTCCTTGATCCGCCTCGCGACAGCCTTCGCTTCGCTTCGCTCGCTCATCTGAACCTGACTGAGCTCGCTCACGTCTCCTCCTCGTCGGGGGGCCAGAGCCGTTGAACCGCAATGATGGCACGGGAGCCGCGGTTCTCGGGTGGTCGAGAAGATCTTTTAGCGCGCGATCATGGCTCTACGAGCCGCAACACGCCGTAGTTGTAGCCGCGTCTGTTGTAGACCACGCACGGCTGGCCGCTCTCCTTGTCACGGAACAGGTAGAAGTCGTGCCCGACCAGCTCCATCTCGAGGAGGGCCTGGTCGATGGTCATGGGTTCCGCTTTGTGGAACTTCTCTCGGACGACGAGTGGCCCTTCGCCGTCCATCTCGATCGGGACGATGTCGTCGTAGCGCTGGTCGCGCTGAACCTGCTCGTCCTCTTCGGCCTCGGCGGGGGCGGTGGCCTCCCGCGGGGTCAGGTCCGCGACGTCGGGGAGTGCCGCGGTGATCTCCGCCACAGAGGGCGGGCAGTGGTTGCCGTGGTGGACCTTGCGCCGGTCGGCCAGCCGCCTGAGGCGGCCTTCCAGCTTGTCGAGGGCCATGTCGAGGGCTGCGAATCGGTCGTCGGCCGAGGCTTCGGCGCGGATGGCCGGTCCTCGAGAGTGAATGGTGAGCTCGACGCGCTCGCGCTGGTCAGCGAGGCGCGGATTGCGTTCTTTCGACACCTCCACATCAACTCGGATGAGTTTGTTGTCCAGACGTTCGATCCTGGCCAGCTTGGTCGTCACTTGGTCACGGAACCGATCACTCACACCTGTGTGCCGGCCCTTGACGATGATGTCCATGCAACAGCCCCCCTTCGGTCTAGCGACTGAGCAAGAGCGCCCGACGACGTGCCTGTCGGACGGGGTCTGCTGTCTGCCTTTCTGTCACCGTTACCCTCTTCCGACTCTGCGTCACCGGGAACTCGGTTGGCACCCGTCCGGCCGACCTGGTCTTCGACCCCACATCCGCCTGCTGAGGATTTCGCAGCTCTGTTGCCACTACTGCCCTTCTCTTCTGGCGAGGGACATCTGGACCCTCGGGAAGGCAGGACTTATCCCTAAGCCGCACCGTGATCGGTCGACAAAGAGTCGCCTTACGTGGACCGTTTTGCCTGCGGCTGGCATCGGCTAGCAGAGTCGGGGACCCCGACCCTGCGCAACCACGGACCCGAACGGGTGCCATGTCAGAACGCTATCCGCATCCTGCGCGAATGTCAGCCGGAGGATCGGCCAAAGGATCACGTACCGTGATTTTCCCGAGGTCCTCATGCTCTCCCAAATGCCCTATTTAACCGATCGGCAACCCTTATGAGGGTGGAGCTCCCGCCCACTGAGCAGCCCTGCCGCCCCCTTGGGGGAAGTGACATGTGGCCTTGTGGTGAGGATAGCGATGTGGATCTTTCTTTACTCACCGTAACCGTAATCCTTTTCAAGATCTTCGGCGTGTCGCGGCCACGGTCGCGGCCAGCGGCACTCGCACCCCCGCCGAGCTCAGCGCCCTGGCGGCCTCCACGAGGGTGGCCCCGGTCGTGACGATGTCGTCCAGGAGCACCGCACAGGCCGCTGGAGGGCCTTTCGCGGCCCGCCGCACCTGGAGTGCCCCCGCGAGGTTGGAGCTCCTCTCGGCGGAACTCAGCCCCGCCTGGTCGGCCACCCGCCGCGCCTGGCCCAGCGCCGGCCAGGCCTCGGCCCGCAGGCCCCACGCCCGCAGCCGGCCGGCGGCCAGCACCGCCAGCCGCCCGACCGGGTCGTGGCCCCGGTGCCGTCGCGTCTGCCGCGCGCTCGGCACCGGCACCACCGCGAACCGCCCGCCGGCCCAGGGTGCCTTCGCGCCGTTGACCGCCGTCACGACGGTGAACGCCACGGCCTCCGCCAGCACCTCCGCCAACGCCACCGCGCCCCGCTCCTTGTACGCCACGACCGCCCTGCGCACCGCGCCCTCGTACGGTGCCGCCGACCAGCAGTCGGGCAGGCCGTCCGGCACGGGCTCGGGCAACCGCCTGGCGGGCGCGCCGACGAGCTCGGCCTGACAGCCGGCGCACCACCGCGCACCACCGGCGGCGCACCCGGCGCAGGACTGCGGGAGGACGAGGTCGAGCACGGCGGTCAGCACGCGTGCCAGGATGCCGCCCGCGACCGACAATTTCCGTCCGGGCCGACGAGCGGCCGGCCCAGGGAGAGACGAGCGGCTAACCCAGGGGGAAGAGCGGCGTGCTGGCGCCGGATTCGATCTTGGGGGTCCAGGACTGCCGGTCCTGGCCGAGCTCCATGATCTGGTTGCCCTTGGCCGTCTTCGCCTCCGCCAGCACGCGGTCGTTCACCGCGGCCACCGCCGCGAGCGGCTCCTTCAGCGGCACTCCCTCGATCTCCCCGTCCCCCACGTTGATCTCGTTGAGCACCTGCCCCGCCTGGCCCTCCACCAGCACCAGCAGGTGCTCGTCATCCTCCCAGGCCACGTCGAGGATCTTGTTTCCCCCCTCGGTGGTGGTCAGGGCCTGGAAGTTGCCCAGCATCATCCCCGCCGCCCCGCCCGTGAGCGCGCCGATCTGGACCGTGTTCTGACCGGTGGTGACCGCCACCCGCACGCCGTCCCTGGCGATCCTGAGCCGGGTGACGTCCAGCCCGGTCAGCTTGGGCGCGGAGATCCGCTGGGGTCCCTTCCCGCTGAGCGGGTCATACCGGAGCAGGGCGGCGTTCGTCTGGTCGTAGGTCCACAGTGACCCGTCGCGGTGCCACGTGGGCGGGGTCAGGGTGCCCTGGATGACCTCCTGCCAGCGCCCCGACTGCGTCAGCGCCGCCACCGAGATGCCGGTGGAGGTCTGGGCGGCGACGTACCCACCGTCCTTGGACAGGGCGAAGCCGTGGAAGCCGTCGCGCTCCTGCCCCGCCGGACCCGGCACGCTGCCCGCGGGCCCGTCCTTGCTCATGTAGTGGACCGCGCCCTTGCTGATGTAGTACGCGGCGTCGCTGGTGGCGTCCAGCCAGTCGTCGTCGGAGTCGGGCCGGTCGATGGAGTAGGACTCCCCGTTCACCTGGATCTCGATGACGCGGCCCTTGGCGATCTCGTTCTTGTTCAGGCTGTACCTGATCTGGGCCCGCAGGGAGTCCTCGGCGCCCAGGTCAAGGGTGTCGAGGGGGCCGGAGAGGTTGATCACCACGCGGTCCTCGCCGGACCTGATCGACTCGACCTTGGTGTCGAGCGGAAAGCTCGTCGTCACCGCCCCCTGCAGGGCCGAGGTGGGGCTCTTGAGCAGGCGCTGCAGGATGGTCTGCGCGTACGTCTCCGTCGGCTTCAGCCGCAGTCGCACGCGGTCCACGACCAGCGTGTTCGGGCTGTTGCCGTTCAGATAGTAGAGGTTCGTGGCCCGGTACGCGCGGCTCACGTCGGAGTCGGTGAGCAGCAGCCCGTTGGGCAGGCTCTTGACCAGGTAACCGCCGCCTTCGGCCTTCACGAGCTCGAAGGAGTCCACCCAGGGACCGGCGGTGGGGGCGTACGAGTCGTCCTCCTTGATACGCGCCACCCACCGGCCCTTGACCGTGACCTTCTCCACCGGCTCCGTCTCCTCGCGCTCGGTGGGAGGCACGACCTCGAACGCGTCGTCGACCACTGTCACCGGCCCCGAGGCGCTCCACTTCGCCCGCGCCTCCTGGGTCAGGTACTGGGGCAGGATGGTCGGGTCGTCGGCGTAGGCCGCCATGGCCGCCTGCAGACCCCTGATCGTCTGCTCCTCGTTCCAGGTCTTGTCGGGCGGGAAGGCGATCATGCGGTGGAACGGCTTGCTCAGCGGGTCGCCGCTGCCGGCCTCGTTGACGGTGACGGGACCGGTCACGGGGATCACGGTGCAGCCGGAGCCCGCGCAGACCACCGCGACCCCGATCACGAACACCGCGCCGAGCCGCCACACCCGTTCACGCCGCCTAGTCGTCATGGTCGGCCCCGTCCGCCGAGGCCGGCAGCAGCACCGGCGTCATGGCCGTACGCCACGTACGCCGCATCTCGATCTCCGGCGGCACCAGCGACAGCGGCGAGCCCTTCAGATCGGCCCCGGCCGTCCTCGGCAGCGTCAGCCTGAACTGCGAGCCCTCCCCCGGCTGTCCCCACGCCTGCAGCCAGCCGCCGTGCAGCGTGGCGTCCTCGCGCGAGATCGCCAGCCCCAGCCCGGTGCCGCCGATCGTCCGCGCCCGCGACGGGTCGGCCCGCCAGAACCGGTCGAACACCATCGTGTCCTCGCCGCCCTTCAGCCCGATCCCGTGGTCGCGCACCGCGACCGCGACCGCGTCCCGGTCGGCGCCGACGGTGACCACGATGTCCCTGCCCTCGCCGTGCTCGATGGCGTTGAACAGCAGGTTGCGCAGGATCCGCTCGACCCTGCGGTTGTCGATCTCGGCCATGCACGGCTCGTTCGGCAGCCGGAGCTCGAAGCGGGTCGCGTGCCGCTCGGCCAGCGCCTCGGAGTCGGCGATGGCCCGCAGCACCACGTCGCGCACGTCCACGGGGTCGAGGTCGAGCGTCGCGGCGCCGGCGTCGTAGCGGCTGATCTCCAGCAGGTCTGCCAGCATCGACTCGAACCGTTCGAGCTGGGCCTGCATGAGCTCCGCCGAGCGGGAGGCCATCGGGTCGAAGTCCTCGCGGGCGTCGTAGAGCAGGTCGGCGGCCATGCGCACGGTCGTCAGCGGCGTGCGCAGCTCGTGGGAGACGTCGGAGACGAACTGCCGCTGGACCTGCGAGAGCTCCTCCAGCTGGTGGATCTTCAGCGCCAGGTTGGCGGCCATCTCGTTGAACGAGTTCGCCAGGCGGGCCAGGTCGTCCTCGCCGCGAACCTTGAGCCGTTCGTCCAGTTTGCCGGAGGCCAGGCGCTCGGCGGCCTGGCGCGCCAGCCGTACGGGAGTGACGACCTGGCGGGCGACCAGGTACGCGATGGCGGCGAGCAGCAGCACGAGCCCGAGGCCGACCACGACGATGGCCAGCCTGACGTTGGACAGCAGCTCCTCTTCATCCGTGAACGGGAAGAAGTGGTAGACCTCGTAGTTCTGGCCGCTGGAGGGCACGTGCACGGTGCCGCCGACCACGTACGTGAGCCTGGGCTGGCTCTCGCCGGCGAACTTGATCTTCTCGATGGACCCGACGGTCTTCTTCTGCACGTTGTGCCGCAGGCTCTCCGGCACGTTGGACGGCACGACGCCCCCGGACGCCCGCGACTGGCCGGGGATCGCCTGGTTGAGTATCAGCACGTCGTAGCGCTTCTTGGAGCCGTTCTCACCCGATCCGGTGACGATGTCCATGACGTCGTCGAGCGGGTTGGCCGAGCCCTTCTTGCCGCTGTCGGCCGGCTTGGTCGGGTCGTCGGTCTCGGGCGCCAGCGCGTCGGCGATCTGGAGGCGGTCGGCGAAGGCCTCGCTGGCGGAGGAGCGCTGGCTGCTCTGCACGACCGACCGGTTGATCTGCTCGGACAGGAACGTGCCCAGCACGACCACCACGATCACGGAGATCACCAGCGTGCTGGTGACCACCTGGAGCTGGAGCGAGCGCCGCCACACGCTCCGTGTCCTGCCTGCCGCACGGCGCACCCGCCGGCGAACGCCGCCCAGAATCTGGCGGAATGTCCGTCGGCGGAAACGCTTCTTCTTCGCCGGGGGCACGGCAGGTCGGGACGTGGACTAGGCGGGGCCGGCTTTGTAGCCGACGCCGCGGACCGTCACCACGATCTCGGGGTGCTCGGGGTCCTTCTCGATCTTGGCCCTGAGCCGCTGCACGTGCACGTTGACCAGCCGCGTGTCGGCCGCGTGCCGGTAGCCCCAGACCTGCTCGAGCAGGACCTCGCGGGTGAACACCTGGCGCGGCTTGCGGGCCAGCGCGACCAGCAGGTCGAACTCCAGCGGCGTGAGGTTGATCGTCTCCTCGCCCCGCTTGACCGAGTGCCCGGCCACGTCGATGGTGATGTCGCCGATCTGGAGGATCTCGGGGGTCGGCTCATCGGTGCGGCGGAGCCGCGCCCGCACCCGGGCCACGAGCTCCTTCGGCTTGAACGGCTTGACGATGTAGTCGTCGGCCCCCGACTCCAGCCCGAGAACGACGTCGATCGTGTCGCTCTTGGCCGTGAGCATGACGATCGGAACCCCCGACTCAGCCCTGATCCTGCGTGCGACGTCGATGCCGTCCGCTCCCGGCAGCATCAGGTCGAGCAGGACCAGATCCGGGCGTGTATCCCGGAACGCATCGAGGGCCTTGTCGCCGTCGGAGACAAAAGACGGCTCGAAGCCTTCCCCTCGCAGGACGATCCCCAGCATCTCGGCGAGAGCGGCGTCGTCATCGACGACCAGCACGCGACCTTTCATGGCCCCTCATTCGTTCTACGCATTGTGGGACATACCCGCACGATCGCTGAAGGTTACCCTTGGTGAGCCCATGAGTGTGACATGAGCCATGCAAAAGGCGAATTTTAGGTCCGCCCCCCGCGACCGCAATCTCAAGTCTGCGGTAACAGAGCAACTTTCTGCCATCCCCTGGGCGTGAACCTCGACCGGATTCTCCGTCGAATACGGCAAGGATGAGACGGCGAATGCGCTCAGCGACACCAATGCCCCGTTCAGCATGCCAGGATTGGGATATGTCAGACGGTCACGGTCCCCCGCCCGAGACGCCATCAGGCTGGTCGGCCGAACAGCCCCCGCCCTACAGCGCCCCGCCGGCCTCCCCGTGGACCGCGCCAGGCGCGCCACAGCAGATGCCCTACGGGCAGCCGTACGGGGAGCCCCTTCAGCAACAACAGCCACTGGGACCCGGGCCCCAAACACCCTATCCGCCCTATCCGCATCCTCAGCCCGGTTACGGCTACGCGCCGCCACCACCGGCGCTGAGGCCGGGCATCATCCCGCTGCGCCCCCTGGGCCTCGGTGACATCCTCGACGGCACGATCAAGCTGATCCGGTCCAACCCGAAGGCCGTGCTCGGCCTGTCGGCCGTCGCCGCCCTGCTCGCCTCCGTGCCCGTGGCCGTCGGCCAGGCGTTCGTGCTCGACACCATGAGCGGCGCGTTCACCGACCCCGAGAGCGCGTACACCTCCTCCGACCAGCTCACCAGCGTGTACGGCGTCGCCGCCCAGTACGGCGGCACGCTCGTCTCGTACATGGTCCAGTTCGTCGTGGTCACGCTGCTGACCGGCGTGCTGACCAGGATCCTCGGCCGGGCCGTCTTCGGCGGCACCATCACCGCCGGGGAGGCGTGGCGGCTCGTCAAGGGCAGGGCGCCCGCGCTGTTCGGCGTCGTGGCGCTGATGGCCGTCATCATGCTGGTGCCGCTGGTCGTGATGGTGCTGCTCATCGTGGTGGTCGCGTTGAACGTCTCCTCCGGCGCGGCAGGCGTGGTCCTCGGGCTGACCTTCCTGTTCATGATCGCCTACCTCGGCTACTACCTGTTCTTCACGACCCGCTTCGCCTTCGCCTCGCCCATCGTGGTGCTGGAGGGCAGGGGGGCGATCGAGGCCATGCGGCGCTCGTGGCACCTGGTGACCGGCGACTTCTGGCGCGTCTTCGGCATCCTGCTGCTCACGTCCCTGCTGGTCGGGCTCGTGGCGGGCGTCCTGTCGGTGCCCTTCACGCTGGCGGGCACGCTGTTCGGCATGTTCGGCGCGGGCTCGGTGGCCACCACCGTCGTGTCGGCCGTGCTCATCGCGCTCGGCGGCACGCTCGGATCGATGCTCACCTATCCGTTCCAGGCCGGGGTCGCCGGCCTGCTCTACGCCGACCGGCGCATGCGCAGCGAGGCGTTCGACCTCGTGCTGCAGACGGCGGCCATCGAGCAGCAGCGCCAGGGATGGGTGCACTCCTCCGCGGACGAGCTCTGGCACCCCTCCAACTCCGCCAGGCCGTGAGCCCGATCGACAGGGAGGAGGCCGCGCGCCGGGCCGCGGAGGAGCTCCTCAAGCCTGCATACGAGAAGGAGTCCCTGCTCGACCTGATCTACCGGCGGGTCATGCAGTTCCTCGGCGACCTGGTGGACACGGCCGCGGGCGGTGGCGCCGCCGGAGGGGTCATCGCCTCCGTGATCATCGTGCTGGTCATCCTCGCGCTGATCGTGCTGATCTCGTGGCAGCTCCGCAAGGCCAGCCGCAAGAACGCGCTCACCGTGGGCGGGCTGTTCGGGGAGCGGGTGATGACGGCGGCCGAGCACCGGGCGGCGGCCGCCGGGCTGGCCGCCGAGCAGCGCTGGACCGAGGCCGTCCAGGAACGGCTCCGCGCCATCGCCCGTGACCTGGAGGAACGCGCGCTCGTCGACGGCATGCCGGGGCGCACGGCCGACGAGCTGACCAGTGAGGCGGCGCTCTCGCTGCCCGGCTTCGCCACGAGGCTGGCGGCGGCCGCCCGGTCGTTCGACGACGTGACGTATGGCGGTGTGGCGGGCACGCGGGAGGCGTACGAGGAGATGGCCGACCTGGACGAGCAGCTCCGCCAGGCCCGCCCGGTCCCGGTCGGGGCCGGCGCGGCGGCCACGGCCTGGACTCCGGTCGGCGCGGCCCCGGGCGAGCGGCCCGGGACGGGCGGGAGCGCATGAGCGTCCGCACGCGCCCCGCCGACGGCGCGTCCTACTCGACCTCGCCCACCGCGCGCTCCACCTGGCGCGGCAGCCGGATCATCGTCCTGCTCGGCCTCATCATCGTGCTCATCGCGGTCGCGGGCGTCCTGTTCGGCCCGGAGCGGGGCCCGTCGCGGGCCCTGGATCCCGACGACACCACGCTGGCGGGCTCCAAGGCGCTGGCCGAGGTGCTCAGGTCACGGGGCGTCACGGTGGACCGGGTCGACTCCGTGGAAGCCGCCGCCGCCAAGGCCACGACCGGCAACCGGCTGCTACTGATCACCGACATGTCGTACTTCGACGAATACAGCCTGACCCGGATCCAGGGCGACCGGCTGATCGTCGGCGACCTCCCCGGTCTCGACGCGCTCGCCCCCGGCGTGCGCAGCGAGCCGGCCCCGGCGCGCACGCGCTCGCGCGAGCCCGAGTGCTCGCTCCCCGCCGCCCGGGCCGCCGGCAGCGCCTACCTGGGCGGCGCCGTCTTCCGCGGCCCCACCGGGGCCACCGGCTGCTACCCGGCCGGCGACGGATACACGCTGGTCAGCTTCCCGCAGGCGGGCGGCGTGACCACGGTCGTCGGCGACGGCGGCTTCATGACCAACCAGCGCCTGGCCGAGGACGGCAACGCCGCGCTCGCGCTCAACCTGATCGGCACCGGCAGGCCCGTGACCTGGCTGGTCCGCCCCGCGACCCCGCCACCCGTCGCCGAGCTGCCGGGCGAGCGGGGCAAGTCGATGTACGACCTCATGCCCGAGAGCATCCGCTGGACCGTCTACATGTCCCTCATCGCCCTGGCTCTCACGGCGTTCTGGCGGGGCAGGCGGCTGGGCCCCGTGGTGACGGAGAAGCTGCCGGTCATCGTGCGCGCGGCCGAGACCGTCGAGGGCCGCGGCAGGCTCTACCGGGCCAGGCGCGCGCGGCAGCGGGCCGCGGAGTCGCTGCGCGAGGGCACGATCGACCGGCTCACGCCCAGGCTGGGGCTCGGATCGGGGGCCGGGCCGAACGAGGTCGTCGCGGCGCTCGCCGCCCGCACCGGCCAGGACGCCCACCAGGTCGGCGCGGCGCTCTACGGGCCACCGCCGGTGGACGACGCCGGGCTCGTCGGGTTGGCCGGATATTTGGACTTCATCGAAAGGCAGGTCAGTGAACTCTGAGGAGACGTTCCGCGTCCCGAGCTCGGGCGACTCGGCCAGGGAGGCGCTGGGCGCGCTGCGCGCCGAGGTGTCCAAGGCCGTGGTCGGCCAGGACGCGGTGGTGACGGGGCTGGTCATCGCGCTGCTGTGCAGGGGGCACGTGCTGCTCGAAGGCGTGCCGGGCGTGGCCAAGACGTTGATGGTGCGCACGTTGTCGGCCGCCATGTCCCTTGACTTCAAACGGGTGCAGTTCACGCCGGACCTGATGCCTGGTGACGTGACCGGCTCGCTGATCTACGACGCGAAGACCGCGGAGTTCGAGTTCCGCGAGGGGCCGGTGTTCACGAACCTGCTGCTCGCCGACGAGATCAACCGCACCCCGCCGAAGACCCAGGCGGCGCTGCTGGAGGCGATGGAGGAGCGGCAGGTCAGCGTCGAGGGCGCGGCGCGGCCGCTGCCCGACCCGTTCGTGGTGTGCGCGACGCAGAACCCCGTCGAGTACGAGGGCACCTACCAGCTCCCCGAGGCCCAGCTCGACCGGTTCCTGCTCAAGCTGACCGTGCCGCTGCCGCCGCGCGAGCAGGAGATCTCCGTGCTCGAACGGCACGCCCGCGGCTTCGACCCGCGCGACCTGAGCGAGGTCAAGCCCGTCGCCACGGCCGACGACATGGCGGCCGGGCGGGAGGCGGTCTCGAAGGTGCACGTGGCGCCCGAGGTGCTCGGCTACATCGTGGACGTGGCCCGCGCCACCAGAAACTCGCCGTCGCTGCAGCTCGGCGTCTCGCCACGTGGCGCCACGGCGCTGCTGGCGGCCTCGCGGGCGTGGGCGTGGCTGTCCGGGCGCCCGTACGTGACTCCTGACGACGTCAAGGCGCTGGCCAGGCCCGCGCTGCGGCACCGGATCCAGCTCCGGCCCGAGGCCGAGCTGGAGGGCGCGACCGCCGACGGCCTGCTCGACGGCATCCTGGCCTCCGTACCGGTCCCGCGCTGATGGCTCTCACGGGACGTGCCGGGCTGGTCGCGGCGATCGGGATCGTCGTGGTGCTGCTGGCGCCGCAGCCCGGGGCCGCGCTGGCCGGGGTCTGCCTGCTGCTGGCCGCCGCGATCGTGGTCGACCTGGTGTTCGCCGGCGCGGTGCGCCCGCTGAGGTTCCACCGTTCCGGCGACACGCTCGTACGGCTCGGCCAGCGGGCCACGGTCGAGCTGATCGTCGAGAACCCGGGCCCCCGCCGGGTGCGCGGCGCGCTCAGGGACGCCTGGCCGCCGTCGGCGGGCGCCACGCCGCGCGTCGCCGACCTGAACGTACCCAAGGGCGAGCGCCGCAAGATCGTCGTGACGCTCGCCCCGACCAGGCGCGGCGACCGCTCGTCCGTGGCGGTCACGGTGCGCTCGGTCGGGCCGCTGGGCCTGGCCGCCCGCCAGGGCAGCCACCAGGCGCCGTGGTCGGTACGCGTGCTGCCGCCGTTCCTGTCGCGCAAGCACCTGCCGTCCCGGCTGGCCCGGCTCCGCGAGCTGGACGGCCAGCACCCGGCGCTGGTGCGCGGGCAGGGGACGGAGTTCGACTCGCTGCGGGAGTACGTGGTGGGCGACGACGTGCGTTCCATCGACTGGCGGGCCACGGCGCGCCGCCACGACGTGGTCGTGCGCACCTGGCGCCCGGAACGCGACCGCCGCGTGCTGATCGTGCTCGACACCGGCCGCACCTCGGCGGGCCGGGTGGGCGACGCGCCCATCCCCATGGCCGGGGCCACCGCGGGCGGCGCCGGGCTGCTCGTACGGCCGGATCCGCGGCCGGCGCCCGGCTGGCCGCGGCTCGACTGGTCGATGGACGCCGCGCTGCTGCTGGCCGCGCTGGCCGCCAGGGCCGGTGACCAGGTCGACTTCCTCGCCTACGACCGGGCGGTGCGCGCCTGGGTGAGCGGGGCGTCACGCACCGAGCTGCTGTCGTCGCTGGTCAACGTGATGGCGCCGATCGAGGCGGAGCTGATCGAGGCCGACTCGCAGGGCATGGTCGCGGCCGTCCTGTCGCGGGCCAAGCGGCGCTGCCTGGTCGTGCTCCTCACCGACCTCAACGGGGCGGCTCTGGACGAGGGGCTCATGCCGGTGCTCTCCCAGCTCTCCTCGCGCCACCTGGTGCTGGTGGCCGGGGTGTCGGACCCCCGGGTGGCGGCCATGGCCGGGCGCCGGGCGTCGGCCGAGGAGGTGTACGACGCGGCGGCGGCCGAGCACGCCCAGCTCGAGCGCCGGCGCATCACGGCCCGGCTGCGGCGGCACGGGGTGGAGGTCGTGGACGCGCCCCCGGAGGACATCGCCCCTGCGCTCGCGGACGCGTACCTGGCGCTGAAGGCGGCCGGGCGGCTGTAGGGCCTGGACCAGGGGGTCAGGCCGTCGGGGCGACGTCCGGGGCTCGTTCGAGGTCGCCGGTCTCGTTCTGGCGCAGGGCACGGCGGCCGAAGGCGATCACGTACAGCAGGAAGCCCACCTCCGCGAGCGCGCCGATGCTCACGCGCGCCCACGTCGGCAGCCCGGACGGCGTGACGAACGCCTCGATCAGACCCGACACGAACAGCACCACGACCAGCCCCAGCGCCACGCTCATCACCGCCCGGCCCTGCTCGGCCAGGGCCTCCGTCCGCCGGCGCGGCCCCGGGTCGATGACCGTCCAGCCCAGGCGCATCCCGACCGCCGCCGCCAGGAACACGGCGGTCAGCTCCAGCAGCCCGTGCGGCGTGATCAGGCCGAAGAAGATGTCCAGCTTGTCGCGGGAGGCCATGAGACCGCCGGAGACGCCGACGTTCGCGGCGTTCGAGTAGAGCACGTACGGGATCGGCAGGCCGAGCAGCACCGAGTAGATGATCGTCTGCGCCGCGACCCACGCGTTGTTCACCCACACCTGGCTGGCGAAGGAGGCGGCCGGGTGCTCGGAGTAGTAGTCGGCGAAGTCGTGGTCGACGAGCTGGGCGATCTCGTCCGGCGAGCCGATCGTCGCCTGGACGTCGGGGTTGGCCGCCACCCACGCGCCCATCACCCACGCGACCGCGATGAACGCCACCGTGCTCCCCAGCCACCACCACCGCGCCCGGTAGGCCACCACGGGGAACGACACCGTGAAGAACCTCACCAGCTCCCGCCAGGCGGGCGTGTGCGCCCCGGTCACCGCCGACCTGGCCCGCGCCACCAGCGCCGACAGCCGGCCGGTCAGCATCGCGTCCCCGGACGAGGAGCGCACGATGGACAGATGGGTGGACACGCGTTGATAGAGGTCCACCAGCTCGTCCACCTCGGCACCCGTCAGCGACGAACGGCGCTTGACCAGATGATCGAGCCGGTCCCACACGGGGCGGTGAGCTGTGACGAACGCATCGATGTCCACCCGAACATTCTGGCCGCTCAAACACCAGTACATAGCCGTTAGGCTCCACATATGTCTGAGGTTGTGACCGGCGACGCGGTCGTCGTCGAAGTGCGGATCGCCCAGATGCCCTCGCGCGCGCTGGCGATCGTCATCGACATGGCCGTGCAGTTCACGGTGCTGATCGCCGCCTATGCGATCTTAGGCGCGTTCTCGGTCATCTCGGACTCGGCCATGTTCGGGGCCGCGATGATCGTGTTCGTGGTGCTGGTGCTGGTCGGCTACCCCGTGATCTTCGAGTCGCTGACCCGGGGACGCAGCCTCGGCAAGCTCGCGCTCGGGCTCCGGGTGGTCAGCGACGACGGCAGTCCCGAGCGCTTCAGGCAGGCGCTGTTCCGCGGCCTGGCCGGGGTCGTGGAGTTCTGGATGCTCTCCGGGGCGCCCGCGCTGATCGCGTCGCTGGTCTCGCAGCGGGGCAAGCGGCTCGGCGACGTCTTCGCCGGCACCATCGTGATCTCCGACCGGGCTCCGCGCGACTCCGGGCAGCTCATCGTGATGCCGCCGCCGCTGGCGGCCTGGGCGGCGACGCTGGAGCTCTCCCAGCTCCCCGACGAGGTGGCGCAGGCGGCCCGGCAGTACCTGTCGCGGTGGCACGACCTGTCGCCGCAGGTCCAGCATGAGATGGGGGTGCGGATCGCGACCCAGACGGCGTCCTTCGTCTCGCCCGCGGCGCCCGCCGGGGTGCCGCCGCACGCGTACCTGAGCGCCGTCCTGGCCGAGCGCCGCAGGAGGGAGCAGGTACGTTTCGCGCAACGCGCCGCCAACGGCCGCCCGCCCCAGGCCCCCTACGCGCAGCCGGCGCCGTACCAGCCCCAGCCGCCCTACGCACAGCCAGGCCCGTACCAGCCTCAGCCCCCGGCGTCCTACCAGCCGCAGCCTCAGCCCCGGCCCCCCGCGCCGGAGCCGCCAAGGGCGACTCCGGGCGGGTTCGCGCCGCCTCAGTGAGAGCGGCGCACAGGGACGGAATCGGTCACCAGTTGCGGTACGACTCCTGCGTCTGCACGTTCAACCGGTCGGTGCGGACGTGCCTGGCGCTGTTCGTGAGCGGGTCGGTGACCTTGACGACGTCGAGGCCCTCGTGGAAGTCGGCCGCGTAGATGTAGCCGTTGTAGTAGTACGCGGACCAGATGCCGCCGCCACCGCCGGCCGAGCGCGGGCCGCGCTCGAAGTAGCCGATCTCCCTCGGGTTGGCCGAGTCGGTGAAGTCCCACACCGACAGCCCGCCCATGTACCAGGCCTGGACCATGATGTCCCGGCCCTTGACGGGGATCAGCGAGCCGTTGTGCGCGACGCAGTTCTCGCTGTCGGCCTGGTAGCGCGGGATCTTGAAGTAGCTCTTGAACGTGAACTGCCCGTTCGAGATGTCGTAGATCGCGTCCGCGCCGCGGTTCGGCCCGGTGGCCTCGTTGCAGGTGGCCCCGCCGCCGCCGCCGAGCTCGTCGGTGAAGACGACCTTCTTGGCGTCGTTGCTGAAGGTGGCCGAGTGCCAGAACGCGAAGTTCGGGTCCGTGGTCCTGGCCGTGACCTTCGGGTTCAGCCGGTCCGAGATGTCGAACAGCACGCCGTCACCCATGCACGCGCCCGCCGCGATGTCCTTCTCGGCGTAGGCGGTGATGTCGTGGCAGCCGCTGGTCGGCAGGAGCAGGCCGGGCTGGGTCTCGTTGCCGCCGTCGGGGAAGACCACCGGGGTGGCCGCGACCGCCGCCGCCGTCGGGTTCCTGAGCGGCACCTTGATGATCGAGAGCTTGTCGTGCGGCGGCAGGCAGTCGGGGAACGTGGCGTTCGGGTTGTAGGACGAGACGTAGATGTAGACGTTCTTGTTCCGGTCGCGGCCCTTGCCCGGCACCAGGGTCAGGGTGTGGGAGCCGCAGTTGGTCTCGACCGACTTGATGTACTTCGGGTTGGCCTTGTCGGAGACGTCGAAGATCCGGACGCCTTCCCAGGCCTCCTTGTGGTCGGCGGTCAGCGCCGTGCTGTTGCACGAGTCGTCGCTGCGCGAGGAGTCCACGGCGGTGAACAGCAGGTCGCCGTAGACGCTGACGTCCATCTGGGAGCCGGGGCAGACGACCGAGCTGACCGGCTTGGCCTTCTTGGGGTTGCTGATGTCGTAGATCGAGAAGCCGCCGTAGTTGCCGACGTAGGCGTAGTCGCCCTGGAAGGTGATGTCGGTGTTGATGGTGCCGGCGATCGGGGCGGGCTTGGGGATGTTCAGCACGTGGGTCACGTTGGGGCTGGTGACCACGGCGTCGGGCGGTGGGATGTCGGTGGCCAGGGCGGGAACGCTCGTCAGCGCTAACGCGACGGCGGCCGCGGCCATGACGAGGGCACGGCGCGGATTGAACACTCCGAGACTCCTTATCGCATATGTCTGGATAAGCGAAAACGGCGAGGACCCGGTCGGGGCCCTCGCCGCCTGGGGATCAGTGGCCGTATTCGGGATACGACGTCTGGGTCTGCGCGTTGAGTGAGCGCATCTTGACGCCGTTCGCCCGGTTCGTACGCCAGTCGTTGATCTTCAGCACGTCCAGGCCCAGGTTGAAGTCGGACCCGTAGATGTAGCCGTTGTAGTAGTACGCGGACCAGAAGCCGCCGCTGAGCGCCGGCGCGGTGTTGTCCGGGCCACGCTCGAAGAACGCGATCTCCTGCGGGTGGGCCGAGTCGGTGAAGTCCACCACCGAGATCCCGCCCTGGTACCACGCCTGCACCATGATGTCCCGGCCCTTGACCGGGATCAGCGAGCCGTTGTGGGCCACGCAGTTCTCGGTGTCGGCCTGGTGGCGCGAGATCTTGAAGTAGCTCCTGAACTGGAGCTGCCCGTTCACGATGTCGTAGTAGGCGTTGGCGCCCCGGTTCGGGCCGATGGCCTCGTTGCAGGTCGCCCTGGTCCCGCCGCCGAGCTCGTCGGTGAAGATGACCTTCGTGCCGTCGTTGTTGAACGTGGCCGAGTGCCAGAAGGCGAAGTTCGTCTCGTCACGCACGGTCGCGGTGACCTTGGGCTGCTCGGGGTTGCGGATGTCGAGCAGGATGCCGTCACCCATGCAGGCGCCGGCGGCGATGCCCTTCTCCGGGTAGGCCGTGATGTCGTGGCAGCCGGTGGTGGCGGACTTCCCTGCCGGGTAGGGCTGCTGGACGCCGCCGTAGCCGCCGTCAGGGAAGAGGTTCGGCGTGGCGATCACGGTCGCGGCCGTCGGGTCGCGCAGCGGCACCTTGATGATCGAGATCAGGTCATGGGGCGGCTGGCAGTCGGGGAACGAGGCGTTCGGACTGTAGGAGGAGACGTAGATGTAGACGTTCTCGCCCTTGCGGTCGGGCACCAGCGTGTTCGTGTGGGAGCCACAGTTGGTCTCGACCGACTTGATGTACTTCGGGTTGGCCTTGTCGGAGACGTCGAAGATGCGGATGCCCTCCCACGATTCCTTGACCGACGCGGGCTGCGAGGTGCTGTTGCACGAGTCGTCGTTGCGGGAGGAGTCGACGGAGCCGAAGAGCAGGTTGCCGTAGACGGACATGTCCATCTGGCCACCGGGGCAGACGACCGAGCTCACCAGCGAGGTCCGCTTCGGGCGCTTGATGTCGTAGATCGAGAAGCCGTAGTAGTTGCCGACGTACGCGTAGTCGCCTTGGAAGGCCATGTCCGTGTGGATGTCGGCCAGGGCCTCGGGCTTGGGCACGTTGGTGACGTGTTGGATGTTGGGACTCATGACGATCTCGCCAGGAGCCGGGATGTCCGCGGCCTGAGCCGGTAAGACTACGCCGGCCATCGCCACGACCGCCGTGACCAGGGTGAGGGCCCTGCGGAGGGAGAACACTAGGGATCCTCCTATAAAGAGAGCATAAATCTACGCCATCCTCGCGTTTCCCCCCTCGACTGGCCAAGCAGACAACTTGTCAAATTTTGTTCCTGTTCACTCTCTTTTAATTTGTCCACTTATGGCCTAGAGTGCGCATTCTCGTCCGAGTCCGTCAGGGAGGTTGTGGGTGCGCGCCGCGCTCATCGTCATCATGGGCACGGTGGTTGCCCTCTCCGGCTGCACCTCCTCCTCTCCGCCGCCGGCTCCACGGGCCGACTCGACCGCGCCCGTGCTCGCTCCCGGCCGCCCCGGGGAGCAGGCCAAGACGCTGTCGCCGAGCGAGGCCGCCACCGCCGTCCCCTCGGCCACGGCCAACGCGTCCGACATCAAGTACGTCCAGAACATGATCGTCCACCACCGCCAGGCCCTGGACATGTCGCTCCTCGCGCCCACCCGGGCCGAGTCGACCCAGCTGAAGAACCTGGCGGGCCGGATCAAGGACGCCCAGGGGCCGGAGATCCAGTTCATGACGACGTGGCTGCGGGAGCAGCAGCAGACGGTGCCCGAGCACCACGCCGCGCACGAGGGCATGCCTGGAATGGCCACGCCCGCCCAGATGGAGGCTCTGAAGGCGGCCAAGGGCAAGGACTTCGACCGGATGTTCCTGGAGCTCATGATCAACCACCACCTGGGGGCGATCAAGATGTCGGAGCAGGTGCTGACGAGCGGCTCGCACATCCGGGTCGAGGAGCTGGCCAGTGACGTCAGCGTGACCCAGGCCGCCGAGATCCGCCGCATGCAGCAGATGCAGTCCGCCCTTTAGAAGGCCGGAACTTCGAGGACGGGGGCCTCGTCCCGGCGCTAAAGTACACTATCCCTGCCGGTAGTGCAGGCAATGTGCCGAGGAGGATGTCACGTCCATGGCAGATTCAAACGCTCCATCCGCATCGCCCACGCCGTCGGCCACCCCCACGGGGTCACCCACACCGAGCCCCACAGGAGCACCCACTGGGACACCCACTGGGACCCCCACGTCCAGCCCCACGCCCACCCCAAGCTCCCCATCCCCGACGCCCAGCCAGAGTCCGACGTCGCCAAGCCCTTCCCCCACACCCACCCCCACACCCACCCCGACGCCCACGCCATCGCCGTCGCCAACCAAAGCGCCTGTGGCGTCGCCGACTCCCACGACTACCCCCACGTATCCCGTCCCCACCCCTTCGCCCAGCTCACCCGGCCTCGGCCGCCCGGGCATGCCGAACATCGATGTCCGCGGGAGCACCTTCACAGGGGCGGCCGGTGGCTTCGTCACCGAGCACGACGAGCTGGCCAGGGACGCCCGCCGCATTCTCGACGCCATCACCGCGCTGGGCGACTTCGCCGGCACGGACGAGACGGCGAACACCTTCAAACAGGGCTACTCCACCGGGTTGAAGAAGGCCGAGACGTACGTCAACGCGTTACGCGACGTCTATCCCGGGATCGCCGAACGGCTGGCCGGCATGAAGACCGGCTTCGACGTCGCACACTGGGCCAGCATCCAGTCCCTGCCGAAAGTGTCCGACCCGCCCAAGTACTCGAAGTCGGACGGAAAGCTCAACCCCTGACGTTGTTCGGAGACCCGATGACCGCACCAGACGACGGCGCCCCCTTCCTCGACGAGGAGATGCAGCGCCTGCTCGCCCAGTTCCAGGCCGACCTCCGGCCGCTGCAGGAGCTGCGCGAAAGCCTCGACAACCTCCGCGGCCGCGGCGAGGCTGCCAACGGCCAGGTGAAGGCCGAGGTGCTGCCGAGCGGCGCGCTCGGCGGCCTGCGCATCGACCCGCGGGCGATGCGACTCGGCGCGGACGCGCTGGCGGAGGCGGTGCTCGCCGCCGCGAACGACGCCGCCGCGGACCTGGCCAAGCAGATGGCCGGGATGATGACGGACGGCCTGACCCCGTTCGCCGACGAGGTCAGGCGTTTCAGCCGGGAATAGCTACGTGGTCACCAGCCGTCAGAATCCGCGCCAGCGCCTGAACTGGTCCTGGCCCGCGGCGACACCCAGCTTGGCGAGCATCTGCTCCCAGGTGGGCAACAGGCTGGCCGGATCGTCGATCACGTCGCCGGGCCGGTTGAGCACGTTCGCCGTGGTGGTGAAGATGGACGACCCGGTCAGGAAGACGATGGCGTTCTGCGCCGCCTTGTTCTTCGGCAGCAGGTTGGCGGCCTTACCGAAATTGGCGGGATCCACATGGTAGAAGACCATCGCCGCGGCGAAGTTCTTCACCATGTACTCGCCCCGGTCGCCCCACGACCCCATGTCCTCGCCGCGCCCCAGCTTGACCCCGTCGACGAGCAGCTGGTCGAGGGCCGTGTAGGCGAGGCTGCCGCCGACGGCGTAGATGAAGCGCTTGCCCACCGCGTGGTTGAACAGCTTGAGCAGCAGCCCGGCCTGTCTCCTGCGCATCGCCCAGTTGATCAGCACCTGGACCTTCTTGTCGATGGCCGGCCAGCAGAAGAACATCAGCAGCTCGAGCCACTGGATCATGGCCATCGTGTGGAGCGCGTGCTGGGTCTGCTCCAGCATGTCCGCGTAGTCGTCGACCGCGTCGGCCAGCCCGCGGAGGTACGCGGACACGTGCGGCGGATAGGGCGCGAGATCTTCGT
Source organism: Nonomuraea sp. NPDC003709 (assembly GCF_040610775.1). Classification (NCBI taxonomy): domain Bacteria; kingdom Bacillati; phylum Actinomycetota; class Actinomycetes; order Streptosporangiales; family Streptosporangiaceae; genus Nonomuraea; species Nonomuraea sp. NPDC003709. The sequence continues at coordinate 435,099 of NZ_JBEXMW010000001.1, read as the reverse complement.
TGAAGTATTTCCTGAAGGCGTCGACCCCCGCGCCGGAGCTGGGCGGCCGCCACACCGTTCGCGCGACGTCCTCCACGTCGTCCAGGCTCGTGTCCACCCGCGTGGCCAGCTGCCGCAACAGGCGTGCGGCCTCGCGCGCCTTGGCCGGGTCGCCGTCGGGGTAGGCGACGGACAGCATCTGCAGGACCACGGCGCCGACACCGAGGGCGGAGAACGCGAACCCTCCCATCGGAAGGGACTTGGGGGATGGACTCACGTGGCAGACCCTTTCTCCAACGGACATACCAGGATCATCCGATCATCCTGCAATATCATCGGCCACGCCAACCCCACAGCCCCCTCGGGCCCCTCTAGGAGCCGACCCTCCAGGAGTGGAGATACTCCTCCTGCTCGGGCGTGAGCTCGTCGATGCCGATCCCGGCTGCGGCCAGCTTCAGCTTGGCGACCTCGTGGTCGATCTCCTCCGGGACGTCGTAGACGCCGGGGTCGAGGCGGGCACGCTCGCCGGCCAGCCAGACCACGGCCAGGGCCTGCGCGGAGAACGACATGTCCATGACGGACGCGGGATGCCCTTCGGCGGCGGTGAGGTTGACCAGCCGGCCCTCGGCGAGCAGCAGCAGCCTGCGGCCGTCGGGCAGCACGTACTCGTCGGTGTTGGGCCGCACCCCGCGGTGCACCTCGGTGGCCAGCTCGTCCAGCGCGCGCACGTCGATCTCCACGTCGAAGTGCCCGGCGTTGGCCAGGATCGCGCCGTCCTTCATGACCGAGAGGTGCTCGGCCCTGATCACGTCGCGGTTGCCGGTCACGGTGACGAAGAGGTCGCCGAGCATCGCCGCCTGCGCCATGGGCCGGACCTCGTATCCCTGGAGGGTCGCGTCGAGCGCCTTCACGGCGTCGATCTCGGTCACGATCACCCGCGCGCCGAACCCCTTGGCCCGCTCGGCCACACCCCGCCCGCAGAATCCGAACCCGGCCACGACCACCGTGCGCCCGGCCAGCATGGCGTTGGTGGCGCGCATGATGCCGTCCAGCGTGGACTGCCCGGTGCCGTAGCGGTTGTCGAACATGCGCTTGGTCCGGGTGTCGTTCACCGCCACGACGGGGAACCTCAACGCGCCCTCGGCGGCCATCTGCCGCAGCCGGATGATCCCGGTGGTGGTCTCCTCGCACCCGCCCGTGACGTGTTCGAGCAGGTCGGTGCGTTCGGTGTGGAGAATGTTCACCAGGTCGCAGCCGTCGTCGAGCACGAGGTCGGGCTCAAGGTCGAGCGCCTGGTGGATGTGCCGGTAATAGGTGGCCCGATCGACGCCGGCTCGCGCGTGCACGGAGATCCCGTAAACACGCAGCGCCTCGGCCACGTCGTCCTGCGTGGACAGGGGGTTGGACGCGGCGAGCGCGATCTCGGCCCCGCCCGCCTTCAAGGCCCCCATCAGAACGGCCGTCTCGGCGGTGACGTGCAGGCAGGCGGCGATCTTCAGCCCGTCCAGCGGCCGTTCGATGCCGAACCGCTCTCCGATCGCGGTCAACACCGGCATCGAACGAGCGGCCCAGGAGATCTGCCGCTCGCCACTTTCCCAGAGATCCATGCCAGCCCTTTGAGCGAAGAAGACGGCCAAGAACACGCGTCGTCACGGCGAGCGACCCGTGAGCCTTCACGACCGGCCATGACGGACGGCCACTGACGTCGGCGCGTGCGGCCTACCGTGCGCAGCCGTAAAAAACGGGTTATAGCGGAAAGCTCCGGGAGGCGAGAAACCCCTCCCGGAGCTTGCCGAAAGAAGAAATTTAGTACCGGTAGTGGTCGGACTTGTAGGGGCCCTCGACGTGGACGCCGATGTAGGCGGCCTGCTCCTTGGTGAGCTCGGTGAGCTTGACGCCCAGGGCGTCGAGGTGCAGGCGGGCGACCTTCTCGTCCAGGTGCTTGGGCAGCGTGTAGACCCCGATCGGGTACTCGGCCGTCTTCGCGAACAGCTCGATCTGCGCGATCACCTGGTTGGTGAACGAGTTGGACATGACGAAGCTCGGGTGGCCGGTGGCGCAGCCGAGGTTCATCAGGCGGCCCTCGGCGAGGACGATGATCGAGTGGCCGTCGGCGAAGACCCACTCGTCGACCTGCGGCTTGATGTTGTTCTTCGTGATGCCGGGCTGCTTGGCGAGGCCGGCCATGTCGATCTCGTTGTCGAAGTGGCCGATGTTGGAGACGATCGCCTGGTGCTTCATCTTCGCCATGTGGTCGGCGGTGATGATGTTGAAGTTGCCGGTGGAGGTCACGAAGATGTCGGCGATGCCGACGACCTCGTCCAGCGTGGTCACCTGGAAGCCGTCCATGGCCGCCTGGAGCGCGCAGATCGGGTCGATCTCGGTGACGATGACGCGGGCGCCCTGGCCGCGCAGCGCGTCGGCGCAGCCCTTGCCGACGTCGCCGTAACCGCACACCACGGCCACCTTGCCGCCGATGAGCACGTCGGTGGCGCGGTTGAGGCCGTCGATGACGGAGTGGCGGCAGCCGTACTTGTTGTCGAACTTGGACTTGGTGACCGAGTCGTTGACGTTGATGGCCGGGAAGAGGAGCTGGCCGTTCTTGTGCATCTCGTAGAGGCGGTGCACGCCGGTCGTGGTCTCCTCGGTGACACCCTTGATGCTCTCGGCGATCTTGGTCCACCGCTTGTCGGCGCCGACCGTGCGGGTGAGCAGGTCGATGATGACGTGCCACTCCTCCGGGTCGTCGGCCGTGGCGGCCGGCACGGCGCCCGCCTTCTCGTACTCGGCGCCCTTGTGCACCAGCAGCGTGGCGTCGCCGCCGTCGTCGAGGATCATGTTGGGCGCGTCACCGCCGGGCCAGGTGAGGGCCTGCTCGGTGCACCACCAGTATTCCTCCAGCGTCTCGCCCTTCCAGGCGAACACCGGCACGCCCTGCGGGTCGTCCGTGGTGCCATTGGGGCCGACGACCACCGCGGCGGCGGCGTGGTCCTGCGTGGAGAAGATGTTGCAGCTGACCCAGCGGACTTCGGCGCCGAGCGCGACGAGCGTCTCGATGAGGACGGCCGTCTGGATCGTCATGTGCAGGGAGCCCATGATCTTCGCACCACGAAGGGGCTGGGAGGCCGCGTACTCCTTGCGAATCGCCATGAGGCCGGGCATCTCGTGCTCGGCGAGCCGGATCTCCTTGCGGCCGAAGTCGGCAAGTGAAAGGTCTGCGACCTTGAAGTCCATCGGGTTTCCCCTCGCGTCACTGATGGTTGTCCCGACGAGTTTAGGCGGCCCTTCGAGGGGTGCGCATCTCGAGGCGGTCGAAACTGACGTAAGAATGTAAGAATGCGTATCACGGAGGCCGCGAAGCGGCTCGGCATGTCCCCTCGAATGCTCCGATATCGGGAGGCACTCGGTCTGCTGCCGCCCGTGCGGGAGCAGGGGGCGCACCGGCGGTTCGGGCCCGACGAGCTGGCGGCGGTGGCGCAGGGGGTGGAGCTGGAGAAGCAGTTCGACGTCTCACCCGCGGAGCTGGCCTTCGCGCTGCGGGTGCTCAGCGAGCCCACGGTGGCGGCGGCCGTCCGCGACCTCGGGATACGGATCGGGCGGATCCAGGTGCCGCGCCGGGCCCTGGACTTCGAGAAGGAGAAGGCACTGCGCCTCCTGCGCCCCTCCGGCCGCTGACCATTCAGGCGGCGGGGGTGACGAGCTGCTGGGCCAGCCACGGGAGGGCCTGCGGGAGCTCGCGGTTCCAGGTGTTGAAGTTGTGCCCGCCGCTGGGGAGGATCAGCGAGGACGCCCGCATCGGCGGCTTCACCGCGCTCAGGAACCTCATGGTCGCCGGGTAGTCGCTCTCCCCCTTCCTGCTGCTGGTGACGAGCACGTTCACGGGCGGCGCGGGCAGGTTGGCCAGCCGCCACATCAGGTCGTTGCGCTGTTCGACCGACTTGTCCCCGTGGAACAGGTCACCGGTGGTGCTGTCGACGATCGTCTTGAAGTAGCCCGACTGCGAGACCGCCGCGGAGAACTGGTCGGGATGGCTCATGACGATCTTGAGCGCGCAGTAGCCGCCGGTCGAGCCGCCCAGGATGCCCCACGAGTCCCGGCCCTCCGCCACCCGGTAGTGAGTGGTCATGTCATGTTTGACGTCGTTCGTGAAGTACGCCTGGATCTGCGGCCCGTTCGGCACGTCCACGCACTCGGTGTCGCGCGGCAGCACCACGCTGGGCCGCATCATGACCAGGACAGTGGGCTTGACCTGGTGCTGGGCGATCGCCTTCGCCATCCGGCCGGGCAGGTCGAGCCGGGTCATGAGGTTGCGCGGATCCCCCGGGTAGCCGGTGAGCGCGATGATCGCGGGGAAGCGCTCCGTGGTGTGCTTCAGGTACGCCGTGGGCAGGAACACGTACGCCTCCTCGCTCAGGCGCGTGGACGGCCCCGGCATGATCACCTGTTCGATCCGCCCGCCCGGCACCGAGCGGGTGCTCAGCACCTGCAGCCCCGAGGCGGCGACCGTGATCGGCGCCGTCCCCGTGTCGGTGCCCAGGAGATCGTTCCAAGAGCTGTAGAAGGCGAAGTACTGATTCACCGCCAGACCCAGGGCGGCCAGCGTGAACGCCTGGCACACGGTCAGCGCGCCCACCCGGCCCAGCACGGCGCTCAGGCGCGCCGCGCTCAGCCGTGGCCACAGCCACACCGTCGTCGCCAGCGCCGCCACAGCCAGCACCGAGAAGGTGACCAGCAGGCCGATTGAGTTCAGTCCCATGAGGCATGGAATACAGGGAGGGCCGTAAGCAGGGAGTTAACATGGAGATTACCCGGCCGGGTCTTCAATCTCGGAGTGTGAAGCGCTCCTGGATTCGTGCCGTCGCCGCCTACGCGTCGTTGGTGGTCGGCCTGCTGGACATCAGCAAGGCGGTGTTCCCCCGTTTCGAGCACAGCCGCATGGGTGTGTGGACGGACATCCTGCCGGGCATCGTCACGACCTTCGCCCGAGCGTCCTCCCTGGTCGTCGGCATCATGCTGATCATGCTCGCGCACGCGCTGCGCCGCGGGAAGGTGCGCGCCTGGCGCGCGGTCGTGCTGCTGCTCCCGGTGAGCGCCGCCGTGAGCTTCCTCCACCTGCGTCCGGCCTCGGCCGTGATCAGCCTCGCCCTGCTGGTCCTGCTCGTGTGGGGCAGGGGCGAGTTCTCCGCGCTGCCCGACCCGCGCTCGCGCTGGCGCGCCCTGGGGAACCTGCTCGTGCTCGGCGCCATCGACGTGGGCCTCGGCTATCTCATCATCAGCGCCCGCCCGCACGTGATCGTGGGCCATCCGAGCGTGCTCGACCGCCTCGAACACGTCCTGCTCGGCCTGGTCGGGATCGAGGGCCCGGTCACGTTCACCGTCGAGCGGATCTCCGACCTGGTCTACTTCTCCCTGGTCGCGCTCGGCACGCTCACCGCCGTCTCCACGCTCTACCTGGCGCTGCGCCCCGAGCGTCCGGCCGCCGAGCTCACCGAGGACGACGAGCGGCGCCTGCGCGCCCTGCTCGCCCAGCACGGCGAACGCGACTCGCTCGGCTACTTCGCGTTGCGGCGGGACAAGAGCGTGCTGTTCTCCCCGTCGGGGAAGGCGGCCATCGCCTATCGCGTCGTGTCCGGGGTCATGCTGGCCAGCGGCGACCCGATCGGCGACCGCGAGGCGTGGCCGGCGGCGATCAAGGTGTTCATGAACGAGGCCAGGCGGCACGCCTGGGTGCCCGCCGTCATCGGCTGCGGCGAGACCGGCGGCGAGGTGTGGACGCGCGAGGCCAAGCTGTCCGCGCTCGAGATCGGCGACGAGGCCATCGTCGACGTCGCCGACTTCACGCTGGAGGGCCGCGCCATGCGCAACGTCCGCCAGATGGTCAACAGGACCGAGCGGAACGGCTACACGTGCCACGTGCGCCGCAGCGCCGACCTGACCGGCCAGGAGCGCGAACGCGTCCGGCAGGCGGCCGACTCCTGGCGCGGCACCGAGACCGAGCGCGGCTACTCCATGGCGCTCGGCCGCTTCGGCGACCCGGCCGACTCCCAGTGCCTGGTGGCCACCGCCCACAGGGACGGCGAGCTCAAGGCCGTGCTGCACTTCGTGCCGTGGGGGCCGCACGGCATCTCGCTCGACCTGATGCGGCGCGACCGCGGCGCCGATCCGGGGCTCAACGAGTTCCTGATCGTCAAGACCCTCCAGGCCGCGCCGGCCCTGGGCATCACGCAGGTCTCACTGAACTTCGCCATGTTCCGCGCGGTCCTGGCCCGCGGGGAGCGCCTCGGGGCCGGACCGGTGCTGCGGGCCTGGCGGGCGTTGCTGATCTTCCTGTCGCACTGGTTCCAGATCGAGTCGCTGTATCGGTTCAACGCCAAGTTCCGGCCGATCTGGGAGCCCCGCTTCGTGGTCTATCCGAACGCCCGCGACCTGCCCCGCATCGGTGTCTCGGCGTTGCAGGCCGAGGCGTTCATCACCCTGGGCCGGCCCCGCAGGCCCCGGCTGCGCCTCCCGCGCCTGCGCCCGGCCCAGCTCACGTCGTGAACGTCAGGAGGCGGAGGTGCTGCTGCGGAGGCGGTCCAGGTCGGGCTCCAGGTAGATCACGCGGGCGATCGGCACGGCCTCGCGGATGCGCCGCTCGGCCTCGTCGATGCCCTTCGCGACCTCGGCCGCCGTGTCGTTGTACGCCACCGCGATCTTGGCCGCCACCAGCAGCTCCTCGGGGCCCAGGTGCAGCGTGCGCATGTGGATGACCCTGGCCACCTCGGGCGAGCCCTCCAGCGCGGACCGGATCTGGGCCTCCATCTCGGGGGTGGCGCCCTCGCCGACCAGCAGCGACTTGGTCTCCATGGCCAGCACCACCGCGATCACGGCCAGCAGCACGCCGATCATCAGGGTGCCGATGCCGTCCCAGGTGCCGTCACCGGTGATGACCGCCATCGTCACGCCGAACAGCGCGAAGATCAGACCGAGCAGCGCGCCCAGGTCCTCCAGGAGGATGACCGGCAGCTCGGGCGACTTGGACCGGCGGACGAACGCGACCCACGACAGCTTGCCGCGTACGGCGTTCGACTCCTTGATGGCCGTGCGGAACGAGAAACCCTCGGCGATGATCGCGAAGATCAACACCGCGAACGCCCAGATCGGCGCCTCCACCGGCTCCGGAGCGGACAGCTTGTGGATGCCCTCGTAAATCGAGAACGCCGCGCCGATCGTGAACAGCACGACGGCCACCACGAAGGCGTAGAAGTAACGTTCGCGACCGTAGCCGAACGGGTGTTCCTTCGTGCTGGCCCTGGCCGCCCGCTTGCCGCCCACCAGCAGCAGCACCTGGTTGCCCGAGTCGGCGACCGAGTGAATGCCCTCCGCCAGCATCGAGGACGACCCGGTGAAGAACGCGGCCACGAATTTGGACACGGCGATTGCCAGGTTCGCGGTCAAGGCCGCAATGATCGCTTTAGTACCGCCGCTCGCGCTCACCGGTCTTCTCCACTCATAAAGATCACGTACAAAGGCCTGAAAAGGGATCCTATTGCGAAATTCTGGCCTTCAGCTCAGTGATCGCTGACACAGGGGTCGGATCGATGGCATATCCGAGCGCCAGATACGTGCTCGCGTAGTCGCCGAGCGCGATCAGCGTGGCCATCCGTTCCAGCGGATGTTCGCCCTCCGCCGACAGCTCCGTCACCGGCACGTCGCGCTCCCGCGCCAGCCGTACCGACGTCTCGCGCCGCCGCGCCACCTGGGGATGCTCCTCGACGTCGCGCAGCACGACGAGCCTGAGCGTGCGCCCGGCGGTGTCGGCGAAGATGTCGCGCTCGGCCAGCGGCCCGTCGAAGACCTCGACCTGGTTGTGGCCGGCCTCGGGCAGCTCGCCGTGGACGGCAGGGTATTTCGCGTTGGTGTTGAGCTGGCCGGCCAGCCGGTACGCCGCCACCGACGCGACGGGCGACGACCCCCAGATCATCGGCACGCTCTCGGCCAGATCCATGGCGAGCGACTTGCCGGGGTTGATGAACGACTCGCTGGACGGCCGGCACCGGTGCGCCATGTCCTCCAGCGTCTTGGCCACCCGTTCGAACAGCTCGGCGTCGGCCTGGACGAGCCGCAGCGCGGCGGCGGCCACGATGACCGGGGCGGCCAGCAGCCAGAGGCTCGACCTGGACGGGCCGGTGACCGGCACCGGCACGTAGATCGCCGAGGCCTGGGTGGCGACGGCCTCCAGCGGGGAGCCGGGGGCGCCCACGCCGAGCAGCGCGCATCCGCGCCGGACCGCCTGGGTGGCGACGGACACCGTCTCCTCGGCGTCGCCCGAGCCGGACACGGCCACGACCAGGTCTGTGGCGCCCACCCAGCCGGGGAGCTGGTAGGAGCGTAGCGTGACGATCGGCAGCGGCGCGCCGTTGCCGACGATCGCCGCCAGGATGTCGCCGACGATGCCCGAGCCGCCCATGCCCGCGACCACGATGGCGCGCGGGCGCCCGTGGTCGGCCAGGCGGCCGACGCGGGCCTCGACCGCGGTGCGGTAGCCGGTGCGTACGTGCGCCGCCGAGGAGGCGACCGCCGGCAGCATCCCGCCGGGATCTGCCTCGCTGAGGTGACGCTGGTCGTCGAGCCGCTCCGGCTCCCAGGTCACGGCTTCCTGGCCTCGTCGACGAGCAGGACGGGGATGTCATCCCGTACCGGATAGATCAGGCCACAGCCCGTGCAGACCAGCTCCTCGGCCTCGTTCTCGGCACGCAAGGCAGCCTTGCAGGCCGGACAGGCCAGGATCTCCAGCAGCCAGTCGTCGATCTTCACTCTGACACCCTTCCCACGATGGCGAGGACCTCGTCCCTGATCGCCCTCATTGTGCTCTCGTCGGCCGCCTCGGCGTTCAGCCTGAGCAGCGGCTCGGTGTTGGACGCCCGCACATTGAACCACCAGTCCGGCCCGGTCACGGTCAGCCCGTCGAGCTCGTCGAACTCCCCCCGCGCCGCGAACGCCTCCCGCACCCGCCGCAACGCGTCGCCCTGGTCCGCCACGGTGCTGTTGACCTCGCCGGAGGCGTGGTAGCGCGAGTAGACCCCCACCACCTCCGACAGCGGGCGCTCCTGCTCGCCCAGCGCGGCCAGCACGTGCAGCGCCGCCAGCATCCCGGAGTCGGCGAACCAGAAGTCGCGGAAATAGTAGTGGGCCGAGTGCTCACCGCCGAAGACGGCTCCCGTGCGGGCCATCTCGGCCTTGATGAACGAGTGCCCGACGCGCGTGCGCACGGGCACCCCGCCCTGCTCGCGCACGATCTCGGGGACGGCCAGCGACGTGATCAGGTTGTGAATGATCGTCGAGCCGGGATGTTTGGCCAGCTCCCGGGTCGCGACCAGCGCCGTGACGGCCGACGGCGAGACCGACCGCCCCTGCTCGTCGATCACCCAGCACCGGTCGGCGTCACCGTCGAACGCCAGCCCCAGGTCCGCCCCGCTCTCGACCACGGCCCGCTGGAGATCGACGAGGTTCTGCGGCTCGATCGGGTTGGCCTCGTGGTTGGGGAAGTCGCCGTCCAGCTCGAAGTAGAGCGGCGTCAGCTCGATCGGCAGCCCCTCGAACACGGCCGGGACGGTGTGCCCGCCCATGCCGTTGCCCGCGTCGACGACCACCTTGAGCGGCCGGATGCGCGACAGGTCGACGAGCGTGCGCAGGTGGTCGGCGTAGCCCTGCAGCAGGTCCTTCTCGATCACCGACCCGCCGGGGGTGGCCGTGACGCCCACCAGCTCGGCGGCCCGGTCACGGATGTCGATGAGCCCCGTGTCGCCGCCGATCGGCACCGCACCGGCCCGGCACATCTTCATGCCGTTGTAGCGGGCGGGGTTGTGGCTGGCGGTGAACATCACCCCGGGCAGCCCCAGGCTGCCGCTGGCGTAGTAGAGCAGATCGGTGGAGCCCAGCCCGGCGTGCACCACGTCGGCACCACGCGAACGGGCGCCCCTGACGAACGCCTCCGCCAGCGGAACGGAGGACTCGCGCATGTCGTGCGCGACCACGATCGACTCGGCCCCGGTCACTTCGACGAAGGCGGCCCCCACGGCCTCTGCGGTCGGCTCGTCGAGCTCCTCGGGCACCACTCCGCGAACGTCGTACGCTTTGAAGATCTTGGCGAGGTCGCCCACTCTCCAGCTCCGCCCTTGGGTCGATTCTCCGGCGTAATCGAGCCTACCGGTCGCGGTGCTGCTGAGCCGACCTCAGAACGCGCAGGTGCCCCCGGCGACCGACCTCCACGCCCTGACCGACCGGCTCACCGCCGCCGGACGGCGTGGGCCGCGCGGCCTCCCTGACCGCGTTGGCCAGCGCCTCGAGGTCGTCGGAACTCGGGGAGTTGCCGTCCGTCGGCAGCCGTACCACTTCCCAGCCTCGGGGAGCGGTCAACCGCTCGGCATGTTCGGCGCACAGGTCGTAACAGTGTGGCTCCGCGTACGTCGCCAGGGGGCCGAGAACAGCGGTCGAGTCGGCGTATACGTACGTGAGCGTGAAGACGGCAGGCTGACTGCAGGCGGTGCGGGAACAGCGGCGGACGGGGCTCACGGAGGGACCGTATCTGGTAAGTGTGCGAGGCGCCACTATCTGAGCGCTCTTAACGAGCGTGTCGCCACAATTCGGACACCTGTCGCAGCCTTTCCACCCACATGCCCCGAAGACACCGGCCCTCCGGACCTTGGGGGATCACGTAGAGGTGGTGAGCGGTGACGCTTCCTCAGAGCCTAAGGGGATCAACGCGCGGTGGGGAGCGGCAACGCCGCACCCCACCCCCAGAGATCACACACCCCGGCCCACCCGAACGCCGAAGCACGACCGACACCCCGACACCCCACCCGAACGCCGGGCTACAGCCAACGCCTCAGCGCCCCACGACCTTTCACGGTGGCGACAACCACCCAGAACCTCGGAACATCACCCAGAGGCGCGGAGAGGTGACACCGTTCCTCAGAATCGGCAGGCCATCCCCGTACACTTGCTTGCGTGACACAGAAGCGCGGTCCCAGACGGCGCGATCGCCACGGTCGTGGCCTCCGCGGCCCGCTCGCTCCCTCCCACGTGCCCATGGCCAAGTCCCGGAGCGAGCGCTTCGACGACCTCGTGCTGGACGCGGTCGACCGCCTGCGCCCCCGCTGGGAGCGCCAGCTGTCGGCGGTGGAGTTCGCGGTGGAAGAGGTCCCTCCGCTGAGCGAACTCGGCGACGGTCCGAGCCTGGGCACCGACCCGATCCCCTTCGGCCGCGCCGACGCCGCAACCGGCCAGAACCCGGCGTCGATCGTGGTCTACCGCCGCCCGCTCGAAGCACGCGCCAGAGACCGGGACACCCTGGGCGCCATGGTCCACGACACGGTGGTGGAACAAGTGGCCACCCTCCTGGGCCTCTCCCCCGAAACCGTCGACCCCGGCTACGACGACCGCCGCTGACCCCGTACGGGCGCTCCCGGGGCAAACAGCGAGGTCCTCGCACGGGGGCGCGCTTCGCGCGATGGAGAGCTCGGGCAGCCCCCTGTGGGGGCAGGCCCCCACACCCCCCAGGCGGGGACCTGCCGGTCCCCGCACCCCTCGGACGCGATCCCGATTACCTCATAGCAAGCGTGTGGCTCATGCGCTTGAGCCTCCACGGATCGTCCGGAGTCGCTGTAGACGACCCGGAACTGCCGGAACACCGGCACGTCGGGCGGCAAATCGAGGCTTTCGACCTCCTCCGTCGTGGGTTGCCGCACGGAGATGCGGTCCTCGAAGTGCTGCTCCGGAAATCCCGGATCGGCCAGAACCTGGGGCGCGCCGCCACGGATCTTTCTCCGAGCAGCCAGAGGAGTACCCGCGGCGACGTGCAACGGGTAGTACGACCTGACAACTCGACAGGAAGCGATGAGTTTTGTGCGGTTCACGAGTCCAACCAGGTGAACCGAACGACAGGAGGCCCGAAGTGGGCGAGCGAGTGAGTACGGGGGTCACCGGCGTCAGGACCGTCGGCGTTCCCGTCACCGACCAGGACCGTGCCGTCGAGTTCTATGTGGGCACACTGGGACTGGAGAAGCGGCTGGACGCGCCCGTCGAACAGCTCGGCGGGCGATGGATCGAGGTGGCGCCCCCGGGAGCGACGACCACGATCGCGCTGATCCTGGCGGCGCCCGGGACGGCGGTCGGAGTCGAGACGGGCATCCGGCTGAGCACGGCGGACGCGGCGTCCCTGCACAAGGAGCTGGTGGCGCGCGGGGCCGACGTGGACGAGCTGCTGCGGTGGGAGGGCGTCCCGCCGATGTTCGCCCTGCGCGACCCGGACGGCAACGGCCTCGAGATCGTCGAATAGCGGAGAGGGGAACCTGCGATGAGTGGTGTCACGCGAGCGGATGACGTGGCCCAGGAGCTCGACAAGGAGTTCACCGCGACACTGCGGAAGAGCCCGAACAAGGGCGGGTGGACGTACGTCGTGATGCCCGGGTCCGCCGAGTTCTTCGGCACCCGGGGACTGGTGAAGATCCGGGGGACCATCGACGGTCACCCGTTCCGGAGCTCGTTCATGGCTCTGGGGGATGGCACGCACAAGCTGCCCGTGAAGAACGACGTCCGGGAGCTGATCGGGAAGGGGCCTGGGGACAGCGTCACGATCCACCTGCTGGAACGGATCAATTGACATCCACTCCGCCCTGAAGGACAGAGATTCCCGTCTGCCGCGCGTGTGGCTCCGGGCGGGTTACTGCTTCTTCGCGCGGTGCCGGAACAAGTCCCGGTCTTGCCTGCGCTCCACAAGCCTGGCGGAGTCGAACCCGGTCCGTAGAGCGGGGCTCTACTCACCCCCCACCCGGTCGGCACAGGCGACCCCCTGAAGATGACCTCTATGCGGAGCGCCTGCGGACCGATTCCTTCTCCTCTGGAGGCAGTGCATCGGCGGCCAACAGCCGCGGCAGTAGTTCCGGCTCCAGGGTCATCGCACGGAAGACGAGCGCGACGGTCACATCATGATCGGGCCGGTGCACGATCTCGACCGGGTCGCCGGCGCTGATGTCGCCGGGCTCGATCACGCGCATATACGCGCCCGGCCGCGCAGCCCGGGTGAAACGCTTGATCCAGCCGTCACGCTCCAGCCAGCCCTGGAAGGTCCCACACGGGATCCGCGCGCACGACACCTCCAGGACGACATCCGGCCCGATCCGCCAACGCTCACCGATCAGGGCACCGTTGACGTCCAGACCCAGGGTCGTGAGGTTCTCCCCGAAGACGCCGTTTGCGAGCGGCCTGCCCAGCTCGGCCTGCCAGGTGTCGAGATCCTCGCGGGCGTAGGCGTAGACGGCCTGGTGAACGCCGCCGTGATTCTTCACGTCATACACCCGGTCGCCGGCGAGACCGACCTCACCGGTGCCCTTCGGGCCAGGGGCGCTCACGGCGACCGGGCCGGAAACGGGCCGCTTGTCGATGCCCGTCGCGCTCAGGCCCTTCCAGGGGTTGGGCCGAGGTCTGCCGACATTGACGGAGAGGAGTTTCATAGAGCGTGACGGTACGGCTCTCATCCACCCTCTCGCGACTCTTTTCTCCTGGACCCTTGGGAATCAAGCGTTTGTGCCTTGTGCCCTCGATCAAAGACCGTCCGTGGTGGAGATGTCCAGGGCTGGGAAGCCCCTCGCCGGGGGTGTGGGGGCTTGCCCCCACAGAGCGCTGGCCGAGCTCCCTATCGCGCGAAGCGCCTCGCAACGCGGAGGTCCATGCGGTCCCCGGGGTCTAAGGCGCAACCACGTTGGGGGTGTCGGTCAAGGGTGGGAGCAGGGTCCATAGGCGGGAAGGGGCCAGGGGCTGGGTGGTGAGGAGGATGCCGGTTTTCAGGTGGTCCTCGATCGCTCTCGCGCCGTAGACCTCCCCCGCGACCGGCGTGACCGCCAGCGCGTAGTCCCCCTTCGGTTTCAGTTTGACGTTCTTCGTGCGGCCCGCCGGTATCGACACCTCGAACGGCTCCTCCGGCCCGCCCTTCTCGGGTATCACCTGGATCCGTACCTTGCCGGGAACGCCGACGGCCGTGAGGATCAGCTTGGAGCCCGGGCCGTTGCGGGCCACCGTGCTGCCCAGGTCCAGCGCGGGGGTACCGGCGGTGAAGGCGACGTCCGAGCGTCCGCCCGTGCCCGTGATGACGAGGCCGGCCACGATCGGGGTGGGTGAGGTGAGCACCAGGGCCGCCGAGGAGCCGCCCACACCTGTGGTGACGTCCAGGGAGACCACGCTGCCGGCGGGCACGTCCAACGACTCGCGGCCCTTCATGGCGTACTCGGCGTCCTCGCTCACCGCCTTGATCCGTACCTGGGCGTCGTTCTCGCCGGGGGCGGCGACCAGGAGTTCGCGGCGGCCGCCGCCACCGGGGAGGCCGGGTACGACGACGCGGGTGGTGGGCGGGGCGGCCGAGGGGAGCCAGTCGACGCCGCCGGTTTCGAGGGCGGTCCTGGCGGCGACGGCGAGGCGGCCGAAGGCGGTGGTGACGCTCACGGCCATGATGTCCGCCGACGGGGCGATGGTCTTGAGGTCGATCTCGCGGTGTTCGCCGGGCGCGATCTCCAGGCCGATGCCCTTGTCGCCCGAGATGGGGCCTTCCGCCGCGTAGACCTGAATGTCCGCCAGGGCCGGCGCCTTGTCGGCGTTCGTGAGGTGCAGTCGGACGTCGGCGTTGGCGGGGCCGGGGCCCACGAGCCAGGTCGTGGGGGCGGGTTCGGTGCAGCGGAGTCCCGCGAGGCCGCGGCCGTCGCCCTGGGTGGCGCGGGTGAGGTAGCCGGCCTCCAGCCCGCCGGGGCCTTTCGTCACGTACGGCTTGGCGTCGCGCATCGGCTCGTAGGTGAGCGTGCCGGGCAGGTAGACACTGACCCGCTCGCCCTTGGCGCCCGGGCACACCGCGGTGACCGACTCGACGGCGACCTTCCTGGGTTGCGGTTGCGGGGCGGCCGCCGCCGGAGGGGAGGGCCTGGTGACGTACGCGACGCCGTACAGGGCCGCCAGTGCCACGACGACCAGCGCCAGCAGCCCGAACCGGTTCTCCACGAACGCCTTCATCGCCCACCCGCCACGTTCACGGCCATTCTGGCGGCGGCCGCCGGCGGCGCCTCCACGGCCTCGGGGGCGCTTTCGCGCCGCCCCGGCGCCGCCAGCACCGCGATCACCAGCACCAGCGCCGCCTGGGTCCACAGCCAGGGCGTGTGCAGGGCGCTGACCGGCTGGGCGGGCACGCGGACGACCGGCTCGGCCAGCCGCCACAGCCCGCCCGCCTCCGACAGGCTCATGCGCGCCAGGGACGGCTGCGAGTCGAGCGTCCTGGCCAGTTCGGCGGAGACGGGCGGCGCCACGGCCACCATGCCCACGCCGAGCTTGCCCAGGGTGGCCGCGTCGCCGCCGCGCCCGCCGACCAGGCCCTCGACCGCCGCCCCCAGGCGGGTGCGGGCCTCGGACGCGATCGGGAGCTCCGACTCGCCGATCAGCGGGGTACGGCCGTGCAGCACGGTGAACGAGGAACCCTTGATCACCAGCGTGCGCTCCCCCTGCGTGGTGCGGGCGGCGGCCAGCACGGGCAGCACGTCCGGCACGTCGCCCACGAGCGGTCCCCGCACCCCGGTGGCGACCCAGTACCCGGCCGCCAGCAGCGGCGTGCTGAACGCCACCGCCGCCACCGCCATCGCCCCCAGCCGGCGCAGCGCGCCTCCGGCACGGAGTTCGGCCAGCCGGTGGGCGGTCAGGCCCACGAGGACCACGAGCCCGGTCCCCGCGAACGCCAGCGGGACCCCTGGCCAGGCCCGTGCGCCTTCGACGGTGACGCGGCTGACCAGGATCGCCGCCAGCACCCCGTACAGGGTGATGCCCCAGCCGATGGCGACGATCATCCGCTGGCGGCGCATGAGGAGCGCGGCCAGCGCCGTGGCCACCAGGCCCCCGGTCACCCAGAACGGCGGCAGCCCCGGCCCTCCCGGGCTGAGCGCCAGCAGCGACTCGGGGGCGAGCGCGGCGTCCACCAGGGCGGGATCGTGCAGCCCCGCTTCGAGCAGGATCTTGCCCGGGGACGTCACCAGCCCCGCCAGCCAGGGGAAGAGCAGCACCAAAGGCACCGCCAGCGCGACGGCCATCGAGGTCACCGCGCCGCGGAACGCGACGGCCGCCAGCACCCCCAGCACGGCGAACAGCGGATAGACCAGGGGCGCGAACGCCGTCCCCACGGCCAGCAGCAGCCCGAGCGCCCACGCGGCCCTGCGGGCGCGGCGGCGTTCGCCGGACAGCACCACCGTCCCGAGCGAGGCGTAGAGCGGCACCAGCACGAACACCACCGCGGTGCCCAGCCGTCCGGCCGCGATCGCTCCCGTCGCGACGGGCAGCAGCGCGTACGTCCCCGCCGCCCAGGCCCGCGCGGGCACCGCCGGGATGACGTGCCGGGTGGCCAGGTACGCCGTCGCGCCCGCCAGCGGCACCGAGCCGAGCAGCAGCACGGACACGGCCAGCCACGTCTTGCCGAACGCGAGCGTGGACAGGGCCGCGAGCACGGCGACGTACGGGGGCGTCCAGGCGTTCGAGCCGAGCCCGATGTCGTGGAAGCCCTCGGTGTAGAAGGCCCACAGGTCGCCCGCGCCGCCCGTGACCGCGACGAGGGCGCCGCCGCCGAGCCGTTCGCCGCCGAGGAGGGAGCGTTCGGCGACCAGCGCGACCGCGGTCAGCGCGAGCATGAGGACGACGCCGGGGCGGCTGAGGAAGCGTTTGACCGCGCCGGTGTCCGCCGGCACGACCTCGTACTCGTCCTCGGCGGAGGTGGAGGCGGTGGCGTGGTGGTGGCGGCCCGTCGAGTCCACGGGCGCCTCGCCGGCGAGGAAGCTCTGCACCATGTCGATGAGCCGCCGCCAGGCCGCACCCCGAGGGGACATCAACCGCTTTATGCGGATATATCCCTTCTTGCGGGCCTGTCTGTTTCCGGCGGGGCGACGGGCCCGGCGCGCCCGCAGCAGCCGGAACGGATGCAGCAGGATCGACGCCATCGCCGCCAGCTCGTCCAGCGCGTTCGCGGGCTGTTTGCTCACCACGAACAGCGCCGTGCGGAAGGCCGAGCCGAGCACGTTCCGCAGCAGCGCCCAGAGCATCGCGCCGAACGGCAGGTTCGCCATCACCACGAAGATCGCGTTACGCCTGTCCAGCCTGCGGGGATGGTCGCCGCTGACCGTGATCCTGCGCCGCCTGCGAGCCGCCGCCTCGGCGTGCCAGGCCACGGCGGAGGTCACGTTCAGGACCTTGTGCCCGGCGTTGCGCACCCGCCAGCACAGGTCGAGGTCGTCGCGGAACAGCGGGAAGAACGGGTCGAGCCCGCCGACCCGCTCCCACACGTCGCGCCGGATGAGCATCCCGGCCGTGGACACCGACAGCACGTCCCGCGTCCCGTCGTGCTGCCCCTGGTCGAACTCGCGCGGCTCCAGCCCCGTCTCCCTGTGCCCGGTACGGCCCACGGTGACGCCCACTTCGAGCAGTCGCCGGCGGTCGAGCCAGTCGAGCAGCTTCGGGCCCAGCACGGCGGCCTTCGGATCCTGCGCCGCCGCGGTGAGCAGCGCCTCCAGCGCGCGCCTGTCGGGGGCGCAGTCGTCGTGCAGCAGCCAGATCCACTCGTCGCTTCCGGCGGGCGGCAGCTTGGCGAGGACTTCGGCGACGGACTCGCCGAAGCCGGTGGAGCGCGGCAGGGAGATCAGGTTGCCGCGGCCGAACGCCTGGGCGAGCAGGTCGGCCGAGCCGTCCCTGCTGCCGTTGTCGACGCCGACCACGCGGTCCGGCCTGCGACTCTGGTTCACCAGAGCACGCAGCGTCTCCCCCAGCCAGCGCGCGCCGTCGTGCGCGACGACGATCACGGTGACATAGGGACGTGACATGGGCGGATGCTCCTGAGGGGGGTAGAGCAGGCGCGCCCACCATATACCTGTGACAGCTGGGACAGCAGATGCGGAAAGGGTCACGCGTTCGACCGCGTGACCCTTCCGCCCATATACCTAAACGGCCTGGCGCTTGATCCGTCTGCGCTCCCGCTCGGACAGCCCTCCCCAGATGCCGAACCGCTCATCGTGCTCGAGTGCGTATTCCAGACACTCTGCACGGACCTCGCACGATCGGCAGACCTTCTTGGCCTCTCTGGTGGAGCCGCCCTTCTCCGGGAAAAACGCCTCCGGATCCGTCTGCGCGCACAACGCGCGCTCCTGCCAGCCGAGTTCTTCAGCGTCAAGCTGATCCTGTGCGATGACCGGATCGGTCACTGCACACCTCCCTGCCGCCCGCCCGCAATGGAGCCCCCCATGGACGCCTTCCTTATTACCCACCCATCGGAAGGCGTAACAACATGGTTGTAATTACACGCGTGTGCTGTAGCTGACGTCAAGCGGCATGCAGCTATCCGGGGAAAGACCAGAGCTCGCCCCGGTGTGCTTGGCATGTGATGTTCACGCCCGGCCGACACCCTTTTGCGCGCGGCGTCGTAAGGCTCGTTCAACCTGTCAGCGGTCCGAACCGTACCAGGGCGGGATAGACACCCGCCCAGGCCCCACCTTCTCTCTAGTCGTTCATTACCGGTCCGTTACCTGCGGGGCTCGTTGGGCGTGTATATGGCCGTAGGGTCGATGGGGTCGTCTCCCGGGCGCGCGCCGTAGGGGGTGGAGTCGAGCCGCATCGTCGCGTCGCCGACAGGCTCCGCCTGCTGGGGCCAGGGCTGCTGCTGCTGTTGGGGCGCCTGGTGGGTGGGCCGGTACTGGCCCTGCTGGGGCTCGTAACCACCCTGCTGGGGGTGCTGCGGGTGGCCGAGCGGGTCGTCGTACGACCTGGGCGCCTGGCTGGAGTAGTCGGGCACGCGCAGCTCCGGCTGGGTGCCCGCGGTGGAGTGCTGGGCCGTCGAGTGCTGGCCGGTGGAGTGCTGGTACGTCTCCGCCTGCTGGTAGGCGTCCATGAGCTGCTGGGAGCGCGGGTCCACGGGCGGGTCGGGCTCCTGGTACGCGGACGGGGTGGCGTACTCGCGGCCCGAGTAGCCGGTGAACGGCTGGCCGCCCTGCTGGTCGAAGGCGCTCTGGCCGAAGTACGGCTGCTGTTCGGCGGCCGGCGGGTAGGGGACGCTCGGCGCGGTGTCGCCGGCCGGCGTCGGGAAGGCCTGGTCGGCGAACGCGTTGGGCGCGGCCTCCGGGGGCGCGTACGGGTTCGGGCGGTCCGCGGGCGGGGCGTAGGGATTGGGCTGCTGGTCCGCGGGCGGGGCGTACGGGCTGGGCTGGTCCGTCCCGGGCGGCGCGTACGGGTTGGGGCTGGGCTGGCCGTAGGCGCTCGGCTGGCTGTCGGCCGGGACGTACGGGGCAGGCTGGTACTCGACGGCCGGAGGAGTGGAGTACTCCTGGGCCGAGGGGGCCGACGGGGCCGTGTCGGCGGGGGCGTAGGCCGACGGGGCGAAGCCCTGCGGGGCGTAGGCCTGGTCCGGCTGGCCCTGGTCCGACGAGCCGAAGCTCGGCGGGGCATAGGACGGGTCAGGCTGGCCCGGTCCGAAGCCCTGGGGAGCGAAGGACTGCTCGGGCGGCTCCACCGGCTGGAAGCTCGGCGAGGAGTAGCCCTGGCCGGCCTCCCCCGGTCCGAAGCCCTGCGGGGCGAAGGACGGCTCAGGCTGGCCCGCCCCGAAACCCTGCGGGGCGTAGGGCTGCTCAGGCTGGTTCGATCCGAAGCCCTGGGGAGCGTAGGGCTGCTCGGGCTGGCCCGACCCGAAGCCCTGGGGGCCGAAGGACTGCTCGGGCTGGCTCTGGTCGACCGATCCGAAGCTCTGCGGCGCGTAGGGCTGGTCCGGCTGGCTCTGCTCCAACGAGCTGAAGCTCGGCGTGGAGTAGGACTGGTCGGACTGGCCCTGCTCCGACGGGCCGAAGCTGGGCGCGGGGTAGGGCTGCTCGGGCTGGCTCTGGTCCGAGGGGGCGGCGGGCAGGGCGCCCCTGATCACGTGCAGTTGGGGCTGCGGCTCCGGTTGCGCGGCCTGGGGCTCGGGCTGGCCGCCGAAGCTCGGGGGCTGCTGGCCGTACTGGCCCGACGGGGGTTGCTGGCCGTACTGACCGGAAGGGGGCTGCTGCCCGTAGCCGGGCTGCTGGCCGGACGGCGGCTGCTGGGCGAAGCCCGGCTGCGGGCCGTACGCGCCCGAGGGCGGCTGCTGGCCGTAAGGGGCCTGGCCGTAGCCGGGAGCCTGCTCGGGCTGCCCGAAGCCCTGCTGCGGCTGCTCAGGCTGCCCGAAGCCCTGCTGGGGCTGGTCGGGCTGACCGAACTGCTGGGCCTGGTCGGGCTGGCCGAACTGCTGGGGCTGCTCAGGCTGGCCGAACTGCTGGGCCTGGTCGGGCTGGCCGAACTGCTGCGGCTGCTGCCAGGGCGCCTGCTGCCCGAGGTTCGGGTGGTGGTAGACCTGCGCGACGGGCCGCTCCGGCAGGATCTGCGGGATCAGGTACACCAGCGCGACGGCGACCAACGCGACGGAAGGCACGCCAAGGAGCACCAGCTGCATCGTCGGCCAGGCCCCGAGCCCGGAGAACAGGCCGAGGATCAGCGACAGCATGCCGAACACCGTGGCCAGCACCAGCCCGACCGCCGACCCGTACATGATCGGCTTGGCCTTGGGCGACGGTTCGCCGACCTTGGTGACCAGCAGCACGGCTCCGAGCAGCAGCGCGGGCACGACGGGGTTCGCCAGGTCCAGGACGTTCGCCGCCGCCCGCCTCGTCAGGGACAACGACGAGCCGACCAGGACGTCGCCGACCGTCAGCAGCACGGTCAGCAAGCCGAGGACGAGCATGATCCATGCGCCCGGCTCCTTCAGCCGGGCGACGTCAAATTTGCTCACAAGTACCCCCATCGGACCCTTTAGCCCGAAGGGAGTTTGCCACATGACCGACTCGGGTGGCGGGGGTCCCAGGAACCTCCTGCATCCCAATTCGGCCTACACCTGGCACTTCTCTCATAACAAGTGGGGTAAAACCACACCCGAGACGGGGCTGTCAGGGGCCGATGGAAGACTGGCGGCATGCACATCGTGTCACTCGCGGGCGGTATCGGCGGCGCCCGTTTCCTGCGCGGACTACGCGCGACCGCGCCGGATGCCACCATCACCGTCATCGGCAACACGGGTGACGACATCACCCTGTTCGGCCTGCGGGTCTGCCCCGACCTCGACACCGTGATGTACACCCTGGGCAACGGCATCGACGAGGAGCAGGGCTGGGGGCGCGCCAAGGAGTCCCACGTCGTCAAGGAGGAGCTGGCCGCATACGGCGTGGAGCCGCAGTGGTTCGGGCTCGGCGACCGCGACTTCGCCACCCACATCGTGCGCTCGCAGATGCTGGAGGCCGGCTACCCGCTCTCCCAGATCACGCAGGCGTTGTGCGCGCGCTGGCAGCCGGGCGTGCGGCTGCTGCCGATGACCGACGACCGCTGCGAGACCCACGTGGTGATCGAGGACGAAAACGGCAAGCGCGCCATCCACTTCCAGGAGTGGTGGGTGCGGCTGCGCGCCTCGGTCCCGGCGCAGTCGTTCGCGCTGGTGGGGGCCGACACGGCCAAGCCCGCGCCGGGCGTGCTCGACGCGATCGAGCAGGCCGACGTGGTGATCCTGCCGCCGTCCAACCCGGTCGTGAGCATCGGCACGATCCTGCAGGTCCCGGGCATCCGCGACGCCCTGCTACCCAAGACCGTGGTCGGGGTCTCGCCCATCATCGGCGGCGCGCCGGTCAGGGGCATGGCCGACGCTTGCCTGACCGCCATCGGGGTGGAGACGACGGCGCAGGCCGTGCTCGACCTGTACGGCCCGGAGCTGATCGACGGGTGGCTGGTGGCGGAGGAGGACGAAGGGGTCGCGCTCGACGGCGTACGGGTGATCGCCCGGCCGATCCTCATGCACGACGCCGACGCCGCCGCCGACATCGCCCGCACCGCGCTCGACCTGGCCCAGGAGCTCGCCCGATGACCAGCGCCCCCCGGCGTTTCGAGGTGATCGCCGTCGAGGGCATCGGCGAGGTGCGGCCCGGCGACGACGTCGCGGAGCTGCTCAAGGACGCCGGCCTGCGGGACGGCGACATCGTGGTCGTCACGTCCAAGATCATCAGCAAGGCCGAGGGCCGCGTCCGCCGGGCGCCCGACCGCACCCAGGCCATCGAGGACGAGACCGAGCGCGTGGTGGCCAGGCGGGGCGACACCGTGATCTCCCAGACCCGCCACGGCTTCGTCATGGCCGCCGCCGGGGTCGACGCCTCCAACACCGAGCCGGGCACCGTGCTCCTCCTCCCCGAAGACTCCGACGCCTCGGCCAGGCGCATCCGGAAGGGCCTGGCCGTGCGGGCGGGCGTGATCGTCTCCGACACGTTCGGCCGCCCGTGGCGCAACGGGCTCACCGACGTGGCCATCGGAGTGGCGGGCATGCGCCCGCTCGACGACTTCCGTGGCACCTCCGACGGCTACGGCAACGAGCTCAACGCCACCGTCACCGCGCTGGCCGACGAGATCGCGGGCGCCGCCGAGCTGGTCAAGGGCAAGCTCGGCGGGGTCCCGGTGGCGATCGTGCGCGGGCTGTCCCATCTGGTCACCGACGACGACGGGCCCGGGGTCAGGCCGCTGGTGCGGCCGGCCGACGACGACCTGTTCCGCTACGGGTCGCGGGATGTCGTGTTCGCCCGCCGTACGATCAGGGAGTTCTCGGACCGGCCGGTCGATCCGGCGAAGGTACGCAGGGCGGTCGCGGCGGGCATCGCCGCGCCGGCGCCGCACCACACGACCCCCTGGCGGTTCGTGCTGGTCGAGTCGCCGGAGACGCGCACCAAGCTGCTCGACGCCATGCGCGACGCGTGGATCGAGGACCTGCGCGGCGACGGGTTCAGCGAGCAGTCGATCGCCAAGCGGATCAGGCGGGGCGACGTGCTGCGCGACGCGCCCTGTCTGATCGTGCCGTGCCTGGTGATGGAGGGCTCCCACACCTACCGCGACGATCGGCGCAACGCGTCGGAGCGGGAGATGTTCGTCGTGGCGGCCGGCGCCGGGGTGGAGAACCTCCTCATCCAGCTCGCCGTCGAGGGGCTGGGCTCGGCGTGGGTGTCGTCCACGATGTTCTGCCGCCCGGTGGTCCGCGAGGTGCTCGACCTGCCCGGCTCCTGGGACCCGATGGGCTGCGTGGCCGTCGGCCACGCGGCCGCCCCGCCCCGAGACCGCGCGCCCCGCGACCCGGACGACTTCATCGTCACGCGCTGACCGAGGCCCGAAAGGATAGGTCAGACGGGCATTTACCGTTAGGAAAGTTTCCTTTACATTTGGGGCATCCCCCCATGTGAAGGAGCAACTTCATGAGAAGGACGCTCACGTTAGTCGCCGTGGTGGTGATCGCCGTCGCCACCACGCTGTTCAACACGGCGCCGGCGTTCGCGCACGGCTACGTCAACTCCCCGCCCAGCCGGCAGGCCAACTGCGCCCAGGGCAAGGTCCCCAACTGCGGCAACATCATCTACGAGCCGCAGAGCGTGGAGGGCCCGAAGGGGCTGCGGAACTGCCACGCCAACCTGTCGCAGTTCGCGCAGCTCAGCGACGAGAGCAAGCCGTGGCCGGTCGCCCAGGTGGGCACCACGGTGACCTTCAACTGGACGTTCACCGCCAGGCACGCCACGCTCAACTACGAGTACTACATCGGCAACACGCGGGTCGCCGTCTTCAACGGCAACGGCCAGCAGCCGCCCGCGACGGTCTCGCACACGGTCAACCTGTCCGGCTACTCGGGCCGGCAGAAGGTCCTGGCGATCTGGAACATCTCCGACACCACCAACGCCTTCTACTCGTGCATCGACCTGCAGATCGGCGGCGGTGGCGGCAACCCGACCCCGACCCCCACCCCGACCGTCACGCCGACCCCCAACCCGACGCCCACGCCCACTCCCACGACGCCGTCGGGCACGTGGAAGGCCGGCACCGCGTACGCGGTCGGCAACACCGTCACCTACAACGGCGTCACGTACCGCTGCATCCAGGCCCACACCGCGCTGGCCGGCTGGGAGCCGCCCAACGTTCCGGCGCTCTGGCAGCGCGTCTAGCCAGCCAGAAGGGGGCGTTCCGCCAGGAGCGCCCCCTTTCTCATGGGGTCGGCTTGCAGGTGGGGTGGCAGAGCCGGCGGGCCAGGGCGGCGAGGAAGACGTCGATGATCTCCCCCGGCTCCTGGGCCTCGTGCAGCGAGCCGTTCGTGGCGGCCGTGATCCGCGACAAGCTGTCGTGATCGACGCCCTTGCCGAACGCGATGATGATGATCTGTATGGGCTTGTCGGGGTTCCACTCGTGGCGCAGCTTGTCGAGGAGCTCCGGCAGCTTCGTGCCCTTGCCGTCGTCCTTGCCGGCCGTGATCACCAGGAGCGCGTTGTTCATCTCCTCGCGGTACTCGCTGGTGACCTTGCGGAAGCCGCCGAGTACCGCGTCGTAGAGCGAGCTGTCCAGGGTGGGATGGGCGGTGATCGTGCCGGTCAGCTCGGCGAGGCGGCTCTTGCGTACCACCTGTCCGGTCTGGGGCTCGTTGATCGGGCCGAGCCCGACCCGCTCCCGGTAGGGCTTGAGGCCGCCCAGCCCCTCGGCGAACTCCCACAGGCCCATGTGCGTCGAGTCCGGGAAGAGCTGCAGCCCGATCTTGGCCGCGTCCAGCGCGATGCTGATCCTGGTGGTGCCGTTCAGCGACTCGGCCATGTGCTTGGAGGTGTCGGCCAGGACGAGGATGTTCGTCGGCGGGGCCAGCCGGCTCCAGGCCCGCAGCGCCTCGTCGATGTCCTGCGACGACACCGACGACCTGGTCTTCGGCGTCTCCGAGGGGATCTGCGGCCCCGGCGAGATGGGGCCCAGGGTGCCGTCGCCCGACCTGAACCCGGCCCGCCGGACGATGTCCTGCGCCTGCGAGCCCTTCAGCCAGTCGGCGAAGACCGTGGACGCCTCGGCCACCGTGGGGTCGGTCGCGGTGACGACGTACGGGTAGTCGAGGTTGATCGTGCCCTCGCGCGGGTGCAGCGCGACGACCGGGTCGGCGGAGGGGCGCTGGTTGTGGTTCCAGACCGACTGCTCGGGGACGATGACGACCGGACGCTGCCAGAACGTGTGGTCGTCGACCGCCGCCAGCATGCTGCGGTAGTCGGGGGCGGAGCCGGCCTGCGCCCACCGTACGAACGCGGTCAGCGCCTTGTCCGCCTCCGGCCCCGTGCCGACGACGTCCC
Organism: Nonomuraea sp. NPDC003709; assembly: GCF_040610775.1. Lineage (NCBI taxonomy): Bacteria > Bacillati > Actinomycetota > Actinomycetes > Streptosporangiales > Streptosporangiaceae > Nonomuraea > Nonomuraea sp. NPDC003709. The sequence continues at coordinate 409,906 of NZ_JBEXMW010000001.1, read as the reverse complement.
TGGCGGCGGCCACGGTCGCGATGCCCGCCCCGGCCAGCGACGGGTCTGGTACGCGTACGACGTCCGGCTCGTCCGAGTTGGGCGTCAGCCGCCCGCGCACGGTGGCGGGGAAGACCATCCGCCAGTTCATCTCGGTCTTACCCACGGAGAAGCGCTGGGCCAGCGACGAGCGGGTGGCGAACACCAGCGGCGAGGTCGCCACGACGCTCTCACCGGCGGGCAGCGCGCTCGCGCCCTGCTGGCGGGCCAGCCTGATCCAGGCCGACGAGTCCGCGATCCACCCGTCGGGCCGCTCGCGCAGGACGCCCGCGCGGTCGCCGATCAGCGTGCGCAGGACGGTGGCCGGCGACTGCTCGGTCACCTGGACCAGCACGCACCGGCCACCCACGGACGTCTTCGTCTCGTTGAACCGCTCGGCGGCCTCCATGGCCGCCGGGGCCACGTCGACGGCCGCCGCGACGCTGACCAGAACAGGCTCTCGTGTGCTGCACAGCAGGCCGCCACTGCCGAACACCACCACGAGGCCGGCGGCCACGATGGCCACCGCGGTCAGGCCCGCCAGCATGCCGCGCCGTAAAGCCTTCCTGCGTCGCAGCTCAGCGGGCAGCGGAGCGCGGTGCCGACCTAACCGCACGGTGAACCTCTCTCCCAGGGGAGTGATGATTCTTCCAGCGCCTCCCATGGCGGGCGCAAGCCTTGTTAGAACATGTTACAACTACGCCATCGGCAGGACCCTCCGGACGCTCTTGCACACGCCGTCGCTGGCCTCGGACGCCGCGAGCCGTTCGTCCGCAGGGACGCCGTACTCGGTGGTGCGCTGCCTGACGGGCCTGCCGGTGACCTCGACCATCTCGCGCAGCTCGCTGATCGTCTTGTACGAGCCGTTCTCCGAGCCCGCCATGCGGCTGATGGTCTCCTCCATGAGGGTGCCGCCGAGGTCGTTCACGCCGCCCTGGAGCACCTGGCGGCACAGGTCGTCGCGGAGCTTCACCCAGGAGCACTGGATGTTCTTGATCGAACCGTGCAGGAGGATCCTGGCGAGCGCGTGCACGGCCCTGTTCTCCGCCGCCGTGGGGCCCGGGCGGGCGATCCCGGCCAGGTAGATGGGGGCGCTGGTGTGCACGAACGGCAGCAGCACGAACTCGGAGAACCCGCCGGTCCGCTCCTGGAGGCTGCGGATCAGCTTGATGTGCCTGACCCAGTGCAGGTGGTTGTCGACGTGCCCGTACATCATGGTGGACGTGGTCGGGATGCCCACTTTGTGGGCCGTCGTGATGACCTCGACCCACTCCTTCGCGGGCAGCTTCCCCTTGGTCAGCACCCACCTGACGTCGTCGTCCAGGATCTCGGCCGCCGTCCCGGGCAGCGAGTCGACCCCGGCCTCCTTGGCCGCCTCCAGCCACGCCTGGATGGACATGTCGGTGCGGCTGGCCCCGTTGATGACCTCCATCGGGGAGAACGCGTGCACGTGCATCCCGGGCGTCCGCTCCTTGACCGCCCTGGCCAGGTCGAAGTACGCGGTGCCGGGGAGATCGGGGTGGATGCCGCCCTGCATGCACACCTCGGTCGCGCCCGCGTCCCACGCCTCCTGCGCCCGGTCGGCCACCTGGTCCAGGCTCAGGGTGTACGCGTCGGCGTCCGTCCTGCGCTGGGCGAAGGCGCAGAAGCGGCATCCGGTGTAGCACACGTTCGTGAAGTTGATGTTCCTGTTGACGACGTAGGTGACCTCGTCACCCACGGCCTGCCGGCGGAGGTCGTCGGCGATGGCGGCCAGCTCGTCCAGCGCCTCGCCTTCGGCGGCCAGCAACGCCACGGCCTCGGCGTCACTCAACCCGCCCGGATCGGCCGCCGCCCTCCGCAACGCCCGCCGCACCTCCCCAGGCGTCCCGCCCCCCGCAGGGGCGCCGGTGAGCGAGGCGCCACCCGAAGCGCCCCCGGCCACAGCGCCCGCGGGCCCCGCGTCGGGGTGCGCGGCGTCAGCGCCCTCCGCAACCCGCGCTCCGGGCGCCGGCGCGGCGGGGACCCCGGCGGCGGTGCTCGGCGCAGCGCGTGCGGCGAGATCCGACCCCGCACCGTCCGACGGCGCGGTGGACGACGACGTGGTGGACGACGACGTGGTGGACGACGACGTGGCGGCTGAGGGGAGGCGGTCGCGGAGGGCGGTCCAGTCGCCGTAGACGTGGTCGAAGTCGTCCCGCCGATCGTGCGTGCGCCCCGCCGTGTCCACCTCCACGTGCAGATCGACCCGCCCCGACGACGCGAACCCGCCGTCCGGCTCCTGCCACGGCAACCCCCGCAGCTCGGCGTCAGGGCGGGCGAGCCCCGTGGCGGGGTCCGCCAGGGCGGCCACGTGGGCGAAGAGCCGGGGGTCCAGCCACGGCTCCCCGGCCACCACGTACTCGGGATAGATCGTCAGCCGCTCCCGGAGCTGGAATCCGGACTCGGCGGTCCGGGTCTCCAGGAGGGAGATCTGCGGCCAGGGCCGCTCGGGGTTCACGTGGTCGGGGGTGAGCGGAGACACCCCGCCCCAGTCGTCGATGCCCGCCCGGATCATCAGCGCGTACTCGGAGTCCACCAGGTTGGGCGGCGCCTGGATGCGGACCCGGGGCCCGAGCACGAGCCGCGCGACCGCGATCGTGGCCGCCAGCTCCTCCAGGGACGCGTCGGGCAGCCCCCGCATCGCGGTGTCGGGCTTGGCGCGGAAGTTCTGGACGATGACCTCCTGGATCCCGCCGTACTCGCGCGCCACCCGCCGGATCGCGAAGATCGACTCGGCCCGGTCCTCGATGGTCTCGCCGATACCGATCAAGATCCCGGTGGTGAAGGGCACGTTCGTCCGGCCGGCGTCCTCCAGGACGCGCAGGCGTACGGCCGGGTCCTTGTCCGGCGACCCGTAGTGGGCCTCCCCCTTCTCCTCGAACAGCCGCCGCGACGTCGTCTCCAGCATCATCCCCATGGACGGCGCGACGGGCTTGAGCCGCTGCAGGTCACGCCAGGTCAGCACCCCCGGGTTGAGGTGCGGCAGCAACCCGGTCTCCTCCAGCACTCCGATCGCCATGGCCCGCACATAAGAAAGGGTGTCGTCATAGCCGTGCGCGTCGAGCCAGGAGCGCGCCTGGTGCCAGCGGTCCTCAGGCCGGTCCCCCAGCGTGAACAGCGCTTCCTTGCACCCCATGGCCGCCCCTTGCCGGGCGATCTCCAGCACCTCGTCAGGGCTCAGGAACGGCGCGGGCAGCTTGTGCGGCGCGGTCGCGAAGGTGCAGTAACCACAACGGTCCCGGCAGAGCCGGGTCAACGGGATGAACACTTTCTTGCTGTACGTGATGATCCCTTCGCGGCCGACCGCCCGCAGCCCGGCGTCACGCACGCGGGAGGCATGTTCGAGCAGGGCGTCGAGGTGCTCGCCCCTGGCCTGCAGGAGGACGGTCACCTCCGTGGCGTCGAGGGCCTTGCCGTCGCGGGCACGTGCGAGGGCCCGGCGGAGTGCGGAATCACTGACGAGACTCATACGGGCACAGTACGACGGCTGAGTTCGCCGCACGCACCCAGGGGCCCGGCGCGTCAGAAGGATCGGTAGTCGCGTACGGACATCCGGGGCCCGCGCGCGGGCGGGCGCAGACCGGTGAGCCAGACCAGCACCGCGACGCGGTGCCGATGCCCCTGGTACGGCTCCAGCAGCCGCAACATCCCAGGGTCGTCGGTCTTCTCCCCGGTCAGCGCGTAGCCGACGAGCTTGGCCAGGTGGTAGTCGCCGACGCTCACCGCGTCCGGGTCGCCCAGCGCGCGCTGGCGCACCTCGGCGGAGGTCCACACCCCGATCCCGGGCAGCGCCCGCAGCAGCCGGTCGAGCTCCTCGGTGGTCGCGGCGGCCTCCAGCTTGTCGGCGTGCCAGGCGGCGTTCGCGATCGTCCGGGCGCGGACGGCCTCCGCTCCCGCGCGGTGCCAGTGCCAGCTGGGGATCTGCCGCCACACCACGGTCTCGGGCACGACCCGCATCCCCTCGGGCGCGGGTCCGGGCGCGGGCTCGCCGTACCGGCCGAGCAGCCACCGCCAGGCCCGCCACGCCTCCTGCCCGACCACCTTCTGCTCGAGCACGGCCGGTACGAGGGCCTCCATGACCCGCCCGGTACGCCCGATCCGCAAACCCGGATTTTTCCTGACAACCTCCGCCAAAACCTCATGCTTGGCGACAAATCCGGAAGTGTCGTCGAATGCCCCCAACAGCGCCGGCAGCGCCTCCAGCGCCCACTCCGCGCCCGGCCCCCACGCCTGCCCGTGCACGCACCCGGCCGTGACGCTCACCCGCAGCGTGCACGGCCCGTCGGGCGTCCTGGACGTGCGCCACACGGACCCGTCAGAGCCCTGCCGCCAGGTGGGATCCCCGCCGCCGCGCTTGTGCGGCTGCAACGCCAGCCCCACGTCCAGCGGCCCCTCGGGCACCCACCTGCGCTCCCTCACCCGTCCAGTCTGCCCCCACCGCCGCGCTGCCCGTGACCGGGCCGCAGGAGCAAGGGCAGAGGCTCAGACGTCGCTCGAATAGCGCATCGCGCGCTCGGGCAGCTCCACGCCCGGCCAGATGCGCACGCCGTTCTGCAGCTCGTTGCCCGGCCCCACGATGGCGCCGTCGCCGATCACCGCGTCGCACACCACCGTGCCCGCGCAGACCCGCGCGCCCCGCCCCACCACGGAGTCCGTCACGGAGGCGCCCGCCTCGATGACGCAGTCGTCGGTCAGCACCGAGCCCACCACCGTCGCCCCGGCCTCGACCACGACCCGCGCGCCCACCGCCGTGCCGCCCTGCACCTTGGCCTCAGGCGAGACCTGAGCCCCTTCCAGCGCGAGGAACTCCCCGGTCGGCCCGGGCAGCGCGGGCGAGTCGAGCCGCCCCAGCACCAGGTCGCGCGACCCCCGCACGAAGGCCGCCGGGGTGCCGACGTCGAGCCAGTAGGTGCGGTCGGCGTAGCCCAGCACCAGCTCGCCCGCCTCGATCAGCCCGGGGAACGTCTCCCGCTCCACGGACACGATCTCGTCGCGGGGGATGGAGTCGATCACCGACCGGGTGAACACGTAGCAGCCGGCGTTGATCCGGTTGGTGACCGGGTTGGGCGTCTTCTCCAGGAAGGCCGTCACCCGCCCGGTCTCGTCGGTCGGGACGCACCCGAACCGGGAGGGATCATCGACTTCTGTCAAATGGAGCGTTACAGCGGCATGTCGTGCCAGGTGGGTGCGTACCTGATCGCCGATGTCGTGGCCGGAGAGGATGTCCCCGTTGAGGATGAGGACCGGGTCGGACGGCCCCGCCGTGAGGGCTTCGGCGGCGTTGCGGATCGCGCCGCCGGTGCCCAGCGGCGTCTCCTCGGTGATGTATTCGAGTGAGAGCCCGAACGCCGACCCGTCGCCGAAGGCGGGCTCGAACATCGACGCCTTGTAGGAGGTGGCGAACACGATCCGGCGGACCCCGAAAGATCGCGCACGGGCGAGTTGGTGGGCCAGGAACGGCACTCCGGCGGTCGGCAGCAGCGGTTTCGGCGTGCCCAGTGTCAGCGGACGCAGGCGCGTACCCTGCCCCCCGACCAGGAGGATCGCCTCAAGGTCTGGCAAAGAGCTCTCCATCACTCCGTGAGGTTACCGAACTATTCGATCGCGCGTTGATAAGAGCTGAGATGCGCCTCGGCCGAGGCGTCCCAGGTGAACTCGCGTGCTCTTGCCAGCCCCGCCTCCCGCAGCTGCCCCCTGCGGGCGGAGGAGCCCAGCAGGTGTCCGAGCGCCACGGCGATGCTGTCGGCGTCGGGCTCAGTGTAGGCCACGGCGTCGCCGCCGACCTCTGGCAGAGACGTGTGATGCGTCGTCAGGACCGGCGCGCCGCAGGCCATGGCCTCCAGCACCGGCAGGCCGAACCCCTCGCCGCGCGACGGGAAGGCCACCACGAGCGCCCCGCCCAGGAACCCGGGCAGGTCGGGCGCGCGCAGGTAGCCGGGCCGGATGACCCTGACGGTGGCCTCCACCTCCCGGCAGGCGGCGTCGACGTCGTCCTCGTGGACCCCGCCGCCGATCACCAGCGCGGGCGGCGCGTCCAGGTGCTTCGCGGCGGCGGCGAAGCCGCGGATGAGGTTGGGAACGTTCTTACGGGGGTCGAGCGCGCCCAGGAACGCCACATAGGGCTGGCCGTGCAGCCCGCACCGCAGCGCGACCCGGCGGATCTCGTCGTCGCTCGGCGGGTGGAACTGCCCCAGGTCGACTCCGTGGTAGGCGACGTCGATGCGGGTGGGGTCGGCGGCGAGCACGCGGACGAGCTCGTCCCTGGTCGCCTTGGAGGGCACGATCACCCGCCGGGCGTGGCGCACGGCGGTGCGGGTGGCGGAGCGGAAGAACGACGCCCGCGGACTGTGCTGGTCGGGCTCGGTGAACCAGGTGGCGTCGTGGATCGTCACCACGGTCGGCAGGCCCGAACCGAGCGGGATGGAGTAGTAGGGGGCGTGGATCACGTCCGCCCCCGCCTGTCGGGCGAGCAGCGGCAGGCCGGTCTGTTCCCAGGCGAGCCGGGCGGCCCTGTTGGAGATCGCCACGGGCCCCGGGAGGACCAGGGCCGAGGGCGCGAGGCGCCGGTAGCGTTCGGCCTCCGATCGCTGGCAGACCACCGCGAGGTCTGCGCCGGCTCGGTCGAGCGCGGCCACGAGCCCGTCCACATATCTGATCAACGCGCCACGGTCCGCGGGGACCGCCGCCGCGTCGACGAGCACTCGAGGCATTACGTAGATCTTCTCCCCTCAAGATCAACGTGGGACTGGTGTCCCCCTCTGAAGTTCAGCTTATGACCAGCCTCCCCTAAATCGCCGGTCAAATCACACGGAGTTGCGACGCGCTGCGATTCCCGCCATACCGGCGCAGATCAGGTCCCCCAAAATAATGACAATGCGGGATGAAAGAGCCACCGCGATCGCCGCGCCACCGTCCACGTGAGGCGCCAGCACCGCGACCATCGCGACCTCCCGCACGCCCGCGCCCGCCGGGACGACGAAGGTCAGGATGCCCAGGCACCACGACAGCGCGAAGGCCCCGACGGCGAAGAGCAGGCCGCCCTGGGGGGCGACGAAGTAGAGGTGCACGCCGTAGCAGAGCCAGCCGGCCAGCGCCCAGCCGAGGGCGGCGAGCATGCCGCGCCGGGTGAGCGGGCGTTCGAGCGGCTCCCGCTTGAGCTTGCGCAGGGCGTACCCGATCACGGCGTTGATGACCTTGGGCTCCAGCAGGACCAGCAGCAGCGGGATGAACAGCAGCAGCCAGCCGTAGCGGTCCCAGCCGAGCGTGACCAGCGAGACGAGCAGGCCGGTCGCCAGCTGGATGGGCATCATCAGGAAGAACGCCGCCGCGCTGCGCGAGCGCGGCACGCCGAGGTCGCGGCCCATCTCCATCTGGGCGATCACCGGCCAGACGGCGCCGGGGATGTATTTGCCGAGCTGGCCCACGAAGAAGACCTTGGCGGCGGGCCTCAGCGGCAGCGGGGAGCCGAGATCGGCCAGGAGGGTGCGCCAGGTGAGCATGGCGCCGAGCAGCGCGGCGACCACGGCGACCAGCGACCCGGCCAGCGCGGCCCACGACAGCCTGGCGAACCCGGCCACCACGGTGTCCCACTGCTTGGCCACGGCCCAGGCGCCGAAGCCGAGCGCGACGGCCAGGAAGCCGTACCGGACGAGCCTGCGGACCGGCGAGCGCCGCGGGACGGCCTCCTCTTTCACTGTCGTCACAGCGGGCGGACCCGCTCGGGCGGCTGCGGCAGCGCCGCGCCCGCGGGCCGCCGCGGCGTCTTGGTGGCCACCCACAGGTACGTGGGCACCAGGGGCAGCAGCAGCCTGAGCACCTCGCGGGGAGCGCGGGCCAGCACGGTCTGCGCGATCCGCCCCAGCGCCCCCGGGAACAGCTCGCCCCCCGCGAACCGGCCCGGCGTGGCCAGCACGGGGAAGGTGTAGTCCCACACGTGGAAGGCCCGCAGCATCCTGCGCAGCCCGCGCCGCGTCCTGAACCGCTCGTAGTAGTGGTCGGCCCGCCCGGACGCCCGCACGTAGCGGTCGGCCAGCGCGGGCGGCAGGTAGGACAGGAACGGCAGCTTGTAGTGGGGCTCCATGACGCCGAGCCGGTTGCCCAGCCCCAGGTAGAGGACCCCGTCGTCGGACAGCACCCGGTGCATCTCGGCCACCACGGAGTCGGGGTCGACCACGTGCTCGTAGATGTGGTTGAAGACCAGCACGTCGATCGACCCGTCGGGGAAGGGCAGCGCGGTGCCGTCGCCGCACACGAACGCCACCCGCTCGCCGAACCGGTCGGCGGCCTTGCGCAGCCCCGGCACGTCGATGTCGATGCCCAGCGTGTGCTTCGCCCCGGCCTGCGCGAGCTCGTCGGCGATGAACCCCGCGGAGCAGCCCACGTCGCCCACCGTCAGCCCGCTCAGCGGCCCGCGGAAGTGCTCGAGCACCGCGATGATCTTCGCAGCCTTCCGCCGCCGTTTGCCCTCGTCGAGCATGGCGGACTGGAACTCCGAGTATTCGAGCTGCGCGACTCGTTGCTTACCCACGAGGACCCACAGTACCCAAATGGGCATGGGTCCGAAGCCGGTGCGGGCCGCGCCCGCGGTCTCCGGCGCCGCCGTCTGGCCTGCCCGGCGGAGCACGCGTAGCCTGAGCGAATGCTCCGTCGCCTGCTGCGCGTCGTCCTCGCCCTGATCGCCCTCGGCTTCCTGGGTTACGGGCTGGCCACGAACTGGGACGAGACCACCGGGGCGGTGGCGGCGATGTCGCCGTGGGCGGTGCTCGGGGCGTTCGCGGCGGTGCTGCTCGGCCAGGTCTTCATCCTGGTGGCCTGGCGGGAGATCCTGGCGGGGCTCGGCACGCGGGTGCCGCTGCGGGTCGCCGGGCGGATCATGTTCGTGGGCCAGCTGGGCAAGTACATCCCGGGCGCCGTGTGGGCGTACGCGGCGATGATGGACCTCGGGCGCGACCACGGCAGCCCGCCGCGGCGCACGTTCGCGACGATCTCCCTGAGCCTGGTGATCAACCTCGGCGTCGCCGTCTCGATCGCCGCGGCGACGCTGGGCTCGCTGGAGGCGGTGCGCAAGGCCTGGTACCTCGTGCTGCTCGTGCCGATGATCATCGTGTGCCTGCATCCCAAGGTGCTCACCTGGGGTCTCAACCTGGCGCTGCGGATCGCGCGCAAGGAGCCGCTGGAGAGCGTGCTGCCCGGCCGTACCGTGGTCGTCGCGGTGGCGTGGACCGCGCTCGGCTGGTTCGTGTACGGCCTGCACATCTGGTTGCTCTCCGGCCGCTCCGACCTCTACCTCGTCGCGACCGGAGCGTACGCGTTCGCGTGGGCCACCGGGATCCTCACCATCGTCGTGCCCGCGGGGGTCGGGGTCAGGGAGGGCGCGCTGGTGCTGGTGCTCGCGCCGCTCATCGGCACCCCGGCGGCGCTCGCGGTGGCGATCGTGTCGCGGCTGGCGTTCACGCTGGCGGACGCGACGGCCGCGGGCATCTCGTTCGTGCTCGGCCGTCAGGCGGCCAGCAGCGTCCCCGCGTACGCCGACCAGAACGGCTCGGGATCGACGGCCTTGACGCCCGACCGCAACCTCTCGGGCTCGCCCGAGGCGTAGAAGCGTTCGAGGGCCGCGCGCAGCGCCCCGGCGTCACCCGGCTCGACCAGCAGCCCGTCCACGCCGTCGGTGACGTGGTCGGCGAGCGCGCCGACGCGGGTGGCGATCACCGGCACGCCGTGCTCGTGGCCGAGCCAGACGTTCTGGCTGGCGGTCGCGTTCCGGTACGGGAGCACGAGCGCGTCCGCCCGCGCGAACAGCCCCGGCACGTCCTCGGCGGCCACGTAGCCGGGCCGCAGCTCGACCCGGTCACCGAGGCCCAGCTCGGCGATCAGCGCCCGCGTCTCGTCGAGCCCGCCCCAGAACTCCCCCGCGACGGTCAGCGAGATCCCATCGGGCAGCGCCCTGAGCAGCAGGTCCAGCCCCTTGTACGGCCGCACGATGCCGAAGAACAGCAACCGGCGATGGACCTGGGTGGACTTCTCAGCGTTGGTGGAGGGCAGGTGCGGCGGCAGCGCCGCCACGCTGACCGGGCTGCCCGTCAGGCCCCTGGCCAGCCCGGCCTGCTGCTCGGAGTGGGTCAGCACCCCGTCGACCCGCTTGAGCAGCGCCTTCATGAGCGGCTCGTCGTACGGCTTGCGCTCGTGGGGCAGGACGTTGTGGCAGAGGGCAATAGTCCTGACTTTTCGCCTTATCCCGTACAAAATCCCCAAATATGCGGGGACCTGCACCGGACTCAGCACGGCCAGCACCACCAGATCCGCCGACCTGAGCCGCCTCCCGGCGGACACCCACCCGTCGGGACGCCGCCAGTCGAGCCTGCGCAGGGTGTTCGGGAAAGGCGTGCCCTCCGGCGCGGAGATCGTCTGCTGCCCCGGGTAGAGGAACGACGGATACTGCGCCCGCCACGACTCGATCACCACGTCGTGACCCTGGGCCGCGAGGCGGTGCGCCAGCTCGGTGGTGTGCTGGGCCCCGCCCCCCTTGTACGGATAGGTGGGGCCGACGATCGCGATCCGCACGCGCTACTCCCCCCGCGAGCGCACGATCAGGTCGGCGAGCAGCGCCACGGACCCGATCAGCAGCCCGGACAGGAAGATCATCACGGTGTTGGCCGGGAAGTAGAACGGCTTGTGGATCATGTCCCACACCACACCCTTGACGAACCCGATACCCACCAGCCACAACGCGGGCGGCATGAGCACCTTGAGCGGGTTGAAGTACATGATCATCCGCAGCACCTGCATGATGTAGCGGTACGCGTCGGACACGAAGCTGAACTTCGACTTCCCGGCCCGCTTGGCGTACTCGATCGGCAGGTAGTAGATGTCGTGCTGGTTGGACAGGAACGACAGCGTGATCGTCGTCACACACGAGAACCCGGGCGGGAGCAGCCGCAGGTAGGGCTTGGCCACCGTCCTGCGGAAGGCCCGCAGGCCCGAGTTGAGGTCGGGGATCTTCTGCCCGGCCAGCTGCTCCGCCACCTTGCGGATCACCCACTTGGCGGGGACCCGCAGCAGCTTGTGGGAGCCCTCCTCGCTGGTGCGCGCGCCGACCACCTGGTCGATCGTGGGGTCCTTCTCCAGGATCTGCACCAGCTCGGGGATGCGCTCGTTGGGGTAGGTCATATCGGCGTCGGTCCAGACGACGATCTCGCCCTTGGCCTCCTGCGTGCCGATGCGCCGCACGGTGCCCGCGCCGCCGTTGCGGTGGAAGGCGCGGATGCGCAGGTGAGGGTAGTCGGGAGCGGCCTGCTTCAGCCTGGCCAGCGTCTCGTCGGTCGAGCAGTCGTCCACGGCCACGAGCTCGTAGGTGTAGCCGCTCGAGTCCATGGACCTGGTGATGCGCTCGACTTCATCGATGACGTGATCCTGCTCGTTGTAGCAGGGAAGAACGATGGTGACGTACGGCGCTTCTTCCACGGCAGGTCCACTCTTCGGGGTCTCTAGCGTGCTCACGGGCCTTGAGGGTACTCTGCCCAACTCAAAGCCGAGTCCACGTGCGCCCACTGGGAGCTCCCACTTCCAAGATCATCCATTCCCTTCGGGGAGGGCCATCCAGGCGCCGATCTGCAGGCCCCAGGTGCCGTTCGGGGCGTCCACGAGAGAGCGTTCGTCCTGGCGGGAGGCCAGCGCGAAGACCTGAGTCGGAGATCCGTACGGCGCCACCTGGTAGTCGTCGGCGGCCAGCACGACGGGGACGCGGCCCGCGGCGCGCACCCGGGCGATCAGCCGGCGCACCTCCGCCTCGGGGGCGGTGTCCACCGAATCCTCGCGGGCCACGATCGCCGCCGGGCGGTCGCACATGCCGCGTACGAGCTGGGTGAACCGATCGCCGGTCACCCGCTCCACGATCAGCACCGACGCGTCGGGCGGGAACTTCGCGCACATCCCCGCCACCGCCGCCGCCTCGCCCCGCTCGACCGGCGTGAACGCCGTCCCGATGGAGGTGACGGCCGGCGGCGCGAGGACGATCAGGACGGCGAGCGTCATCCCCCACCGCCGCGCCCGGGGCCCGCGCGGCCAGGACGGCGGGTGCGCCCGGAGCAGGTCGCGCAGCCATGCCAGGCCGTACATGGCGAGCAGGATCAGGCCCGGGATCACGATGGGGACCAGGCGGCGGGCGGCCCACGGGTGGTCGGGGGTGATCTCGGGGCGCAGGAGCGTGGTGACGGTGGTCCAGCCGATCACCGCGAGGGGCAGCAGCCACTCGAACGGCCCGCCGTCCCGCAGCAGCCTGCGCACCAGCACCGCCGCCGCGACCGTGGCCAGCACCACCACGGGGATGCCGACGTACCAGGTCACCCAGTGCAGGGAGTTCTCGAAGTAGAGCCGGGTGTCGTCCACGGGCAGGCCGTTGGCCTGCTGGGTCTGGGCGATCATGAGGGCCGTGCGCCGGTCGTCCTCCGTCACGGGCCGGCGGGTCACGGTCTGGAACCACGGGCGCGCGTACAGGCCGGCCATGAGCAGCACGACCAGCCCCGCCCCGGCCGCGGGGACCCACGCCGGCGGCCGGATCCTGGCCAGCAGCGGGGCGGCGGCCGTGCCCACCGCGGTGAACACGAGGACTGCGGCGCAGATGGCCAGCAGCGGCTTGACCGACCCCGACAGGTACGACAGGTAAGGCCGGGAGAGCAGATACGCCGCGAGCATCCCGGCCCCGGCGCCCGCCACCAGCCCGGCCGGCAGCGGCACGCCCAGCGCCCCCTGCGGCCTGGCGAAGCGGCGCATCGCGATCAGCAGCCCCGCGAACGCCAGCACCGGCAAGACGTCGCGCAGCCCGTCGACCCGGACCAGCACGGCCAGCCCGAACACCAGCCCGGCCAGCAGCCCGCGGGCCCGGCCCGGCCGGGCGAGCGCGTCGTGTGCCAGCGCCAGCCCGCCGAACAGCAGGATCAGCGACGGGATCTCGCTGAACGTGCTGCGCGAGGTGTAGAGGATCGGCAGGCTGACCGCGAACACCGCCGCCCCCAGCACCGCCCACCGCGCCCCCGCCAGCCGCGCCACCACCCCGGCCACCGTGAGCACGGCCAGCCCGCCCAGCACCGCCGGGATCGCGAAGGGCATCCCCAGCCAGTCGCCGACCGCGAACAGGATCGGCGGCCCCGGCATGAACTGCGGCACCACCGCCCCGTCGAACGCGTAGAACCCGACGCTCTTGAAGATCAGCGACGGGTCCGGGCCGCCGAACGCCCAGGCCTGCGTGGGAATGGGCAGCGAGCCGTGGCCCGCGATCCAGGCCGCGTACTGCGCGTACGTGGCCGGGTCGCGCCTGACGACGATCTGCTCGGTGTGCATGAGCGTGTTGAACACGCCGGACGCCACGGCCACCGCCACGACGCCCATGACCTGCCGGGATGTGGCCTCGGCCACCTTGCTCAGCCGCCGGGTGCCGGCCCAGCAGAGCAGGGCGGCGGCGGGCAGCCCGAGCAGCACCGCGGGCAGCGGCGCGAAGTGGCCGAGCAGCAGCAGCGGCAGCCCCGCCACCAGCCAGCCCGCCACGGCGAGCGCGGGCGCCACCGAGAGCACGGCGAGCGTCCGCCCGGATCGGTCGAGTCCCATCGGTGAGCGAGCGTATCCAACCTGGAGGTCCCGGTGGGTTCCGCCACACGGCGGGCGATCTTCATCTCAACCGGGGAGACCTGGCGTGCGTACCCCTTATCGGCCGGTTGGCACGGGGTTCACTGAATGGCGGGTAGCGTACGTGGGCACTACGGGACATGCCGGAGAGACAGCGGGAGGGCGTGCGGGTGATGCCGGAGACTCGCGCCGACGTGCCCGCTCGCAGAGGCCTGGCGTGGGTCGGGGATCCGTCCCGGTGGAGGCGGCACGGGTGGTTCCTGGCGGTCCTCGCCCTCGGCACGGCCCTGCGCGCCCTGGCGATGCTGGGCTACCGGCCGGCCCTGTGGTTCCCCGACTCCTACACCTACGTCGTCACCGTCTTCAAACCCCGCCCCGACCTGGTCCGCCCGGCGGGCTACTCGATGTTCCTGAAGCTGCTGGAGCCCTTCCACACCTTCGGGATGGTCACGGCCGCGCAGCACCTGCTCGGCCTGGCCACCGGCGTGCTGATCTACCGGGTCGCGCGACGGGCGCCGAGGTGGGTGGCGACGCTGGCCACGGTGCCGGTGCTGCTCGACGCGTACCAGATCGAGCTGGAGCACCTGCTCGTCTCGGACACGCTCTTCATGTTCCTGGTGGTGGCGGCGGTGGCGCTGTGCGGGTCGGAGCGGCGGCGCACGGTGGCCGCCATCGGCCTGCTGCTGGCCGCCGCCACCCTCACCAGGACCGTCGGCCAGCCTCTCATCCTGCTCCTGGCCGCCTGGTACGTGCTGCGCGGGCGCCTGCGCCTGGCCGGGCTGCTGCTGGCCACCGCCCTCGTGCCGGTCATCGCGTACGGCGCCTGGTTCTACGCCACGTACCAGCGGGTCGGGCTCGTGGGCGCGAACGGCGTCTTCATGTACGCCCGCACGATGTCGTTCGCCGACTGCGCCAGGATGGACCCGCCGCCGGACCTGCGGGTCCTGTGCGACCCGCGCCCCCCGGAGCGGCGGCCGCCGTCGCAGGAGTACATCTGGGCGAAGGACTCCCCGCTCGTGCTGCTGCCCGGGATCACGTTCACGAAGGAGACCGACGACCTGGCGGGCCGGTTCGCGACGCTGGCGATCACCAGGCAGCCGCTCGACTACGCCGCCTCGGTGCTGACGGAGCTGGGCCGCACGTTCACGTGGGGCCGCCCGGTCTACCCCGATCCGGAGATCTACGGCTACTACCAGTTCCCGGTGACGGAGCCGGGGCCGCCTGGCCGCTATCCCGCACAGGTCGGCGCCGACTATGCCAAGCTCTACGAGCGGGGCGAGATCGGCACGGAGATCGTCGAGCCCTACGCCGGCTGGCTGAGGGCCTACCAGAACATGGTGCGGCTGCCCGGCCCGCTGCTCCTGGGGGTGCTGCTGGTGCCCCCGGTGGCGGCCGCCATCCGCCGGAGCGGGCGCAGGCGTCCCGCGCCCTGGCTGGTGCCCTGGTCAGCGGCCGTGGTGCTGCTGGTCACACCGGCCGCGGCGGCGGAGTTCGACTACCGATACGTGTTGCCGGCCGTGCCCCTGGCCTGTTTGGCGGCGGCCCTGAGCATCAGACCTGACGTGCGAAAACACTGCGTGAGCAAGAAAGAGTTTGGCGATGATATTCCACGTAATGTCCAGCTCTGAGTATGCTTTGCCGCGGAAACATCACGCCCGGGTCACGGTCGTTCCCCGCGGTCATGGCACCTGGCACGCCGTACGTGACCTCGTCTCGTGGCGCGAGGCGACGAAGCCAGCGCGTCAGGCGCGAGAAGTGAGGCTAGGGGACGTATGACTGACTACAGGAGCGTGCCCGTAGTCACCTCCGGGCAGGACTACCGGGCTGCCCCCACCCAGCCCGGCAGCAGGATGGCGCGTAGAGCGGCCGCCGCGGCTCCGCCGCCCCCGCCCGACGACCGGCCGCCGCGCGGCCACCGCGGCGGCGGCAACGGCGGCGGCCAGAACAAGATGCGCATCCTGGCCTGGGTCAGCATCGGCGTGACCTCGCTCATGGTGGCCGGCGCGCTGACCGGCTACACGGTCTACCGCGACGCCTTCGGCAACATCAAGAAGAAGAGCGTCAACAGCGACATCATCAACCCCCGGCCCGTGGACACCGGCGCCCTCAACGTCCTGCTCGTCGGCTCCGACACCCGCGCGGGCAAGGGCAACGCGCGGTACGGCCAGAAGCTGGCCAGGGAGGCGGACGCGGGCGGCAAGCGCACCGACACGATCATCCTCATGCACATCTCGCCCAACCGGGACAAGGCGCGGCTGATCAGCTTCCCGCGTGACTCGATGGTGCAGATCCCCAAGTGCAAGAACGAGACCACCAAGCAGGAGATGCCGCCGCGCCGGGACATGATCAACTCGGCGTACAACTCCGGCGGCATCGCCTGCACGATCTCCACGATCGAGACCCTCACCGGCATCCGCGTCAACCACTTCGTCGAGGTCGACTTCAGCGGCTTCAAGAACATCGTGGACGCGCTCGGCGGCATCGAGATCTGCCTCAAGTCCGGCGTCAACGACAAGAACTCCAAGCTGGTCCTGCCGCCCGGCAAGAGCCTGCTCAACGGCGAGAAGGCCCTGGGCTACGTGCGCCTGCGCCACTACGGCGACGGCAGCGACATCCAGCGCATCAAGCGGCAGCAGATCTTCCTGAGCAAGGTCGTCGCCAAGGCCACCAGCAGCGAGCTGCTCACCGATGTCGGCAAGCTCAGGGACTTCATCGCGGCCGCGGCCGGCTCGGTCACCATGGACCCGGAGCTGGCCAACGACACCGAGCAGCTCATCAACATCGCGCTGAGCGCCAAGGAGATGACCGCCGGCGGCGTCAAGTTCACGACGATCCCGTGGGGGCCCGACCCCGAGGACAAGAACCGCGTGGTCTGGAAGCAGCCCGACGCCAGCGCGCTGTTCACCTCGATCAAGACCGACACCGAGGTCGCCACCCCGGCGCCGTCCGCCAGCACCGGCACCGCCACCGGCACCAAGCCCAAGGTCACGCTCAAGCCCGAGCAGGTGAAGATCCAGGTGCTCAACGGCACCAAGACCTTCGGCAAGGCCCGCGAGGTCGCCGACCAGCTCGCCAAGGAGGGCTTCAACGTCGTCGGCGTCGGCAACTACGAGGCCTCCGACGGCAAGAGCCTGCCGAAGACCGAGGTCCACTACGCCAAGACCATCGAGTCGGCGCCCGACCACGCCGGCACGCTGGCCGGGGCCCTCGTGCCCAAGCCCGCCCCGGCGTCGGGCAAGGTCGCGGTCACCAACCCGCAGCCGTACACGCCGGCGATAGCCCCCACGAGCACCCCGCCGAAGGGCACTCCGGTGATCCAGCTGGTGGTGGGCGAGGACTTCGAGTCGGTCAAGGTGACCAAGCTGCCCGACAGCGTCAACAACAGCACGATCACCGCCTCCGAGCAGAAGAACACCTGCACCTGACGAGCCTCCAAGTTCCCTGTGGAATCGGGCGTTCTCGCCTCACACGAGGGACAGGAGGCGCGTGGGCGGGATAGTCTGTTGCGGGTCGGCGACGCAGCGCGACCCGGAGCCGAGAGGCCATCCGTTGGTCGTGCTGCCGTCGTGTTCCCCGGCCCCGAGCGAAGCTGAGCGACTCCCCTGTGTCTGACACCAGATTCTCCCCACCGGTCACGACTCCGCGGAGCCCCGAGGAGGAGACCGGCGGCCCCGCCCAGACGGGAGCCCGCTGGCCGCTGCCGGAGGAGGCGTTCTGGAGCGAGGAAGCCGATCCGCACTGGATGGCGCCGGGTGAGCTGACCCAGCCGCAGCCCGCCGTCAAGGACGACGAGCCCCCGACGAAGACCCCGGCGGAGAGCCCGGCGAAGGGCCCCGCAAAGGCTCCGGCGAAGGGTCCCGCGAAGTCCCCGGCGAAGGCTCCCGCGAAGGCTCCGGCCGCGGCGGACGAGCCCTCGCAGGCGGCGCAGGAGCGGCGTCCGCGGAAGCGGGCGAAGGCCGCGGCGGACGACACGGCCCAGCCGCAGCCGGAGCCGAAGCAGGAGGCCCAGCCGGCCAAGCGCAAGCGCGACCCGTACCTCGACAACGTCAAGTTCGTGCTGATCGCGCTGGTGGTCGTCGGCCACTCGCTGGTGCCGACGCTGTCGGCGGACTCCTCCAGGGCCCTGTACATCTTCATCTACACGTTCCACATGCCGCTGTTCGTGCTGATCAGTGGCTATTTGTCCAGAAATTTCTGGAACTCGAACGCCAAGACCAACAAACTGGTCGACACGTTCCTGGTCCCGTACGTGATCGTCGAGGTCGGCTACGCCCTGCTCCGCGTCTCGGTGGGCCAGAAGTGGAGCCTGACGATCATCGACCCGGCGTGGCTCAACTGGTACCTGCTGGCACTGCTGTTCTGGCGGCTGTCCACCCCGGTGTGGAAGCGGATGAAATATCCGGTGCCGGTCGCGATCGTCGTCTACCTGCTCTCCGGGTTCTCGCAGATCGAGGGCGACTTCAGCATGGACCGCTTCTTCGGTCTCATGCCGTTCTTCGTGATCGGCCTGGTGATGCAGCCGGAGCACTTCGAGATGCTCAACCGGCGGTGGATCAAGATCCTGGGGATCCTCACGATCCTGGGTGCTGCGGGGGTGGCGATCCTCCTCGCTCCGCAGGCGAAGCTCTCCCCGTTCTACTTCAAGGCCAGCTTCCAGGACCTCCACCTGTCGTGGTACATGGGCCTCGGCATGCGCGCCGGGCTGCTGGTGTGCGCGCTGGCCATGTGCTTCGCCGTCCTGGCGCTGGTGCCCCGGGGCGAGACGTGGTTCTCCGACCTCGGCACCCGCACGCTCTACTGCTACCTGCTGCACGGCATCCCCGTGCTGGTCGCCAAGGAGATGGGCTGGCTGGAGCTCCCGTGGCTATTCGGGCCGCTCGGCGTGCTGGCGATCGCCTCCAGCGCCTTCGCGCTGGCGATCGTGTTGTGCCTGCCTGAGACCCGTACGGTCTTCAAGTGGGTGCTCGAACCCCGCCTGACCTGGCTCTATCGCCGCCCATCACGAAGTTAAGCGACAGTTCTACCCACATTTACGCCTTTGACCTGGTAGGCGCGGAGCATCGACACATGCGGACATGTGTCGCCACGACCGTCCATCATCCCGAGGACGCCCGGATCATGCACCGGCAGATCAGGGCGCTGCTCGACGCGGGCCACGAGGTCACCTACGTCGCGCCGTTCACGTACTTCAACGTGACCCCCACCATGGGGGTCACCGCGATCGACGTGGCGCGGCACGCCTCGTACGGCAGGGCGCGCGCGGCGCTGAAACGCGGCGTGAAGGGCGCGGACCTGCTGATCGTGCACGAGCACCGCCTGCTGGGCGCGCTGCCGTACAGGCGTCCTCCGGTCGTCTGGGACATACGCGAAGAGGTCTCCCCCAGGCGGCTGGCCCGCGCGGGGAGACGCCACCGCGTGATCACGCCCGCGGTGGTTCCCGAGGCGACCCTGGTGTCGCCCAGCCCGCCTCCTCCCGGCGACACCAGGGTCGTGCACATCGGCCGCCTCTCGTCCGAGCGCGGCGTGTCGGAGCTGATCGGGCTGGCCGAACGGCTGGTCCCGTACGGCGTCAGGCTCGACCTCATCGGCGCGGCGGCCCGGGACGTCCGTCCGCTGCTGCGCGACGCGCAGCGGGTCGGGCTGCTCGACTGGTTCGGGTACGTGCCCAACCGGCACGCGCTGCGCATGGCCGAGGGCGCGCTGGCGGGTCTTTCGCTGGCGGACGACACGGTGCGGGCGGCGCCGACGAAGATCATGGACTACATGGGGCGCGGGCTGCCCGTCATCACGACTCCCCAGGGCTCGGCGCTGGTCGAGCGGACCGGGTGCGGGCTCGTGGTGCCGCTGAACGTGGAAGCCGTGCTGAACGCCGTACTGGACCTGAAGGAGGACCCGGTGCGGCGGGCCCGGCTGGGCGCCCTGGGGCACGCCGAGGCGCGGCTGCACCACCACTGGCCGGACCACGCGGCGGCCTTCGTCAACCGCGCCGAGTCCTGGGCCGGTCTCCCCACCCACGCCCTGGCCGTCTGACCGGAACGGCCGGCCCTCCGGGAGCGCGGGCGACACGCCGGAGGCCGGGCGGCGGGTGCGGCACCACGGAAGGACATCGGGGGTGGGAATGGCGACACGACGGACGGGTTGATGTACTGGGGCCATGGCAACGCATCTGATCCAGGGCCGGACGGTGGCCATGCCGGTGCGGGTGCGGGACGCGGAGGTGTGCAGCGCCTTCTACGCGGTGCGCGCCGACGCCGCCAGGGCGGTGATCGCGTACTCCGGACTCGACGTGGCCGAGTTCCTGCCCGGCAAGGCCGTCTGCGTGCTGCTGTTCGTGGACTACCGCGACGGCGATCTGGACCCGTACCACGAGTTCGGCATGGCGTTCCTGGTGCGTCCCCCGGGCGTGTCCGGGACCGGAGGGCTCTGGGACCTGCGCCAGGCCGGGGTGTTCGTGCACTGGCTGCCCGTGGACCAGCCGTTCACGCTGGAGGCCGGGCGCACGCTGTGGGGGTTCCCGAAGGAGCTGGCGGACATCGAGCTGCGGCTCGGCACGCCGTACAAACGGTGTGTCCTGCGCAGGGACGGCCGGCTCGTGCTGGACATCCTGATCAAGCCGGGCGTGCCAGCGCCGGGCGCGACGGTGATGGCGCCGCTCGACGCCTACACGCACCGGGACGGGATCACGCGGCGCGTGCCCTGGTCCGTAAGGGCCCGCGGCGCCCGGATCCGCCCCGGCGGGGCGCTGATCCGGCTGGGCAACCATCCCATCGCCAAGGAGCTGAGCGAGCTGGGGCTGCCCAGGCGGGCGATGTTCACCAGCACGATCTCGCGGGCCGCGATGTCCTTCGGCGAGGCCGTCGAGGTCTGACGCCCCGATGGCCCGCCGCGGTCAGACGATCGGCGGACGGCCCAGCTTGACCATGCGCCACGCCGTACGCCACGCCATGGGCCGTCGCTCGCCCGCCGGGGTGCGCAGGCCCTCGAAGAACCCGCTGAACCACGCCTTGAGCGCCGGCCCGGCCCCGCGCTCCCGCACGAGGGTGAGCACGACCCAGTTGGTGAGGTAGAGGAACGCCAGCGGCCACGGCAGGTTGCGCCGCGCCAGCCAGACCCGGTTGCGCGCGTTGAGCCGGTAGAACTCGACGTGCCGGGTCGGCGGGACCTGCGGATGGTACATCACCGTCTCGGCGTCGTACTCGATCCGGTAGCCCTCGCCCAGCAGCCGCCAGGCCAGGTCGGTCTCCTCGTGAGCGTAGAAGAACCGCTCGGGCAGCCCGCCCACCTGGAGGAAGGCCGAGCGCCTGATGGCCGAGGCGCCGCCGAGGAACGTCGTGACCGGCGACGAGCGCTGCGGGTCGCCGGCGCGCAGCCGGGGCACGTGGCGCCGCTGGCCGATGCCGCCGTCGGGGTCCATGACGCGGAAGGAGATCACCGCGAGGTCCGGCTCGGTGGCGAAGCGGTCGCGTACGTGCGCGACGACCTTCTGGTTGGCATACCAGCCGTCGTCGTCGAGGAACAGCACGACGTCTCCCGAGCACTCCTCCACGCCGCGGTTACGGCCTGCGGGGATGCCCGTGTTCTGGTCGAGCCGGATCGCTTTCACGACCGCGGCCGACCCTTCGGGTGGCGTCGCCGACAATTCGGGCACATCTGCGCCGTTGCCCACGATCACCACCTCGACGTCGCCGTCGACCTGGTTGAGCGCGGACTCGACCGCCCGATTCAGCTCCGCGACCCGGTTACCCATGGTGAGGATGACGCACGAGATCTTCAACGAATCACTGTCCTGACGCGTTGAGAACACGGGCGGAGCATTCTTTCATGATCACCGAGTCTGCTGGTCTGCATGTTTTGGAAAGGCTGGGGCTAAGCGTATCGGAACCGAGGATGAACCCCCACCGAACGGCGGACGTCCGATCTATACGACGGACGGGGAGCTCCTCCGGTTCCGACATCAGATCACGCCAGTCTCTTCGAGGCGATGATGCTTACCAAATGCAGGACAACCTGTAGGCATGCCGCTACGAAGCAGGCCACGATCAGGACCCGCGAGGCCGTCAGGTCACCGAGGATCAGATCGACGACGGCGGCCGCCAGCGCCAGCAGCGACAGCTCGATCGGCTGCACGATCCGGTGGAACTTCGTCGCCGAGAGCACCCGCCGGCCCAGGCCCAGGAGCCCGGAGCGGAACTGCACCGCGGAAGCCTCCGTGGCGGCCTCCAGACCGCCCTTGGCCCGCGCCACCTCCACCAGGTCCGTCTCGGCCTTGATGAGGATCGCGCCGAGCGCCGCGGCGAAGCCCAGCACTGTGTACCAGTCGGGCAGTACGGCCGACGCCCGCCAGCCCAGCCCGGCCAGCACCGCGGCCTCGCAGAAGTAGGCTCCGACCCGGTCGAGGTAGACCCCGACCAGCGAGGTCTTCCCCGTCCAGCGGGCCAGCTCGCCGTCGGAGCAGTCGAGCAGCAGGTAGACCTGCACCAGCAGGGCGGCGCCCACGGCGGCCCACAGGCCCGGCAGGGCGAGCACGACCCCGGCCAGGGCCCCGGCCACCGTCATCACCCAGGTGAGCTGGTTGGGCGTGACGGAGGTCTTGGCGAACAGCCAGGTGACGTAGATGGACAGCTGGCGCATGTAGAGCACGCCGGCCCAGTGCTCGCCGTTCCTGCGCTCGAGGTGGCCGGCGGGCTGGGCGACCCGCCGGATCTCAGCTACCGAAGGCCCGGACATAGTCCCCCACCCGATCGTGGATCTCGGAGTCCTGCATGCGCAGGTGCTCCAGGATCGTGTAGCGGCCGGGGCGGGTGGACGGTGCCAGGGCGACGGCCTCGGCGAACTGCTGGCCGGTCAGCCCGATGTCGGCGGGCACGACGGGCAGCTTGTGCCGGCGCAGGCAGTCGACCACCTGCGTGACCCGGGCCTCGTCCTCCCTCAGGAAGAAGCAGAAGGCGGCACCGATCCCGGCGAGCTCGCCGTGGTTGGAGGTGCCGGGGAAGAGCTGATCCACGGCATGAAGGATCTCATGATCTCCACCGCTCGCGGGCCGGGACGACCCCGCGATCACCATGGACATGCCGGACAGGATGAGGGACTCGGCCAGCACGGTCAGGAACGCGTCGGACTCGATGGAGTCGCCGCGGCCGACGAGCGCCTCGGCGGCCGTGCGGGACATCGAGCAGGCCAGCCCGTCGATGGGCTCGCCGCGCTCGACGTTGCCGAGCTGCCAGTCCTCGATGGCCGACAGGTTGCTCACCACGTCGCCCACGCCCGCCCTGACCAGCGACTCCGGCGCGTTGTGCACGAAGTCGAGGTCGACCAGGATGGCCAGCGGCATCGGCACCCCGAACGAGCCCTTGCCGCCCTCGTAGACCAGGGAGGCCGTGGGCGAGCAGATGCCGTCGTGGGAGAGGTTGGTGGCCACCGCGACCATCGGGATGCCGGCGAGCGAGGCGGCGTACTTGGTGGCGTCGATGGTCTTGCCGCCGCCGACGCCCACCACCACCTCGTAGGCGGCCTTGCGCAGGTCGGCGCCGAGGGAGACGGCCGCGTCGACCGAGCCGTCGGCCACCCGGAACACCTCGGCCTCGCCCAGCTGGGGTGTGATCAAGCTCTCGATGTGGTCGCCCTGCCCGCGGCCGACGGCCACCGCGACCCGGCCGGAGGTGGCCACCCTGCTGTCGGCCAGCAGGGCGCCGAGCTCGGCCACCGCGCCCCGCCTGACCTGCATGGTCAGCGGCGCCGGCAGCATCCTCGCTAGAAGCGGCATGCGCGCCCCCTCAGTAGCGGACGGCTATGGTACGAGCCTTCGCCAGGTCGTCGTGGTTGTCCACCTCGACCCAGTCGACCTCCCCGATGGGCGCGGCGTGGATGACCTCGCCGCGCTCGACCATCTCCTGGTAACCGTCCTCGTAGTAGAGCTGGGGGTCACGCTCGAAGGTCGTCTTGAGCGCGTCGGCCAGCAGGTCGGCCGCGCCGGGCCGGATGAGGGTGGCGCCGATGTACTCGCCGTACGCCTCGGCCGGGTCCATCAGCTTGGTGATGCGGCGCAGCGAGCCCTCCGGCGAGAGCGTGACCTTCATCTCCTCGTCGGCGAGCTTCTTGACGTTGTCGACGGCCAGCAGGATGCCGCTCGTCTCAGGAGCGGACAGCAGCGTCTTCTCGACCGAGACCGGGTGCACGGTGTCGCCGTTGACCAGCAGCACGCCCTGGGAGAAGTAGTCGCGGGCGCACCACAGGGAGTAGGCGTTGTTCCACTCCTCGGCCTTGTCGTTGTGGACGAGGGTGAGCTTGACGCCGTGCCGCTGCTCCAGGGCCTCCTTGCGGTCGTGGACGGCCTGCGCCGCGTAACCGACGACGACCACGACCTCCCGCAGATCCACCGCCGCGAGGTTGCGCAGGGAGATGTCCATGATCGTGGTTTCGCCGTCGACCGGCACGAGCGCCTTCGGCAACGTGTCGGTGTACGGCCGCAGACGTCGTCCGGCTCCAGCGGCCAGAACCATTCCCAGCAACGTGCACTCCTCAGTCGAGCATGTCTTCGTGAGCCCAAAGAGTATTCGTCTTTGGGCCCTGAGCGGGTAATCCGGCGTTAGTCTTGCGTTCCCGTATCGGGTGTTTCCACCCCGGAACGGGGCGCGGCGAGCCAGCACGTGAGGCTCTCCCAGCCGAAGAACGCCCACAGATAGAGCGCGAGCAGCAGATAGCCGCTGGTCAGCCAGCCCGTGAGAGCAACCAGCGAGACCACCATCATCCGGCCGTCCCAGCCGAGGCCGAACGTGGACAGCCACGCCGGTGCGTACACGCGCTGCCGCAGCCGGTAAACAAGATCATAGTGGTGGAACGCCAGCGCGCCGAGCAGCAGGAAGATCACCACGGGGTGCACCTCGTGGGCGAACCCGCACGACGCGACGAAGGTGTACTCGATGAGCCGCAGGATCGGCGGGACGAGCCAGTCGAACCTGCCGTCGTGCGCGTGCGTGCTGCCCGGCCCGGCCAGCAGCAGCGTCACGGCGGGCGCGAACACCGCGAGCCCGTCCGTGCCCGCCACGCCGAGCAGCAGCAGCACGCCCGTGACGAACGTGCCCGCGATCACCGGCGGCAAGGGTGGGAGCTGCCCGGCCACGAGCAGGCCCATGGCGCGCGAGAGCGGGCCGTCGTCGCGGTAGGCCACGACCGTGCTGCGGGGGACGGGAGTCATGTGGACCGAAATCACCGTGCCGACCTCGCGATCCGTCCGGCGAGCTGATAGAGGGCCGCCACGCCGCCCCAGCAGAGCAGGGACAGGAACGTCACCTTGGCGTTCCAGCCCGCGGCGGTGACGGCGATCAGCGCGGTGCGCTCGCCGATGGGCAGCACGACGCTCTTCTTGAACCAGCGGGCGATCGCGTCGCGCTCCAGGCGCTGGGCGATCCCGAGCACGCCCCGTGCCCGGCTCCCGTCGGCCGACTCCAGGAGGGAGCGCGCGGGGCGCCCCCACTGCGCGCCGACGCGGGCGGCGTCGGTGCGGGCCCCGGCGTACGTCTGGTCGATGGCGTGCCGCACGACCTGGAGGATCATGGCGGCCACGGCGAGCTGCCAGATGCCGGTGCCGGCGAAGCCCAGGGCCAGGCCGACGTAGACGGCGTACTCCTTCAGCCGGTCGGCCATGCCGTCGGCCCACGCCCCCAGCGGCGAGAACGTGCGCGTGTAGCGGGCCAGCTGCCCGTCGAGGCAGTCGAGCACGAACGACAGGTAGAACAGCAGCGCCCCCGCCAGCCGGCCGGCCTGGCTGCCCTCCGAGAACCAGAGGGCCGCCAGCGCGGCCATCCCGATCGAGGCGCCGGTGACGGTGTTGGGGGCCAGGTTGAGCCGGACCGACGGTTTGAGCAGGTGGCGTGTCCAGGTGGAGACGAAGAAGGTGGCGAAGAAGCCGTCGTCCGCCTTGATGGACAGGTCGAGCCTGACCTTGGCCTCGTCCACCTCGGCCAGCCTGGCGACGGCGGTGTCGGCGGCGTGCTGGCCGGTCACCCGGTCGGCGTGCAGCGGCCCGATCCCGGCCGCCCGCACCGACACGCCCGATCTGACCAGCCCGACCAGGAGCAGGTCGACGGCCTCGACGGGGGTGACCGGGCCCAGCTTGCCGGTGTCGGCCAGCTCGGCCAGCTCCTCCGCGATGTCCGCCAGCGCGCCCAGGTCGGCCTCGCCCGCCTTCAGCACGCCTCTGAACGTGGCGTTGGCCTCGGGGACCACGTGGAACGAACTGCCCGCGGCGACGATCTTGCCTCCTTCGACGCGGACGGGCGGCCGCATGGGCGCCGTGGCGGCGTCATGGGAGACCAGGGCCCCGCTGCCGCGCGCGGGGTGGTCGAGCAGCAGCGCCAGCGCCTCGGTGTGGGCCACCAGGTCCGCGGGGAGCACGGCCACCGCCCCCGTGGAGATCCGGGCGATCTTGGCGACGCCTCTGAGGTCGGCTCCGAGGCCGCCACCCGGCGTCACCACCTGGATCTCCCGGACGGGCAGCGTGGCGAGCTGGTCGGTGACGCGGTCGAGCAGGGTGACGTCGAAGCTGGAGAGCTTGCATGCCGGGGTCGTGGCGAGCACGACGACCGATGTGGCCGTGGTCTCGCGGGTCAATGAGTCGGGCAAAGCGCAGGTCTCCTCCCGGTCGCGCGGGAGCCGCGTGGCTTGGGGGTGCGTAGGCACAGCGTAGCGACAGGTCAAGGCGGAATCACGGAACAGGACCGTTACGCTGCCGATATGGATTCACGGTTGCGGTCGGTCGGGGTGCTTCTCGCGGGCGGCGTGGGGCAGCGGATCGGGATGGACACCCCCAAACAGCTCATCGAGGTCGCGGGAAAGCCGATCATCGAGCACTCGCTGGCGGTGTTCCAGAACGCGCCGGAGATCGACGAGATCGTGGTGCTGATGACGCCCGGCTACACCGACCGGATCCGCGAGATCGTGGACAAAGGCGGCTACGACAAGGTCAGCAAGGTCGTGGAGGGCGGCGCGAGCCGTACCGAGAGCACGTGGCTGGCCCTGGGGGCGCTGGGGGCCGAGGAGTGCAACGTGCTGCTGCACGACGCCGTACGCCCGCTCGTGGAGCCCCGGATCATCACCGAGTGTGTCAAGGCGCTGGAGACGCGTTCGGCCGTCAACGTGGCGATCCCGAGCTCCGACACGGTCCTCGTGGCCGTACCGGGGCCCGGCGGCGAGGTGATCGGCGACGTGCTGGACAGGTCGGTGCTGCGGCGCAGCCAGACGCCGCAGTGCTTCCGGCTCTCGGTGATCCGCGAGGCGTACGAGCGGGCGCTGGCCGACCCCGGGTTCGCCGGCCGCCCGGCCACCGACGACTGCGGCGTGGTGCTGCGTTACCTGCCCGACGTGCCGATCCACCTCGTGCCGGGCAGCGAGCACAACATCAAGGTCACCCACCCCCTCGACCTGCGGATCGCCGAGCTGCTCTTCCAGCTCGCCGCAACCCCGCCGATCTCCGACTTGCCCAGATAGGTCACAGACGTTTGACCTGAGAGTTGTTACTGTGCGATCACATGAGGAGACTCATCGTGATCGCGGCCCTGCTCGGCTGCTACCCCACGCTGTTGTGGTCGGCCCTCTGGCCCGCTCCGGTGGTGTTCGGGGCGGTCGCCGTGCTCTCCTACGCGGTGGAGTACGCGGCCTCGCGCGCCGCCAGGCCCCTGCCCGAGCTCCTCGGCAGGGTGCACCTCGGGGTCACGCTGCGCTTCGCCGCCAGGGAGACCATGGCGCTGCTGCTGGTGGCGCGGATGGCGGGGGTCGACTCGCCGTGGTTCGTGGCGCTGGCGTCGGGCATCTTCGCGATCCACGTGGTGCGGGCCGGGCACACGGCGCTGGCGCTGCGGCTCAAGGGGACGCTCAGCCGGATGCCGGTGACCACCCGCAACCTCGACGTCTCGGCGCTGCGCATCCCGAAGATGCCGCCGCCGTCCCTGCGTGACAGCCGCAGCATGCGTTTCCTCTACCTCGACGCGCTGCCGGTGGTCGGCGCGGCCGTCGGCGCCGTGCCCGCCGCGATCGGCGCCGGTCTGGCGGTCCTGCTGGGCATCGCCGGGGCGCTCGCGCTCATCCCGTACGTGCGCCGCGCCACGCCGCTCACCGACAAGGCCAGGGTGCTGGCGGTCGTGGGCGAGCAGGTCGAGAAGTACCGGCCCGAGGTCATCCTCTACTTCTCCGGCGCCACCGCGGCCGCCTACCAGGCCAGGATGTGGCTGCCCACGCTGGAGCGCATCGACCGGCGCGCCATCGTCGTGCTGCGCGAGCGCGGCATGGCTAACCACCTCGACGCGACCACGCTGCCGATGCTGTGCATCCCGTCGGCGGCCGACCTGATGAGCTTCCGCGCCCTGTCCAGCGCCAAGCTCTGCCTGTACGTCTCCAACGTCGGCAGGAACGTCCACATGCTGCGCATCCCGACCCTGCGCAGCGCGTTCCTCAACCACGGCGACAGCGACAAGGAGGCGTCGTTCAACCCGTTCTCCCGGGTGTACGACGAGGTGTGGGTGGCCGGTCCCGCGGGCCGCGACCGCTACCGCCGGGCCAGGGTGGGCGTCAGGGACGAGAGCATCCACGAGGTCGGCCGGCCGCAGCTCGAAGGCATCTCGACGGAGGGGCCGGAGCTGCCGTACCGCACCGTCCTGTACGCCCCCACCTGGGAGGGCTGGAACGACGACCTGTTCCACACGTCGCTGATCACCATGGGCCCGCGCATCGTGCGGGCGCTGCTGGACCACCGGCCGCGGGTACGCGTGATCTACAAGCCGCACCCGCTGACCGGCCACCGCGACCGCAGCGCCGGCCGCGCGCACCGGAAGATCGTGGCCATGATCGAGGCGGCCGAGCTGGCCAAGTCGAAGGCCAGGCACCCGTCGCGGGCGACCGGGGAGACGCCGCGGATCGAGCATCTGATCGTCACCGGCCCCGAGCCGCACCTGTACGACTGCTTCAACCGGTGCGACCTGCTGATCAGCGACATCTCCAGCGTCGTGGCCGACTTCCTGGCCAGCGAGAAGCCGTACGCGGTGACGAACGTCGCCGGCCTGGACGAGCGCGCCTTCCACGAGCGCTACCCGAGCACCGAGGCGGGCGTGCTGATCGGGAAGGACCTGGCCGGGCTCGCGGAGTTCCTCGACGGGGAGGACTCGCTGGCCCGGGCCAGGATCAAGCTCAGGAGCTACCTGTTCGGGGCGGAATATCCGGACGCGCTGACCCGCTTCGACGCCGCCGTCGAGCGGGTCTTCGCGGGGTCATGACCCGGGCGGCCTGGCCAGCTTCTTCGGGCTGGTGAGGAAGCCCCAGCCCCAGGAGCAGTGCATGGCGGCGTACACGATCGGCAGCCGCAGCCGCGCCCCCGGGGACAGCCCGCTGCCCGTCAGCGCGGAGCCCGCCGCGATGGCGACGGCGTAGCCGCCGGGGACGATGAGCGCCCAGGGGAAGAACGGCGAGACGACCAGCCCCAGCAGCATGGCCAGCACCGCGGCGGGCGGCGCCAGATAGCGCAGGTTGATCGTGCCCTCGTGGGTGCGCGCGACCACGCGCCGCCACCTGCCGTAGTGGAAGTACTGCTTGGCCAGGGCCTTGACGTTGGGGCGGGGACGGTAGGAGACCCGCATACGCGGCTGGAACCAGACCAGGCCGCCGCTCTGGCGGATGCGGTGGTTCATCTCCCAGTCCTGCGCCCGCTGGAAGTGCTCGTCGTAGCCGCCCACCCGGTCGAGCGCCGAGCGGCGGAAGACGCCCAGGTAGACGGTGTCGGCGGGGCCCGCGGTGCCGCCCACGTGGAAGGCGGCGGCGCCCACCCCGATCTTGGACGTCATGGCGCAGGCGACGGCCTGCTCGAACGGCGTGATGCCCTCGGCCGCCATGACGCCGCCCACGTTGTCGGCGCCGGTCTCGGCCAGCGTCTCGACGGCGACGCGCAGGTAGTCGGGGGGCAGCATGGCGTGCCCGTCGACCCGGGCGATGATGCCGTTGCGCGAGGCGGCGATGGCGGCGTTGAGCGCGTTGGGGGTGCGGCCCGTCGGATTGGGCACGACCGTCACCCGTGGATCGGCCGCCGATATGGCGTCGGCGACCTCCTGGGTGCGGTCCTGGGACGGACCCACGGCGAGCACGACTTCGATCTCACCTGGGTAGCTCTGGGCGAGGACCTGGTCGACGGCCTCGCGAAGGTGCCGCTCCTCGTTGAGGACCGGCATGACGACGGAGATGGGGGGCCAGGCACGCGTCTCCGCGGGGGCCTGCGGCGAGTCGGGGAACTGCTTCATGGCGGGGCTCACGCTACTGTACGACCAGGGGAGTCGGGCAATCGAAAGCCTGATCCTCCGGGTGACAAAAAGGGGGACGGGATGCGCGACCCGGGCGAGGAGGACGGCGGTGTGCTCGTGGGCGGCGACGCCTACGGCGGCGTCAAGCTCGCGAACCCGCGTCCCCGCAGGCCGCTCAGGAGCGCCAAGGCCCGCCGTCGCAACGTGTTCGTCGCCGGGTTCCTGTCCACCGGGGTCCTGGTGGCCACCGGCGTGGTGTGGGCGACTCCGCGCCAGATCGGCACCGTCGACGCCGGGGTGACCGTGCCGGCCGCCCGCGGCGCCGAGAACATCCTGATGGTGGGCGTCGACAAGCGCGACGACCTCACCCGCCAGCAGCAGAACCGGCTCAAGCTGGGCCGCGAGTCCGGCCAGCGCACCGACACCATGATGGTCATCCACCTGTCGGAGGACCACAAGCGGGTCACCGTGGTGAGCCTGCCGCGCGACACCTGGACGACGATCCCCGGCAAGGGCGAACACAAGATCAATTCGGCGTACCAGTTCGGCGGGCCCAAGCTCACCAAGGAGGCCGTCGAGGCCGCCACCGGGCTGCAGATCAACCGCTACATCGAGGTCAACATCCTCGGCTTCATCGACGTCGTCGACTCCCTCGGCGGCGTCACCGTCTGCACGCCCGTGCCGATCAACGACCCCAAGACCGGGCTCAACCTGCCCGCCGGCACCCACCAGCTCCAGGGCGTGCAGGCGCTCGGCTACGCCCGCACCCGCGCCACCGCGCGCTCCGACCTCGATCGCATCGACCGGCAGCAGCAGGTCATCTCGGCCCTGCTCAACCGGGCGCTCAGCGCCGACACCCTGGCCAACCCGGCCAAGCTGGCCTCGTTCGTCAACTCCACGCTGAGCACGGTCAAGGTCGACCCCGACGACGGTCTCCTCGGCCTGGCCACCCAGATGCGGGACGTCTCGCTCGACGACGTGCGCTTCGCCGAGGTGCCGCTGGCCAACGTCGACTTCAAGGCGCCCACGGGCGAGTCCGCGGTCCTGTGGGACAAGCCGGCCGCCCGCGACATGTTCGCGCGGATCAACGCCGACCAGGACCTGACCAAGCCCGCCGCCTCCCCCTCGCCCACTCCTTCGGTCAAGCCGTCGGCCATCCCGCCCGGCAGCATCACGGTCAAGGTCAAGAACGGCACGCTCATCACGGGTCTCGGCGCCCGCACCAAGGAGGGGCTGGTCGCGTACGGCTTCAAGGTCCCAGGCCAGCCCGGCAACACGCCCAAGAAGGACTACAAGAAGACGGTCGTCCATTACGGCGCGGGTCAGGAGGACGAGGCGAAGGTCGTGGCCGCCGCCATCCCGGGCGCCGAGCTCGACAAGGCCGACATCAAGGGCATCGAGGTGATCATCGGCAGCGATCAACCGAAGATCGCGAAATCCAAGTCGGCTTCCATGCCGTCAGCGAAACCGAGTGTTACACCGACCACCAAAACGGCAATGCAGAACATATGTAAGAAACAGTAATAACAGTCGGCGGTTCGGCAGGTGAAGCCCTCATGGTGGTCAGGTCGTGGCGGGAGGACCCCTGTACGGTGCTGCACGTCGTGGGCGACCTCGACGTGGCAGGCGCCCCCCGGCTGCGGGACGAGCTCGAACAGGCCATCGCCGCCGCCGACCCGCTCAACCTCGTCGTCGACCTGACCGAGGTCCCGTTCTGCGACTCGGTGGGCCTCGGGGTGCTGGTGGCCACGCTCAACCACGTCCGGCGCGTGAAGGGCCGCCTGATCCTGGTGCTGGCCCCCGGCATGATCCGCCACCTGCTGACGATCACCAACCTCGACCGGCACTTCGAGACGCGCGAATCTCTCGGCGAGGCGTGTTCGGCCTTCGGCAGCGCCGCCTGACCTCGATCGAGCCTCAATGGGGACGGTCTGAGTGATCGCTTCCGTGCGAGAACATGGTCATGTCATCACAGGCACCCCTCGCCACGGCGGCCGCGGCCGGGGAGAGCCCCTCAGGTGTGGAGGCCTTCGCGTTGTTCGACCAGTTCCCCGAGCCGGGGCGCTCCCAGCTCGCGGCCGCCTTCGACGAGGGCAGGACCCGGCCTGAGTGGTGCTTCGTGAAGGGGCAGGCCCGCCTGGCGTTCTGGGCGCCCTTCCCGGGCTCGGAGCCGGTGACCATCTGGCAGTTCGACCCGGGCCCCGATCCGGTCGCCGCCGCGGAGCTGCTGAGCGGCAGCCTGCGCACGATGGGGCCGACCAAGATGATCCACGACATCTCGCTCAAGCCGGGGCTCGACCCCGTGGTCGACCGCGCCGTGGAGCACGAGGCCCTGACCCTCGCGGGGTTCGTCATGGAGGTCGAGCGGCTGGTGCTCGAATGGGTGGCGGGCAACGACGTCCCTGTCCACCCGGGCCGCCTGACTTACCGCCCCGCGCGCCGCATGGCCGGCGACAAGGTGATCGACGTCCTCGTACGCATCTCGGAGGGCTCGCTCGACTACGACACCCGGATCGAGGTGGCCACGTCGGGGGCCGAGCACGAGGCCCGATGGATGTACGACGACCTGATCAACCGCAAGGGCAAGCCCGACTGGTTCGTGATCGGCTACCTGGGCGACTCCCCCGTGGGCCTGGTGGCCCCCGACGACCACTCGATCGCGTACATCGGGGTGGTGCCCGAGCACCGCGGCCACGGCTACGTCGACGACCTGCTGGCCAGGGGCACCCGCACGCTGGCCGAGGCGGGCGTGCAGCGCATCGTCGCCGTCACGGACGTCGCGAACGTCCCGACTGCCGACGCCTTCCTGCGTGCTGAATACTCGGAGGTCGGCCGGTTGTTCCGCTATTACTGGAGGGCATAGTGAGACTCGGAGTCATGTTCGACCGGGACCTTCCTCCCGAGCAGTTGATCCCGTTCGCCAAGGCGCTCGACGAGACGTCCGTGGACGACCTCTGGGTGGTGGAGGACCTGGGCTGGACGGGGGGCGTCTCGTCGGCCGCCACCGCGCTCGCCGTCACGTCCCGGCTGCGGGTCGGCATCGGCATCACGCCCGCTCCCCTGCGCAACCCGATGCTGCTGGCGATGGAGCTGGCCAACCTGGCCAGGGTGCACCCCGGGCGGCTGGCCGCCGGGATCGGGCACGGCGTGGGCGACTGGATGCGCCAGGTGGGCGCCGCCCCGTCGTCGCCGCTGACGCTCCTGGAGGAGACGATCACGTCCGTAAGCGCGCTGCTGCGCGGCGAGACGGTCACCCTGCACGGCAGGTCCGTCCACCTGGACGGGGTCTCCCTGGTGCACCCGCCCTCCGCGCCCCCGCCCGTGCTGGCCGGGGTGAAGGGGCCGCGCTCGCTGGCCCTGTCGGGCCGGGTCGCCCAGGGGACGATCATTCCCGAGGGTGTCGGGCCCGCGCAGCTGCCCGGGATCCTGGACCAGATCGGGGGCTCCGCGGATCACGAGCTCGTGGTCTTCTCCTTCCTCAACACCGAGGCCGAGGTCCCGGAGAGCTCCCGGGCCCTGGTGGCGGGGCAGGCCGGGTTCCTCGGGGTCGCGCCCGAGGAGGTGGCGATGGCGTCGGGGTCTCCTGAGGCCGCGGCCGAGCACGTCAAGGAGCTGTGGGCGGCCGGGGCCGCCACGGTGGCCGTGCGGCCGCTGGGGCCGGACCCGCTGCGGCACGTCACGGCCCTGCTGTCGGCCCTCTGACGCGCGTTCTCTGCGTTCTCGGGGCCTGACGCGTGGTCTCCCGGCCTGACGCGCGATCTCCGGGCCTGACGCGTGGTCTCCCGGCCTGACGCGCGATCTGGCCGAAAGGCCGATGGCGGCCCGCCCGTGTTCGGCCGGACGGTCGATGGCGGGCGGGCGGCGCTCGGCCACCATGGCGGCATGAGCATCTCCATGAGGCGAGTCGTGGCGACAGGGGTGACGCTGGCGGCGGCGCTGACGTTGACCGGGTGCAAGGTGGACCTGGACGCCGAAGAGGTCCACACCGCGCAGGCGTTCCCGTTCACGGGCACCGCGCTGAAGATCAATGCCTCCCTGGGCGGCGTGCGCGTCCTCCAGGGCAGCGGGGGCCGCGTCGAGGTGGAGCGGTGGGTACGCGGCAAGGCCGCCGACGACGGCAACGCCACCTGGTCCCTGCGGGACGGCACCCTTCGCCTGAGCGCGAACTGCAACATGGTCTTCGGCGACTGCGGCGCCCGCTACCACGTCAAGGTCCCGCCCGGTGTACCGCTGTCGATCGAGGCCGACGACGGCGTCATCCTGAACGGCCTCGCCCAGGACGTCGACGTGGTCAGCCGGGACCGCATCCAGGTCTCGGGCGCCGCGGGAAAACTGCGGCTGCGCAGCGAGGGCCCGATCACGGGCGAAGGGCTGAAGTCGCCGAGCGTCCGGTGCCGGACGTCGGACGGCGCGATCGACGTGTCGTTCGCCAGCCCGCCCACCGCCCTCGACCTGGGCTCCAGCGACGGCCGGGTGACCGCGACCGTGCCCATGGCGGCCTACGCGATCACGGCCCGCAGCACGGACGGCACCGAGCGCTCGGAGCTCAAGGACGACGCCAAGAGCCCCAACACCATCAAGGCCGTGAGCGGCTCCGGAGACGTCCGCATCCTCCGGGCCAGGTGACCTCGTTCACTGCCAGATGGCCGCGTACAGCCCGTTCTCGGCGTTCACCTGGACCGGGGACAGCCCCTTGGCCTTGAGGTCGGCGAACCGCTTCTGGTAGCCGGAGGAGGTCATGTCGACGTAGTGGGCCCAGGACCTGACGCCGTCCTTGCGCCACACCGCCGTGTACGTCCCGTCGGGCGCCACGGCCACCTTGACCGGCCGGAACCCCTGCTTCTTCTTGGCGTAGAACGCGGCCTCGTGCTGCTGCCTGGACTTCCCGTACGTGTAGTACCAGGCCCCGCCCGTGTTGACCGTCCACACGCCCACGTACCGCAGGTCGTCCGGGGTGCCGTACACGTCGACCGAGGTCAGCGCGAGCCCCTGGGCGGTGGCCCGCTTGTTGGCGGCGGCGAACTGGGCGGGGGTGAGGTTCGACCTGGCGAAGAACTTCCCGCGCCGCTTCTCGAAGACGGCCGTGAACACCGGCGCGTCACTCGGCCCGGTGGCGGAGACGAAGACCGGCTGCGCCCCCTCCTTCAGCCCCTGGTCGAACCGCTGCTGGTACTCCTCGGCCGACATGCCCTGCCAGATGCCCCAGTTGGCCGGCGAGCCGCCCTTGACCCACACGGCCGCGTACCGCTCCCCGTCGGAGACGTTCACCGTGACCGGCCGGAAGCCCTGGTCCCTGAGCTGCTTGACCCGCGCCACGCTCTGCTCGGCGGTGAGGCCGTGGTAGGCCACCCAGGCCGGACGCGCCTGCGCGCCGGCCGGGGGCGCCACCACGGCCACCGGGGCCGTCATCCCGATCAGTAATGCCGCGATCTTGCTCGTGGTCCGCATGACCCTCCCGTGCCTTTACGCATTCGTGGGGATTTCGGACCGACCATAACAGCCTTAACTGACCACCCGCTGGCAGCTCCGATCAGCCGACCTTCTCGAACGGGGTCGGCGTCTGGCCCGTCCAGCGGAAGAGCTGGGCGTGGCCGGTGTACTTGCTGACCCCGCCTTCCGTGATGGTCGCGGACTTGGACACGTAGTAGCGTCCGCCGCCGAGCGAGATCAGGCCGTACTCGCCGCCGAACTCCCAGCCCCTGACGCCGGTGGCCTCGTGCTGGAGCCCGCCCGGCGCCAGCGTGAGCAGCCGGCCCCGCTCGGGCTGCGGCTGCCCGACGATGTCACCCTCCCTGGGCCGCTCGCGGCCGTCCACCATGAAGAAGGAGTAGTTGGGGAACTGCGGCTTCTTGCCCTTGTAGACGGCCATCATCCAGTTGCCCGTGAAGTCGTCGTACTCGAGGTTCTGCACGCCGTAGGTGGTGTTGCCGGTGTACGCGAAGTACTTGCCGTCGACCTGCTCGGGGCCGCTCTTGTGCGGGTCGCTCTCGGTGAGCGGCTTCTCGTACTTCTTCCACCGCTCGATGTCGTACTGGAGGAGGACCTGGTAGTCGTTGTCGGCCCGGGTGGTGTTGGAGTAGATCCCGTACGCCACGGTCAGCAGCTGCTTGCCGTGCTTCTTCCCGAACTCGGGGCCGAAGGACACGCCGTCGATGCCGCTGCACCCGTACCGGTGATCCGGGGTGTTGCCCACGTTGCCGTCGAACTTGCCGTCGCCGTTCATGTCGGCGGTGTAGTCGGCGACGACCTCCTTGAGGTAGACCGTCTTGACGACGTCACTGGTCTGGGCGTCCATGCCCATGCTGGTGATGCGGTCGACGTCGAAGATCGCGATGTAGAACGACTCCTGCTCCTTGTACTCGAGGGAGCCGTACACCCGGCCGTCCTTGGCGTTGAAGTCCAGATCGCCGAGGTGCCCCGTGAAGCCCCTCACCGAGCCCACGGGGTTGCCCTTGAGGTCGGTCTTGACGAGGACGTTGGTGAAGGAGAAGTACATGTACCCCTTGCGCTCGTCAATGGCGATCCCCTGGACGTGCCCCTCGGTCCAGGCGCCGCCGTAGATCTCGTTCGGCAGCTCTGGGCGGCGGTCGTCGGCGGTGGCCGGGGCGGCGAGCAGGCCGAGCGATGCGGTGGCGACCACGGCGAGCGTCAGGACTTTGCGCATGTTTGCGTACCCGTCTTCGGTTAGGGATCAGACCGAAACCTGACGGTATACCGACCGAATGTCGCTGTCTGACATATGCGTGAACTGGCAGTGAAGTCACTCAGAACTGCCCATTCATGGGCAATACAGCCGTTCAAGGCCGATCAGAGCCACCCGGGCATCCTCGCCCGCGACCGCGCTCAGCTCGTCACTGAACCCCGACCCTCCATAGCAGGCGAGCACGGTATCGCGCGTGTCGTACCCCTTACGCTCCAGCAACTCGCGCGCTCTCGCGAGTCGCCTGAGGTGATGGCGATCCATCACTTCACCCCACTTGGCCTCACCGAGCGACAGGATCCGCCGCGGCTTCCCGGGCTCCTGCGCGGCCAGCGCCACGACGTCGATCTCGATCTGACCCCTGTTGACCGGATCGGGCACGACGCCTGCTCCGATCTCAGCCGGAAACTCGCCGAAAGCGGACTCTCCCGCGTCCAGCGCGAAATCCCGGCACAGCGCCTCGAAGTGCGGCCCGACGACCTGGGCGAGAAACGTCTGCCTGACCGCCTGCCATACGGTCTCGGCCCGATGAATCTCCAGCTCCGACCAGCGGCGCCGCATGATCGCCTCGTAGAAGGTGATCAACGGCTCCACGATGCGGTAGCGGGAACGTCCCGAGCGGAACAGGTCCGGCTCCCGCCTGACCAGCGCGCAGTCCTCCAGCACCGTGAGCGGATGGGTGATCTGATCGGACCTGCGCCCCACATAGTTGGCGATCCCGCCGTTGGTGGAGTTCCCGCCGGCGATCGCCGCCAGGACGGAGTGGTAGAGCGCCGGATCACGGATGTCCGACTCTTCCGCCAGCAGATACCGGGCCTCGCGAAAAAGCGGCATCTGCGGGTTGAGCACCGTGCGGACGACCCAGGAGTCGAAGTCATCGAGGCTCTCCGGCACGTCACCCTGCGTGAACTCATAGCGATAGGCGGGTGTTCCGCCCACGATCGCATGCACCAGCACGGCCAGCCGGGAATCCGAGATCCCCCAGAACTCCGCCGCGTCCCGATACCGAAACGGATGAATCATGAGTTCGAGACCGGCCCGCCCGCGCAGTGGCGCCTGTCCGGAAAGCAGCCCGCCCATCACGGACATGGCCGATCCACAGAGGATCAGCCGCGCGGCGCTCTCCCGGCCGCTTCCACCGGGACCGAGCTCGCGCTGAATGATCGACGGCAGCGCGGGCGAGACCCTGAACAGGAACGGAAACTCGTCGATGATCAGCGGCATGGGCCGATCGCGAAGAGCGCGGAGCGTGTAGGGAACAGCGTCGTTCCAGTCCCGGAAAGGGATCTCCACGACCTGCCGGGTGAATCGCGTGAGAGCTTCGGTGAAGAGCCGCAACGATTCGGCCTCCGTCGCCTCGGTGGCGGCGAAATACATCCCACCGGTCGCCTCCGCCAACGCCTGCAGGAGAAAGCTCTTCCCCTGCCGACGTCGCCCACTGACCACACCGAGCGACGCACCGGGCATCACGGCCGTCTGGCGTTGTGGCGCGACAAAACCCGCCAGCCCTTGCCACTCCCGCACGCGGTCAAAGACGTGCTCCGGCTTCCGGATCAAGCCCCCTCCTCCCATGGCACACTTACAGAAATATACTTCTCAGAAGCATAGTTCTGTAGTCGTGCGGGCGGTTCCTCAAACGGTCGGCGGTTGCCCTGGGGCGTCGAGCGCGACCAGCTCGATCTCGAAGCCGTCCCCATCCTCCAGATAGGCCGCGTAGTGCCGCTCCCCGCCCGCGTACGGGGGCGATCGGGGAACATCAGCGTCCAGCCGTTCGCGGGCGCCCGCTCGGCCAGCGCGTCCACCTCGGCGCGGCTTCCCACATGGAAGGCCAGATGGTTCAGCCCGGGGCGGCAGCGGTCGTGCCGGTCGGCGCTGAGGGCGGGCGACTGCTCCAGCACCAGGTACGTGGCCCCCAGCCGCCAGCTGCGGCCGTGCTCCCAGTCCTGGTACAGGGTGTAGCCGAGCGTCTCCAGCAGCCACTGCCAGCTCGCGACGGCTCGCGGCAGGTCGGGCACCCAGATCTCGACGTGATGCAGCATCCCGGTCGCGGGCTCCCCGCTCATCCCGTACGCACCCCTTCCGCTCCCGGTCGTGGGCCCCCGCTCATCCCGTACGGACCCCTTCCGCTCCCGGCCTTGGGCGCACGGCCCGCCCGCGTCGCCTCAGAGCTTGGAGATGTAGTACATGTTGCCGCCCGGCTGGAGGATGCCGGCCAGGACGGAGGTCTTGATGGTGTGGGTGCCGCCGGTCGGCTTCCACGGGTCGTACACGGTGATGGTGCCCGCCGTCTTGTCGTAACCGTAGGCGATGATGGCGTGGCCGACCCTTGTGCCCTTGATCGTGCCCTTGTTCCAGGGCAGCTGCTCCATCCACACCGCGAGCACCGGCGCCCGGCGCAGGTCTCCGATGTTGCCGGAGACCCGGTTCATGAGCACGACCGCGTTGCCGTCCGCGTCGGTGGGGCTCGTGACCTTGTAGCCGCGCGACTTGAGGTAGGCGTTGACCACCGGCATGGCGTTCACACCCTTGGTGCCTGCGGCGGCCGTGGTCTTCATCTTCTTGGCGAGGGTCGACTGGCTGACGTTGACGCCGAAGGTCGACAGGCTCATCGACGACGAGGCGGGGACGCAGAAGTAGTTGGTCTCCTGGCGCTGGCCCTTGAGGTTGAGCTGGTACTTCAGGGGCGTGAAGAGCCCTTTGGGCGTTGCGGCGACGGAGGACGAGGGGGACGGGGAAGGGGTGGGAGTCGGGGTGCCGGGGGACGCGTAGGCCGGTGACGCGGTGGTGAAGCCCAGGACGGCCACGGTCACGGCTGCGGTGAGGGCGACGCCGGTCCCCGTTCTACGGTTCTTCACTTGATCACTCCACACATGCGCGGCTGACAGTAGTCAGGGACCGTAGTTGATCTGCCAAGAGTGTGCAAATGGTGGCGCATGGTGACATAGGGGCAGACGGGACATTCGCGACACGGCCGAATGCGGAGCGCCTTACACGAGGCGGCCGGACGCGGAGCGCCCTTCGCAAGCCAGCCGGACGCGGAGCGCCTTACACGAGGCGGCCGGACGCGGAGCGCCTTTCGCGAGACGGAGCCGGACGCGGAGCGCCTTTCGCGAGATTGGCCGGATGCGGACGCCGTTGATCGCCAACCCGGCAATCACAGCAGCCGTCCCACTGATGTCACGTTCCATCTCTAGCCATATGGAGCCCGCAGTGCTCAAGCGCCTCCTCGCGGCGACCGGCGTCGCCGCCGTGGTCCTGCCGTCGGCCGGTACGCCCACCCAGGCCGCGACCCCGGTCGTTCAGATCGTCAAGGTCTATTACGACTCGCCAGGGTCCGACCGAGGCGGCAACGTCTCGCTCAACGGCGAATACGCGGTGCTGCGCAACATGAGCAGGCGAAGCATCCAGCTCGAGAACTGGATCCTGCGGGACGAGACCGGCTACAAGTACCGATTCCCCAGCTTCACCCTCAAGCCCGGCAAATCAGTGGCCGTACGCTCGGGCCAGGGGACCGACACCTCGACCACCCTGTACTGGGGTCGCAAGTGGTACGTCTGGAACAACGACGGGGACACGGCCGGCCTCTACCGGAGCAGCGACCTCAAGAAGATCGACGGCTGCACCTGGGGACGCGGCGGCATCTCCACCACCTGCTCGTAGGTTTTCACCACGCCGACCGACACGCCCCTCGGTCAGAAGGCGGACGCGTGGTGCGAGTTAGCCTGACAAGGTGAGCATTACCGCTGGTAGCTACACATTCGGACCCGATTCCGGCCGGCTCCTCATCCACACGACCCGCACCGGACTTGGCGCCAAGGCCGGCCACGATCTCACCATCGAGGTCACGCGCTGGAGCGGCGACGCCACAATCGACACCGCCGCCCCGGCGAACTCCTCGCTGACCGTCGAGGTCGACCCGGGTTCGCTCGAAGTCCGGACGGGGACCGGCGGCATCAAGCCGCTCACGGACTCCGACCGCGAGGAGATCGAGCGAACCATCCGGGAGAAGATCCTGCACACTGGCCGACATCCGGCGATCACCTTCCGGTCGACACGGGTCGACGGGACCGCGGAGTCGTTCCACATCGAGGGCGACCTCACCATCCTCGGGGTGACCCGGCTGGTGACGGTCCAGGGCATGTTCGCCGATGACCGCGTACGGGGCTCGGCGGCCATCGTGCAGTCCCGGTGGGGGATTCGACCGTATTCCGCGTTCTTCGGCGCGCTCAAGCTGAGCGATGAGGTCGAGGTGCGGTTCGACGTCGGCCTCGCGGCAAAGGACTGAGCTCGGACCGGTCCCATCTCCCGAGCTCACGAACAGGGCCTCGTGGTGGCCTCAGCGCCTCCATGCCCCTGGCCGTGCTTCTCTCAATGGCCCGCGTGCTCAACGAGTCGGCGAAGCGGGTTTGGCTGGGGGTTTGGGGGCCACGTCCCCCAATATCACTGCCCGAGCCCTCCGCGCGAAGCGCCCCACCCTGAGGACCGCGCCTTCGCCCCCGGCACGAAGCGCCCCACCGTGAGGACCGCGCCTTTGCCCCCGGCACGAAGCGCCCGCCGCGAGGACCGCGCCGTTGGTCCCGGCGTGATCTTCTTGTCGGCGACGGCGTAGAGGGTGTCAGATATCCGGAGGTCCGACCTTCTTGTTACTAGTCGGTACGGTTTGCGAAGAGGTGCAGGTGGCACGTACGAGGTAGCTAGGGCCGGTAGCATGCCTGCGCGATCGAAAGGAGCTCACTCGTGCCATATCGCCTCACGGTGATCGGGACCGGATACCTGGGCATCACCCATGCGGCGTGCATGGCTGATCTCGGATTCGACGTCCTGGGCCTTGATATCGACGCCGACAAGATCCGCAGCCTCAACCAAGGGGAGCTCCCGATCCACGAGCCCGGGCTCGAGCCTGTGCTCCGCCGCGGGCTCGAATCCGGCCGCCTCCGCTTCACCACCTCGTACGAGGAAGCCGCCGCCTTCGGCGACGTGCATTTCGTCTGCGTAGGCACTCCCCAGAAACGCGGCGAATATGCCGCGGACGTCACGTACATGGACAACGCAATCGAGTCCCTTGCCCCGTTCCTCGACCGCCAGTGCCTGGTCGTGGGCAAGTCCACCGTGCCCGTCGGCACCGCCGAGCGGCTCGCGGACAAGCTCACCCGCCTCGCGCCCGCCGGCGGGCAGGCCGAGCTGGCCTGGAACCCCGAGTTCCTGCGGGAGGGGTTCGCGGTTCAGGACACCATGCACCCGGATCGCATCGTGGTCGGCGTTCGCACCGAGCGAGCGGAAAAGGTGCTGCGCGAGGTGTACGAGCCGCTGGGCGAGGTTCCGTTCGTGGTGACCGATTTCGCCACGTCCGAGCTGGTCAAGACGGCCGCGAACGCGTTCCTGGCCACCAAGATCTCGTTCATCAACGCGATGGCCGAGGTCTGCGAGGCCGCGCACGCCGACGTCAAGCAGCTGTCCGAGGCGCTGTCGTACGACGACCGGATCGGCGGGCGGTTCCTGAACGCGGGCCTCGGGTTCGGCGGCGGCTGCCTGCCCAAGGACATCAGGGCGTTCATGGCGCGGGCCGGGGAGCTGGGAGCGGACCAGGCGCTGACATTCCTGCGCGAGGTGGACGCCATCAACATGCGGCGGCGCGCCCGCATGGTCGACCTGGCCAGGGAGCTGGCCGGAGGCTCGTTCCACGGGTGCACCGTGGGCGTGCTGGGCGCCGCGTTCAAGCCGAACTCGGACGACATTCGCGACTCCCCCGCACTGGACGTCGCCGTGACCATCGGCCACCAGGGCGGACAGGTCACCGTGTACGACCCGATCGCGCTCGACAACGCCCGTAAGGCTCACCCCGAGCTGAACTACGGCGAATCAGCCCTGGACGCGGTACGGGGAGCGCACGTGGTGCTGCTGCTCACCGAGTGGCAGGAGTTCGTGGAGCTCGACCCCGAGGAGCTGGGAGCCGTGGTGGCGACCCGGCGCATCGTGGACGGGCGTAATGCCCTGAATGCCGAGACGTGGCGGTCCGCCGGATGGCACTACCGCGCCCTCGGCCGCCCCTGACGGATCAATCCCCCGCCTACGACCTACCCCGGCCCCCGCCCCTGACGGACCTATCCCCCGCCTACGACAGCCCCCGGCCGCCGTAGGCGCACCCCCCATCACGACCCCCGGCCGCCGTGGGCGCACCCCCATCACGACCCGAGGTTCGCGGCCTCCGTGCGGAGCTTCTCGCCCTTGGCGTACGCCTGCTCCTTCAACCGCACCTGGAACTCCTCCATCCGCTCCCGCAGCCCGGGGTCGGACGCGGCGAGGATGCGTACGGCCAGCAGCC
Source organism: Nonomuraea sp. NPDC003709 (assembly GCF_040610775.1). Classification (NCBI taxonomy): domain Bacteria; kingdom Bacillati; phylum Actinomycetota; class Actinomycetes; order Streptosporangiales; family Streptosporangiaceae; genus Nonomuraea; species Nonomuraea sp. NPDC003709. The sequence goes on along the minus strand of NZ_JBEXMW010000001.1, from coordinate 366,951 downwards.
CCGCGTTGCGGGCCCCGCCGACCGCCACCGTCGCCACCGGCACCCCGGCGGGCATCTGGACGATCGACAGCAGCGAGTCCATCCCGTCGAGATACTTCAGCGGCACCGGCACCCCGATCACCGGCAGCGGCGTGACGGAGGCCAGCATGCCGGGCAGGTGCGCGGCTCCCCCGGCCCCGGCGATGATCACCTGGAGGCCCCGGGAGGCGGCCTGGCGGCCGTAGTCGATCATCTCGGTCGGCATGCGGTGCGCCGAGACCACGTCCGCCTCGAAGGGCACGCCGAACTCGGCGACCGCCTCCGCGGCGGCCTTCATGACCGGCCAGTCGGAGTCGCTCCCCATCACAATCCCGATGCTCACGTGTACTCCCCGGTGGTGAGGTAGACGGCGGCGTGGCGGGCGCGGGCGCGCACCTCGTCGAGGTTGGAGCCGAGGGCCGTCACGTGGCCGATCTTGCGGCCGGGGCGCACCTCTTTGCCGTAGAAGTGCAGCTTGATGCCCGGATCGTGAGCCAGCACGTGCTCGTAGCGCTTGAACAGGTCGGGCTCTTCGCCACCGAGCAGGTTGGCCATGACGACGACCTGGGCGGTCATCTTGGGCGAGCCGAGCGGCAGGTCCAGCACCGCCCTCAGATGCTGCTCGAACTGCGACGTCGTCGAGCCCTCGATGGTCCAGTGGCCGCTGTTGTGCGGGCGCATGGCCAGCTCGTTGACCACGAGCCCGTTCGGCGTGTCGAAGAGCTCGACCGCGAGCAGCCCGGTCACGCCGAGCTCGTGGGCGATCTTCAGACCGATGCGCTGCGCCTGCGCGGAGTATTCGGGGTCCAGCCCGGGAGCGGGCGCGATGACCTCCACGCAGATGCCGTCCTGCTGCACGGTCTCCACGACCGGGTAGCTGACGCCCTGCCCGTGCGGCGAGCGGGCGACCAGCACCGCCAGCTCCCGCTCGAACGGCACGAACGCCTCGGCGAGCAGCTCGACCCCGGTCGCGAACGCCTCCGCGACCTCCTCGGCCGACCGGCACACCCAGACGCCGCGGCCGTCGTAGCCGCCGCGCACCGACTTCAGGACCATCGGCCAGCCGTGCTGCTCCGCGAAGCGCGTGGCCTCTTCGGGCGACGACACGCGCGCCCACGCCGGGCACGGCACGCCGATCGCGGTCAGCCGCTCGCGCATGACGGCCTTGTCCTGGGCGTGCACGAGGGCGTCGGCCCCGGGGTGCACGGAGTGGCCGGTCTCGGTCAGAGCTCGGATGTGCTCGGTGGGCACGTGTTCGTGGTCGAACGTGATCGCGTCGCAGCCCTTGGCGAACTCGCGCAGATCGTCCAGATCGCGGTAATCTCCGACGCGCGTGTCGACGATCACTCGTGCGGCGCTCTCCTCCGGAGAGTTGGCCAGCACCCGCAGCTCGACGCCGAGCGCGATGGCCGGCGGCTGCGACATCCTGGCCAGCTGGCCTGCGCCGACGATGCCGACGACCGGCCCGATGGGGCTGTAGGAACTCACGCCAGGTGAGCTTACCGGGACGGAACGACTTTCCCGGACTCCCCGGGCTGGGCGGCCGTTCCGGGTTGCCTTCGCAGGCACGACCGCCCAGCGTTCCGCTCCGCCCGCTTATGCCGGGTCGCGGGCGATGTGCAACGCAGCGTAATGCCCAACTGTCGTAAATGCCGGGCATAGGACGATATTTCTAAGTGGTAAGTTCACCAGCCTGACCTCGCCCCTACATGGCGGCCGGTACGCTGAGTTGGGTCAGGCTCGTCGAAGGAAGGGACCGAGCAGAGACGTGGACTTCGCCAAACGCCTCTACGAGCGGTTCTCCTCCCTTGTGTACGAACTGGCCAAGTTCGGCAGCATCGGGGCCGTCGCCTTCCTGATCGACACCGGCCTCCTCAACCTCTGCAACGTGGGCCTGGGCTGGGGCCCGCTGACGTCCAAGGTCGTGGCGACGACGATCTCCACGACCTTCGCCTACATCGGCAACCGCTTCTGGACCTTCCGGCACCGCGACCAGAGCGGGCTGAGGCGCGAATACTTCCTGTTCTTCCTGCTCAACGGCATCGCGCTGCTGTTCGGCATGCTGACGATCGGCTTCACCACCTACACGCTCGACCTGCACGACCCGCTCAGCTTCAACATCGCCAACATCGTGGGCGTGGGGCTCGGCACGCTGTTCCGCTACTGGTCGTACAAGAAGTGGGTGTTCCTGGAGGCCACCGAGCCCATCCCGATCGAGCTGCCCGAGACCGGGGTCAAGCAGGACCGCTGACCACGCGGGTCCTCGCGCCGTCGTCCTCGGCCGGGCGCAGGAAGATGGCGAACGTCGCCGGGCGGCGCCGTACCAGCTCCAGTCTGCCGCCGTCGGCCGCGGCCAGCGCGCGGGCGAGCGTCAGCCCGAGACCGGTGCCTCCGCCGCCGCTGACGTTCCGCTCGAAGATCTTGGGGGCGATCTCGTCGGCGATGCCCGGGCCCTCGTCCGCGACCTCGATCACCACGTAGTTGTCGCCGCTGGTCGACGTGACGGTGACGTCGCCGCCGCCGTGGCGCAGGGAGTTCTCCAGCAGCGACGCGATCACCTGGCCGAAGCCGCCGGTGGTGGCCATCGCCTTCAGACCTCGGGAGCCTTCGAGCCGCAGGATACGCCCCGCCTCCCGGAACACCGGCTCCCACTCCCTGATCTGCTGGATGATCACGTCGTCGATGGCGACCGGCTCGGCCTGGGCGTGGCGCTGGCGCCGCGCCGCCGCCAGCAGCTCGTCGATCACGGCGGTGAGCCGCTCCGCCTGCACGATCGCCGCCTCGCCCTCCTCCCGTACGACCTCCGGCTCGTCCGCGGCCGACACGATCTCCTCCAGGCGCATGGTGAGACCGGTCAAGGGGGTCCGGAGCTGGTGGGAGGCGTCGGTGGCGAACTCACGCTCGCGGGTGAGCAGGTCGGAGATGCGGGTCGCGCTGCGGTCGAGCACTTGGGCCACCCGGTCGAGTTCGGGAATGCCGTAGCGGTGTTTGCTCGGCCGGGCGTCTCCGGAGCCCAGCCGTTCGGCGATCTTCGCCAGGTCCTGCAAGGGCAGCGTCAGCCGCCGGGACTGTACGACGGCCAGGCTCACGGCCACCGCCAGGGCGGCGACGGCCAGGGCCACGATGAGCAGGAGCCGGGCCCGGACGTCCTGTTCAACCTGGTCGCGATCGCGACTTATGCGGACATAGACGCCGGTGTTGGTCTGCGCGTCCTCGGTCATCAGGTGACCGGACGGCGGTGCGGTGCCGACCACGGTCACCCGCAAGGGGGTTCCGCGTTCCCAGATCTGGATGTACCTGCCGGGATACTTCTGCTCCAGTTGCTGGGGGTCGAGCGGCGTCTCCTGGACACGGGCGTACTCGACCTCTCCCACGAGGCGCTTGGCCTCCGCCCCGAGCTCCTGAGCCGCCTCGTCGACGATCAGCCGGCTGACGACGACACCCAGGGGGACCCCCAGCAGCAGAACCGCGATGACCGCGACGACCAGGGTTGAGGAGAGCAGTCGGCGGCGCATCTCCTACTCGCGTTCGAACCGGAAGCCGACTCCCCGGACGGTCGTGATGTAACGCGGTTTCGCGGCGTCGTCGCCGAGTTTGCGGCGTAGCCAGGAGATGTGCATGTCGAGGGTCTTGGTCGAACCCCACCAGTTCGTGTCCCAGACCTCGCGCATGATCTGCTCCCTCGTGACCACCTTTCCGGCGTCGCGGACGAGCACACGCAGCAGGTCGAATTCCTTCGTTGTCAGATGCAGCTCCTTTTCCCCCATCCACGCGCGGCGGGAGTCGGCGTCTATACGCACGCCCTGGACGACCGGAGTCTCGGAGGTGCCGCGCCGGAGCAGCGCCCGTACCCGGGCGAGCAGCTCGGCCAGCCTGAACGGCTTCGTCACGTAGTCGTCCGCGCCGGCGTCGAGGCCGACGACGGTGTCCACCTCGTCGACGCGAGCGGTGAGAATCAGGACCGGAGTGCCGTGGCCCTCGGCCCGGATGCGACGAGCCACCTCCAAACCGTCCATTTCGGGCAGTCCAAGGTCAAGAACGATGAGATCGATGCCGCCCGACAGAGCCCTTTCCAGGGCTTGCGGGCCGTCGGGGCTCACCTCGACCTGATAGCCCTCACGGCGCAATGCACGCGCGAGCGGCTCAGAGATCGAGGTGTCATCCTCGGCGAGAAGTACGCAGGTCATGAAGCGATCGTAGGACCTTAAGCGATCGTTTCCCGGGCACAGCGCGCGGTTTGACTCGCAGTTGACCTATCCATTGACCTGGGCAAACGCGGCTAAATATCGGTTAGTCGGGATTAAATTACCGCGATTACCGAGAAACGAAAGCAATGGAGTCCCCGGCCCTCTGCCGTCCGGAAGAAATAATGTTGTTAACGTTGTCCCCCGTGACTGATCTGACCCTCTGGTACGACCGGCCGGCCACCGACTGGGAGACGCAGGCGTTACCCATCGGGAACGGCGCGCTCGGGGCGATGGTGTTCGGCGGGACGGACACCGAGCGGCTCCAGTTCAACGAGAAGAGCCTGTGGACGGGCGGCCCGGGATCGCGGGAGGGATACGACTTCGGCGACTGGACCGCTCCCCGGCCGGACGCGCTCGCCGAGGTCCAGGAGGCGCTGGATCGCGACGGGCCGATGACGCCGGAGGAGGTGGCGGCCGCGCTGGGGCAGCCGAAGTCGGGCTTCGGCGCGTACCAGCCGTTCGGCGACCTCTGGCTGGACCTGGCCGGGCAGCCGGGCTCCCCCGCCGGCTACCGCCGGGAGCTGAGCCTGAGCGAGGCCGTGGCCAGGGTGACGTACACGGCGGACGGGGTGCGGCACTCGCGCGAGTACTTCGCCAGCCACCCCGGGAACGTCATCGCCGGGCGGGTCTCGGCCGATCGGGCGGGCCAGGTGTCGTTCACGCTCCGGGTGTCCTCGCCGCACGAGAACGGGCGGGTCAGCGTCTCGGACGGGCGGCTGACGATCCGCGGGCGGCTCGCGGACAACGGGATGGCGTTCGAGGCCCAGGTACGGGTGGTCGCGGAGGGCGGCACCCGTACGGACGGGATCGACCGGATCACGGTCACCGGGGCCGACAGCGCCGTGTTCGTGCTGTCCGCCGGCACCGACTACGCCCCCGCCCATCCGGACTACCGCGGCGAGGATCCACACGCCGCCGTCACCGCCGCCGTGGACCAGGCGGCGGCCCAGGGGTACGAGGCCCTGCGCCGCGCCCACCAGGCCGACCACGGGGAGCTGTTCGACCGCGTACGGCTGGACCTCGGCCAGCGGACGCCGCCGGTCCCCACGGACCGGCTCCGGGCGGCCTACACCGGGGGCGCCTCCGCCGACGACCGCGCGCTCGAAGCCCTCTTCTTCTCCTACGGCCGCTATCTGATGATCGCCTCCTCACGGGCCGGATCGCTGCCCGCGAACCTGCAGGGCGTCTGGAACGACTCCACCACCCCGCCCTGGGCCGGCGACTACCACGTCAACATCAACCTGCAGATGAACTACTGGCTCGCCGACCAGACGAACCTGGCCGAGACGGCGCAGCCGTACGTCGACTATGTCGCGGGCCTGGTGAAGCCGGGTGAGATCACGGCGCGGGAGATGTTCGGGGCGCGCGGGTGGCTCGTGCACAACGAGACGAACCCGTTCGGCTTCACCGGCGTGCACGACTGGGCCACGTCGTTCTGGTTCCCGGAGGCCGGGGCCTGGCTCACGCAGCAGCTCTACGACCGCTATCGCTTCAGCGCGGACGCGGGATATCTCCGCGAGAGCGCCTATCCGGTGATGAAGGGGGCGGCCGAGTTCTGGCTGGACACCCTGCGCACCGACCCCCGTGACGGGACGCTGGTCGTCTCGCCCGGTTACTCCCCCGAGCACGGGGACTTCTCGGCCGGGGCGTCGATGTCCCAGCAGATCGTCCGGGACCTGTTCACGAACGTGGCGGAGGCCGCGGATCTTCTGGGGGACGCCGAGTTCGGCGGGCGGATACGCGACGCGCTGGCGAAGCTGGACCCGGGGCTGCGGATCGGGTCCTGGGGGCAGCTCCAGGAGTGGAAGGCCGACCGGGACGACCCCGGGAACACGCATCGGCACGTGTCCCACCTGTTCGGCCTGCATCCCGGCCGGCAGATCGCCGCGGGCAGCCGCGAGGGCGAGGCGGCCAAGGCGTCGCTGACCGCCCGCGGGGACGGCGGCACCGGGTGGAGCAAGGCGTGGAAGATCAACTTCTGGGCTCGGCTGCTCGACGGGGACCACGCGCACCGGATGCTGAGCGAGCAGCTGAGGACGTCCACGCTGGACAACCTGTGGGACACGCACCCGCCGTTCCAGATCGACGGAAATTTCGGGGCCTCCGCCGGCATGGCGGAAATGCTGGTGCAGAGCCAGCACGGCGAGATCCACGTACTGCCCGCTCTGCCCTCCGCCTGGCCCACGGGGTCGGTGCGCGGGCTGCGCGCCCGGGGCGACGTGACGGTGGACGTCTCCTGGCGGGACGGCGCCGCCGAGCGGATCACGCTGCACGTGGGGCGCTCGGGCCCGATCACGGTACGGACGGACCTGGCCGGACGCTGCCGGGCGCCCGGCGACGCGCGGCGCTCCGGGGACACGCTGAGCTGGGACGCCCAGGCCGGGACGGCCTACACCATCCTGGGAAGCTAGAGCCGGCTCGTATCCTGGGCGGCATGTCATCGGAGATCAGCATCGGCCGGCTCGCCGAACTCACCGGGCTGAGCGTGCACACGCTGCGCTTCTACGAGCGTGAGGGCCTCCTGCTCAACCCCGTGCGCCGCGGGCCGGGCGGGCGGCGGATCTACAGCGACGCGGACGCGCACTGGCTGACCACGTGCATCGTCCTGCGCGCCTCGGGGATGCCGTTGCCCGCCATCCGGGAGTACACCGACCTCGTCAGGAACGGGACCGGGAACGAGGCGGAGCGCCTCACGATCATGCTGGAGCACCGGGAGCGCGTGCTGCGCCAGATGAGCGATCTCAACCGCTGCCTGGACCTCATCACCTACAAGGTCGGCGTGTACGAGGACGTCATCTCCGAAACCACCGTCGCCGACTGCTCACCCCAGAGCTGATCCCATAAGGGATCCGATCACAACAAAACGGGAATCGCGCGCGTCTCAGTGATCAATACCTCAACGGAAAGGGTCACTGACGTGGACGCCACCCCCACCAGATTGTTCGCCGTCGCCGCCACCGCCGCCCTGGCGCTGTCCCTGGCCGCCGCTCCCGCCTCGGCGGGGGCCAGCGGGCGACTGATGAACGGCGCCACCGACCTCTGCCTGGCCGTGGGCAAGAGCGAGGTCAAGGCCGGCAAGAAGGTCATCCAGTGGACCTGCTCCGACAACAAGGACCAGCAGTGGATCTACAAGGGGCGCAAGCTCGTCAACGCCAAGACCGGCATGTGCCTGGCGATCGCGCGCGGCTCCCAGGTCAAGGGCAAGTACGCGATCCAGTGGCCGTGCACGGACGGCGGGATCGAGCAGGAGTGGATCTACGACGACATGCAGCGCCTGCGCAACCGGGCCAGCGGCCTGTGCCTGGCGGTCGGCAAGGGCGAGCGCAAGAAGGGTAAGTGGATCATCCAGTGGACGTGCAGGGACACGGGAGAGCAGGCGTGGCTCTGGAGGTGAAGGGAAAGCGCCCCGTCCGGGGACGGGGCGCCTTCGGTGCCACAGAGCCGCTCAGTAGGGCCGCCCAGTAGGGCCGCCCAGTAGGGCCGCTCAGTAGGGCCGCTCAGTCGTCGGACGAGGGCGGTTCGGCGTAGCGGGCCAGGTAGAGCTGCTCGCCCAGGCTGCGGATGAGGCTGAGCTCCGTCTCCAGATAGTCGATGTGCTCCTCCTCGTCCTCCAGGATCTCCTCGAAGATCCGGGCCGAGGTGACGTCGCCCTTCTCGCGCATGAGCGCGATCGCCGGGCGCAGGCGCTGCACGACTGAGAGCTCGACCTCGAGGTCCGCCCTGAGCTGCTCCTCCACGGTCTGGCCGATGTGCAGGGTGCCCAGGCGTTGATAGTTGGGCAGGCCCTCCAGGAAGAGGATGCGATCGGTCAGACGCTCCGCGTGGCGCATCTCGTCGATCGACTCCGCACGGGTGTGCTCGGCGAGTTTCGTGTAGCCCCAGTTCTCCTGCATCTTGGCGTGCAGGAAATACTGGTTGATGGCGGTGAGCTCGGCGGTCAGCTGCTCGTTGAGCAGCTCGATGATCTGCTTGTCGCCCTGCATGAAACGGGCCCCTCGCTATGCGGTCGTCAGTTCTTCAGACCGTTTCAGGATTGCACAGATCTTCCGTACACATCGGGCACAGTCACCACCGGCACCAGTGGTGTCGCGAATCTGCTTCGCGCTCTTGGCCCCGGAGGCGATGCAGTCGTGCACCTCGTTTTCGGTCACAGCACGACAAATGCACACGTACATCCGGGGACAGGCCTCTCGCGAGCGAAGTGGGGGCACCTTTAGGTAAGGCACACCTAAGCTACCTCACTTCGGTAAGGCTTGCCTATGTTAGGTCGGCCACATCAGGCTATCCACCTTGGGTGATCCATTCGTCCAGGTGGGGCGCCTCCGCGCCGATCGTGGTCGAGTCGCCGTGTCCCGTGTGCACGACGGTCTCCGGCGGCAGGGTCAGCAGCCGCTCCCTGATCGAGTCGATGATCGTGTCGAACGAGCTGTAGGACCGGCCGGTCGCCCCCGGACCGCCCTTGAAGAGAGTGTCGCCGCTGAACAGGGCGCCGAGGTCGGGGGCGTACAGGCAGACCGCGCCGGGCGCGTGGCCGGGGGTGTGGACGACCTCCAGCGCGATGCCGCCGACCTCGATCTTCTCGCCGTCGGCCAGCGGCTCGTACGACGCCGCGGCCCCGTACTGCTGCTCCCACAGCACCTGGTCGGCGGGGTGCAGCCGGATGGGCGCCCCGGTGCGGTCGGCGAGGGGCTTGGCGGCGTTGATGTGGTCGTTGTGGGCGTGCGTGCAGACGATGGCCTTGACCGTGCGCCCGCCCACCCGCTCGGCGATCGTCGCGGCGTCGTGGGCGGCGTCGATGACGACGACCTCGCGGGCGTCGCCGACCAGCCAGACGTTGTTGTCGACGTCCCAGGTGCCGCCGTCCAGCGAGAACGTGCCCGAGGTGATGACCCTGTCGATCATCTAGAACGTCACCACCGAACGCAGCACCTCGCCGCGGTGCATCTTCGCGAACGCCTCCTCGACCTGCCCGATCCCGATCGTCTCCGAGACGAACTTGTCGAGCGGCAGCCGGTTCTGCAGGAACAGGTCGATGAGCATCGGGAAGTCACGCGAGGGCAGGCAGTCGCCGTACCAGGAGGACTTCAGCGCGCCGCCGCGCCCGAAGACGTCGAGGAACGGCAGCTCCAGCGTCATGTCCGGCGTGGGGACGCCGACCAGCACGACCGTGCCGGCCAGGTCGCGGGCGTAGAAGGCCTGCTTGTACGTCTCGGGGCGGCCCACCGCCTCGATGACCACGTCGGCGCCGAAGCCGCCGGTCAGGTCGCGGATCGCCTCGACCGGGTCGCTCTCGCGGGAGTTGACGGTGTGGGTGGCGCCGAAGTCGCGCGCCCAGCCCAGCTTGCGGTCGTCCACGTCGACGGCGATGACCTTCGCGGCCCCGGCCAGCGAGGCGCCCAGGATCGCGGCGTCGCCGACGCCGCCGCAGCCGATGACGGCGACCGAGTCGCCGCGCGCCACGCCGCCGGTGTTGATCGCGGCGCCGATGCCCGCCATGACGCCGCAGCCCAGCAGGCCCGCGACCTGCGCGGGCGCCTCGGCGGAGACCTTGGTGCACTGGCCCGCGGCGACCAGCGTCTTCTCCAGGAACGCGCCGATGCCCAGCGCGGGCGACAGCACCGTGCCGTCCTTGAGCGTCATCTTCTGCGTGGCGTTGTGGGTGGCGAAGCAGTACCACGGACGGCCGCGCAGGCACGCGCGGCACTGGCCGCACACCGCGCGCCAGTTGAGGATCACGAAGTCGCCGGGCTCGACCTCGGTGACACCCGGGCCGACCGCCTCGACGACGCCCGCGGCCTCGTGGCCGAGCAGGAACGGGAAGTCGTCGTTGATCCCGCCCTCGCGATAGTGCAGGTCGGTGTGGCAGACCCCGCAGGCCTGCACGTTGACGACCGCCTCGCCGGGACCTGGATCCGGCACCACGACCGTCTCGAGCGAAACTTCCTGACCCTTGGCGCGGGCGACGACGCCCTGCACTTCGTACGGCATGCCAGCCATCTTGTGTCAGGAGGATGATCTCCGCAAGAGATAGGGCTGGACCACGCCGAGCCCTCTCGCGGGCCGGCGCCTGATCTTGTGCAGATCGAACCCCTCCAGCCCTTCGGCCAGCGCGGAATCGACCAGGATCGTGCCCGGCCGGGCGATGGCGGTGAGCCGGGCGGCCAGGTTGACGGTGGTGCCGAAGACGTCGCCCATGGTGGGCAGGACCGGCCCGTACGCCAGGCCGACGCGCAGCTCGACGCCCGACTCGACCAGGTCGAGCGCGATCCCCGCGGCCTGGGCCGGGCTCGGGGCGGTGAACAGCACCTCGTCGCCCAGCGTCTTGACCAGCCGGGCGCCGTGGGAGGCCACCACGTCGGAGGCCCGCGCCTCGAACCCCTCGACCAGCTCGGCCAGCTCCTTCTCGTCGAGCTCGCGGCTGCGCCTGGTGAACGAGACCAGGTCCGCGAACCCCACCGCCATCGCCACCCGGGTCGGCACCAGCTCGTCGCTGCCGTCGGCGATGGCCAGCAGCCGGGTGCCGGCGGCGGCGAGCTGGGCCCGCCAGACGTGGACCAGCACCTGTTCGAAGTCGGGCATCAGCTCCTGCGCCGCCCCGAGCACCTTGGCCAGGTCGTCCTCCGAGGGCTCCGGCGGCAGCATCGCGCCGATCATGATCTCGGCCTGCCACTGCGCCAGTCTGGCCGTGGTCTGGCCGAGCGCGCGGGCCATGCGGATGACGGTCTGCTCGTCGAGCAGGCCGCCGTCGAGCATCCGGCGCACCCGGCGCAGCGCCGCCACGTCGGCGTCGGTGAACGCCATGGCGCCGTCGGCCCGCTGCGCGAACCCGAGCGCCCGCCAGATGCGCTCGGCCAGCTCCTGCGACACCCCGGCCTTGGCCGTGACCTGCTCTTTCGTGAAGCGGGCCGGCGAGCCGACGAGCAGGCGTTCGATCTCTTCGGCACAGGGCCGGCTGGGGGGACGGCTCACGCGGTCACTGGCCGTCGATCTCGCCGTCGGAGGCGTCCTCGACGAGCCTGAACAGGTCGGTGCGGACGTCCTGGATCCTGGGGATGTCACGCAGCACGATCTCGCCCCGGTCCCCCGCGGACTCGACGGTCAGCGTGCCGCAGCCGAGCAGGCGCTCGAAGAACGTCTGGTCGGAGCTGACCGTGTTGACCTTGGTGATCGGGATCTCGTCGGTCGACTTGTTGAGCACGCCGGTGCTGATCGTGAAGCGGTGGGTGGTGAGCACGTAGCCGGTGTTGACCCACCGCAGGTAGGGGACGAGCGACCAGATCGTCAGCAGGATGAGGCCGATGACGACGACGGCGATCCTGGCGTAGAACACGTACTCCCAGCCGCCGGGGATTAAGAACATCGCCGCGCCCGCGGCCGCGACGACGAGAATCAGCGCGAGGAAGGGGAGCACGAGTCGCTTCCAATGGGGATGGAAGGACCGGATGCGCCGCTCACCCTGCGTCAGATGATGGTCGGGAAGGGTCATGGCCAAATCGTGCCACCATCGCCGCCGCGGCGGCTACGCTCCCGGCGGATCAGGTCGGTCCGCCGGGCGGACGTGCACCACGTCGCCCGCGCTCAGCGTGTAGCGCTCCCCCTCCGACTCCACCTGCAGGTGCCCGAACTGGTCGATCCCCGTGGCCGTCCCGGTGACCGCCTGCCGGCCCGGCAGCTCCACCCTGACCCGCCGCCCGACCGTGGCGCTGGCCGCCAGGTACGCCGGGCGCAGCCCGCACGCCTCGGCGTCGCCCTTCGCGTCGGTCCACTCCCTGTAGTGGCTCTCGACCTCCCTGAGCACGGCCCTGAGCAGCGGGTCGCGGTCGAGGCAGGCCGCCTCCTCGATGCCCAGCGACGTGGCCGTCTCGACGGGCAGCTCCTCCGGCCTGAGTGACACGTTCAGGCCCATGCCGATGACGACGCCGCTCTCCGCCCGCTCGGCCAGGATCCCGGCCAGCTTGCGCTCGCCGATCAGCAGGTCGTTGGGCCATTTGACGCGTACATCCACCTCGGCCAGGCGGCGCAGGGCGGAGGCGGCGGCGACGCCGTACAGGAGCGTCAGCCAGCCCTGCGCGGTGGCCGGCACGTCCGGTTTGAGGAGGATCGAGAACGTCAGGCCCGAGCGCGGCGGCGCCGTCCAGGTGCGGCCCAGCCGGCCGCGGCCCGCCAGCTGCGACTCCGCCACCAGCACCGTCCCCTCCGGGGCTCCGGCGTGGGCGGCCTCGGCGAGGTCGGCGTTTGTGGAGCCGGTGCTCTCCACGACGGTGATGCCGGTCCACAGGGAGCCGGGGCGGACCAGCGCGCGGTTGAGCGCCGCCGCGGAGAGCGGCGGGCGGTCGAGGTCGGAGTAACGCGAGTCGGGCATCCCTCTATCTTTGCAGCCAGGAGGAAGATGGAGAGATGAGCAAGCTCCTGGATCCGCGTAACTGGGCCTCTTGGCGACCGTTCGGCATCGGGCTGCGCAAGCCGAACAACTACCTGGAGCTGTGGAAGGCGTTCAGGTCGGTCAAGGGCAACCGGCGTTACGCGTGGCGGATACTCAACCAGGGCACGTGTGACGGGTGCGCGCTGGGCACCCAAGGCATGAGGGATTGGACGATGGACGAGATCCATCTGTGCAACATCAGGCTGCGGCTGCTGCCGCTGAACACGATGCCCGCCCTGGACACCACACTTTTGCGGGATATTTCTGGACTCGTCGGCAAGAAGAGCGCCGAGCTCCGCGAGCTGGGGCGGCTGCCGTACCCCATGCTGCGCCGCGCGGGCGAGCCCGGCTTCACCCGGATCTCCTGGGACGAGGCGCTGCGCGTGGCCGCGGATGGCCTGCGGGACGCGCGCTTCGGCGCCTACCTGACCAGCCGCGGCGTGCCGAACGAGAACTACTACGCGGCCCAGAAGGCCGTGCGCGCGCTCGGCACCAACAGCGTCGACAACGCCGCCAGGATCTGCCACTCGCCCTCCACGGTCGCGCTCAAGCAGACCATCGGCGCGGCGGCCACGACCTGCTCGTACACCGACTGGATCGGCTCCGACCTGATCGTCTTCATCGGCTCCAACCCGTCGAACAACCAGCCGGTCGCGATGAAGTACCTCTACCACGCCAAGAAGGCCGGTACCCGGATCGCGATGGTCAACGCCTATCGCGAGCCCGGCATGGACAAGTACTGGGTGCCGTCGAACGCCGAGTCCGCCGTGTTCGGCACGAAGATCACCGACGAGTTCTTCGGCGTGAACGTGGGCGGCGACATCGGCTTCCTCAACGGCGTGCTCAAGCACCTGATCGAGAACGACTGGGTGGACAAGGAGTTCGTCGACCAGCGGACCACGGGCTTCGAGGAGCTGCGCCGGGAGCTCGCGGGGCAGACGTGGGAGGAGCTGGAGGCGCTGTCCGGGGCCTCCCGCGACGACATGCTCCGCCTGGCCACGCTGCTGGGCGAGGCCAGGTCGGCGGTGCTGGTGTGGTCGATGGGCATCACGCAGCACAGCTACGGCGAGGACAACGTCCGCTCGATCGTGAACCTGGCGCTGGCCAGGGGCTTCGTCGGGCGCGACAAGTGCGGGCTGATGCCGATCCGGGGGCACAGCGGCGTGCAGGGCGGGGCCGAGATGGGCGCGTACGCGACCGGCCTGCCCGGCGGGCTGCCGATCACGCCAGAGAATGCCGCGAAATTTACGGAGATGTGGGGGTTCGAGGTCCCGACCACGCCCGGTCTGACCGCGACCGACATGATCGACGCGGCCCACCGCGGCGAGCTCGACGCGCTGGTGTCGAGCGGCGGCAACTTCCTGGAGGTCCTGCCCGACCCGGCCTACTGCCGCGAGGCCCTGTCGCGGCTGCGGCTGCGGGTGCACATCGACATCGTGCTGTCGTCGCAGATGCTGGTCCCGGGCGAGGGCGACGTGCTGCTGCTGCCCGCGCAGACCCGCTACGAGATGGTCGGCGGCGTGACCGAGACCTCCACCGAGCGCCGGATCATCTTCTCCCCCGAGGTCGAGGGGCCACGCATCGGTGAGGCGTGGCCGGAGTGGAAGATCTTCACGGAGCTGGCCGCCCGCACAAACCCCGAAATTTCGTCAAAAATCGCCTTCACTGGCACTCCGCAGATCCGGGCCGAGATCGAGCGCGCCGTCCCCTTCTACCGAGGCATCGCCGACCTGCGGAAGTTCGGCGACAACGTCCAGTACGGCGGCCGCCACCTGTTCGCCGACGGCCGCTTCCAGACCCTCGACGGGCTGGGCCGCTTCAGCGATGTCCGGCCTCCGGCGCTGAAGCGCCCCGACGGCGCCTTCATGGTGGCCACCAGGCGCGGCAAGCAGTTCAACAGCATGGTCCACGAGCGCCGCGACGGCTTCAACGGCGCGATGCGCGAGGCCGTGCTGATGAGCGAGTACGACGCCGACCGCCTGGGCCTGCCCGACGGCGCCCCGGTCGAGCTGCGCTCCGGCGAGCGCACCTACCGCGGCAAGATCCTGCGGGCCCCGCTCATGCCGGGCAACCTGCAGATCCACTGGCCGGAGGGCAACGTCCTGCTGGACGAGTCCCGCCGCTCCCCGGACGCGCGGATCCCCGACTACAACGCCCTCGTCACCGTGCGGCCGCTGTGAGCACGCGTCCGGGGCCCACCACGCGCGTCAGGATCATGGAGCTGTCCGGCTCCGCCACCAGGGAGCGGCGCGACTACCTGGCCACCGAGGAGCCGCTGGAGATCCGGCTCACCGCGCCCGACGGCACGCGCAAGACCATGGCCATCACCATGCGCACCCCCGGGCACGACTTCGAGCTGGCCGCCGGGTTCCTGCACGGCGAGGGCCTGGCCGGTCCCGGCGACATCGCCGCCATCGCGTACTGCACCGACGAGGACCTCCCGCCCGAGGCCCGCTACAACACGGTGACCGTACGCCTGCGCGGCCCCATCCCCGACCTGCCCGCGCTGGACCGCCACTTCCTCACCTCCAGCGCGTGCGGCGTCTGCGGCTCGGCCAGCCTGGAGGCGCTGCACGACCGCTGCAAGCCGGTCCCCAGGGGCCGGCTCGACCTCACCCCCGAGCTCCTGTACGGGCTGCCTGACGCGTTGCGCGCCGCCCAGGGCGGGTTCGGCAAGACCGGCAGCCTGCACGCGGCAGGGCTGTTCTCGGCCACGGGCACGCTGGTGGCGGTGCGGGAGGACGTGGGCCGCCACAACGCGGTGGACAAGCTGGTCGGCTGGGCGGGGCTGAACGAGCGGCTGCCGCTGGCCGAGCACGTGCTCATGGTCAGCGGGCGGACCAGCTACGAGATCATGCAGAAGGCCCTGGCCGCCGGGATCCCGGCGGTGTGCGCGGTCTCGGCGCCGTCGTCGCTCGCGGTGGAGCTGGCCAGGGAGTTCGGCATCACGCTCGTGGGGTTCCTGCGCGGAGAGCGCTGCAACATCTACGCGGGATCGGAGCGGATTCTAGTGGAATGAATCATTCCGTTCTGCTATTCTGGAACAGAACAAACCGTTCCGCATCTTCCGGGAGCCTTCCATGAGCATCAGCCCCTTCCGCGTCGAGATCTCCCAGGCCGACCTCGACGACCTCCAGGCCCGCCTCGCCCTGACCCGCTTCACCCACGAGATCCCCGGCGTCGACCAGGGTGTCAGCGTCGAGCGGGTCAAGCGCCTGGTCGGCTACTGGCAGGATGGCTTCGACTGGCGCGCGCAGGAGTCCAGGCTCAACGCCCACCCGCAGTTCACCACCGAGATCGACGGCCAGAACATCCACTTCATCCACGTACGCAACGACAACCCCGACGCCCTGGCGCTGATCCTCACCCACGGCTGGCCCGGCTCGATCGCCGAGTACCTCGACGCCATCGAGCCCCTGTCACGCCACTTCCACCTGGTCATCCCGTCGGTCCCCGGCTACGGCTTCTCCGGCCCCACCGTCGAGCTGGGCTGGAACAACCAGCGCATCGCCAGGGCGTGGGCCGAGCTGATGGCCCGCCTCGGCTACACCCGCTACGGCGCGGTCGGCAACGACGGCGGCTCGATGATCTCGCCCGAGCTCGGCAGGATCGACCCGGACCACGTCGTGGGCGTGCACGTCACGCAGCTGTTCTCCTTCCCCTCCGGCGACCCGGCCGAGTTCGCCGGGCTGAGCGAGGAGGACCAGGCCGGGCTGGCCGTGCTCGACTGGTTCTGGAAGGAGAAGGGCGCCTTCAACGTGCTGCACTCGCAGCAGCCGCAGACCCTCGCCCACGCCCTCGCCGACTCCCCCGCCGGGCTCCTGGGCTGGCTCGCCCAGCTCTTCGACGAGGACCTGGACGACGACTTCGTGCTCACCAGCGCCGCGATCTACTGGTTCACCGGGACCGCCGGCTCGGCCATCCGGCAGTACTGGGAGAACGCCCGCGCGGAGCAGCCCAAGGAGCCCACCACCGTTCCGACCGCGCTGGCGATGGCCGAGGGCGACTTCACGTCGATCCGCCGCTTCGCCGAGCGCGACCACGCCAACATCGTCTCCTGGAAGACGCTGCCGGCCCCGGCGCACGGCCACTACACCGCGCACACCGCGACGGAGGCCCTCACCTCCGACGTCATCGCCTTCTTCGAGGGCCTCCGCTAGACGGCTGGATCAGCCGGTGTTCTGCAGGCCCGCGGCGACGCCGTTGACCGACAGGAGCAGGAGCGTGGACAGGCGTTCGCGCTCCTGCTCCGACGGGTTGCCGGTGCGCAGCGCGCGCAGGGCCCGCAGCTGGAGGTGGGAGAGCGCGTCCACGTACGGGTCGCGGAGCTGGACGGCGCGCGAGAGCACCTTCCGGTTCTCCAGCAGCCGCGTGTGGCCGGTGACCCGCAGCACCAGGTCGCGGGTCCGGTCGTACTCCTCCAGCACCTGCTGGGCGAAGTCCTCCCGGCCGCCCAGCGCCAGGTAGCGCTTGGCGATCGAGCGGTCGGTCTTGGCCAGCGACATCTCGGCGTTGTCCAGCATCGCGTTGAACAGCGGCCACTCCGCGTACGCCGCCCGCAGCTCCTCCAGGGAGCCGACCGAGGCCAGGCCGGTGCCGAGGCCGTACCAGCCGGGCAGGTTGACCCGCGTCTGCGCCCACGCGAACACCCACGGGATCGCCCGCAGGTCGTCGAGCGAGCGCGGCGCGCCGAGCCCGCGGCGCGCCGGGCGCGAGCCCAGGCGCAGCGTGCCGATCTCCTCCAGCGGGCTGACCAGGCCGAACCATTCGGGGAAGCCCGGCGCCTCGGTCAGCGCGCGGTACGCCTGCTCCGACGCCGTGGCCACCTGCTCGGCCAGGCCCCGGAAGCGCTCGGCGGCGGCCGCCGTGCGGGCGCCGACCGTGGGCGAGGAGGCCATCAGCACGGCGTTGGCCACCTGCTCCAGATGGCGGCGGGCGATGGCGATGTGGCCGTAGCGGGCGAAGATGACCTCACCCTGCTCGGTGACCTTGAACCGGCCGGCGACCGAACCCGGCGCCTGGGCCAGCACCGCGCGGTTGGCCGGGCCGCCACCACGGCCCAGCGCGCCGCCACGGCCGTGGAACATCCGCAGCTTCACGTCGTGCTTGGCCGCCCAGGCCGTCAGCTCCTCCTGCGCCTCGTAGAGCCGGAGCGTGGCGGCCGCGGGGCCGAGCTCCTTGGCCGAGTCGGAGTAGCCCAGCATGATCTCCATGCGCCGCCCGTTGGTCTCCAGGCGCGCCCGCATCGCCGGGATCTCGAGCATCCCGGTCAGCACGTCCGGCGAGTTGGCCAGGTCCTGGCCCGACTCGAACAGCGGCACGACGTCGAGCACCGGCGCCCGCTCGCCGAGCGCATGCCTGGCCAGCTCGTAGACGGCCGCGATGTCGTCGGCCGAGCGGGTGAAGGAGACCACGTAGCGGGAGCAGGCCGTGACCCCGAACCGCTCCTGGATCCAGGCGATCACCCGGATCGTGGCCAGCACCTCCTCGGTGCGCTCCGACAGCTCGCCGCCGGCCCTGATCTCCTCCAGGGCGGCCGCGTGCACCTGGGAGTGCTGGCGCACCTCCAGCTCGGCCAGGTGGAAGCCGAACGTCTCGACCTGCCAGATGAGGTGCTGCAGCTCCCCGTACGCCTGCCGCGGCGCCGAGGCGGCCAGCGACTCCTGCGCCACGCGCAGGTCGTCCAGCAGCTCGGCCGGCGCGCGGTAGGCCAGGTCGAGATCGCGACGGCGGGTCGCGGCGATGCGCGCGGCCACGAACAGCAGCCACTGCCGGTGCGGCTCGCGCGGCGAGCGGGTGGCCAGCTCGGAGACCACGTCGGGGTAGGCGTCCACGGCCTCGGCCAGCGCCGACTTGAGCGCGGGCGAGGGCGCGGCGAGCTGGACGGAGGAGGTCAGCGTGCGGGCGATGCGCGTGCAGGCGGTCTCCAGGGCCGTCAGCACGTGCTCGGACTGGATCTGGATGGTCTCGCGGGTGACCCTGGCCGTGACGTTGGGGTTGCCGTCGCGGTCGCCGCCGATCCAGCTGCCGTACCGGATGAACGGCCTGGCCTGCGGCGGGCGCGTGCCGGTGCGCTCGTCGAGCGCGGCGTCCAGCGAGCGGTAGACCTGCGGCACCATGCGGAACAGCGTCTCGTCGAAGGCGGCCATCGCGGTGCGCACCTCGTCAAGCGGGTCGAGCTTGGTCGAGCGGAGCTGGGCCGTGCGCCACAGGAGGTCGATCTCCTCCAGCATGCGGCGCTTGTTCTCGGCGCGCTCGCTGGCGCCGCGGCCGGGCGTGTTGTACTCGGTGAGCTGGCCGCTGATGCGCTGGATGGCGGTGACGACCGCGCGCCTGCGTGCCTCGGTGGGGTGCGCGGTGAGCACCGGGTGCAGCTCCAGGCCTTCCAGCAGCTCGGTGACCCGCTCGTGGCCCAGCTCCTGTACGGCCTGGGCCAGCGACTCTCGCTGAACCCTGCCCTCGGCGTCCCGCTCGCGTAGTGTGCGGATCCGGTAGTGTTCCTCGGCCAGGTTGGCCAGGTGGAAATAGCAGGTGAACGCGCGGGCGACCGCCACGGCCCGCTCGATCTCCCATTCGGCGACCATGGCGGTGATCTCGTCGGCCGAGACCTCGCCCTTACGTGCTGCGATGACTGCCTTGCGCAGCCGTTCGACGTCGGCCAGCAGGTCTTCGCCACCCTGTTCGGCGAGCACCTGGCCGAGCAGTTTGCCGAGCAGCCGCACATCGTGGCGTAGCTCGTCCGGCATCTCGGTAACGGCGGCGCTGCGACGCTCGAGCCCCTGGTCAATCATGTTTCGAAGGGTATCGAGTCGCTCAGGGAAGCCGTAGACCGGTCTCGCCCATTGGACTAGACCATTCAACTACCTTTGGAAACAGCCCCCAGCAGCTCCGGCATCCGGGCGAATCCGATCCTGGCGGCCAGGCGCCTGCCGAGCGTCTCCGCCAGCACCCCGTAGAACGGCGCCACCGCGCACACCCAGAACCAGCCGAACGCCAGCGGCACCACGAACGGCAGCGACAGCAGCGCGATGCCGAGCGTGGCCCCCATGGCGGAGGCGAACGCCTGGCCGCCCTGCCCGGGCGCGGCGCCGCTGAAGGCGTTCATCCGCTCGGGCACGGTGTACGGGACCACCACGCTGGTCACCGACCCGACGCCGAGCCCGATGCCGAGCGCGCCCCACCCGGCCAGCGCCGCCGGGACGATCATGCCGGGATGGCCGGTGAACAGGCCGGTGGCCACCGCGATCACGGTGAGCAGCGGCACGGCGATCAGCGCGTTGGCCAGGTGGCGCCCGGCCAGGTCGGTGGCCAGCCCGCGCTCGGAGCCGAACACCACGGCGTTCATCCACAACGAGCGGCCGTCGATGCCGAACGCGTTGCCCGACTGCAACGCGATCATCAGGGCGCCGACGCAGGTGAGCACGATCGGCACGCCCTCCGCGCCGCCCGTGTTCCTGCTCAGCGAGAACGCCAGCACGGCGGTGACCACGACCGCGCTGAACCAGCCGACGCGGAACCTGGGCTCCCGCCTGATGTACTTCAGCTCCTTCGTCACCACGGCCGCCAGCGGCCCGTCCGGCAGGAACCTGTCGACCAGGCCGCTCTCCTTGCGCACGGACGCGGCCTGGGTGGAGACGTCGGGCGTCACCAGGGCCCGGCCCAGCGCCTTGATCCACAGCAGGCCCAGCACCACCACGATCACGGCCACCAGCGCCAGCTCGGCCAGCCCGGCCAGGCCGCCGTCGGCCATCGCGTGCGCCGCCATGCCCGGCGGCGTCCACCGGAGCACGCCCGCAAGCTGGCGCAGCATGGCCTCGGGGTCGCCGAGGCCGCGGTTCATCACGAGGTTGGGCAGCTGCGCGAGCACCACCACCAGCAGCGCGGCCACGGCCAGCACGTCACGGCCCCGCCGGGTGCGCAGCGCGCTGGAGAGCGAGGTGGTGATCAGCCGCGACGTCACCACGCACAGCGCGAACTGCAGCAGCACGGCCGGCACCCCGAGCAGCACGCCGCCGACGCCCGTCGCCACCCCCACCAGCGCGCCGGCCGTGACGATCAGCATGGCCAGCGGCCATACCCCGGTCACGGACGCGGTGAACATGCCGACCGCGAGCTGCCCGGTGCGCAGCGGCAGGAGCGACAGCTTCGCCGGGTCGAGCGTGTCGTCCAGGCCGAACGCCATCAGCGGCACGATCATCCAGCCGATCAGGAAGGACGTGAACGCGATGATCACCAGGTCGGCGGCGATGTCGTGGGGCGCCAGCCGGAGCAGGCTCATCAGGAAGAAGCCGAGCACGGCCAGGCCGGTGGAAATGAGCAGGGTGAAGACGAAGCCGAGCTTGCGCTGGAGGTCTCCGCGCAGGTTTCCGGCCAGCAGCCGGAGCTTGAGCTGCGCGAACAGGGCCACGGTGGTCAACGGGACTCCTCGGGTGTCACCTGGGGTTGGCGCCGAGCCACGTGAGGCCCTCGCCGTTGTCGCGCGATCCGCCGACCAGCTCCAGGAACGCCTGGTTGAGGCTGCGCCCGCCACGTACGTCCGCCAGCGGGCCCTGCGCCACGATGTGGCCCGCGCTCATCACCGACACCCAGTCGCACAGCCGCTCGACCAGGTCCATCACGTGACTGGAGAAGATCACCGTCGAGCCGGACGCCGTGAAGCGCCGGAGCACGTCGGTGAGCGTGTTGGCGCTGACCGGATCGACGCCCTCGAAAGGCTCGTCCAGGAAGAGCACGGACGGGTTGTGCAGCAGCGCGGCGGCCAGGCCGATCTTCTTGCGCATGCCGGTGGAGTAGTCGACGACGAGCTTGTCGGCGGCCTCGGTCAGGTCCATCACGGCCAGCAGCTCGCCCGCGCGCTGCTCGACGTCGGCCTTGGGGATGCCGCGCAGCCGCCCGTTGTAGAGGAGCAGCTCGCGGCCCGACAGCCGCTCGAACAGCCGCAACCCCTCCGGCAGCACCCCGATGCGCGTCTTGACCTCCACGGGGTCGCGCCACACGTGGAACCCGTCGACCTCGGCCGTGCCGCCGTCGGGCCGGAGCAGCCCGGTGATCATGCTGAGCGTGGTGGTCTTGCCCGCGCCGTTGGGCCCGACCAGGCCCGCGAAACTCCCCGACGGCACCACCAGATCGACGCCCGCCACCGCGACCTGCGGCCCGTAGCGCTTGAACAGCCCGTGCGTGCGAACCGCATCCGTCATGGATCCACTCTAGGAGGAAGGACTAGCCTTGCGCGCATGAGCACTGCTGCCGAGGAGCTGCCGGACAGGCCGGACATTCACACCACCGCCGGGAAGATCGCCGACCTGGAGCGGCGGCTCGACGAGGCCGCGCACGCGGGCTCCGCGGAGGCCGTGGACAAGCAGCACGCCAAGGGCAAGATGACCGCCAGGGAGCGGGTGCTCGCGCTGCTGGACGAGGGCTCGTTCGTGGAGTTCGACGAGTTCGCCAGGCACCGGTCGACGATGTTCGGGCTGGAGCGGCGGCGGCCGTACGGCGACGGCGTCATCACCGGGCACGGCACGGTCGACGGCCGGCAGGTGTGCGTGTTCTCGCAGGACGTGACGGTGTTCGGCGGCTCGCTCGGCGAGGTGTACGGCGAGAAGATCGTCAAGGTGCTCGACCTGGCGATCAAGACCGGGTGCCCGATCATCGGCATCAACGAGGGCGGCGGCGCGCGCATCCAGGAAGGCGTGGTCGCGCTCGGCCTCTACGCGGAGATCTTCAAGCGCAACGTGCACGCCTCCGGCGTGATCCCGCAGATCTCGCTCATCATGGGCGCGGCGGCCGGCGGGCACGTCTACTCCCCCGCGCTGACCGACTTCGTGGTGATGGTGGATCAGACGTCCCAGATGTTCATCACGGGGCCCGACGTCATCAAGACGGTGACGGGCGAGGAGGTCACGTTCGAGGAGCTCGGCGGGGCGCACACGCACAACACGAAGTCGGGCGTGGCCCACTACCAGGCCACCGACGAGGACGACGCGCTGGAGTACGTCAAGGCGCTGCTGTCGTACCTGCCGTCGAACAACCTGGACGAGGCCCCCGCCTTCGAGCCCGCCACCGACCTGGAGCCCGATCCGGAGCTCGACGGGCTGATCCCCGACTCGGCCAACCAGCCGTACGACATGCACCGGGTCATCGAGCACGTGCTGGACGACGGGGAGTTCCTGGAGGTCCACGCGCTGTTCGCGCCGAACATCGTGGTCGGGTACGGCCGGGTGGACGGCCAGCCGGTCGGGGTCGTGGCCAACCAGCCCATGCATTTCGCGGGATGTCTGGATATCAACGCATCGGAGAAGGCCGCCCGATTTATTCGAACATGTGATGCCTTTAATATTCCGATACTGACATTTGTGGATGTGCCGGGATTCCTCCCAGGAACCGATCAGGAATGGAACGGAATCATCCGGCGGGGCGCCAAGCTCCTCTACGCCTACGCCGAGGCCACCGTGCCGCTGATCACGGTGATCACGCGCAAGGCGTACGGCGGCGCGTACGACGTCATGGGCTCCAAGCACCTCGGCGCGGACGTCAATCTGGCCTGGCCGACGGCCCAGATCGCGGTCATGGGAGCACAGGGCGCGGTCAACATCCTCTACCGGCGCGAACTCGCCGCCTCCGACGACCCCGAGGCCGAGCGCGCCCGGCTCGTCACCGAGTACGAGGACACGCTGGCCAATCCGTACATCGCGGCCGAGCGCGGCTACGTGGACGCGGTGATCCGGCCGTCCGAGACCCGGGTTCAGGTCGTCAGGGCGCTGAGGGCCCTCAGGAACAAGCGGGCGACGCTCCCGCCGAAGAAGCATGGGAACATCCCGCTATGACGCCAGAGCTGCGAATTGTCCGGGGGGACGCCACGCCCGAGGAGATCGCGGCGTTGGTGGCCGTACTCGTCGCGCGGCAGAGCTCGCACGCCGAACCCGAGGCGTCTCCTGAGCCGCGTCGGCAAAGGTGGCGAAACCCAGCCAGAGGTATGCGTAAGCCTGTCGTTCCAGGGAAGTCGGCATGGCGGATGAGCGCTCTACCCTAGATAGATCCTGAGAATCGGGTGTCAAGTTCCCCGGGAGTTGGGACTATCTAGAGAAAGTAGGCGTATATAGTCAGCCGATCAACTAACACCGCGGCCTGGAGGACGACATGGCCATCCCAGACCTCATGCCGCATCCTGTGGCAGCCAAGTACGCCGTCCTGGTGGATGTCGGTTATCTGTACGCGGCGGCAGGTGAAGTGCTGCTCGGTGCGAAGGAACGCAAGGAATATCGGGTGGCCGCCGATGAACTCATCCAGAGTCTACAGAAACATGCAGAGGAACGTACTTCCGGCGAACTTCTGCGGATCTATTGGTATGACGCCGCCCGTGACCGTGTGCCCACCGTCGACCAGCGAGTCATCGCCCAGCTCCCGTGGGTCAAGGTGCGGCTTGGCAACCTGAACGCCCGTGGCCAGCAGAAAGGCGTGGACGCGCAGATCAGGAGCGATCTGGAGGCGCTGGCCCGACATCATGCGGTGACCGACACCATCCTGCTGGCAGGCGATGAGGACATGGTTCCGGCGGTCGAGGCGGCGCAGGCGTACGGAGTGCGGATCCACCTGTGGGGCGTCGAGCCGCCGTACGGCACCAACCAGGCCGAGCGCCTGGTGTGGGAGTCCGACACCGTCGAAGTGATCTCCGCTGATTTCCTGAGGCCCTTTTTCAGCCGTGCTCCCCAGCCCGTACCGGTCACTCCGCCGGTCGTGGCCCCGTCGCCCGCCCAGGTCTTCGCCGGGCGCACGCCGGTCAAGCCGCACGCCAAGCCGGGCCAGGTGGCCAAGCTCGGGCCGAGCCGCCCACGCGTGGAGGACGTGGGCGAGCACGTGGCACAGAAGTGGATCCTCACCCGTGGCCGCGACAACATCCGCGACCTGCTGCCGGGGCCCATCCTGCCGACCGTGATCGACACCGAGCTGCTGATCGAGGCGGAGAAGGAGCTCGGCCACTCGCTGCGGCCCTACCCGGAGGCCCGGGTGTGGCTGCGTGACGGCTTCTGGGCCCGGGTCTACCGGGAGTTCGACCTGGGAGTGGGCGTCTCGTCGAAGTAGCCGTGCGCCGGGTGTCCGATTTCCGCAGGTCACCCGGCTCGGCCTGCTGACCTGCCGTTCGACGCTCACGTCCGATTTCCGCCAGTCAGCGCCTTCGGAGAGCGCCTAGTGTCGGAGGCATGTCACCACTCCAGCTCGACTTCGACTCCTGCTACCGGGCCGTCTCGGCCAGGGACGCCCGGTTCGACGGGCGGTTCTACACGGCGGTGACGACGACGCGCATCTACTGCCGTCCGATCTGTCCGGCGCGTACGCCGTCCTCCAGGAACGTGCGCTTCTACCGGCACGCGGCCTCGGCCGAGGCCGCGGGGTTCCGGCCGTGCAAGCGGTGCCGTCCGGAGCTCTCGCCCGGCGACCCGGGCTGGGACGTGCGCGGCGACCTGGTCGGCCGGGCGCTGCGGCTGATCGACGACGGCGCGGCGGACGAGCGGGGCGTGGGCGGGCTGGCCCAGCGGCTGCACATCACCGAGCGGCACCTGCACCGGCTGTTCGTGGCCGAGCTGGGCGTCGGGCCGCTGGCGGTCGCGCGGACCAAGCGGCTGCTGCTGGCCAAGCAACTGCTGACGGAGACGGGGCTGCCGGTCACGGAGGTGGCGTTCGCGGCCGGGTTCGGGAGCGTGCGGCAGTTCAACGCGACGATGCGGGAGACGTACGGCTTCACGCCCAGCGAGCTGCGGGCCACGGCGGGACCGCGGGTCTGCGACGCGACGCTGCGGCTGCGGCTGCACCGGCGCGAGCCGTACGACGTGGAGGGGGTCTTCGCGTTCCTGGCGGCCCGCGCCATTCCGGGGCTGGAGGTGGCGGACCGGACGTCGTACCAGCGAGCCGTACCAGGTGGGACGATCACGCTCACACCACGGCAGGACCACATAGCCCTGGACGTCGTGATGGACGACACGCGGCAGCTCGCCCGCGTCGTGGCGCGCTGCCGCCGCCTCCTCGACCTCGACGCCGACCCCTCCGCCATATCGGAGATCCTGGAGCAGACCTCGCTCGGGCCCCTGGTGACGGCCCGTCCGGGGCTGC
The DNA here is from genome assembly GCF_040610775.1 of Nonomuraea sp. NPDC003709. Classification (NCBI taxonomy): domain Bacteria; kingdom Bacillati; phylum Actinomycetota; class Actinomycetes; order Streptosporangiales; family Streptosporangiaceae; genus Nonomuraea; species Nonomuraea sp. NPDC003709. The sequence continues at coordinate 341,160 of NZ_JBEXMW010000001.1, read as the reverse complement.
GGGTGCCGGGCGCGTTCGACGGCTTCGAGCTGGCCGTACGCGCGGTGGTGGGCCAGCAGATCTCGGTGGCCGGCGCCCGCACCCTCCTCGGCCGCATTGTCGCCAAGGCCCCCGGCCCGCTCTTCCCCACCCCCGCCGAGCTCCTGGAGACGGACCTGACCGGCGTGGGCCTGACCAACCGCCGGATCGACACGCTCAGGCACCTGGCCGGCCACCTGGTGGAGGGCCGCCTGGACCTCGACGGCGGCCAGGACCCCGCCGAGGCGGTGTCGGACCTGCTCGAAGTCCCGGGCATCGGCCCGTGGACGGCCAGCTACATCGCGCTCCGGGCGCTGCGCGACCCGGACGCGTGGCCCACGGGCGACCTCGTGCTCAAGAAGCGCATGGCCTGCCTGGGCATCCCCGACGACCACATCGAGCGGTGGCGGCCCTGGCGGGCCTACGCCGCCCTGCACCTTTGGAGCTCATCATGATCGCTGCCCAGCTCATCCCGACCCCGGTGGGGCCGCTGTCCCTGCTGTCCCGCGAGGGGGTCGTGGTGGCGGCCGGCTTCACCGCCGACCCGACGGAGATGTTCGTGCGCCTCACGCCCGAGCTGCAGTCGGAGGGCCTGGAGGTTGTGGACGACCTCGGGGCCGCCTCCGCGGCGGTCCGGGCGTACCTGGCCGGGGACCTGGACGCCCTGGACGCCGTCCAGGTCTCCCAGCCGGGTACGGCCACCCGCCAGCGGCTCCACGCCACGTTGCGCGAGGTCAAGGCGGGGACCACGGTCTCGTACGCGGAGCTGGCCGAGCGGGCCGGCATGCCCAGGACGGCCGCCCGGGCGGCCGGCTCGGCCTGCGCGCAGAACCTCATCGCGCCGTTCGTCCCCTGCCACCGGGTGCTGCCCAGCGGCGGAGGCTACGGCGGCTACTACTACGGCGTACCGGTCAAGGAGTGGCTGATCGCCCACGAATCCCGCGCCGTCTAGGTGGCGGGCGCCAGGCGGCGGGCCTGGAGGCCCGCCGCCCCCGCCACGGCCAGCCCCGCCAGGCCCAGCAGGGCCGCGGTCCAGGCCGGGGCGGTGTAGCCGAAGCCGGCGTCGATGGTGAGGCCGGCCGCGAAGGAGCCGATCGCGTTGCCCAGGTTGAAGGCCCCGATGTTGGCCGCCGAGGCCAGCGTGGGAGCGCCGGCGGCGGCGTCCAGGACACGGGTCTGCAGGGGCGGGACCGTGGCGAAGGCGGCCACGCCGAACAGCGTGATGGTGATCACGAAGGCCACCTGGTTGCCCGACACCAGGGCCACCGCCACGGCCAGCAGGGTGAGCAGGGCGACCGAGCCGTAGATGCTGGGCATGACCGCGCGGTCGGCGAGCTTGCCGCCGATCAGGTTGCCCGCCACGAGGCCGACCCCGAACAGGGCCATGACCACGGGCACGGCGCCGGGCGAGAAGCCGCCCGGGCCGGTCATGATGGGCGCGATGAACGTGATGACGGCGAAGACCGGGGCGAAGCCGAAGACGGTCATCCCGAGGGCCAGCCAGACGCCGGCCTTGCGGAACGTCGCCAGCTCCCGCAGGACGCTCCCGGTCGGGCGCGGCTGCCGGGGGACGAGGGCGACGACGCCGGCGAGACCGGCCACGCCGATCGCCACCACGACCCAGAACGTGGCCCGCCAGCCGAACGCCTGACCGATCCAGGTGCCCAGGGGCACGCCCAGGACGTTGGCGAGCGTGAGGCCGGTGAACATCATGGCGATGGCGCTGGCCCGCTTCTTCGGCGCCACCAGGTCGGCGGCCACCACGGAGCCGACCCCGAAGTACGCGCCGTGCGCGAAGGCCGACAGGAAACGGCCGACCATCAGCACCGCGTACGAGGGCGCCAGTGCCGACAGCAGGTTCCCGGCGATGAACAGCACCATCAGCGACAACAGCATGGTCTTGCGCGACAGGCGCCCGCCGAGCATGGTCAGCGGGGGCCCGCCGACCGCCACACCCAGCGCGTAGCCGGACACGAGCAGGCCGGCGGCCGGGATGGTCACGTGGAAGTCGGCCGCCACCTCGGGCAGCAGCCCGTTGATGATGAACTCCGTGGTCCCGATGCCGAAGGCGCTGATCGCGAGGGCGAACAGGGCGAGAGGCATAGACTACTCCTCAGACGACGTTAGTAAGCGTGGACATTATTTGCACACGCCGACTAACTGACCATACAAGGATGTCGAGGAGGCTGTCACATGCCCCTAGCCGATGACGCCGTGGAGGCGCGCGCCCAGGGCTGGCGCACCCTCGCGGCGCTGCACGCGAAAATCGAGGACAGGCTGGAGAAATCACTCCAGAAGGAGCACTCGCTCAGTGTGAGCGAATACACAGTGCTGGACGTGCTGGCCCGCCAGGACGGCTGGCACATGCGGATGCAGCAGCTCGCCAGGGCCGTCGTGCTCAGCCAGAGCGCCACGACCAGGCTGGTGACGCGCCTGGAGAACCGCGGCCTGCTCAAGCGCTACCTGTGCGAGGACGACAGGCGCGGGATCTACTCGGAGGTCACGCAGGCCGGGTTCGAGCTGCTGGAGCGGGCCCGTCCCACGCACGACGGCGTACTGAAGGAAGTGCTCGACGAGGCGGCGGAGCTGCCCGAGCTGGCCCCGCTGGTGGCGGTGGTCCGGGCCTGAGCGGCCCCTGAGCGGCCCGGCCGCCGCTCACGGCTTGACGTTGCTCTGGATCTCGCCGACCGGCACGTCCCGGCTGGCTCCGACCTGTACGGGCGCGAACTGGAACGGCACCACGTTGTCGGCCACCTGGACCGGCCAGACGGTGGTGACAGTCAGCGTGTACTTCTCGCGCGGCTGGTCGATCGCCGAGCGCAGGTAACGCACGCCGCAGGTGAACTGGGCGCCCTTCGCGTACGGCTTCCCGGACGGCCCGCAGCCCTCCTCGTGCACCTCGGCCCGGTCCTTGGTCGTGCCCGGGTCGATCTTGATGTCCTGGAGCGTCGCCACCAGGGTCACGCTCATGACGCCGGGGATCGACGCCGTGACCGTGCGGCGCGGCTGACCGACGTTCTCCAGCCAGACGTAGGTCGGGAGGTTGACGAAGCTCTTGGCGTCGGGGTTCAGCTTGACCGTCGGCTCCGGGACGGTCAGCGCGGCCCTGGCGATCTGCGCCAGCTGCTCGATCGTGATCCCGGACGGCGGCGTGGTGTTCGGGGGCATGAAGATGAACTGTTCGAGGCCGCCCCAGCAGGCGGCGCCGTTCGGATCGGCCTTGTTGTACGCGGGCACCCACCACCGGCCCGGCTTGCCGAGCTTGTCCTTGAACTGCTGGACGAAGGCCCGGAAGCTGTCCTCGTCGATGCCCGCCCGCCTGGCCGGGCCCGCGCCTTCGGTGTGCAGCCGGAACATCTCCTCGGCGTCCAGGCTGGGCTCGTACCAGCAGGGGCGCGGGATGCGGTAGCCGTCACCCGAGCCGCCCTTGCCGTCACCGGTGATCTTGATGGTGCTGGCCTCCAGGCTCAGGGTCGTCGTCCGCCCGCGCTGATTGCCCTTGACGTCCACATCGCCGGGTCCCGGGCTCGGACCGAGCGTCAGCGGCACCGCGAGCAGTACCGCGAGCAAAGGTTTCATCGGGTGCATCTCTCTGTGGAGGTGATGTAGGACCTGATGCGCCACACCCCGTCATCACCGCGATGGGCGACCACGCTCTGGCCGTAGGGGGCGCGCAGCCAATCGGGTTGGGGCGCGACGGCCTTCCCGGTGCGCGAGGAGATCATCCGCACGCCTGACTCGTCCACGCACGCGTTGATCTGAGCGCCTTTGCCCATGCGGGCGCTGACCCGCAGGTTGTAGAGCCGGCCCGTCCCGCGCATCGACTGCTCCTCGTCGATGAACTCGTTCACCCACTCCGTCGCCTGCTCCTCGGCCTGGATCTCGAGATTGCGCCGGTAGCCGCGGGTCCCTTCGACGACGGCCTGGCGGGTGCCCACGTACTGGTCGACGATGACCTTCAGCAGCGGGTCGGGGTCGGCCGGCCACTCCACCCGCACGCGCAGGCCGTCGCCGATGGCGATGCTCTGGGGGCCGGCGGGCAGCGTCTCCTCCGGCTGTGCGGCTTTGACAGAGGGTTTCGCCGGCGTGGGCTCCGCCGCGGGCGTGTACGGGCGCTCGGCCTGCCCGCAGCCCGCCAGGACGATCATCAGCAGCACCACGACTCGTCTCATGCCGACGACTCCCTCACCACATGGATGCGCCACGTGGGCAGCAGTTCCTCGATCAGTGCCTCGGTCTCCGGGGCCATCCCGCCGCCGTACGGGTGCGAGGCCGCCCTGCGGGTCAGCCCCTCGACGACGGCGCGCAGCCGTACGGTGTCCTCGGTGGCGTGCGTGGCCCGCAGCAGGTCGCGCCAGAGGCCCTCGTCGTCCACCGCCAGGAGCAGGGCCGCGCGCACGGCGGCCACCGCGGCGTCCGGCTGCCCGTGCGCGAGCCGCAACTCGCAGAGCTGGTGCGCCGCGTCGGCCACCTCGGCGGCCACGTCGTACTCCAGGTCCTCGGCCGCCAGCCAGGCATACCGGCCCGGCTGGCGGCCGCTCAGTAGCGGGCCTCTGACCAGGCCGAGCGCCTTCTCCAGCAGGACGGCCCGGGCCGTCGGGTCGCCGTTCGAGCGGCGTACGAGCTCGCGGAACAGCGCCCAGTCCGTACGCACCTCGGGCCCCAGGCTGATCCGGCCGGCCTCGTCGGTGTGCAGGTGCTCCCGCCCGAGCCATTCGGCGACCCTGGCGATCGTGGCGTCCCTGACCATGTCCTGCACGCCGCGCGGCCAGAGCACCCCGCCCAGCACCGAGGGGTGCACGCCGCCGGGATGCGTGGCCAGGTAGACCAGCAGCTCCGCGGCCAGCGCCAACCGGCCCTCCTCCAGGGGCCGCAGGCCGATGACCTCGATGGGGCCGAGCATCCTGATCTCGACGGCGGGCGGGTGCAGCCCCGCCAGCGGCTCGGCCTCGGAGACGGCCTCGCCGTCGACCTGGGAGGCCGTGCGGAACAGGTCGATCAATGCCTGGTAGTGGCGGCGGGGCAGGAGCTGGGCCTGCACGTCGAAGCCCAGCTCGGCCATCCTGGCCCGGCCGTCGTCGCCGATCTCCAGCGTCCAGGTGGCGTGCGGGACCTCGCCCGCCAGCACGTAACCGGCGGTGTCCCGGCGGGCCAGCAGCGCCAGGCGCCGGGCCTCCTCGTGCGTGGGCGCGACCGCGGACAGCAGGTAGTGGGCATCGCGCGGGCTGCCGGTGATGCGCCCGGTCAGCACCTCCCTGCGCGGCGCGGCGATCGCCTCCAGCTCGGGCAGCACCTCGGCCAGGCCGCCCACGGCCCTGATGCGGTCAGGCGCGATGGCGGTCAGCTCCTCGCCGAAGCCGACGAGCGTGATGCGCATGCGGTCGGACCAGCGGTTGGTGGCCAGCTCGACGGCGAGGGCGGCCAGCGCGGCCGTGGTCTGCGGGCCGCGCACGTTGATCAGGCCCTGCGCGGCTTCCAGGTCGATGAGCACGCGCCCGCCGGCGTCCGTGCCGATGGAGACCAGCCCGGGGTACGGCGCCCCGCCCGCCTGCTCCTCCAGCAGGCGGCCCTCGTGGGCGGGCAGCCGCCACACCTGGCCGCCGTCCTGGGCCATCCACGGCGCGGGCGCGTCGCCGTCCGGCGGGTGGATCCACAGGTCGAGCGTGCGGGCCGACAGGTGCGCCCCGTACACGGTGGGCGGCGTGCGGTTCTGGGCGGCCAGCTCGGCGCCGAGCAGCCGCAGGCCGATGTCGAGGATGCGGGCGCCCGGCGCGTCGCCGCCCAGCCTCAGCGCGACCTCGGCCTGGGCGGCGTCGTCGCGCGGGCGGGCGATCCGGCGGCCGAACACCCTGCGCCAGAGCTGCTCGCGGCGCCGCCTGGCCAGCACGACCAACAGGCCCGCGGCGGCCAGCGAGGCCGTGGCGAGGTAGTCGGTCAGGTCGGTCGTCTGGCTCTGCCGGATGGTGGCCTGCGGCCGGTCGGGCTGCTGCTGTTGATCCGGCTGGCGGTGCTTGGCCTCGACCTTCTTCTCGGCCTGGCCGGTCTTCGAGTCGGCGTGCCGGTCCGCGTGCTGACCCACCGACGCCCTGCCGGGGTGCTCGCGCAGGGTCTGCTCGCGGGGCTGGTCGACGGGGACGACGTGGGCGTGCCTGGCGTCGTCCGGCATGTCGAGCACCCAGCCGGGCCTGATCAGGTCGGCCATGCGCAGGCGGGAGCCGTCTGGCTGCTCCTTCGCCTGATTAAGCCGGTAAATTTCGGGATATCGGCGGCCGTCGCCGAGGCACTTCTCGGCGATCTCCCACAGGCTCTCGTGGTGCCGGCCGTGCGGCGGCTGCACCACGTACACCTTCTTGGTCTTGTGCGTGTCGAGGGTCGTCTTCTCGATGATCGGCGCGGAGTACGCGACCGCCGTCACGGGCGTGGCGGCCGGCGTGGGCGCCAGCTTGGCCAGCGGCACAACCATCGCACCCGCCGTGAACAGCAGCAGCACCGCGCCGACGAGCTTGTTGGCCAGCGCCTGCGTGCCTCCGGAGAGCGGCACGCGGGCCGGCATGCCGACCCTGCGCACGCCCGCGTACACCTCGACCAGCACGCACACGAACAGCTGGAACCAGGCCAGCCACACCAGCAGCACCAGCACGGCCACGACGGTGCTCGGGCCGACGCGGCTGGTGAGCAGGTCGAGGTCGAGCAGCTCGGGCGCGATCGGCGGCCCCACGAACGTGAGCAGCGCGTACGGCACCCCGCCCACGAGCGCGACCAGCACGATCAGCGATCCGATGCCGGCGAGCACATCTCCGGCGCTGCGCCTGGCCTTGACGCGCACGGGCGTGTGACGTCCGTGTGGGCGCGCGGGCTCTCGCGTCGGCATCGTCTCTCCCTTCCGCCGTCCAGGGTCGTGCTCGTACGCTCACCGATCCATCGACCGGTGAGTTTCGGTCTATCTCGCTTCGGGCGCGGCGACGGCCCGGCCGGTCATCTCGGTGCCGGGAAAGCCGATCGCGCTCAGGAAGAACGCCTTCCAGGGCACCGACACGGTGACCGTCACCTGTGCCTGTCCCTGGCCGACGGTGCACTCGCCGCGGGTCACACCCTCGCCGCCCTGCGCGGCGACGATCTCGTCGGCCCTGGCGCACACCTGGTCCTCGCCGAGCAGCCGGGTCTGGCCGGTGGAGCGCAGATGGTCGACGTCGATCTCGTCGGCGCCGGCCCGCGCGGCCTGCTCGGCCACGTCGGCCGCGCGCAGCCGGGCGTTGATCGCCGCGCCGCCGTCCACGAGGAGCCCGGCCAGCAGGAACACGACGACGGAGAACAGCACGGTGAACACCGACATCGACCCCCGCTCCCTCATTCGACCCTCCTGAACTGCTCGATCGGCACCACCGCCGTGCCGGTCATCCGCTTGACGCCGCCGAACCCCAGGAAGCCGAGGTCCAGCTCGCAGCTCACCTCGGCCTGGACCTGGCCGCCCTGCTCCCACGCGGAGCCGTCCAGCGACACGGACGGGGACCCGCAGGGCCCGGTCAGCGTGCTGTCGGCGATGGCCTTGGCCGCGGCCTCGGCGTCGTCGAGCGTGCGCTGCACCGACGCGGCCCGGGCCGCGTCCCTGGCCGCCCCGTTGACCCGCCCCTGCGACTCCACCAGCACCCCCGCTCCTGCCAGGAACATGAGGAACAGCAGGAAGAGCGGGGCCAGCATCACGGTCTCCACGGCCATGGAGCCGCGCTCCGGCCGCCTCACGAGCAGTCCCCGCCGCCGTTGTCCGGGCGGAAGCACTCGACCGGCCCGCCCGCGGTGGCGGTGATCGTGAACGTCAGCTCGGGCAGCAGCGGGATGACCTGTACGGCGCTGCCGGTCACGGTGACGAAGCGCTCGTCCGGTTCCTTCTCGGACGTCGTGGCCTTGGCGCTCTGGAGCAGCTTCGGGCCGACGGCCTGGATGATGTCGGTGGCCTTGGCGGTGGCCTGGCCCGGCCAGTCACCGGAGTCGAACGGCGCCGCCCTGGCCACGCGCGCGCCCTCCTGGGCGGCGGCCTCCGCGACCTGGCGGGCGTGGAACCAGAGCGCCACCTGCACGATGAGCAGCGCGACCGCCAGGATGATCGGCATGAGGATGGCCAGCTCGATCACCGTCGCGCCCCGCTCGCCCCTCCTACGGATTACCACCGGTGTCACCGCCACCGCCGAAGGTGCCTTGGAGATCGTTCTGCCTTCCTTCGACCAGCGACTTGATCAAGGTGGCCAACCCGAGCGCGACACCGGCGATGATGGCGGTGATGATCACCCACTCGACGGCGGAGGCCCCGCGGGTGGGGGCGGTGCGGGCGCGCTGGATGCGGACACCCAGGTACGCGGTGAGGTAAACGATCCAGGGATGGTTCATCAGGACCCCAACATCTTCATAGCGGCGGGAAAACTGAGAAAGATCACGAAACCGGCGCAGAGCAGCAGCTGGGCCACGAGCATCGACTGCGACCGCTCGCCGGCCCTGCCCTCGATCTCCGCCAGCTCGCGGCGGCGCAGCGTCGCGGCCCTCGCCGTCAGCGACGCGCGTACTTTGGCGCCGTCGTCGGCCACCAGGCCGAGCGCGGCGGACAGGTCGCGCAGCTCGTCGATGTTGATCTCCTCGCCGAGCTGGCCGAGCGCCTGCCACGGGGTGATGCCGACGATCCTGGCGCCGCTGAGCGCGTCGCGGATGCGGCCCATCGCCCAGTTGGGCTGCTCGCCGCTGACCGAGACGGCCATCATGAGGGCCTCGGGGACGCCGCGGCCGCCGGCCAGGTTCATGGAGACGAGGTCGAGGAACGCGCCGACCACATGGCGGAAGTCACGCCGCCTGGCCGCCGCGTCCTTGCGTATCTGGAGGTCGGGCAGGAAGAAGAACAGCAGCGCGACGAGCACGGCGGCCCAGAACGGGATGGCGAGCGAGGTGCCCCACTCCATGAGCACCAGCCAGCCGAGCAGCAGCGGGAAGGCCAGCAGGCCGCTGGCCGCCAGCAGCACCTTGCCGGCCAGGAACGCCTCGAACGAGCGGCCGAGCAGTGCCAGGTCCGCCTTGATCGACCTGACCTCCCAGCCGCGGGCCGCGTACAGGCGGGCCAGGCGGGCGCCCAGGCCGCGGCGGAACGCGCTGACCTCCTCCTCGGGCAGCAGGAGCTGGATGCTCGGAGCGCCCGCGTCCTCGCGGACGGCGTCGAGCGCGAGCAGCCGCGCCACCAGCCCCGGGCGGGCCGGGAAGAGCGCCCGCAGCAGCACGAACAGGCCGAGCCCTAATACGGCCCCGCCCAGCGCGCCCTCAACCATCGCCGCCGCCTCCTCCCATGAGCAGCCGGGTCGGCTTGTCGAACCTGGCCAGCCGCCGCATCCAGGCGAACCCCGCTCCGAACAGCCCCGCGACCACCACGAGCACGGCCTGGCCCAGCAGGCCCCCGTACTCGGCCACGTAGGAGGGGTTGAACAGGATGAGGAGCCCGGCGAAGACGAGCGCGGTGATCACCACGATCTGGACGCTGCGCCTGGTCGAGCGGCGTTCGGCCTCGACGCGGCGGCGCATGTCGAGCTCCTCGCGGGCCGAGACGGCCAGCGCGCCCAGCACGTCGCGCAGGCCGGGGCCGCGCAGCCGGGAGTTGAGGATGAGCGCGGCCACCACGAGGTCGGCCGACGGGTCGTCGAGCTCGTCGGCGAACAGCGCCAGCGCCTCCGGCAGCGCCATCCTCGTGTGCAGCCGGTCGATCATGGCGCGCAGGTGGGGCCTGAGCATGGGCGCGGCGGCCCTGATGGACGACGGGATGGCCTGTTCGAGCCCGGCCGCGCCGGCGATCGTGTCACGCAGGGACTCGGTCCAGGCGGCGAGCCCTTCGAGCCGGCGCATGGCGGCGCGCTCTTCGGCGGCCCCGCCCGACAGGCCGCGCCAGGCGAACACGAGCAGCACCGTGCCCACCGCCATGACCGGCCAGCCGGTGATGATCAGGACGAGTCCGGCCGCTACCGCGGCTATCGCGGTGCGGGTGGTCAGCATCTTGATCAGGTGGCGCTTGGGCTGGGGCGGGCGGGGGCGCATGCCGTACAGGGAGATGAAGAACAGGAACAGGCCGCCGCCTATGATCGCTCCGGCCAGCAGCGCGAACGGGTCGAAGATCACCTCGTCACCACCCTCCCGGCAGGTAGCCGTGGGCGGCGAGCTCGTCCAGGCAGGAGACCGGCGCGTGCGGGACGGCGGTGCCGTCGGGGCCCGGCACGAACACCTCGCTCGACAGGACGCGGCCGTCGCAGCCGTTGACCTCGCGGATGCTGGAGACGTAGCGGCGCAGGGTGCCGCCGACGTGGTAGTCGTTGCGCTTCGTGATGAAGACGACGAAGTCGATGGCGCCCGCGATGAGCATGTGGGTCGCGTCGATGGGCAGGCGCTCGCTGGCCTGCAGGGCATAGGTGGAGATGCGGTTGAAGACCTCCATGCTGGAGTTGGCGTGGATGGTCGACAGGGAGCCGTCGTTGCCCTGGGTCATCGCGTTGAGCATGGTGACGATCTCGTCGCCGAGGACCTCGCCGACGATGACGCGGCTGGGGTTCATGCGGAGGGAGCGTCTGACCAGCTCGGCCATGGAGATCTCGCCCTGGCCCTCGGAGTTGGGCAGGCGCTGCTCGAAGGCGACGACGTTGGGGTGGAGCTCGGAGAACTGGTCGAGGCCCAGCTCCAGGGCTCGTTCGACGGTGATGAGGCGCTCGGTGGGCTGGATCTCGTTGGCCAGGGCCCGCAGCAGGGTGGTCTTGCCGGCGTTGGTGGACCCGGCGATCATGATGTTCTTGCGGGCGGCGACGGCGGCCGTCAAGAACCTCGATATGTCCCGACTTATCGTGCCGTTGCCTGCCAAGTCGGACAGGAAGACCTTGCCGAGGCGGGCGCGGCGGATCGAGACCGCCGGCCTGACGGTGACGTCCATGACGGCGCTCAGCCTGGAGCCGTCGGGGAGGCGCAGGTCGAGCTGCGGGTTGGCGGTGTCGAAGGGCCTGCTCGACAGGCCCGAGTACGCCGCCAGGATCTGGATGAGCTCGATCAGCTCGTCGTCGGACTCGGCGACCGGGTCGTGCATGAGCTCCTGGCCGTCGGCGTAGCTGACGAACACCCTGTCGCAGCCGTTGATGTCGATGTTCTCGACCTGGGGGTCGTCGAGCAGCGGCTGCAGCCTGCCCACGCCGAACAGCGCGGCGTGGATGCCGGCCGCGAGCGCCTCTTCCTCCTCGACCGTGGGGGGCGTGCGGCCGAGGCCGATCTCGTTGCGGGCGTGCTCCTCCAGGACCTGGGAGATCAGCGCCCGGGCGAACTGGCGCTCGTCCTCCCCCGTCATCGGGGGCAGGCCGTTGGCCTGGTCGAGCCGGCGCTGGTGGGCCAGGCGGTCGCCGACCTCCTGGCGGAAGCGCTTGACCAGCGAGTGATCGATCATCGGTGGCTCACCAGCCTTCCCGCCAGGTCTCTCGCGGTGCGGATGAGCAGGGACCGGTCGAGCCGTCCGCCCCACTGGCCGCGCAGCAGCTCGGCGCCCTTGGGGTCGTGCGCGAGGCCGTACACGTACTGGACGGCCGGGCCGACGATCCTGCGTACGTCGTCGATGGAGGCGCGGTAGTTACGCGGGTCGGCGATCACGGCGACGCCGTGCGCCTTGGTGATCTGGAGGCGTTCGCGCAGGTGGGCGACGTGGTCGAGGGTGGCCCTGGTGAGCAGCACGACCTGCTCGGCCTCGGCGAGCAGGTCGCCGAGCTGCGCGTGCGCGCCGAGGCGGCCGCAGTCGGCGATCACGTCGGCGTTCGGGATGCCGGCGAGTGCTCTGCCCAATGGGCCCCACAGCCAGGTGAGCCCGGCGGCCTGCTCGCCGTGCGTGAGCCCGACCAGTACGTCGAGACCGCCGACGATCTTCTGCGTGTGCTGGTGGATCTGGGCGGGCTCGAGCCCGCGCCGCGCCGTGGCGCCGAGGGTGAGCAGGCCCTTGCCGGGGTTCAGGACGCCGCCGTCGGCGGCCGGGAGCCGGTAGGCGAGGTCACCGCCCGCCGGGTCGCATTCGGCCAGCAGCACGGGCCGCGGCCACACCGCCGCCAGGGCGGTCGCCGCGGTCGTCACACCCGGCGCGCCCTTGTCGGCGGCCAGTACGATCAGCGCCACGTCAGCGTGCCCCCGGTAGCTCGGCCACCGCGATCTCGCCGCTGGAGGCGAACGCCACTATTTCCGGTGACGCTGATGAATCCACTATTACCGTGATCTGGCCGGAATTCGCCGTCCTCGACTTGTCGCCCACCGAGAACACGAGAGCGCTTTCCGCCAGCACCCGCGTTTGTCCCTGGGCCGAACGGCTGGGCACATATATCACCTGGACCCGGTCACCCGCTTCCACTCCGGCGGGCATTTGCCCTGGCTTGAGGGCCAATCCGACGGTCGCCTTTCCGGGGCCCAGCTCGCTGCTCTGCTTGACGCCCATCCGGCTCGTGAACAGCGTGCCGGGCAGGACCGTGACGGTCGCGAAGCTGTTTTCCACCTTGCCCCGCTCCGACCAGCTCACGTAGTCGATGCCGCTGTCGGCCGCGATCTGGACCTCTTCCAGCATCTGCTCGGTGAACTTCTGGCCCGCGCCGACCTGCTGCGTCACCCGGATCGCGGAGACGCGGTCGCCGCTGCGCAGCACGAGCAGGGTCGTGGCCAGCGCGCCGCCCAGAATCAGCAGAACGGCAAGGGCGGCGAGGGCCGGCTTGCGTTCGCGAGGGGGCACGGGGAGCTTGCGCGAGGCCGGGCCGGACAACCCCGCCGCCGCGTTGACGGCAGGCTTTTCACTGGTCCTCATGGGTGGGGGGCTCCCAATTGAATCGTGGAATTGCCGCCATTATGTGGGGCGGGGAGGGGGCGTGGGGGCGGAATGCGAGGACCCATGCTTGTTTCGCAGGTGACAGGACGCCAATGCCGAATAATCGATGCCGGTTCTTTCTACCGAGTTGACGAACAACCATTTCTCCGGCTAGTCACCACCCCAATAACACCCACCACACCATTCACTCCCATTACCCCCACCCACCCCAAGCCTCTTACCCCACCACCCCAAGCCCCCTACCCCACCCGGCCCGACGACCACCAATCGCCCAACCACGCCCACGGCCGGACGCAACGCCCCGCGACCTAACCAAACGGACACCAATCCCATACACCGCGGCCTCCACACCCACCGCCCCGACCAAGCCACCCACCCCCGCCAAAGAGCGGAGACCGGTTATCCACAGCCATCAGGAGCCCCAACCCGCGCTCATCCCCAGCACCAGCCAGCCATGCCATTGCCGTCAACCAACCCGCCTACCCTCCCTTCGGGCGCTACCTTTGGGCGCCCGAGGTCCGAGCGAGGAGACGGCATCATGCGGATCATGCTCACCGTGCTCGGCGGGCAGGGCGACCGTGACGTCGTGATCGACGGCGACGACGGCGCCACAGTGGCGAGGGTGAGCGAGGCGCTCAACGATCACGGGCCGCTGGCGAAGGTCGTCCGCCTGCCCAAAGCACGAGCCCCCTACGGCATGTCGACCCCCGAGGACACCGGCGCCCACGTGCCACACCCCCGCCGACCGGAGCGCACCGCGACACAGGCGGCGCAGCCGAGCGCCGCAGGGGCGGGAGCGGCGCCGGCCCTCTGGCGTGACGGCCGCCCGCTCGATCCCCGCGCCCGGGCCGCCGCCGTGCTGCGCGACGGCGACAAGATCACGCTGGACCCCGCGCTCGCCCGCGAAACCCTCATCGAGGAGCCGGGCGGGGTGGCCGAGGTGCGCGTGGTGGGCGGCCCGGCGGCCGGCGCCGTACACCGCCTGGGCCTGGGCGTGCACGTCATCGGCTCCGACCCGATGTGCGCCATGACCACCGCCGACCCCGTCCTCGCCCCGGAAGCGGTGACCGTACGCGTGACGCCGGACGCGATCACCATCGAGCGCGCCGGGCGGCCGCCCGGCGAGGCGCCCAGGCTGAAGCTCAAGGGCAGGTGGGCCGAGGAGGTCGCCGAGCTCACGGCCCGGGTCGCGGAGCGGGAGGCGGCCGAGCTGGCCGCCGACTACGGCGAGGTGCCCGAGCTCGACGGCCGTCCGCTCACGGAGCGGACCGAATGGCCCGACCAGGCCGTGCTCACATGTGGTTCGTCGGTGTTCGTGCTGACGTCGATCGAGCCCAAAGACGCGCATCTGGCGCCCAGGAGCGAGGGTGGCGTGTCCTACAACCGCCCGCCCAGGCTCCGGCGCTCCGAGCCCGAGCGCAAGTTCGTCAAACCCAAGGAGCCCTCCAGGAACGAAGGCCTGCGCCTGCAGCTGCTCGCCGCCCTCCTGCCCGCCGTGCTCGGCGTGACGCTCGCGTTCGCCCTGAAGCAGCCGTACTACCTGCTCGTCGCCCTCATGACCCCGGTCATCATGATCGGCCAGTGGTGGAGCGACCGCCGCCATGGCAAGAAGCAGCACAAAAAGGCGCTCAAGGAGTACAACGAGCAGCTCCAGGCGTACGACGAGGCCGTCGAGCGGGCGAGGGTGGCGGACGAGGCCGCTCGCAGGTCGGACGCGCCCGACCCGGCGCAGGTGCTGCTCACCGCCACGGGGCCGCGCAGGCGGCTGTGGGAGCGCCGGATCCACGACGCCGACTCGCTCAGGCTCAGGGTCGGGCTCGCCGACCTGCCCGCCAACCTGGAGCTGTCGGAGGAGCAGGGCGGGCCCATCGATCCGCCGATGTGCCACTCCGTTCCGGTGGCACTGCCCATGCGCAGGCTGGGCGTGGCGGGCGTCACGGGCCCGCGCGCCGCGGCGACCAGCCTCGCGAGCTGGCTGATCGCCCAGGCCGCGACCCTGCACAGCCCCCGTGACCTGGCCATCGTGATCGTGTCCGCGCACGCCGACGGCGAGCACCGCTGGGGCTGGATGCGCTGGCTCCCGCACTGCTCCCCCCGCGCGGGCGAGGAGTGCGTGGCGCTGATCGGCACCGACCCCGAGTCGGCCGCCCGCCGCGTCTCCGAGCTCGCCGCCCTCATCGACGAACGCCAGAACACCGCGATCCCCGAGCTGGGCAAGATCCCCACCGGCTGGGACGACCTCGGGGGCCCGGAGAAGCCCACCTTCTCCTCGTACGACGTGCGCCCGTACGACGTCCTGGTGATCCTCGACGGCGCCCAGGTGCTGCGCGGCCTGCCCAACATGCCGCAGGTGCTGCGCCAGGGCCCGCGTTCAGGCGTGTTCACGCTCGCCATCGACGACGACCAGCGGCTGCTGCCCGAGGAGTGCCAGACCGTGGCCGCGTGCGGCACGGATGGTCTCGTACGCCTGCGCGGCGGTGGCCTCGACGTCATCGGCCCGATCCTGGGCGACCTCGTCTCCCCCACCTGGTCCGACCGGCTGGCCAGGGCCCTGTCCCCGATCCGCGACGTGAGCAGGGACGACTCGTCGGGCAACCTCCCCGGCGCCGTCCGCCTGCTCGACCTGATGAGCATGCCCAGCCCGTCCGGACAGGAACTGGCCGGGCGATGGCGCGCCCAGGGCTCCACGAGCGCGCTGATCGGCATCGGCCCCGAGGGCCCGTTCTCGGTCGACCTCAGGCTCGACGGCCCCCACGGCCTGATCGCCGGCACCACGGGCGCGGGCAAGTCGGAGCTGCTGCAGACGCTGATCTGCTCGCTGGCGGTGGCCAACCGGCCCGACCAGCTCACGTTCGTGCTGATCGACTACAAGGGCGGCGCCGCCTTCAAGGAGTGTGTACGCCTGCCGCACACGGTCGGCATGGTCAGCGACCTCGACGGCCACCTGACCCAGCGGGCCCTCGACTCGCTGGCGGCCGAGATCCGCCGCAGAGAGCGCCTGCTGGCGGCGGCCGGGGCCAAGGACATCGAGGACTACACGGGCACGGGCATGCCGCGCCTGGTGTTGATCATCGACGAGTTCGCCGCCCTGGTGGCCGAGCTGCCCGACTTCGTCACGGGCCTGGTCGACATCGCCCGCCGTGGCCGCTCGCTGGGCATCCATCTCATCCTGGCCACGCAGCGCCCCGCGGGCGTGGTCACGGCCGACATCCAGGCGAACACGTCGTTGCGCATCGCCCTGCGCGTGACCGAGCCCGCGGAGTCCTCCGACGTCATCGACCTCCCGGACGCCGCCCACATCTCCAAGTCGACGCCCGGCCGTTGCTACGTCCGTTCCGGCGTGGGGGCCGCGACCGCCGTACAGACGGCCAGGGTAGGAGGCCGCAGCCCCGCGCCAGGTTCGACCGGCCCGCTCGCCGGGCCGGGCGCTGCCATCAGGGTGCTCGACGTGAGCTGGCGCTCGCTGGGCAAACCTCTGCCGCCCCCTCCGGAGCCGGAGGAGGACTCGACGGTCACCGACCTGACCCTGGTCGCCGACGCCCTGATCGAGGCCACCCACCTGACCGCGGCCCCCGTCCAGCCCAGTCCCTGGCTCGATCCCCTCCCCACCCACTTCGTCCTGGATCTCCCGGCCCTCACCACGCCACCCTCGGCGACCGCGCCCACCGCATCCTCACCTTCCAACGCCGGCTCCCCCGCACCACAGACGGCGCCTCCCAACCCGACGAAGGGCGCTTCCAGGCACGTTCCAGGGATCGCCGCCCATGACCACGTTCAGGTCTCCGTGAAGGGCTCGGCCCAACCTTCCCTCGGCCTCCCCGGACACCCACCCCTAGGTCGCCCCGCGCCCCTTCACCCCGCGGGCCCAGGCCATCTCCATCCATCGACCCCCCGCCCCTCCGGAGGCCCTCTACCGGCCGCCGCGCAACCTGACCACTTCCCCTCCCGCCCGGAGCCCCACGGCGCGGGATCCCCGTCGGGTGCGTTCGTCGAGGTCCCACCACTGCCTTACGGCCTGACCGACCGTCCGTGGGCGCAGGACCGAAGCCCTCTCGCGCTGGACCTGGCCCACGGAGGCCACCTGCTCATCGCGGGGGCCGCCCGCTCCGGCAGATCGACGGCGCTACGCACGATCGCGGGCTCCATCGCGGCCCACTCCTCCCCGGAAGACGTCCACGTCCACGCGGTCGACTGCGGCTCCGGGGCGCTCCTGCCCCTGGTCACGATGCCCCACTGCGGCGCCGTCGTGACCCGCGACCAGATCGACCGGGTCGAACGCCTGCTCACCCGCCTGCGTGCCGAGGTCGGCCGCCGCCAGCAGCTCCTGGCCGAGGCCGGGCACGCCTCCCTGGCCGAATACCGCCAAGCCGGCCACCGCCTGCCCTGGCTGGTGTTCATGCTCGATCGCTGGGAGGGCTTCGTCGCCGCCTTCGAGAGCTACGACTACGGCCGCCTGATCGAGTCACTGCTCCAGCTCATGCGCGAAGGCCCGGCGGTCGGGTTCAGGGCCGTGGTCACCAGCGACCGGTCGGGCCTGCTCGGCCAGGTCTCGACGGTCTTCGACGACCGGCTGCTCCTGCGCCTCTCTGACTCCTCCGACTACGGCCTGGCGGGCTTCCCCCTCAAGGGCCTGCCCTCCTCGATGCCGCCTGGCCGCGCGCTCTCGATGGGCGAGCACGGCATCGTGGAGCACCACATCGCGCTGCTCTCCTCCGACCCGTCGGGCCCGGCCCAGGTCGCCGCGTTCCAATCCCTGGCCCGCACGTCGACGACGGATTCGGCGAGCCCTCGACGGAGTCCCGGTCCCGCTCACGGGCGGTCCGCCGGTACCGGGCAGGGCGGCTGGCAGTGGGACGGCGAGCCCCCCTTGCGGGTGGACGCCCTCCCCATGCGCGTCACGGCATCCCAAGCGCTCGCCCTGGACGCCACGTTCACGCCCCCGTCCCCGCTGTGGGCACTGATCGGTGCCGGCGGCGACGCCCTGGCGCCGCTCGGGCTCGACCTGCTGGCCCACGGGCCCGGCGCCGTGATCGCCGGTCCGTCCCGCTCCGGCCGCTCGTCCGTCCTGCTCACCGCCGCCCACTCACTCATCGCCCGGGGCACGCCCGTCATCGCCATCGCCCCCAGGCGCAGCCCGTTAAGGGAGCTCAACGGCGCACTGGCCGTGCTGGACGGCAACGCCGCCAACCTGCCGGAGCTGGTCGCGGAGCTGCAGCAGTACGTGGTGCTGGTGGACGACGCCGAGTTGATCAACGCGGACGGCCCCTTGGGGATGGCGCTGGAGGAGGTGCACCGGGCGGGCCGGGACGGCGATCACGGGCTGCTGATCGCCGGCACGACCGGGGATCTGGCCGTCGCCTATCGCGGGTTCGTCGCCGAGACGCGCAAGGCCCGCACCGGGGTGCTGCTGGCCGTCCAGAGCCAGGCCGACGGCGACATCTTCTCGATCCGCCTACCCCGCGGAACGGTCGGCGGCCCCCCTGGCCGAGGCTTCCTGGTGAGAACGGGCAACATCACCCCCATCCAAGCGGCACTCCCCGACGACGCCTGACGTACGAGGCCCAATAGCCAGCCCTACCACCCTCGGGACCACCGGCTACGAGACCGACCCCCGCGCCCGGCGGGACCTGCCCGTCACAGACATCCGCCCCGGAAGCACCCCGTCGTAGCGCCCGGCGTGATGATGGTGCTCCGTGAGAGGGCTCCTTGCGATGTCGGGGGCGCGCCCGGTTCCTCAGCAGACGGCGCTGGGGGTACCCGGACCCTCGCCAGGTGGGGCCGTGGGTTGTGTACGGGCGTGTGTCAGGGCTCGTCGGCGCGTGCGATTGCGCGGGCCGTGGAGGATGCGCCAGGGCTCGTCGACGTGGAGGGCCGTGTCGGGCGTGGGGGTCAGGGCTCGTCAACGTGGAGAGCTGTGTCGGGCGTGGGGGTCAGGGCTCGTCGACGTGGAGAGCTGTGTCGGGCGTGGGGGTCAGGGCTCGTCGACGTGGAGGGCTGTGTCGGGCGTGGGGGTCAGGGCTCGTCGACGTGGAGGGCTGTGTCGGGCGTGGGGGTCAGGGCTCGTCGGCGGGGAGGGTGAAGAAGCGGACGTAGACGGGGCGGGCGTCCGGAGGGGCGTCCTCCGGCTGGTGGCTGTACTTGAGGAGCAACGCGATGTACGCGTTGTAGAACTCGTTCAGCTCCTCCTTCGTCATGCGGGCCAGGCCCCTTGAGCCCCTTGCCCAGTCGGGGTCGGCGCGGTAGGCGGCCGGGAAGCGTTCCATGAGGGCGCGGTCCTCCTCGAACCCGACCCTCAGGAACTCGCCCAGGACCGCCCGGTCCTCCGGGGTCAGTTGGTCGGGGTTGGGAAAGCGCATGTCCCTGGGGATCTCGGCGCGGCGCCACCAGCGTTCGCGGCCGGACGAGCGTTCGGGGATCTCCTCGATGAAGCCGTACTTCTCCAGCTGGCGCAGGTGGTAGCTCGTGGTGCCGGTCTTGGCGCCGAGCAGCTCACCCAACGTGGTGGAGGTGGCGGGGCCGTGGATGTTGAGGTGGGTCAGCATGCGGCGGCGCATGGGATGGGCCAGGGCCTTGAGCTTGTCCGGGTCGTCGAGGATGAACGGCTCGTGGTCGTTCTTCGTCTCGTCCTCCTTCATGAGGAGGAGGGTAGTCCTCCCGAACGATATCTGCAGACTCCTCTTTGCCGAGACTTCTCTGCAGAGTAGGTTCGGCGATATGCAAAAGATTCTTGCGGTCGTCGCCGCCGCGCTTCTGGCGACCGGACCCTCTGGTGGTTCTTCACTGCTCGGCACTTTCGCGAGACCCGCTGCGTCCAGCCTTCCTTCGGAACACTTAGCGGTCGGACTCTCGGCCGAACACGTCGCCGGACAGGCCGTCCGGGAGCGGGGCCTCGGGGCCGGGCAGCTCGGAGGTGGAGTCGGGGCACGCTCCGGTGCTGCGCCCGATGGAGGGCTGGACGTGCCCGACGATCTGGCGGCCGCCGAGGTGAGCTTCCGAGGGAGTGGTGGGCTGGTGCTGCACGGCAGCGTGATCAGTCCGGTGCGGGCACAGAGCGGGCGGGCCGGGGTTGTGCTGGTGCACGGGGCGGGGACCGGGACGAAACGGAACAAGCTGCTGGGCGAGGCCGTGGCGTTCGCCCGCCAAGGACTGTCGGTGCTGATCTACGACAAGCGTTCCGAGGGGTATTCGCTGTTCGAGAGGTCGTACTCGCAACTGGCCGACGACGCCCTGGGGGCCGTAGAGACGCTGCGGCGGCAACCGGGGGTCGATCCGGCGAAGGTCGGGATCTGGGGCCTCAGCGAGGGTGGATGGGTGGCGCCGCTGGCGGCGTCGCGGTCCAAGGACATCTCGTTCGTGATCGTGGTGGGCGCCAACGCGCTGCAGCCGCTACGGCAGCAGACCTGGGCGGTGGCGGCAGGGTTGCGGAAGGCGGGGGTGCACGGGTCGTTCGTCGATCGGGCCGAGCCCACGATGTACCGGGTGATCACGGACGCCGGGATGTTTCCCGAGCCCTACTACGATCCGGAACCGGTCATCGCGAGCCTGCGGCAGCCCGTGCTCGGGATCTGGGGCGTACACGACCTGCTGACGCCACCCCGGGAGACGCCGCCCATCTTCGCCAAGGCCTTGGAGAAGGGAGGAAACCGGCAGTACACGTTCCGGTTCTTCGCGGATGCCGATCATGCCGCTCATCGGACGCCTGATGGTGGGGTCACACGGCTGCCCGAGCTCGCTCCTGGCTATCCGGAGCTGGTCGGCAGTTGGGTGGGAGAGGCGACCTCGGGGCGGGCACCCGTGGCGCAGGTGACGGGGCCCGCACCGGTCCAGGCGGACGACACTGTGGCGGTGCCGCCTGCCGAGTGGTGGGAGTCGGCGGGCGTTCAGGGCGCGGCGCTGGTGTTGTTCCTGGTCGCGTTCGGGGGGTATCCGGTGGTGGCCCTGGTACGCCGGGTCCGGCGGCGTGGCGGGGGGTCGTCTGTCGACAGGGCGGGGCAGGGTGAGGCGGCGCCCGTCAAGGGGGCGTGGCTGGTGAGTGCCGGTGGGCTCGCGGTGGTCGTGGGCGCGTTCCTCTACCTGTTCTACTCGATCATGAGTGGCGGGAAGCTGGCCTCGCCGGGGCCTCTGGTGGCGGAGCGGCCTCTCATCTGGCTCGCGCTCCAGGCTCTCGCGGTCGCGACCGTCGTGGGCACCGTCTTGACCTTCGTACGGTGGCCCCGGTCCGCTCCGGTCGGCGAGAGGGTGCGGGTCGGGCTGCTGATGGCGGGCGGCGTCGTGTTCGTTCCGTGGGCGCTGTACTGGGGGTTGCTCCTCGCGTAGACGGCAGGGCGATGAGGTGAGGAAGCCGCCGGGTGGGCGGCGGTCGTAGGGCGCTGGGGCCGGCAGCGGGTGGGCTGAGGGCGGCTTGGAAGCCCGGGCGGGGCGGTGGTCCGAGCAGGTGAGACGACGCTGGGACGGCGCTACGCCGGACAGGCGGCAGGTCTCCAGCCAGGGGCGGGGCGGAGAGGCGGAGAGGCGGATCGGTGGCGCTGGAAGCTGCGAGGTGAGCGGTGGTCGCACGGCGCTGGGGTCGGCAGCGGGCCGGATGAAGGTGGGCGGAAGCCCCGGGCGGGCGGTGGTCGGGAGCGCTGGGATGGATTGGCGGGGGTGGAAGCTGCGAGGGGGCCGGTGAGCTGGAGGCAGCGGGCCGAGCGGTGGTTCGCAGGGACCGGTCTGGGGTGACGCTGAAGGCGGGCTGAGCGAGCTGGGCGGTGGCGGGGGTGGGCGGGGTGGCAGCGCTGGGCGGGGTGGCAGCGCTGGGCGGGGTGGCAGCGCTGGGCGGGGTGGCAGCGCTGGGCGGGGTGAGGCGGGCGGTGGTCGCAGGGCGCTGGGCCTGGCAGCGGGCGGGCTGAGGGTGGGTCCAAGCCCTGGGGCGGGCGGTGGTTGAGAGGGGTGGGATGGGGCGGTGGGGTGGAAGTTGGGGGTGGGGTGGGTGAAGAGGTGAGAGGGGTGGGAATTGGGGGGATTGGGGCGGGTGGGGTTTGAGGCGTTTATGCTGATGCGCGGATTCTGACGCGGGGAGGCGCTGTGCAGACCAAGAAGGACCTCTATCAGGCACACCGCTTGATGCAGCAGAGGCTTGGCATGGCGCTCCTGCAGGCCGAGCCCGACGTCCCCGAGTCCCCCATGCGCCGGCAGAACGTCGCCACGTTCGGCGGGATCCTGATCGGGGTCCTGGTGATGGCGGTGTTCGGGATCTGGGGGCTGGTGCGGCCCGGGAACGCGACCAAGCTGACCGACCCGGGGCAGTTGCTGGTCGAGGAGGAGAGCGGGGCGAAGTTCATCTACAGCCAGCAGCAGCGGCGGCTGCTGCCGGTGGCGAACTACGTGTCGGCCAGGCTCGTGCTGGATGCCGGGCAGATCACGACCCGGAGCGTGAGCGCCGCCTCGCTGGCCGGGTACGCCCGAGGGCCGCTCATCGGGATCTCCGGGGCGCCCGACTCGCTGCCCGATCGGAAGAAGCTGGTCAAGGCGCCGTGGTCGGTGTGCGTGGCGGAGGGGCCCGACAGCACGGGCGGGCGCAAGCCGTACACGACCCTTGTCGGGGGGACCGACCTCGGCGGGAGGCCCGTGGGCGGGGACGCGATGGTGGTCTCCGACGGGCAGCAGAACTGGGTGATCTGGGGCAATCGCCGCATGCGCGTCAACGAGCACGGCGTGCGGGCACTCAACGCGCAGCCCAGGAAGGTGCCGGCGGCATGGCTGAACGCGCTGCCCGTCGGCCACGACTTCAGGGGCCCGAACGTGGCGAACCTCGGCAGGAAGGTACGGGCCAACGGGAAGGTCACGGCGGCGGTGGGGCAGGTGTTCGTGGTCCCGGCCATGCCGGGTACGGCCGCGCGGTGGTACGTGCTGCTCAACGACGGCCTGGCGCCCATCTCCCCCGTCCAGGCCAGGCTGCTGCTGGAGGACCCGAACATCAAGAAGGCGTACGGCAACCGGGTGGCGCGGGAGATCCAGATCGACGCGGCCTCGGCCAATGCCTCGCCCTCGCGCCAGAACGTCATGGACCCCACCCTGCCGACGACCATGCCCAAGGCGATCAACGTGTCCGGGACGACGCCGCTCTGCTCGGTTTATCCGAACACGGCGGCCGGCTCGGTCGTGGCCAAGGTGACGGTCGGCAGCAGGGTCACGATTCCGACGCCGTCGAGCTCAGGCGTACAGGACCGCTTCGACCAGGTGCTGCTTCCGCCGGGCAGCGCCGTGGTGGCCGGGGTGCTGCCCGGCGAGGGCCAGCTCGGGGCGGTGGCGGGCACGCTGGCGCTGATCAGTGACCAAGGGGTGCGCTATCCGGTCCCGTCGGCTGACGTGCTGGCGAAGCTCGGGTACGACACCGCGGACATCGCGCCCGTGCCGACGAACATCATGCACGCGATTCCGCAGGGGCCGGCGCTGGATCCCGCCGCGGCCATGGTGCCCCTGACCGTCGGCAGCCGGTAGGCCCATCGGGGGTGGGTTCGGTCCCGGGGATGGGTTCGGGAGTGCTCGGATCTGGGGATGGGTTCGGTTCCGGGGATGGTCGGTCCCGGGGATGGATTCGGATCCGGGTTCAGGAGTGTTCGGGTCCGATTCGGGCGTCCGGGCCCGCGTGCGTGCGCCTCTCCGAGGAGCGGGCCGGGCCGGCACCGTGGGCGTAGCCGGTTTCCCGGCGGCACGGTGATGTGCAGCCGGGCTCCCGGCGTCCCGGCAGGGGCGGGGCCGGGTTAGAAGCCGAACTCCGGAATCATCGAGTCGTCCACGTTGGGCATCTGCGGTGTCGGGTTCTTGACGATGTCCGCCTTGCTGGGGTCCCAGATGGCGCTGGCGTTCACCAGGTTAGGCGCGCCGGTGGACGGCATGGCCTTCAGGAACGGAAGGTCCTTGGTGAACTGGTTGAACGCCGTCCCCGCGAGTCCCAGGTAGAGGGTGACCTTCATGACGAGCTTCCAGT
The DNA here is from genome assembly GCF_040610775.1 of Nonomuraea sp. NPDC003709. Taxonomy (NCBI): domain Bacteria; kingdom Bacillati; phylum Actinomycetota; class Actinomycetes; order Streptosporangiales; family Streptosporangiaceae; genus Nonomuraea; species Nonomuraea sp. NPDC003709. The sequence goes on along the minus strand of NZ_JBEXMW010000001.1, from coordinate 317,326 downwards.
GGTTCTTGAAGACCGTCTGCAGGCACTTGTAGATGCTCATCACCCCGCGGATGATCGCCGCCTCCCACGCCTGCCCCCCTGGGATGAAACGTACGGCGAGCACGATCCCCGCCATCACCGTCAGGATGCCGGCGATGACGTCGCACAGCACCGCCACGACGTGGAACGCGGTGGCCGAGCACTTGAGCGTCTCCCCGCAGGCGACGCGGTTGTTGTCGAGCTTGTCCAGCTGCGTGTCGAGCTCGTTGACCTTCTGCACGAACGACGCGTAACCCCGGCCGGCCCAGTCGCTGTTGTCGCCGATCTCCTTGGCCATCCGCTTCAGCTCGCCGCGCAGGTAGGCGAGGTCGCTGGCGCCCCCCGAGTTCCCGGTCGGGGCCAGGAGCGGGGTCTGCTGCGCGGGCTTCGCACCCGCCGCCATCGGCGGGTGCCAGTCCTTGTTGTCGGCCTGCCCGATGTTGACCGGCGTCTTGTCGTTCCACTGGTCCGCCGCCCGGCTCTGCTCGGCCGGGTCCGCGATCACCAGGCTCATGAGCCCGAGGATGGGCGCCGCGTACGGCATGACGATCGTCGCCGCCGCAGTGGCCGCCCAGGCACTGCGGAACATCCAGACATCCGCTTCGTAAGCCACCTGCTCGCCTATTCCTCCCTGCCGAGCACCGCCGGCGTGATGTCCTCGTCCGTCTCCCAGACCGACTCGTCCTCGCCGAGGTGGGGACCGCGCTCGCGGTCCTTCTCCTCCTGGCCGGCTCCGCCGCCCATCCCGGGCGTCATGGGGTAGAGCGGCGTCCCGCTGTTCAGTGCGCGGGCGATGCTCCCCGGCGCGCCCGCGTTCGTACCTGGCGTGCCGCCGCCGGCGGTGTAGCCCACCCCGCTGTCCGGCACGCCGACCGAGGTGCGCGGCACGGAGGCGCGCGGGTCGTAGCCGGGGGTGCTGGGGACCTGCGGCGTGGTCGAGGTCGGCACGCTGGGGTTGAGACCTTCCAGGTTGGTCTTGGGCGTCTGGTTGAGGGCGCTCAGGTCGGGCTGCTTGACGTCCGGCTGCTTGATGTCGGGCTGGTCAATGTTCGGCTGGTCGATCTTGGGCTGATCGATCTTCGGCTGGTCGATGTTGGACCCCGGGATGTCCGGCTTCGGGATGTCGGACCCGGGGATGTCCGGCTTCGGGATATCGGACCCGGGGATGTCCGGCTTCGGGATGTCAGACCCAGGAATGTCCGGCTTCGGGATGTCCGTCGAGGGCTTGTCGATCTTCAGGTCGTCGGGGTTGACGCCCTTGGGCAGGCCGCCCAGCCCGCTCTTGGGCAGGCCACCGCTGCCCGGCCCGCCGGGGCCTCCGGGGCCTTTGCCGGCCTTGCTGGCCTCCTCGGCGTCCTTGCCGTTGGCGGCCGCGTCGGCGATCGCCTGCTTCCACGAGTCCAGCACTTCCTTGGCCTGTTTCAGCGCCTCGACGGCGTTGTCGCGGACCGAACGATGCGCCACGTTGAGCCCGCCGCCGATCACGCCGAAGGTGAACTGGTGCATGTCGATGGCGCCGGTCTTCTGACTCATCGAGGTCAGGTCGTCGCCGTAGCTGCCCACGTTCTTCCCCAGCGTGTTGACGCTGGAGTACTTCATCGAGAAGTCGGGATCCTTGGTACGCGGGTCGACAGCGCCGCTGCCGAGCCCGCCGAGCCCGTTCAGGGCGCTCGAGTAGGGATTGCTGTCCTCGGCCACGTGCCCCCCTTGTCACGAACGGCCCATACGTTACGCCAGCCCCACATGTGCCGTACAGACAGATACGGCCTGTTACCACTCACCAGGAGCAAGGGCCCAAATGCCTACATTCTGTCAATACACCCACCATCCGCCTCGAAGATATGGAAAATTAACGTGATCACATGCGACGCTAGTGATGGATGTTCACTAATGTGACCAAACGGGCCGACTCCAGTAGTCGGCTGGGAGTCAGCCGACCAGCAAGGGAGGGACTGTGGGGGCACAACCGCAGGCTCAAGTAAGTGAATCCGATCTCATCGCCGCTGTCACCCGCATCGAGGACGCCGCCGAGCGCCTGCGCGGCATCCAGCTGCAGCTCGACCAGGCCGGCGTCAGCCTCAAGGCTCACTGGCTGGGCCAGTCGGAGGCCGCGTTCGACGCCGTCCACAAGAAGTGGCACGAGCGGATGGACGTCATCCTGGGCAGCCTGCGCCGCCTGGCGGAGAACATCGGCACGAGCAACAAGAACTACCAGGCGTTCAATCAGGAGCGGACCGAGGCGATGAACCAGATCGCCAACCTGATCAACAACCAGTTCGACTCGCGTCTCAGCTAGCAGCAAGGGGAGGCCGCAATGCCCGCGGAAGACATCTTCGACGTTACAAAGGTCAACTACTCCGGCCTCAGCCAGGGTGAGACCGACTTCGCCAAGGCGTTCAACGACATGGTCACCGAGCTGGACAACCTGGAGCGGGACCTGCTGGCCAAGAGCGCGATCTGGCAGGGCGAGGCCAAGACCGTCTTCGACGAGGTCAGGCAGCTCTGGGAGCGCGAGGCCAACGACATGTCGCAGTTCATCGAACTGATGAAGAAGAACATCAACGTCACGAACATGAACATGCAGCAGGTCGACAGGATCAACTCCCAGATCTTCGACGGCAAGTAAGGCGTAGCGCGGGGGCCGACTCCAGAGGGGGAACATGGGCAGCGACAACGGCGGGGTTGAGCTCAGCCGGAGAGCGATCAAGGCGGCCAAGGCGGACCTGGAAGAGGCCCTCGCCATGCTGGACCCCGGCCATGAGGCCGGCAAGACGGGCGGCAGCGGCGCCGTGCAGGCCATCTTCACGGGCTCCGGTCCCGTCGAGCAGTTGAGCGGCGACTACGACGCCCTGGGCGGGTTCTGGCCGGCGGCCATGGGCTTCCGTCAGAGCACCACCAACGCCATCACCACCGTCACCAGCACCTACTCGAACATCACCGGCCAGGTGGCGAACGTCATCGGCCTGCTCGACCAGGCGTTGCAGAACTACGACGGCGCCGAGGTGGACAGCGAGGGCCGGTCGAAGGCGATGCAGGTCTGATGGCCGAGTACCAGGCGCCTATCAGGGGCCAGATCGGCAGCCTCGAGTTCGAGGGCGCGACGCTGGATCTGCTCCGCGACACGCTGGCCAAGAACAAGCCCCAGCTCATCGGCCAGGCAGCGGCCGAGTTCCTCGAAGGCAAGGCACGGCTCGACCATCTCGTCGACGTGATCGACAAGCATCTGCGGGAGCTGGACAAGTCCTGGACCGCGGGCGAGGACGCCAAGACCGTCAAGAAGCAGCTGCGCAGGCTGCGGGAGGCGGCGGCGGACATCTCGACCACGATCAGCGACCAGCCCGTCGATGCGAAGAACCCCCCGAAGAACCCGCACGGTGTCGCCCCCGCGCTCATCGTCCACGCCCGGACGTTGTCGGCGGCCAAGGGAGACGTGCCCGACAACCCCGGCAGTGACATCGACTTCGGTGAGGCCGCCGTCACGGGCGGCGTGGCCGGGGCCGCCATCGGCTCCTTCTTCGGCGGGGTGGGAGCCGTGCCGGGTGTGGTGATCGGCGCGGGCGTGGGCGTGCTCGTCGGCGGCATCACCCGCTTCATCAGCGACCTTCCCTTCGCCAACCTCTGGGGCGACTCCAAGGAGGAGAAGGACAGGAAGAAGGCCTCCGAGGCCATCAAGCTGCTGAGCCAGGACACCAAGCTCAACAACGACGTGTTCCCCGCCGAGCTCAAGACCGACATCCCGCAGTTCATGGCGCTCTCGCCGAACGTTCCGACCGGCCCGTTCAGCGGGAAGACCGGGATCGGCGGCAACATCCCGGCCGGCCTCAACCAGGGGTACGACCCGACGGCCGGCTTCGACGGCCTGAACCAGGACGGCATGCAGGACCCCAACCGGCACCAGATCCCGGGCATCGACACCACGAACAACCCGACGAGCACGTTCCCCAACGGCACGGTCGGGACCGTGGGCTCGGGAATCGGGAACGGCCAGAACGGGATCGGCGGCAACGGCCAGAACGGCGCCGGCAACATCCCCGGCCTGACCGACCCCTCCAGCGCCCTGAACGCGAACGCGAACGCGAACCTGAACGGCCCCCAGAGCCCGAATGCCGGGGGCCCGACGACGACCCTGGCTGGGATGCCCGATCCGTCCATGTCCGGACCGTCCACCAGCCAGCCCACCACGGGCATCGGCAGCCCGTACGGCGGCTCCACCACGGGAGGAAGCAGCTTCGGCGGCGGCGGGGGTGCGGGCGCGGGCAACGCTGTGAACGCGGCCGGCGTGCGCGGCCTGGGCGGCGGATCCTCCATGATCCCGGCGGTCCCGGTGTCGGGGTCCGCCGCGCGGGGCAGCGGCGGCCAGGAGCAGCAGGAGATCGTACGGACCACGTACCTCCTGGAGGACGAGGACCTCTTCAGAAGCGACGTGTCGACGACCAACCACACCATCAAGGGTGACTCGAAAGGCAAGGCGTGAGCGTTCCGAAGGACAACGACTCGCCGCCCCCGGGACTGGAGCTCGCCAAGGACTTCCCAGGGCTCAGCGGGAACGGCGGCGGGCAGTACGCGGATCACGAGGGGATCAGGGACGTCGTCTCGCGGCTGCGCAAGAACCTGGGCTCCGTGCACGGCAACCCGCAGCCGTCGATGAGCGCCACGTGGAGCGGCCCCGGCACGATCGGCGAGGTGCAAGGGCTGGGCAACGTCGGACCGGAGGCCACCGGCAAGTGGGAGGTGGCCAACAACTTCGGCGCCAACTTCGAGTCGGCGTACAAGGTGTTCGGCGAGAGCTACAGCCAGCTCATCGACTATGTCGAGAAGTGGGCCGAGGCGGTCGAACGGGCCGTCTCCAACTACGAAAAAGGGCAGCGGGACAGCAGTGCGTGAGATATCTGCAGGGATGGCGTAGATGGGCGATGAGTGGAAGCCGATCAGGCTCTATGACTACCTCGGCAACAGCAAGCCGGGCATCTTCGTCACCAGGGCCCAGATCGTCGCCTATCTGAAGGACACCCAGCCGGACCGCATCGAGAGCGCCGGCAACAGCTACGTCAAGGCGGCCGGTCTGGTCCACGGCAAGAGCGGGCTCGAGGGCACGCTCCTGAAGGCCGCTGAGGAGCTCGCGGAGGTCTGGCGCGGCGAAGGGGCCACGACGGCGCTGGAGGCGCTGCGGCTGCTGCACGCGAGCGCCGCGGCGCTCGGCGACGCCATGGAGAAGACCGGCAAGCCGATGGTCGAGTACGCCCAGCAGCTCAGGACGTCCAAGACGACCATGCCCGGGCCCACCGCCCTCAGCACCACGACCAACGTCGACAACGAGCCGACGACGAACTTCAACCCGCAGTTGGGGACCGCCGGGTACCTGGTGGACTCGGCGGCCCGGGCGCATCTGGAGCAGCTGAACAACAAGATCAACGACCTGAACGCGCAGATGGCCGACGGCCTGGCGTTCAAGCTGCCCGAGATCCAGCCCATGGTGGTGGAGACCCAGAAGCAGCAGCCCCTCGACCCCGGCAGCGGCACGAAGACGCCGTCGGGCGAGACGAGGTACTGGACGGGCGACGGCACGGGCGACGGCTCGAAGGGCTCGTCCGGCTCCGACGGCAGCAGCACCGGCGGCGGCCGTGACGGCTCCGACGGCACCGACGGCAAGGACCAGAACCCCGGCAAGGACCAGGACCCGGGGCGCGACGATCCGGGCCATGACCCGGGCAAGGGTCAGGACGACCCGTCCACGGGAACCCAGGACCCCAACAACCCCCAGCAGCCGGGCACCGGCACGGACACCGGCGGCTCGCCGCAGAAGCCCGGGGACCAGGACCAGAGCGTGCCTCCGGTGATCGGCGCAGACCAGCCGAAGACCCAGCTCGCCGACGCCGGAAACCCGAACTTCCCCACCACCACCACCACGACGCCGCAGACCACCGGTTACCCGCAGCAGTCCACGCCCACCGTGCTCACCAACCCCACCACGCAGGTGCCGACGAGCACCCCGTTCTCCCCGGTTCCGGGGCAGAGCGGCGGCGGCCCGAGCACCTGGTACGGCGCGGGCGGCTCGGCATCGGGGGCCGCTCCGTCGGTGCTCCGCGGCGGGCCGGGGGCCTCGGGGACGGGGCTCATGGCGTACCCGCCGGGCGGCATGGGCGCGGGCGGCGATCAGAGCAGTGAGCGCAACCGCGAGATCTACGACCCCGAAGGGGACATCTGGTCCTCCGCGCACCAGGCCGGCCCCGACCGCATCGGCTGACAGAAAACAAGAAAGCCCGGCTCACGCCACGTGAGCCGGGCTTTTTCAGCCCTCCATGCGCTGCCGGATCCTGTCCAGCTCTCCCATGAGGTCCTCGTACGTGCGGTTGTAGGCCGCCTCGGCCTGCCGTACCAGCTCCAGGCCGCCCTCGGGGTTCTGGGCGAAGCGCATGGGGTTGTTCTCCTCGCCGAAGACGTTGCCCATCTCCTCCGAGATCCGCCGCTGCAGGTCGGCGTTGGCCTCCGCGATGACGACCTTGATGCGCTCGGCCAGGTCGGCCGAGTTGAGGCGCATGGCCTTGGGGTGCAGGACGAGCTCCTTGAGCCCCGTGCTGCCGCACTCGGCCATGACGAACCCGTCCTCGTCCTGGGCGTGGCCCGTCAGGTCCTGCAGGACCTGCTGGAACTCGCCGGCCCGCGCCATCTGCTGGTCGGCGTTCCGGAGGATCCGGTCGATGTCCAGCGCGCCGAATTCCCGCTCGATCATCCCTCATACCCCACAAGACACAGAAGCCGCTTTTCTCACCACCCTATCCATCAGGGCTTGGAGATCTCCCGTTTCGGCTCGATCCAGTCGAAGTCCTGGTAGCGCGGGGGCAGTCCGTTCTTCTTGGCGGGCTCCGAGAAGGAGGGGTACTTCTTGGCGTCGATCTCGATCGACTTGAAGTTGACCGCGGCCTCGCCGCCCGGCGTGATGTAGTTCCACTGGTGGTTCCGCTTCACCATGGTCGACAGCACCTCGCCGCCCTCCTTCAGGGTGCTGGCCAGCGAGGTGGCCAGGAAGAGCGTGGCGATGTTGACCTCGGCCGTGATGTATTTCTCCATCAGCACCCCCCACACCGAGCTCTGCGGCACCCGCTGCAGCGCCTTGGCGGCGATGAGCAGGCCGAGCGCGGCGGCCGACGTGCGCAGGACCCAGGTCCAGAAGCTCCGGTAGGCCGCCGCGACCTCGTCGAGCGAGCTGCCGCCCGTGTTGAGGACGTTGCGCAGCACCTCGGACTCGCGCTGGAAGGTCCACAGCACCCGGTCGAACTCGTCGCGGTCCATCGCGATCCAGCCGTCCTTGGCCGTGTCGCGCAGCTGCGGGAGCAGGTTCTTCATGCCGCCGTCGAGCCGCTGGGCCATGCCGCTCTGCCAGACGCTGACCGCCTGGGCCATGCCCGGCTCGTTGGCGAGCATCCCGCCGCAGATGGCGATGGCGGGAGCCAGGCCCAGGGCGAGCTTGCCCGCCCTTTTCAGCATGTTGAGCGCCTTCTCCCCCAGCGACGGCAAGGACGAGCGGGCCGCGTTCATCTCCGGAGCCGGACCGAACCTCCCTGCGCCCAGGTTCGCGCGCTGGGCGCCGTTGGCGGCGTAGTTCTGGGGGGTGTGGGTGACGGGCTGGGCGTAGGGGTTGCCGGGAACGGGCCTGGGCTGCGGCTGGTACGGGCGCGGGCTGGTGGGCGTCGTGGAGTAGGGGTTCGGGCTGGCGTACGGGTTGGAGTAGGGATTGGCGGGCACCGGCTGGCCCGGCGCCGGGGGCCGGGTGTGCGCCCAGGGATCCGGGGCGGCCGGCTGCGGTGGCGTGGCCGCCCGCGCCATGGGGTCCGGAGCGCCCGGCTGGGCCGGCGTGCCGTAGGGATTGCCAGGAGGCGCCTGGGTGGCCGGCGGGGTCTGGGTGTGCGCCCAGGGGTCCGGAGCGCCGCCCCAGGGATCTGGCGTGCCCATCAGCCGCGGTACCTCACGATGCTGGCCTCCTCGGCCGCGCGCCAGTTGCGCCTGGCCCGTTCGAGGGCGTCCGACCAGCTCTCCACGGCGTCTTCCATTTCGGTGAACGTGGTGTCCGCCCAGCGGCGGAACTCCTCGTACGCGCCGCCGATCATCACGCCGCCGATCGCACCGAAGCCGAGCCCGCCCACGGCCGTGTACGACATGAGCCCGTGGATGAACTCCACGTTCGGATGCAGCTCCTCGTCGACGCGCTTTCGCGTGTGCGCGATGGTGGAGGAGGTGACGTAGATCTCTTGCCCCGTTTTACCCTGTTGTTGCCCCACAAATCGGCATTCTTGTCCACATATCGCTACTAAGTGGCACACTTGCCTCGATCTTCATGATCGATTCAGCGGCCCGCCAGCCTGTGATCGCCTCCAGTTAACCCGGCGCCGATGGCGTGGCGTGTCATGGACTACACCGACGACGACGTGGACAAACTCCTGCGGGACAACGAGCGCGAGCTCACGCGCCTGGCCGCGGCCGCCGCCGAGCTGCAGCTGATCACCGGCAAGGGGGAGAGCCGCAGCGGCCTGACCACCGCGGTCGTGGACGCCGACGGCCGGCTCCAGAACGTGGTCTTCTCGCCGCGCGTCCTGCGGCTGGACGTCAGGACCCTGGCTGAGGAGGTCGTCCAGGCGGTGCGCCAGGCACAGGAGGACCAGGGGCGCCAGGCCCAGGAGCTGCTGGCCGTGCCGCAGTCGCAGATCATCGGGCTCGAGGAGATCCAGCGGCAGTTCGCCGAGTTCCAGGACAGGTTCGGCGCGGAGACCGCCGAGCGGAACGACCGGCTCCGGCGGCTCGGCGAGCAGGACCCCCGCGACATCTGACCTGCCGAGGCGGCCCGCCGGGCCGCCTCGGCGAGTCGTCGAAAGCGGGTCGAGGCGGTCAGCCCGCCAAGCCGCGGATCCACGTGTAGACGTCGAGGACGCCCAGCGCCAGCGGGAAGAGCGCGATCAGCAGGATGACGTCCACGATCTCGCCCGCGCGCCCCCAGAACGGCGAGAGCCGCCCGGACGGCAGCCACAGGCCGAGCCCGACGACCAGCATCGCCAGCCAGAGCACGCCCATCACGACGGCCGCGGCGGCCACCGTGCCCGCGCCCGCGCTCAGCTCGATCCCCACCGCGATCAGCCCGGCCAGGCCGGTGCCCAGCAGCCAGAGCCGCTGGCCGAGGCCGTGGAAGACGCGGGCGCGCAGCAGCAGTACCAGCGAGAGCACGACGGTCATCGAGACCGCCATCCAGGTCGGCGTGGTGACCAGGAAGGCCATCGCGCCGATGGCGGTGAGCACGATGCCGACGACCATGCCGGTCGCGTACCGGCGGGCCTGCGCGGTGCGGGCCAGGACGCCCTCGCTGTCCAGCCGCTGGTTGTCGGCCCGCAACTCCTCGGCGTTGGTGGGCAGGGCCGGCAGCGGCACCCTGGCGATCCTGAACGACAGCGTGGGGATCAGCGGGCTGAACGCGATCAGGATCGTCACCGTCATCGCCGCCACGCCGGCCGCGGGCAGGGCGAACACCATGACCGCGGCAGACGCGAGCGCCCCCGCCACGGTCGCGATGGCCGTACCGAGGAAACCCGCGACTCCGTCGGCCACCACGGTGCCGCCGATGGTGGCAACCAGCGCGGTGCAGGTCAGCGCGGCCAGCAGGTGCGGGGCGCCGAGCCCGGCCAGGGTGGAGCCGCTGACCAGGCCGTACAGGCCGGCCAGGAACGCGTACGGCAGCGCCGCGTAGCCGATCAGCGCGCCCGCGGAGGAGTCGCCGACGGCCCGGGACAGGGCCGCGCTGACGCCGATCAGCAGCAGCGCGAGCATGCCCGCGACCACCGTCACGCCCAGCGGCGCGCTGCCGGACAGCACCAGCGCCGGCGCGCCGAGCGCGAGCATGATGGCGGCGGCGCCCGCGCCCATGGCCCGGGTGTGGCGGGCCTCCCATTTGCCCGAGCTGTCCTTGACGCCCGTGGCGACCACGTCGGCCACGTCGTCGAAGAGCGCGGGCGGCAGCGTGAGCTCGCGCGGCCGCAGGTAGAGCAGTTCGCCGTCCAGCACGCCCAGGGACGCGAGCGTCTGCCCGAGGTCGAACGGCGCGCCTCCGAGCCGCTGGAGCACCCAGCCGGGCGGTCCGGCCGCGTCGCCGCCGGCCTCGCCGACCGCGCGCAGCAGGCCGGGCAGCACGTGCGGGAGCGGGATGTCGGCAGGCAGCGCCAGATCGACGCGGCGGCGCGGGGCCACGATCGTGACGTGGCACAACGGCGCCACCGGCGCGCGCATCTGCGGCTGAGCGCCTGGATGCGTCGGCGGCAGCCCGGGCGGCCCGGGCGGCATCGGCCGCATGGGCTGCATCGGCTGGTGGGCGAGCGAGGTCACGGCCACTCCAGGTCTGGCTGACGAAATCCGACATGCCGAACATATAGGGATGGCACGTCTGGTAAGAAAGTGTTCCAGGTGACAGGAGGGTTGTCCCGTCAGTGAGCATTGTTGTTGTTCGGCGTCCTGAACGCCGTCCCAGCCCCCAGCCACCGCGTGGGGAAATCCTGCTGGAGTCTCCGCCGGAGATCCCCGAGGTGCAGCCCGCCGGTATGACCGGCGTCCTCATGTACGTCCCCATGCTGGCAGGCGGGGCGGCCATGGGGCTGATGTTCACCGCGGGCGGTAACGCCAACCCCATCATGTACGTGGCCAGCGGCCTGTTCGCGGTCTCGATGCTGGGCATGACGGTCGGCCAGTTCGGCCGCAACGCGGGCGAGCGCAAGAACCGCCTCAACGGCCTGCGCCGCGACTACTTCCGCTACCTCTCCCAGATCCGCAAGAGGGTCCGCAAGGCCGCCGTCCAGCAGCGCGAGGCACTGGAGTGGAGCGGCCCCGCCCCCGAAGCGCTCTGGTGGGTGGCCATGGGGCCGCGCCTGTGGGAGCGCAGGCCCCGCGACGACGACTTCGGCACGGTACGCCTCGGCACCGGCGTGCAGAAGCTGGCCGTGCAGCTCATCCCGCCCGACTCCAAGCCGGTCGAGGACCTCGACGCGCTGACGGCCGGCGCGCTGCGCAGGTTCGTACGGGCCCACTCCACGGTGTCCGAGCTGCCCGTGGCGGTGGCGCTCAACTCTTTCGCCCGGATCCACCTCAGCGGGGATCCGCGGGCCGTACGCGGCCTCGTACGGGCGATCATCGCCCAGCTCGTCACCTTCCACTCCCCCGACGACATGCGGGTCCTGGTGTGCGCCGGCAAGGAGTCGATGCCCCACTGGGACTGGGTCAAGTGGCTGCCGCACGCGCTGCACCCCGAGGAGATGGACGCGGCCGGTCAGGTGCGGCTGATGGGTGAGAACCTGTCCCAGCTCGACCAGCTCGTGGGCGACGAGCTGAAGGAGCGGGCCAGGTTCCGTCCGGGAACGGCGTCGGACGCGCTGCCGTACCACGTGGTGATCGTGGACGGCGGGCACGTGCCGCACGACTCCCAGCTCGGCAGCGACGCCATCCAGGGCGTCACGGTGATCGACCTGTCGGAGGTGACGGGGCCGGTCGAGGAGGCCAGCACGCTGCGGCTGGAGATCCAGCCCGACGGGTTCCACATGGTGAAGATCGACCACGCGGGCAAGCGGTCCACGACCCGGCTGGGCGACCCCGACAAGCTGGACTACGCGCGCGCGGAGGGCCTGGCCAGGCAGCTCTCGCCGCTGCGGGCCTCAGCGGGCTCCGGCGGCGAGTCGCAGGACCTGCTCGGCACCAACACCACGCTGACCGAGCTGCTCGGCGTGGGCGACCCGGGCCGGCTCTCGCCCGCGGTCACCTGGCAGCCCAGGGCGGGCCGCAACCGGCTGCGCGTGCCCATCGGCATGGGTGGCGACGGCCGGGTGGTCGAGCTGGACATCAAGGAGTCCGCGCAGGGCGGGATGGGCCCGCACGGCCTGGTCATCGGCGCGACCGGCTCCGGCAAGTCGGAGCTGCTGCGCACGCTCGTACTGGGCCTGGCGATCACCCACTCCTCCGAGATCCTCAACTTCGTCCTGGTCGACTTCAAGGGTGGCGCGACGTTCCTCGGGCTGGAGGGGCTCTCGCACGTCTCCGCCGTCATCACCAACCTGGAGGACGAGCTCCCCCTGGTCGACCGCATGCACGACGCGCTGCACGGCGAGATGGTGCGCCGGCAGGAGCTGCTGCGCGCGGCGGGCAACTACGCCTCGCTGCGCGACTACGAGCGGGCCCGCGAACAGGGCGCCGACCTGCGGCCGATGCCGACGCTGTTCATCGTGCTGGACGAGTTCAGCGAGCTGCTGTCGGCCAAGCCCGAGTTCATCGACCTGTTCGTGATGATCGGCCGGCTGGGCCGCTCGCTCGGCGTGCACCTGCTGCTGGCCTCCCAGCGGCTGGAGGAGGGGCGGCTGCGCGGCCTGGACACCCACCTGTCCTACCGGATCGGCCTGCGGACGTTCTCCGCCATGGAGAGCCGGGTCGTGCTCGGCGTGGCGGACGCGTACGAGCTGCCGTCGGCGCCGGGCAACGGCTACCTGAAGTTCGACACGACCGGTATGACCAGATTCAAGGCCGCCTACGTCTCCGGCGCCCACCACGACGACGCGGCGCAGACGGTCGCCCCCGACGGCACCGCGGCGATCCGCGAGGTCGTCGAGTACGGCCCCACCTACATGCCGCTGCCCGAGATCACCAAGCCCGTCCAGCTGGCGACGCAGTCGGAGCAGGAAGAGCCCGCGGGCGGCAACCAGCGCAGCCTGCTCGACGTCGTGGTCGGCCGGCTGGCCGGGCACGGCCCGGGAGCGCACCGCATCTGGCTGCCGCCGCTGGCCGAGCCGCCTACCCTGGCGCACCTGCTGCCCCCGCTCTCCGTCACCCCCGAGTTCGGCCTGACGACCGCGGGCTGGCAGGGCCGGGGCCAGCTGCACGCCGTCATCGGCATCATCGACAAGCCGTTCGAGCAGCGCCGTGACCCGTTCTGGCTGGACGTCTCCGGTGCCGCCGGACACGTCGGGGTGGCGGGCGGCACCCAGAGCGGCAAGAGCACCGTCGTACGTACGCTCGTGGCCAGCATGGCGCTCATGCACACGCCGCGCGAGGTCCAGTTCTACTGCCTCGACTTCGGCGGTGGCGCGCTCGCCTCGCTCGAAGGGCTCCCGCACGTCGGCGGCGTCGCCACCCGCCTCGACGGCGACCGGGTACGCCGTACGGTGGCCGAGATCGGCGCCATCCTGGAGCAGCGCGAGCGCGACTTCGGCGAGCACGGCATCGAGTCGATGGCCTCCTACCGGCAGCTGTGCGCGGAGGGCGCGATCCAGAGCGACGGCTGGGGTGACGTGTTCCTGGTCGTGGACGGCTGGCTGACGCTCAGGCAGGAGTTCGACTCGCTGGAGCCGACCATCACCGACATCGCGGCGCGCGGGCTCGGCTACGGCATCCACCTCGTCGCCGCGACCAACAAGTGGTCGGAGTTCCGGCCGAGCATCCGTGACCTGCTCGGCACCAAGATCGAGCTCAAGCTCGGCGACGCCTACGAGTCGGAGGTCAGCAGGAAGAAGGCGCTGGCCGTGCCGGAGGCGGCGCCGGGCCGGGGGCTGACGAAGGACGGGTTCCACTTCCTGACCGCGCTGCCCAGGATCGACGGGGTGCAGAACTCCACGGACCTGGCGGCCGGGGCTCGCTCGCTGGTGCAGGCCGTACGGGACTCCTGGCAGGGCACGCCCGCGCCGCGGGTCAGGCTGCTGCCCGCCGTCCTGCCCGTCTCCGCGCTGCCGGACGACCGGGAGCGGATCCCGATCGGCATCGACGAGGCGGCGCTGGCGCCCGTCTCCCTCGACTTCGACGCCGACCCGCACTTCGTGGTCTTCGGCGAGAACGAGAGCGGCAAGTCGAACCTGCTGCGGCTCATCTCCGAGGGGCTGGTGGCGCGCAAGCAGCCGAGCGAAGCCATGATGATCGTGATCGACTACCGCAGGGCGCTGCTCGACTCCGCGGTGACCCCGCACCGCATCGGCTACGCCGCCTCCAGCGCGGCCGCCGCCGACCTCATCAACGACGCCAAGGGCGCCCTGCTGAGCCGCCTGCCCCCGGCCAACCTGACGCCCGAGCAGCTGCGCGACCGCAGCTGGTGGCAGGGCTCCGACCTGTACATCATCGTCGACGACTACGACCTGGTCGCGACCTCGTCCAACCCGCTGCACCCGCTGGTGGACCTGCTGCCGCAGGCCCGCGACATCGGCCTGCACGTCGTGCTGGCCCGCCAGATGGGCGGCGCGGGCCGTGCCATGTTCGACCCGGTCATCCAGCGCATGAAGGACATGGCCACGCCGGCGCTGCTCATGTCCGGCAACAAGGACGAGGGCTACCTGTTCGGCAACGTACGGCCTCAGACACTGCCGCCGGGCCGCGGCTTCCTGGTCGACCGGCGATACGGCGCGCGCCTGACGCAGACGGCATACCTGGACGCGGACAAGACACGGGGAGAATGATGGCCGATCTGGAGATCTACCTCTCGGCGCTGGACAAGTGCCGCACAGCCATCCACAAGGCCGCCGGCCAGTACGAGGAGACGCTGAACGAACGCAACCCCGGCAAGCTCACCTACGACGACCGCGGTGAGCCGCACAACAACCGCACCGCCGTCGCCGCCACCACCTTCGGCCACCTGGACGACTCCGGCACGCTGGCCACGGCCGCGAACGGCGTCTGGACCGCCGTGATCGGCGAGATGGACCAGGCCCGCAGGAAGCTCGGCGGGGTCGAGCGGGGTCTGAGCAACGTGGAGGAGAACATCCGCAAGGCGCACAGGGCGACCTCATGAGCGTCGCCCACCTGCCCGGAGGCGACGCGCTCGACACCATGCTGAACAAGGTGACCGGCGACCCCGGCGCCATCGACAAGATCGCCACCGCCTGGCGCAGCGTGTCGGGCGACGTCAACGAGTTCGACGGCGCGCTGGGGGCCGCGGTCCAGACGGTGGACGACGCCTGGAAGGGCCACTCCTCCGACCAGTTCGCCACTTACATGCGCAAGTACGGCACCGCGGCCGAGGACCTGAAGCTGGCGCTGTCCAACTCCGCGGCCTCGCTCGAGGCCGCCGCCTCGGCGCTGCGTACCTCGCACACCGAGATCAGCTCCATCTGCCGGGACCTGACCACCAGCGCCGCCACCTACAAGACCACCTACTACCGCGAGCACCCCGACGCCAAGGAGGCGGACGTGGAGCCCGGGTTGAGGAAGCTGGTCGACCAGGCCAAGACCGAGGCCCAGCCGTGGGTGGACTCGGCGAACAAGGCGGTCAGCAAGGCCAAGAAGGACATCAACGGGTTCCTGGACGATCGCACGCTCACTTTCCACGCGATCCCGGATGTCTCCACGCAGGACTTCACACCGGCGCCCGGGCGGAAGATCGAATGGGAGCCGGATCCCGAGTACCAGCCGCGCACCACCCTGCAAGGGGCCGGCGGGAACGGGCCCGGCGGCGGCGGCCCGTCCGGTTTCGGGGGCTACGGCCCCAGCGGCCCCCCGCCCGCCGGAGGCGGTCCCGCGCCGACGGGCCAGGTCAAGCAGTGGATCGAGCAGGCCATCGCGATCCTGGAGAAGAACGGCGTGCCGGCCTCGAAGATGAACGCCAGCGACATCTGGATGATCATCCAGCACGAGTCCGGCGGGAATCCCAACGCGATCAACAACTGGGACTCCAACGCGGCCAAGGGCACGCCGTCCAAGGGCCTCATGCAGACCATCGACCCGACGTTCAGCTCGTACTCGCTGGCCGGGCACAAGAACATCTACGACCCGGTGGACAACATCATCGCGGGCGTGCGGTACGCGATCTCGCGCTACGGCTCGGTGTCGAACGTGCCTGGCGTGGTCAACTCCAAGCGCGGCCTGGACTACGTCGGCTACTGAAACGACAGATGGGCCCGGATCTCAGCGATCCGGGCCCATCTGTCGTTCGAAAGGGCGCTCAGGCCCCGCAGCTGCCCCAGGCCGCGCTGGTGCTCGTGCCACCGGCGCTGCCGGAGAAGCGCACGCACTTGCCCCTGGCGGGCAGCTTGACCGGGCCGGCGTAGAACTCGAAGCTGCCGGAGTCCGTCTGGCTGCCGCCGCCCTGGACCTCCAGGGTCGCGCTGACCGGCGTCTTCTTGCCGATGTCAGTGGTCTTGATGGTGACCACGCAGTTCTGGCCGGTGCTGTTGTTCCAGAGCTGGTACGTCACCCCGCCCCCGAACGGGCTGGACCGCTGGACCGAGAAGCCGGAGCCGCACACCTGGGTGGGCGAGTACGGGTTCGTGGTCCTGGTCGGGGTCGGCGTCGGCTTGGCCGTCGTCTTCGTGGGGGTGGGCGTGGGCTTGGCCGTCGTCTTCGTGGGCGTCGGAGTCGGCTTGGCCGTGGTCTTCGTCGGAGTCGGGGTGGGCTCCGGCTCCCTCGTCGGCTCCTTGGTCGGAGTCGGGGTGGGCTCCGGCTCCTTCGTGGGCTCCTCGGTCGGCGTGGGCGTCGGCGTGGGCGTCCTGTCCACCGTCTTCGTGACCGTCGCCGTCGGCTTCGCGTGCCGCGTCTTGCTGGGCGTCGGCGTCGACTCGGCCGTGTTGTTCGCGGCCGGCTGCGTGACCGTGGGGACCGGCTGCGTCGGGACCGGCTGGGTCGGGATCGCGGCCGGGGTCGTGGGCACGGTGGTCAGCTCGGGCACCTGGGGCGCGGCCGAGGTCGAGGACCACTCGGTGGGCAGCGTCAGCGGCCCGACGCCCGAGTCGTCCGGGGCGGCCGTGGCGCCCCAGGGCACGGTGGCCTCGGGCTGCGTCTGCTGCGGATCGGCGCCGCCGCCGAGGGGGTCCGTACCCTGCGGGCCGGTGGTCGCCGGGGCGCTGGCGGGCACCGGGATCTCGTCCGCGTTGGCCTGCGCCATGGAGGCCGGGTTGACCTGCTGCAGCTTCACGTACCTGTTCGCGCCCCACAGGCCCAGGGCCGAGATGAGCGCGACCACGGCGACCCCGGCGACCAGTCCCAGCGGGAAGCCACGGCGCGGCCGGGCGGCGGGCCCGGAGGGCACGGCCTCGAGCCTGATGTGCTGCGGCTGCTGGTCCGGCTCCGGCGGGCCCCACATCGGCGTCTCGGACTGGTGCTGATGCGGCACCGGCAGGCCCTGCATGGGCGGACCCTGCATCGGGGGACCCTGCATGGGCGGGCCCGGCACGAACGGCGGACCCTGGACGGGCGGCGGGCCGTTCTGCAGCATCGGCGGGCCGGCGACCAGCGTGTCCTGAGGCGGCACGGGACCGCCCTGGCCGGGCACGCCGGGGATCGGGATGCCCTGGATCGGCACGCCCTCGATGGCGGTCTGCTGGGCCGCGGGCGGCTTGGCGTTGCCGCCGAGCAGCTGCATGAGCGCGCTGTACGTGGTCGGCCGCTTGCCGACCTCCTTGGACAGCGCCGCCAGCACCACCCTGCGCACCGGCTCGGCCTCGATGTCCACCTCGGGCTCACCGGTCAGCACCGCGTCACGGTCGGCGAACGGCGCCTTGCCCGTGGCCGCGAACGCGATGGTCGCCGCCCAGGCGAACACGTCCGCGTAGGGGCCGTACTGCAGGCCGAGCAGCTGTTCGGGGGCCTGGTAGGCGATCTCGCCCACCGGCTCGCCGATCCCGGCGTCGGTGACCCGCGGGCCCTCGGGGCCGAGGATCACGTTGTGGGGTGTGAGCGACTTGTGCGAACGGCCGGCGAGGTGGACGGCCGACAGGGCGGTCAGCACCCCGACCGCGACCCGCTCGAGCGCGTCCCCGGTCAGTGGGCCGTCGTCGGCCACCGCCTGGGCCAGGCTCTTGCCTTCGACGTGCTCTCTGACGACGTACGGGCGGTCCTCGTGCATTCCGGCGTCCAGGACCCTGGCCACGTACGAGCTGGAGACCTGTTTGGCTGCCAGGTGCTTGACCGGCGCGTCGGCGTCGGCGTCCGGCTCCGCCGGGAGCAGCTTCACCGCGACGATGGGGGCGTCCTCGGACTCGCGGCCAAGGAACACCTCGCCCCGCGGCCCCTCTCCCAGCCGGCCAACAATGCTGAGATCGCCGATCCGCTCGGGATCACCAGGGCGCAAAGCGTGCATGACTAAACCTTTCACGGCCAAGCATGATCTGGACACATTGAACCAGATCTTTCACTTCAGCATCAGAAGTTTCGGGCCGTACCCGACAATTCACCGTTTTGTTTCCTTGCAGCCCGAGTCACTCCGGGCGGCCGGGCCGCCAGCCCCTGCGGCGGCCCATCGGGATCATGACGCGGGCGATCGCCACCAGCAGCGCCAGCCCGAGCGCGGACCCGGCGACGATCAGGGCCAGGTCGATCGCGTCGTGGTCCACGGGCGGGACCTTGGCCACGGCCTCCGCGGCGAGCGGGCTGGGCGGAGGGGGCGCGACCACGGGGGCGCCGGCGGGCTCGTACGGGAGGATCGCGCTGAGCGCGAGCATCGGGTTGACCATGCCCGCCCCCTTGCCGCCGCCCGTGGCGCCGTCGGCGGTGGCGATGATGCGCTGGCGTACCTGGGCCTGGTCCAGCTTCGGGAAGCGGGCCCGGACGAGCGCGGCCACCCCGGCGACGTAGGGGGCGGCGTAGCTGGTGCCGTTGAGGTCCTTGAAGTAGGAGCGGCCGGGCCAGGTGGACGTGACGCCCTGGCCGGGGCCGAGCACGGCGACGGGGGTCTTGACGTTGGAGAAGTTGGACAGGATGCCGTTCGGGCCCGCCGCGCCGACCGCGAGCACCCCTTCGTAGGCGGCCGGATAGGCCGGTACGGGGGTGCCGTCCTCCTTCGTGACGTTGCCGGCCGCGGCCACGATCACCGCGTCCTTGGCGAGCGCGTACTGCACCACCTCGCGCAGCGCGGGCAGGTCGCTCGTCGAGACCGACACGTTGATGACCTTGGCGCCCTCGTCCGCCGCCGCCTTGATGGCCTTGACCAGCAGATCGGGGTCGCCGTTCCGCTCGGAGGCGGTCTGCTTGTACGACAGCAGCCGCGCGCCCGGCGCCATGCCGTAGAAGAGCACGCCCTGCATGTACTGGGCGCCGATGATGCCCGCCACCGCGGTCCCGTGGCCCACGCAGTCGCGGTAGCCGGTGCCGGTGAGGTCGGCCCGGCCCGCCAGGCGGATCTGCGGATGCTGCAGATCGACGCCGCTGTCGACGATGGCGACTTTCACGCCCGCACCGGTGGACAGCGACCAGACGCGTTTGGGGTCGAGCCGTTTCTGCGCCCAGGATTCGCCCACCTGCATGGTGCCCCTGGGCGGCCGGCACTCGTCCCTCACGGCCGCGGGCGCCAGCGGGACCTGCAGGGCGAGCACGCTCGCCACCAAGGCGCGACCAATCATGGGGAAAAAGCGTAGCTTGCCGGATTCGGGCGGCGGCGGGGCCTGCCCGAATCAGCCCCGAATCAGGCCGGAATCAGCGCCGGTCCGGCTTCGGTCCGGCATCGGCATCGGCATCGGTCTGGCTTCGGCTTCGGCTTCGGTTCGGCTTTGAGGGAAGGAAGCCCCGGCTCCCTTGCCAGGGCCCCGATCCGTTGCTCATTTCGTTGCGGACTCGATGTTCTGGCGGTAGGTGCCGATGACGCGCGAAGCCTCCTGCAACTCCTCGGTCATGCGCTGGAAGGCCGTGCGGTAGTTCTGCCACGCCTGTTGGAAACGCTGGGCGCCCGGCCCCGTCCACGCCGTGCCGACCTTGGCGGCCTCGCGGTCGAGCGCGGTCATGGTGGTGCGGACCGCCTCCGACTGCTGCGTGAACTGACTGGCCATCTGCTGCATTTCCGCGGGGTCGCCGCCGAGCATGCTCTGGCTCATGCATACCTCCTGGAACATGGGGAAAGCGCCCTCAACTTAAGGGGTGACCACCTACCGTCGCCTGAGTTATACCGAGCGGCTATGGTCTACCCGAGGACTGTTCGGATTCGTCTCGGGGAGCGCTCGGGTCATGCGCGAGGTTGTGGTGACCGGCGGAGGCACCGGCATCGGATACGCCGTCGCGGCCGCGTTCGTCTCGCTCGGCGACCGCGTGACCATCACCGGCCGCCGCGAGCACGTGCTGAAGGAGGCCGCGGCGCGGCTCGGGGCGGCGCACGTGGCGTTCGACGCCTCCAGCCCCGTCGCCGTGAAAGAGGCGATCGGCAGCCTGCCGCCGCACGTGGACGTGCTGGTCAACAACGCCGGCGGCAACACCAACCTCGACCGCAGGCAGCCCGGCGAGCTGACGGACGTGGCCGAGGCCTGGTGGGCCAACCTCAACGCCAACCTCATGTCCGCCGTCCTCGTCACGACCGCGCTGACGCCGCGCCTGAGGGAGGGCGGCCGGATCGTCTCGGTCGGCTCCATCGCCGCGCACGGCACGGGCTCCGGCTCGTACGGCGCCGCCAAGGCCGCCCTGGAGTCCTGGACCGCCGACCTGGCCGCCGAGCTCGGCCCCCGGCGCGTCACCGCGAACGTGGTCGCCCCCGGCCTCGTCCTGGACACCGAGTTCTTCCGCGGCCGGCTGACCGAGGACGGCATCAGGGCACGCGTGGAGAACACGCGGAACGGGCGCCCCGGCACCCCCTCTGACGTCGCCGATACCGTTCTGTTCCTGGCCTCCGCGGGAGCCAGGCATGTGACCGGGCAGGTGCTCCATGTGAACGGCGGCGCGTACCTGGGCCGCTGAACCTCTCAGGAAGGACTTAGGTCGGTGCGGAAGGTTCTGATCGCCAATCGCGGCGAGATCGCGGTACGGGTGGCCCGCGCGTGCCAGGACGCCGGGATCGGAAGTGTGGCCGTCTACGCCGACCAGGACCTCGACGCCCTGCACGCCAAGGTCGCCGACGAGGCGTACGCGCTGGGTGGTCAGTCCCCCGCGGAGACCTACCTCGACATCGCCAAGCTGCTCGACGTCGCGCGGCGCTCCGGCGCCGACGCCGTGCATCCCGGATACGGCTTCCTGGCCGAGAACGCCGCCTTCGCGCAGGCCGTCATCGACGCGGGCCTGATCTGGATCGGCCCGCCGCCGGAGGCCATCGCCGCGCTCGGCGACAAGGTGCGGGCCAGGCACATCGCGCAGAAGGTCGGCGCGCCGCTGGTCGCGGGCACGAAGGACCCCGTCTCCGGGGCGGCCGAGGTCGTGGCGTTCGCGGAGGAGCACGGGCTGCCGATCGCGATCAAGGCGGCGTACGGCGGCGGCGGGCGCGGCATCAAGGTGGCGCGCAACCTGGACGAGGTCGCCGAGCTGTACGAGTCGGCCGTGCGCGAGGCCGTCGCGGCGTTCGGACGGGGCGAGTGCTTCGTGGAGCGCTACCTCGACCGGCCGCGCCACGTCGAGACGCAGTGCCTGGCCGACGCGCACGGCCACGTGGTCGTGGTCAGCACGCGCGACTGCTCGCTCCAGCGCCGCCACCAGAAGCTGGTGGAGGAGGCGCCGGCGCCGTTCCTGTCGCGGGAGCAGCTCGAGATCCTCTACTCCGGCTCCAAGGCCATCCTGAAGGAGGCGGGCTACGTCGGGGCCGGCACGTGCGAGTTCCTCGTGGGGCAGGACGGGACCATCTCATTCCTCGAGGTGAACACCCGGCTGCAGGTCGAGCACCCGGTCACCGAGGAGGTGTCGGGGATCGACCTGGTGCGGGAGATGTTCAGGATCGCCGACGGGGAGACACTGGAGTACGGCGACCCGGAGCTGCGCGGGCACTCGATCGAGTTCCGGATCAACGCGGAGGACGCCGGGCGCAACTTCCTGCCCGCCCCCGGGACGCTGACCGTCATGCGCCCGCCCGCCGGGCCCGGGGTGCGCCTCGACGCCGGCTACGAGGCCGGGATGACGGTGCCGCAGACGTTCGACTCGCTGGTGGCGAAGCTGATCGTCACGGGCCGGACGCGGCAGGAGGCGCTGGAGCGGTCGCGGCGGGCGCTGGCCGAGTTCGAGATCTCGGGGATGCCCACCGTGCTGCCCTTCCATCGGGCCGTCGTGTCCGATCCGGCGTTCGTCTCCTCGCCGTTCTCGGTGCACACGCGGTGGATCGAGACGGAATGGGAGAACACGGTCGCGCCGTACGAGGAGGAGATCGCCTCGGGCCCGGACGCCGGCGCCGCCGCTCGCGAGACGGTGACGGTGGAGGTCGGGGGCAAACGCCTCGAAGTGGTGCTGCCCGCCGGGTTCGGCGCGTCCGCGCCGGCGCCCGCGAAGGCGCCGCGACGCGGTGCCGCCCGCGCCGGGAAGGCGTCGGCGGCGGGCGGAGACGCGCTGGTCAGCCCCATGCAGGGGACGATCGTCAAGGTCGTGGCCACGGACGGGGACGTGGTGAACGAGGGCGACACGGTCGTGGTGCTGGAGGCGATGAAGATGGAGCAGCCGCTGGCCGCCCACAAGTCGGGCACGATCACGGGGCTCACGGCCGCGGTCGGGCAGACGGTCACGTCGGGCGCCGCGATCTGTGAGATCAAGGACACCTGACGGAGATTCCGGCATCTTCGCCACGGTGTGCGCCCGCGCGCTCGCGGACAGGTAACGTGCGACAGTGAGGAACTTTGCCGACCGCTCGTTCGTCCTCATGGGCGAAGGAGGCTTGCTGCCAATGACCCACTCGCTGCGCCGAGCAGGGGCCGCGCTTGCGGCTCTGATCGCCGGTCTAATCGTCGTGCTTGCGCTGTCCCCTGCCGCCAACGCGGCGGCACCCCCTGATGCTCAGTCGGTGGTGTCCTACTGGAAGGACAAGAAGGACCCGCTTTTCGTGGAGTCCGGTTCATCGCTGTCGTCGGACCAGCAGAATGAGATCCGTGACGCGCTGAAGGGGGCCAAGAGCAAGATCTATACCGTGGCGCTCCCCGACGGCACGCTGGACAACTCCACGATTGCGTCGTACATGAGCTCGCTCAACTCCGAGCTCACGAAGGCCGGCCGCAACCGCGCCACGTTCGCCGTGCTCGACGGCGAGACGTTGTTCGCGGCCTCGAGCGCCTTCCGCCAGGAGGGTGTCGCGGGCAGGCTGGCCAACCTCGCGGTGAGTGCCAACTCCGGCAACGTCGTGGACGGCATGAAGGACTTCGTCAACCGCGTTGACCTCGCCGTCGACGGCAAGCGCTCCGCGCTCGACAGCGGCAGCCAGGCCAACCCCGGCGCCGGCGGCACCGCCGCGCTGATCGCCCTGGGCGGCCTGGTCGTGGTCGGCGGTGGCGGCTACTTCCTCTACTCCAGCAACCGCAAGAAGAAGAAGGCCATCCAGGAGGCCAAGGACCTGGCGGCCGTCAAGCAGACCGTGGACGAGGACGTCACCAAGCTGGGCGAGGAGATCACCTCCCTCGACACCGACGTGACGCTCGCCGGCCAGGGCGGCAAGCACATCGAGGAGTGGCAGCAGGCGCTCGACTCCTACGAGAAGGCCAAGACCCAGCTGGCCAACGTCCAGCGTGCCGAGCAGGTCCGCGAGGTCACCCAGACCCTCGAGGACGGCCGCTACGCGCTGGCCGTGGTGAAGGCCAAGGTCCACAACGACCCGGTCCCCGAGCGGCGGGCCCCCTGCTTCTTCAACCCGCAGCATGGCCCGTCCGCCCGCGACGTCCGCTGGGCCCCGCCCGGTGGCGCCGTCCGTGACGTGCCCGCCTGCAAGATGGACGCCGAGGCCGTGGAGCGCGGCTTCGACCCGCAGATGCGCGAGGTCATGGTCGACGGCCAGCGCCGCCCCTACTACGACGCGGGGCCCGCGTACCAGCCGTACGCGTACGGCTACTACGGCGGCTTCGGCGACATCATGACCGGTATGTTCATCGGCACCATGATGGGCAGCCTGCTCAGCGGCGGCTTCGGCTACGGCGGCTACGGCGCCGGCTATGCCGAGGGCTACGCCGACGGCGGCGGAGGCGACTTCGGCAGTGGCGGTGACTTCGGCGGCGGCGGCGGAGACGGCGGCGGCTGGGGCGACTTCGGTGGCGGAGGCGACTTCGGTGGCGGCGACTTCGGTGGCGGCGACTGGTAACCCTAGCCCCGACCGAACCACGACGAGCGCTCCCCCTGGGCCCACAAGCCCGCGGGGAGCGCTCGCGCGTCAGGCCTCACCCGGCGACGTGGGCCAGCAGCATGTCCAGCGGTCGCGGCACGCGATCGAGATCGAGGGCCGCGACGAGCAGGCCGGCATAGCGGATTTTGCGGCCGCCGCCTGACCCCATGAACCGGCGCAACTGGTCGTGGGTGGCTCTCCCGCGCCATGCGGGTTGCTTCTGGAGCGAGCGGAACGAGCTGAGCTCGCCCTCGGCGTCGACGACCTGCTCGACCATGGCGGTGCCGAGGGCGCGGATCAGCTCGTCTTCCAGGTCGGCGACGCACACGAAGAATCCGAGCGCCTCCAGATCGCCTCGGCTGAGGTCGGATCCGAGGCCGGCGCGCTCGAGGCTCCTCCGGAAGTCGCCCTCCTCCCCGACGTCGCACAGACCGGCCAGCCGGAGATCGCGACCGGGAGGGCCGAACTTGCCGATATACGTCCCGATGTTCGTGGCACCGCCCATCGCCACCAGGGAGATGCCTTCGGCCGCCAGATTCCGGCCACGGCGCTCGGCCAGCGCTTCGACGGCCGACTTGTCACTGACTCCCTCGACCAGGACCACGGTTTGCGTGTCGCTCACGAGCCCAGCCTCGCACCGAACCCTGGAGAGGTTCATCCCCTTTTATGCGCTGAGCATCGCGGTGGCTTCGATCTCGACCAGATGCTCGGGGATGTCCAGTGCCGCAACGCCCAGCAGTGTGGCCGGTGGGACCGGAGTGACCCCCAGCTTCGCTCCTGCCCGGGAGATGCCCTCCAGGAGCGCGGGCATCTTGTCGGGGGTCCAGTCGACGACGTAGACGGTCAGTTTCGCCACGTCGTCGAAGGAGCCGCCTACCCCGGCCAAGGCGGTGGCGATGTTGAGGTAGCACTGCTCGACCTGCGCGGCGAGGTCGCCTTCGCCGACCGTGACCCCCTGGGCGTCCCAGGAGACCTGTCCGGCGAGGAAGACGAGCTTCGTCCCTGATGCGATCGACACCTGCCGGTAGACATCGATGTGGGGCAATCCGTCGGGGTTGACGAGAGTGATGGCCATGTCGCCTGCCTCCTTGTCCGGGCGTCCGCCGAACCGGGACGCCCGTGATCTCTTGTAGTTACTCAGAAACCATAAGAGAGTGTGCCCTGACATGGAAGAACGCACTTTTTGGTGACTGGGGAACCTGATGGTGACTACGGGTCAGTCTTCCTCGGGCCATTTCTCCTGGACGTGCAGGCAGATCAGCGCGGCGTGGGAGAGCGGGGTGGCGGGGTCGTCGATGTCGCCGTTGGTGGTGTAGTCGAGGAGGACGACCTCGCGGTCGGCGGCGAGCAGGCGCAGACGCTCCACGAGATCGCCGGTCTTGTGCTCCAGGACCCAGCGGTAGGCCGGGAGGTAGATGCGGCGCCGCGCGGCCTGGTAGGTCAGCAGCCGGTCCCCGTGGAGGCCGTCGCGGTGGCCGCGCACCGGGCCGTACTTGCGTACGGTGCGTTTGAGGCCGGTCATGGTGGTGATCGCGAGCTTGGCCGGGTCGACGTCGGCGGTCTCGAAGACTTTGAGCGCCTGCCAGATCCCCTCGACGCTCTGGCTGGTGACGCCCGGGGTCTGCGGGACGGGGATGCCCCCGTGCGGGTAGAACGGGCTCAGCCGCACCCATGGCTCGTCCGCCTTGGAGGTCACGTCGATGACCTCGGCGCCGGGGAAGGCCTTGGCGAGTGAGGCAGCCGAACGACGGCGGCCGGCGACCTGGATCGACACGAACGGCACCCCTTCGCGAGAGCGGACGGGTTCAGCTTGGACTACGGGAGTGACAATTTCCGCGCTCGCCGGGTGGGCTTCCTAGCATGGGGTGCGTGCTCATCGTCATCGGCGGTCTCCCCGCGACAGGCAAGACAACGCTCGCCCGGCTCCTCGCCGCCCGCATCGGCGCGGTGCACGTGCGGATCGACACCATCGAGCAGGCGATCGTCCGCTCCGGCCTGGCCCGCCACCCCATCGGCCCCGCCGGATACGTCGTCGGTTACGCGCTGGCCGAGGAGCACCTGAGGCAGGGGCTGACGGTGATCGCGGAGTCGGTGAACCCACTGGGCGTCACCCGCGACGCCTGGCGGGAGGTCGGGGTCAAGGCGGGCGTTCCGGTGACCGAGGTGGAGGTGGTCTGCTCCGATCCCGCCGAGCATCGGCACATCGTGACCTCGCGCTCGATCGACATCCCCGACCTGCGGCCGCCTGACTGGCGGGAGGTCGTCGAGCGCGAGTACGAGCCGTGGGAGCGCGAACGCGTCCTCGTCGACACCGCTGGACAGGCCCCCGAGGAGTCGCTCGACGCCCTTCTCCGGAGTCTCGAGCACGCCAGGGGCTCGGGCTCGTAGGGTCGGGCGCATGGGTGTCCGCGTGTTGTGCCTGCGCCATGCCGAGTCGGAGAACGTCGTCGCCGGGGTGGCCGGGGCGCTGCCGCCGGCGGAGCTGACCCCGAAGGGGCGGGCACAGGCGGCGGAGGCGGCCGAGCGGCTGCGGGGAGAGGGCGTCATCCGGATCTACGCCAGTACGGCGGTGCGCGCCCGGCAGACCGCCGAGATCATCGCGCGGGCGCTGGGGCTGCGGGAGGAGGTGGTGGCGCTGCGAGGGCTCGTGGAGTTCGGGATCGGGCGGTTGGAGGGCACCGCCGACCCGGACGAGCCCGCCACCCGCCCGGATCAGCTGACCGCCAGCGACAGCGGGACGGTCGCTCTGGTCGGGCATGTGGGCAGCCTCACCGCCGGGCTCAGCGTGCTGTGCCCGGGGCTGGGCGAGCAGGTGTGGGGCGCGCCGCTCCCGCACGCGGTGCCGTTCCCGGTCGAGTGGGACGGCCGGTCCTGGCGGTGCGCGTCGTGGCCGGCCTTACGACAAGATCGATAAGTGACCTACCTCGCCCAGGGCGCCCGCGTCGGCATCCGCCGCATCGGCCACCGCGACCGTACGGAATTCCTGGCCCTGAACCGGGAGAGCGCCGACCTGCTCGCCCGCTGGATGCCCGGCGCCCCCATCACCACCGACGAGGCCTTCGACGGCTACATGGCACGCTTCGACGACCCGGCGAACGAGGGATTCGTCATCTGCCGGGTCGACACCGGCGCGATCGTCGGCCGGGCCAACCTGAACAACATCATCCGGGGCACCCGCCAGGACGGCACCCTGGGCTACTGCGCCTACTCGTCCACGACCGGCAGGGGCTACATGACCGAGGGGCTGCGGCTGCTCGTCCGGTACGCGTTCGGCGAGCTGGGGCTGCACCGCGTCGAAGCCAACATCCAGCCGTCCAACACCCCCTCCCTGAACCTGATCAAGCGGGCCGGCTTCCGGCGGGAGGGCTACTCGCCGGACTTCCAGTTCATCGACGGGGCGTGGCGGGACCACGAGCGATGGGCCGTCACGGCCGGTACGGGCCCGGGTGGCGCATAGCCCAGACGGTGCCGCGGGCGATGGTCTCCTTGAAGGCCGCCGAGGTCCGGCCGGTGAGGACGGCGTCGAGCGGGCTGTCGTCCGGACGGGTGAACTGGGTGACGCCGTCGTGCCGGCCCAGGCTGATGTTCTGCCAGACGTACCGGAATCTGGCCCGCCGCGGCGCCCGCCCGCTCAGCAGGTCGGCCACCGCGTCGCCCGCGCAGATCCCCATGGGGAGGCCGGTCTGGCAGGCCATCCGGGCGACCTGCCCGCTCCGGTCCAGGGTGCGGGCGGCGTCGCCGATGCCGAACACCTCCGGATGCGACACCGACCGCAGCGACCGGTCCACGAGCATGCGTCCGTGCCGGTCCGTGGCCAGCCCGGCCTCCGCGGCCAGGCCGGGGACGCGGAAACCGGCGGCCCAGACCACGGTCTCGGCGGGCAGCTCGTCCCCGTTCGCCAGCAGCAGGCCGTTCGGGCCGAGTTTGGCGACCGGCGTGCGCTCGCGGACGGCGATGCCCATGCGGCGGAAGGCCCGGTGGAGGTGGCGGCGGGCACGCGCGGACAGGCTCTCCCCGATCAGGCCGCCCGACAGCAGCGAGACGCGCAGCCCAGGACGGGTGAAGGCGAACTCGGTCGCGGCCTCGATCCCGGTCAGCCCGCCGCCGATCACGGTCACCTCGCCGGTCCCGGCGAGGCGGGTGCCCAGCCGGACGGCCTCGTCGGCGGTGGCCAGCGTGTACGCGTGCTCGCGCACCCCGGGCACCGAATCCAGCTCCGCCGCGCTCCCGAGGGCGTAGACGAGCACGTCGCAGGAGAGCTCGTACGGAGGCGCGTCCAGGCGTACCGTCCTCGAACCCGGATCGATCCCCGTCACCCGGGCGACGACCAGCTCGATGCCGGTGCCGTCGAGCAGGCCGGCCAGCGGCAGGTCGGGCAGCCGCTGCCCGGCGGCGAGTTGGTGGAGCCGGATGCGCTCCACGAACCGGTCGGCCGCGTTGACCAGCGTCACCCGAGCTCCGGCGCCCCGCAGCCGTCGTGCGGCGCGCTTGGCCGCTCCCAGTCCGGCATATCCGGCTCCCAGCACCACGATGCGATCTGTCATGGTTCCTGAACTGGCGAGCCCGCCCATCCGTGACAGGACCGGCGTGTGATCGTGCTCACACTCGGATCAGGCGAGCTGTGCCCCGGCGAAGGCGAGTTTGGCCGGGTTGACGGTGGTCCGGACGACGGCGACGTGGTCGCCGTCCAGCTCCATGGTCATGATCGCCAGCAGGTCGCCGCCGGGGCCGCGGATCAGCGCCGCGGGCTCCCCGTTGACCTCCAGGAACTCGGCCACCACCCCGGCCGCCTCCGGCCGCGTGACCAGCCCTCCCAGGTAGCGCGTCACCTTCGCCGGACCGTGTACCGGCCGCCGGGCCGCGGTCACGGAGCCGCCTCCGTCGGTCCAGGCGACCACGTCGTCGGCGAGCAGCCGTTCCAGGGCGGCGACGTCCCCGTGCACGGCGGCCTCCAGGAACCGCCGCACGATGCGCCGGTGCTGCTCCTGGTCGCTCGCGAAGCGCTTGCGCGGCTCCCCCACGTGCGCCCGCGCCCGCCGGTGGAGCTGACGGGAGTGCGCCTCCTCGATGCCCACCACGTCGGCGATCTCCGCGTGGCTGTGCCCGAACGCCTCCCGCAGCACGAACACCGCCCGCTCCACCGGTGTCAGCCGCTCCAGCAGGATGAGCACGCCCATCGACACGGACTCGCGCTGCTCGACGGTCTCCAGCGGCCCGAGCGCTCCGTCGGCGGTGAGCACCGGCTCGGGCAGCCACGGGCCCGCGTAGCTCTCCCGCTGCCGCCGCGCGGAGGTGAGCCGGCTGAGGCAGAGGTTGGTGATCGCCCTGGTCAGCCAGGCGGCCGGGACCTCGACCGGCCCGGTGACCCGGCTCCATCGCAGGTACGTCTCCTGCACCATGTCCTCGGCCTCGGCGGCGGAGCCGAGCAGCCGGTACGCCAGCCCGAACAGCCGGGCCCGCTGCCCCTCGAACACCTCCGCGCCAGGGTCGTCCACGCACCCGATGCTAGGTCACCCTCCTGTAGGTGACCCATCCGCGTCGCAGCGCCGGTAGCGCCGCAGCCTCCGGTACGACAGCAGGCCGCCCTCCGCGTCGATCCGGGCCTCGTAGAGGGCGAGGATGTCGTCCGAGGAGGGGATGCGACGGTCTTCGACGACCTCGACGCCGATCTTCCAGCCGCCCTCGACCGGTTCGACCGCCGTGACCCCTTCGGCCTCCTTCGCGGTCACCTCGATGATGTGGCGGAGCCCGACCCCGCCGGCCGTCACGGCCGTCAGCCCCTCCGCGTCCGAGTCGGCGGCCCCCGGGGGCATGCGCGGCTCAGTCATGCGTTCTCTCCCCTCGCCTCGGCCAGCCTGCCCGCAGAAGGGGACGCGGAACTCCAGGAGGCGAAAAAGCGGACAGGCTTGACGCCGCTTTGGGTCAGGTGCTGGCGCGCACGGCCAGGAGCGGGGTGAGGAGGGTGGAGTCGGGCACCGCGCGGCCTTCGAGCTTGTCCATGACCAGGCGGACCGCCTCCCTGCCCACCTCCTCGGCCGGGATCAGCACGGAGGAGAGCGGCGGGCTGGCCCGCTCGGCCACGTCGTCGGGGCAGATCGCCACCACCGCCATGTCGTGCGGCACCCGGCGGTCGAGCTGCCGCAGCGCGGCCAGCACGTGGCCGACCGCGGCCTCGTTGTGCACGACCAGCCCGGACAGGCCGGGGCGGTCGAGGAGCAGGCCGCGTACGGTCTCGTACACCTCGTCGAACGTGTCCTCGCACGGCAGCGCGACGCCCTGCAGACCGTGGGCGGCCACCGCCTCCACGAACCCCTCGCGCGTCCGCCGGGCGAACCCCGTCCCCCGCTCGTACACCACGGAAGGCGCCCCGAGCAGCGCGATCTCCTCGTGGCCGCGTTCGGCGAGGTGGTCCACGCACCGCGCGCCGGCGGCGGCGAAGTCGAGGTCGACGCACGTCAGCCCCGCGGGCTCGGCGGGGAAGCCGATGAGGACGCTCGGCTCGGCCAGCTCGCGCAGCAGCGGCACCCTGCTGTCGTCCAGCTCGACGTCCATGAGCACCAGCGCGTCCACCAGCGCGCTCGCGGCCACCCGCCGGATGCCCTCGGTGCCCTCGTCGGCGGTCAGCAGCAGCACGTCGTGGTCGAACCGGCGCGCGGCCGTCACCACGGCGCTGGCGAAGCGCATCAGGACGGGCACGTGCATGCCCGCCCGCAGCGGCAGCACCAGCGCGATCACGTTGGAGCGCTTGCTGGCCAGGGCGCGGGCGCCGGCGTTGGGGTGGTAGCCGAGCGCGCTGATGCTGTCGAGCACCCGGCGCCTGGTGTCGGCCGAGATCGTCCGCTTGCCGCTGAGCACGTAGGAGACCGTGCTGACGGCCACGCCCGCGTGCTTGGCGACCTGGGAGATCGTGACCGTGCGCCCGCTCAAGCCCCGGCTCCGAAGTCGAGCCGGGCCAGCGTGACGCCGTCGTCCTCGAACACGGCATAAAGGTCGTGCACGCCGTCCGCGGCCGCGAGCGAGGCCGTGATGGCGTGGTAGGCGTAGCGGGCGGTCCTGGGGACGGGGAAGGTGGCGAGGGCCTCCCCGTAGAGGGGGTCGCCGCGGCGGATGGTGATCATGCCGCCTTCGGCGCTGCCCGCCGTCGCCACGCACGTCGTGGCCCCGCTGAGATCGACCTGCCGGAAGAGGATCCAGGCCCCTTCCGCGTCGGACCTGACGGCGTCGCCGTCCACCTTGGTCTCGTCCACGAACGTGATCGCGTCGTACTCGTCGTGCGCCGCCGCGCGCAGCAGTCCCGACTGGGGCGGCACGCTCTCGCCGTCCACCTCGAAGCGGGCGCTCAGGCGCAGGTCGGTGGCGCTGCGGCCGACCATGAGCTGGTGCGGCGCGCTCTCCACGACGAACCTGCTCCTGGTCACGTCCCAGAACGCCAGCTCCGGCACCGGCAGGGTCAGGGTGACGGCGCGGCTCTCGCCGGGCGCCAGGCGGACCTTCTCGAAGCCGCGCAGGCGGCGCAGCGGCTGCTTGACGCGGGAGCGCTGCTGGTGGGTGTAGAACTGGACGACCTCCACGCCGGGCCGCGGGCCGGTGTTCGTCACGGTGACGCGGGCCCGCACCAGGTCGCCGTCCAGTTGTACGCGCAGGTCGGCGTACTCGAACGTCGTGTAGCTCAGGCCGTGGCCGAACGGGTGCAGCGGGACGCCGCGGAAGTACAGGTACGTGGCGTCGGAGGCGATGATGTCGTAGTCGAGCAGGTCGGGCAGCTCCTGCTCGGAGCGGTACCACGTCTGGGTGAGGCGGCCCTCGGGGTCGGCGTCGCCGAAGAGCACCTCGGCCAGGGCGTGGCCGTACTCCTGGCCGCCGTGGGCCGACCACAGCACGGCCGGGACCTCGTCGTCGGTCCAGGTGAGCGGGTAGCCGCTGGTGATGACCATGACGGTACGGGGGTTCGCCTTGCGCACGGCCCGCACCACGGCGTCCTGCCCGGAGGCCAGGGCCAGCGTCATGCGGTCCTCGGTCTCGCGGCCGTTCACGAGGGGATGGTCGCCGACCACCACGACCGCCACGTCGGCCGCCGCGGCCAGGCGGGCGGCCTGGTCGGTGCCGCTCCTGACCACGTCCATGGCCAGGAAGACCGCCTGGTCGGCGTCGTCGACCAGGCGCAGCACGCCGTCGTCGCCGGCGCCGACGTAGCAGCCGGTCGAGATGTGGCGCAGGGCGAGCGTGCCGCGCGGCCGCTCCTCCATCCGGAACGTCTGGCGCACCTCCCACCCGTTGGGGCCCGGCTGGTCGTTCACCAGCGTGACGCCGTCCACCGACACGAACCGGCCGGTCGCCACGGCCCGCAGCGCGTAGGCCCCGCCGCCCCAGTCGAACAGGTCGAACGTGCCCGCCTCAGAGCCGGAGCCCGGGCCCACGCTGAGCGGCCCGCCCGCGGGATCGGCGGCCACCGGCCCGGCCTCGGCGGTCAGCGTCACCCGGTCCACGGCCTCGCAGAACACCGTCTCGCACCGCTCGCCCAGCCCCTGGCGGGCGGTGACCGCGTACGGCAGGGTGCCGCTGTACCAGTCCTCCAGGAGCGCGTCACCGAGCTGCCCGATCACCGCGACCTTGGTCACGCCGTCGAGCGGCAGCAGCCCGTCGTTCTTCAGCAGCACGAACGAGCGCCGCGCCGCCTCCCTGGCCAGCGCCTGGTGTTCGGGGCAGTTGACCACGTTGTCGCTGATGTCGTCGTACGGCGTCGCCGGGTCGAACTCCCCCAGCCGGAACCTGATCGACAACGCGTGCCGCACGGCCCGGTCCACGTCCTCCTCGGCCAGCAGGCCCTGGGAGAGCGCGTCGCGCAGGTGGCCGAGCGTGGCCTCGGAGCGGTCGTCGTCCTGGGTGAAGCTGTCGATCCCCGCCTTGATCGCGTGCGCGTACGCCTCGGGCAGCGTGTCGTGGTAGCCCTGGAGCGCGGTGAGGTTGCCCGGCGCGTACGCGTCGCTGACCACCAGCAGGTCGTCGGGCGCCCACGCGCGCAGCGCCTGGCCGATCAGCGGGCTGAGGTGCGCGGGGCGGCCGTTGACCAGGTTGTACGACGGCATGACCGCCACCGTCACGCCCTCCTCGATGGCGGGCCGGAAGGCGGGCAGCTCGTACTCGCGCAGCACCCGCGGCGGCAGGTTGCTGGAGGTCGTGCAGCGGTCGGTCTCGTTGTTGTAGGCGAGGAAGTGCTTGAGCGTGGGGGCGGTCTTGAGGACTTCGGGAGCGCTCCCACTAAGTCCACGCGCATAGGCCGTGGCCATCACGCCGGTCAGCCCCGGATCCTCGGAGTAACCCTCCTCGTTGCGCCCCCAGCGGGGGTCACGCAGCGGGTTCACCACCGGGGCCCACACGTTGCGGCCCGCGCCCGCCGGATCCTTGTGGTGGAAGGCCAGCACCTCGTCGCTGGTGGCCTCGCCCACCCTGCGCACGAGGTCGGGATCCCACGTCGAGGCCAGCCCCACGGCCTGCGGGAACACGGTGGCCGGCCCCAGCCAGGCCAGCCCGTGCAGCGCCTCGGTGCCGGTGCGGAACGCGCCGAGGCCCAGCCGCTCGACCGGCGCCTGGTACTGGTGCAGCAGCCCCACCTTCTCCTCAAGGGTGAGCCGGCGCACCAGGTCGTCGATCCGGTCGGGAATCGGGATCGCTGGGTCGCGGAAGGGTTCTTGCATGGTCATCCCTTTGAAACTGTCGAAGCGCTTCGACGACCGGCCTGGGGAAGTTACACGGACATTTCGGTGGGTTGACTGAAGAGTGCACTCCCCGGTGACCGAGGTCAAGGGACTCGGGGCAATCTCCCCGAATCGATGGAGTCGAGCACCCTCGCGGCACCGCCCAGCGCGGCCGCGTCGTGGCCCAGCGTCGAGGCGACGACCTGGCAACCGCCCGACCCGGAGGCGATCACGCGGTCGTCCATCTCGTCCTGGACGGCGGGCAGCAGCCACGGCGCCAGCGGGACGTAATAGCCGCCGAGGATCACCACCTCGGGATTGAGCAGGTTCGCCAGGATCGACACGCCCCTGCCCAGGCTCCGGCCCACCGACTCCAGCGTGGCCAGGGTGGCCGGGTCGCCGGCGCGGGCGAGGCGTACGGACTCCTCGATCTCCACCTGGATCTCGGCGGGAGAGGGGTCCTTGCCCAGCACGGCGCCGATCCCGGCCATGACCTCCAGGCAGCCGCGCCGCCCGCAGTGGCACTCGGGACCGTCGGGATCGAGCTGGACGTGGCCGATCTCGCCGCTGTAGCCGAGGCGGCCGCGGCGCAGCCGCCCGTCGAGGATGATCCCCGCGCCCACGCCGATCTCGCCGGTGAGGTAGACGAGGTCGGAGGCCCCCGCGTGCGCGCCGAAGCGCTGCTCGGCCAGGGCGGCGAGGTTGGCGTCGTTGTCGACCTGGATCGGGAAGCCGGGGTCGCGCAGCGCCTTGGTCAGGTCTCCGCCGATGTCGGCGTCGCGCCAGCCGAGGTTGGGCGCGATGCGTACGGTGCCCTGCACGTCGACCAGCCCCGGCACGGCCACGGCCAGGCCCAGGACCTGGCGCTCCTCCTTGGCCATGCGGCTGACCACCCGCCTGATGATCGCGCCGACGCCCGCCACCCCCTGGTTGACGGACTCGCCGCCGCCGAACGAGCGCCGCCACGTCAGCAGCCGCTCCCCCGCCAGGTCGACGGCCACGGCGGACACGTAGTCGACGTTGATCTCGACCCCGATGGCGGCGTACGGCGAGCCGTCCAGCACCAGCATCGTGGCCGGCCGCCCGACCCGGTTCTCCGTCAGCCCCGTCTCACGGACCAGCCGCCGGTCGATGAGGTCAGCGACGAGACTGGAGACCGTCGCCTTGTTGAGCCCGGTGGAGGCCGCGATGTCGGCCCGCGAGCAGGGCGCGTGCTCCCGGACGAACCGCAGCACGACCGCGAGGTTGGTGGCCCGTACGTCGGCGAAGTCGGCCGGCTGAGGGCCGGTCGTAGAAGTGATCAAAATCAGCCCCGTTCCCGCCAAGAGATGACCCCAGCATGCCGCATCCCGGGCTCCCTTCACCAACAGGAGTCGATGCCGCGCAGCTTCTCATCGGCACCAACCTGTGACGTCGCGATCCCTTGTGGCCACGGTCACAGTCTACTAATTTGTTTGGTCGTAATACCAACTAATTTTCATAAGGCCATCCCCACTTGGAGAAGGGAGCGGGCCATGGCAACCAACACGTCCCGCCGCGGATTCCTCGGCCTGGTCGGTGCGAGCGTTCTGGTGGCCGGCTGCGCCGAGAAGAAGCAGCTGTCCAAGGGTACGGCCGTGGCGGCCGACAAGCTCAAGAGCCTGGTGCCCACGCGGATCCCGTTCGAGATCCCCGGGCTCAAACCGGATCTGCCGGGCAACGAGTTCGTCGCGCCCGGTTTCCTGACCCGCCCGGCCGACATGGTGCAGGCCGTCACCACCAAGCCGCTGACCAGCGGCAAAGAGGTGACCGCGATGACGCCGCTATGGGGGACCGTGCCGCCCGGGCCGGGCAGCAACTCCTACTACGACTACATGACCGAGCGCCTCGGCGGCGTCGTGCGCTTCAACATCTCGGACGGCAACACGTATGGGCAGAAGCTCAGCACCGTCCTGGCCAGCGGCGACGTGCCTGAGATGGTCTGCGTGCCCCAATGGGAGCTCATCAAGATCGCCCACTTCACCGAGGCGGCCAACAAGCTCTTCGCCGACCTGGGCCCTTACCTGGCCGGCGACAAGGCCAAGGAGTTCCCTCTGCTGGCCAACTACGACACGGCGGCCTGGCAGTACAGCGTCTTCGGCGGCATGCTCCAGGGCATCCCCTGGCAGAACGACCCGTTCCCGCAGGTCACGTTCGTCCGCGGGGACATACTGAAGGACCTGGGCCTGGAGCATCCCAAGAGCGCCGACGACCTGCTGACGCTCGGCAAGGCGATCACGGACCCGAAGAAGAAGCGCTGGGCGTTCGGCGGCATGGACAAGGAGGTCCAGCGCGCCTTCGGCGCTCCGCGCGAGTGGCGCAAGAAGAGCGACGGCACGCTCGAGTACAAGTACGAGACGGCCGAATGGGCCGCGCACGTCGAGTTCATGGCGAAGCTCTTCTCGAACGGGTACGTCCACCCGGACGTCGTGGCCAACAAGAACGCCGACAACAAGGCCATCTTCGGCAGCGGCCAGATGATCATCTACTGGGACGGCCTCGGCGCCTGGCACGAGAACCTCGACCGCTTCCTGCCGGACAACCCCAAGTTCAAGATGGAGATCGTCAATCCGTACCCGCAGCACGCGGGCGGCACCCCCATCGTGTGGCGCAACGAGCCCGCCAGCATGTTCGCCTTCATCAAGAAGGGCCTCGGGGACGCGCGCACGCGCGAGCTGCTCGCCCTGGCCAACTGGACCTCGGCGCCGTTCGGGACGCAGGAGTACGAACTGGTCTCCAACGGCGTCGAAGGCAAGCACTACACGGTCGAGAACGGCGTCATCAAGACGACGGCGCTCGGGCGCAAGGAGGTCGCGCCCACGTACCTGTTCCTGTCGGGGCGGCCCAACGCCAACGCGACGAGCCAGTACAGGGACCTCGTGCAGTCGCTCTACGACTGGGAGTCGAACGCCGCGAAGCTCCTGTCCAACGACCCGTTCGTGGGTCTCCGGGTGGAGACGCCGTCGAAGATGGCCGGGCTCGTCACGCCCATCGAGGACAAGATGCAGGAGATCTTCCGGGGTAAGCGGCCGGTCTCCGAGTGGTCGAACGTCGTCAAGGAATGGCAGGACCAGGGCGGGAACGAGGCCCGGGAGTTCTACATGAAGGTCGCGCGGGAGAACGGCAGGCTGTGAGACCCGTGAGAACCCGCGCCACGGTAAGAGGCTTTTCATGGGTGTGATCACGGCCAGACGGACGGCTCCGCAGCCCAGCAAGGCCGCCCCGCAGGAGCTCACCTGGAGGGCCAAGCTCCGCCGGGACTGGCCGCTGCTCGTGATGAACCTGCCGATGCTCCTGCTCGTCGTCGCCTTCTGGTGGATCCCGGCCCTCGGCAACGTCATCGCGTTCCAGGACTACAACCCGTACACCGACGGCATCGTCGGCAGCCCGATCATCGGCTTCACCAACTTCGGGCTGCTCCTCCAGGACCCCCAGTTCCTGCGCGCCATCGCGAACACCCTGTCCATCACGGCCTTCCAGCTCGTCTTCTACTTCCCCGTGCCGATCATGCTGGCGCTGCTGCTCAACAGCATCGTCTCGGCCCGGCTGAGGGCGTTCGTGCAGGGCGTGGTCTACATGCCGTTCTTCTTCTCCTGGGTGCTGGTCATCGCCATCTTCCAGCAGATGTTCGGCGGGGCGGGGCTGCTGGCCCAGATCCTGCGGGAGCGCGGCCACGAGGGCGTCGACTGGATGACGAACTCGGACACGTTCATCCTGCTGATCACGTCCCAGACCGTCTGGAAGGACGCCGGCTGGGGGGCGATCATCTTCCTCGCCGCACTCAGCACGATCGACCCCAACCTGTACGAGGCCGCCGCCGTGGACGGGGCCCGCCGCTGGCGTCGCATGTGGCACATCACGCTGCCCGGACTGCGGCCGGTGATCGTGCTCCTGCTGATCCTGCGGCTCGGGGACGCGCTGAACGTCGGGTTCGAGCAGTTCATGCTGCAGCGCAGCGCCGTCGGCAGCGCGGCGTCCGAGGTCTTCGACACGTTCGTGTACTGGTCGGGCCTGCGTACCGGGGACCTGGGGTACGGGGCGGCGGCCGGGCTGTTCAAGGGCCTGGTCGGGCTGCTGCTCATCGTGGCGGCCAACCGGGTCGCGCACGCGTTCGGCGAGCGAGGGGTGTATTCGCGATCATGACCGTACTCACCTCCCGTAAGCCCTCCCGGCTCGCGCCGTGGGAGGAACGCCCCTCGCCGTTCGGCCAGCTCGGCAAGGGCTCGCTGATCACCCTGGTCGTCGTGGTGGTGCTCGGCCCTCTCTACACCATCGTCCTGACCAGCCTCAGCTCGGCCGCCACGGTCAACCGCGTGGGCGGGCTGGTGCTGGTGCCGGAAGGGATCACGTTCGAGGCGTACGAGCAGATCTTCTCCGACACGGTCGTCAGCAGGGCCGTCCTGGTCAGCACGGGCGTCACAGTGGTCGGGACGCTCCTCAGCGCCGGCGTGAGCATCCTGGGCGCGTACTCGCTGTCGCGCCCGGGCTCGTTCCTCCACCGCCCGCTGCTGTTCAGCGTGCTGCTGATGTTCGTCTTCTTCCCCGGCATCATCCCGGTCTACCTGATGGTCAGCGGCCTGGGCCTGAAGGACAGCTACTGGTCGCTGATCCTGCCGACGGCCGTCTCGGCGTTCAACGTGGTGGTGCTGCGCTCGTTCTTCATGAGCATCCCGGGCGAGGTCCTGGACAGCGCCCGCATCGACGGGGCGGGCGAGTTCCGCATCCTGTGGCGCATCGTCCTGCCCATGTCGAAGGCGGTCACGGCCGTCGTGGCGATGTTCTACGCGGTCGGCTACTGGAACGCCTGGTTCAACGCGATGCTCTACATCGACGACACCAGGAAGTGGCCGCTGGCGTTGATCCTGCGCCAGTACGTGGTGGACTCCAACCCGTTGCCCAGCGCCACGGCAGGCGTGACCGGCGACGCCCCACCGACACTCGCCATCAAAATGGCCATCGTGGTCATCGCGGTGATCCCCGCCTTGATCATCTACCCCTTCGTCCAACGCCACTTCACCAAGGGCGTGATCGTCGGCGCCATCAAGGGCTGACACTTCCGCAGGGGGCGCTGCGGGCCTCGGGATTCCAGACAGCGCCTCCCAAGGGGGCTTCGCCCCCTTTCTATCCCCCTCAACCCCCGCTCGCTTCGCTCGCCAGCGCCCACCCGTCGGCCGGTTACCGGCGGCCCTGGAGTCGTACTGGGCCGAGCGGCGTCGCAAGGGACCCCCTCCACCGGTCGATGGCACGGCGGTCTTCTCCACACCCATTGTCGACGGCGGACGGAGCCGCCGAGCTGACGAGTCCAGCATCTTCTCCGGCCCGCGAGCCCTCGGGGCTGGATCGCGGTGCGCGCCCGTCCCCTCATCGCGGGGCGGGGAACTCCTGGGCCGGTATTGAGGTCGCCGGTCGGGAGGCCATGGTGAAGGTCTGCGGCGTAGCCGTGGCGAAACGTTTGTGCTGGTTCCTTTAGGGTCGCGGGTGGGCGCGGAGCCCTTCGCAGATGATCGAAATCATGCGCTGCCGTGCAGTGTCGTCGATGCCGTCGCGTTCACGGGCCAGGCAGCCGACGACCAGCGCCTTGACGTCAGCGGCATCAACGTCCTGGCGTACCGCGCCGGCTTCTTGCGCCCTGGCGAGCAGACCGCCCAGGGCATTCCCGAAGTCCCGGCTCGCGGCCGATGCGGCGGCTTGGATGTCGAAACCTGCGTTGCTGAGCGCGTCGCCGACTGAGTGGTCGGCTGCGCCTTCTTCCACCAGGACCGCGAAGAAGGTGAAGAACGCAGTGGCCGGGTCGTTGTCGGCGGCGAGTTCGTCGGCCCGCTGGACGAGTTGCCCGATGCGGTTGAGTACGACGGCCCTGAACAGCGCGTCTTTGGTCGGGAAGTGCCTGCTGAAGGTGCCGGTGCTAACGCCCGCTCGCCGTGCGATCTCACGCACGGAAACGGAGGCGCCGTGTTCGGCGAAGGCGGCGAAGGCGGCCTCCAGAAGCCGCGCCTGGTTGCGACGACCGTCGGCACGCTGG
Source organism: Nonomuraea sp. NPDC003709 (assembly GCF_040610775.1). Lineage (NCBI taxonomy): Bacteria > Bacillati > Actinomycetota > Actinomycetes > Streptosporangiales > Streptosporangiaceae > Nonomuraea > Nonomuraea sp. NPDC003709. Next base: position 277,614 of record NZ_JBEXMW010000001.1, on the reverse strand, counting down.
CGCCTGACCGGGCTCAACGTGGCCTGCTCATCTGTCGCGCCCGATCCTGGCTCGCCTGAGTATCGTTCCTGTGCCATTGACGCCGATCATAGACACCGCGCCGCCCATCGACGGCGCCCACCGTCGATGGGCAGCGCAGCTATGGATGGAAGGGCAAGGAAGCGGCGATCTCGTACTGCGTGATCTCCATGCTGAGTACGGCTGGGGTGGGCTGCGCCGGTCGGGCCATCGCTGCCAGGTGGGCTGCGAGGTGTTCCTTGGACTCCCACCGCTCGTACACGTTGACGCGGCCGGGTTCGACAGGATCGGCGGCTACCACGTAGTCCAGGCATCCCGGTTCAGCTCGTACCTGTCGCAGAGACGCTTCCAAACCCGCGAGCAACGCTTCGCGGTGCTGCGGATCGACGTAGCCCTTGCCTGCGACGATCAACATGTTCGACCTCCGTTTTGCGTGGCGTTGCACGGCACGATAACACTTAAGCGGGACGCGTGTCCCGTATAGTTGTGGCTTACTCCCCCAGAGAGGCGGCACCATGCAGCTGGCCATCTTCGGCGCAACCGGTCGTACCGGTCGCGTTGTCCTCGATCAGGCTCTCGAACGTGGACATCAGGTAACCGCCCTGAGCAGGGACCCGGCAACGATCCCGCAGCACGAACGCCTCCGCGTGGTGACCGGTGACGTGCGCGACTTCGCGCCCGTCGCGCAGACCATCGAGGATGCGCACGCCGTTGTCAGCACCCTCGGCAGGCAGCGACGCGGACCAGCGATCTGCACCGAAGGAACCCGCACGATCCTGTCGGCGATCGCCGCCGGCCGACCGCGTCGGCTCCTCATTCTCAGCAACTACGGCGTCGCCGAAAGCCGTCACCGCAGCCTCTACGTCGCCGTCTCCTGGCTCTTGGAACGGTCAGTGCTACGCGACAAAGAACACATGGAAGCCCTGGTACGCCCCAGCGAGACCGAGTGGACCCTGGTCCGGGCGCCGATCCTGACCAGCGGACCGCGGACCGGCCGCTACCGCACCGGTTCGGACCTCCGGCTGACTTTCACCTCCAAGGTGTCCCGCGCGGACATCGCCGAGTTCATGCTGTCCGAACTCGAAGACAACACCTACCTACGCCAAGGCGTCGCCATCACGTCCTGAAACAGACCCCCGGGGCGCACAAGTGTGCACTCGACGGTTGTCCGGGCGATCAGGCGACTGCCTCGTCAGCTCCGCTCAACTCCTGGATTCGTTCGACTTCGAGTACGAGCTTGCCGGTGGTGCGGCCCGACTCGATGCGGCGGTGGGCCTGTGCGGCCTGCTCCAGCCGGAGCGACTCGACCTGCACCCGAAGCTCCCCGCCGGCGGCCGCGGCCACAGCCCGACGCAGCGCCCGGCCTGCTTCCGCGGGGAAAGCGGCGGAGAAGGCCGCCAGGTTGAACCCGGACACCGTCTTGTTGGTGAACCACAGTTCGTTGGCCGAGATCCCCACGTCCTCGGCGCCGGAGGCGTTGCCCATCACCACCATCCGGCCCATCGGCGCGAGCAGGTCCAGGCTGCCGCGCCGGGCCGGACCGCCGACCATGTCCACCACGACGTCGAACCGACCGGCCTCGGCCACCTGGTCGCGCAGGACGACCTCGTCGTAGCCGAACGCCTTGGCGGTCTCGATCTTGGCGGGGCTGCCCACGGTGCCCACCACGCGGCCCGCCCCCAGCAACCGGGCGGCCTGACCGAGCTGGCTGCCCACGCCTCCGGCGGCGGCGTGCACGAGCACGCTTTCCCCGGGTTCGATGCGGGCCACCCGGTCGAGCACGAGGAACGCGGTGGTGCTGTTGGAGGGCAGCGCCGCCGCGATGCCCAGCCCCAGGTCGTGGCCGTCCAACGGGGCCACCAGGTCCGCGGAGGTGACCACCGCCTCCGCGTAGCCGCCGCTGTCGACGATCGTCAGGGCGGCGACCGACTGGCCCACGCGCAGCCCCTCGACGCCGGGGCCGAGCGCCCGGATGCGGCCGGACACCTCGATGCCGGGTACGAAGGGCAGCGGTACGTCCACCACGCCCTGCCGGTAGAGGACCTCGGCGAAGTTCGCGCCCGCGTAGGCCACGTCGATGGAGACCTGCCCCGGCCCGGGCTCGGGGAGCTCGACCTCGTCGAGGCGGAGGACGTCCGCGCTGCCGAATTCGGGGATCGTGATTGCCTTCATGCCGTCCATCGTGCTGGGCCGGCTTTCGGTAAGGCAGTGTCAGCTCATCCTGGGTGTGCCACCACCAGGCTCTCCACCTTCGCCTTGGTGTCGGTGTCGGGATGCGGCGTGTGCAGCACCACGTTCAGGTCCGTACGATCCGGCAGCCGGAACAGCGAGTACTCGAAGACGAGGTCCCCGGCTTCGGGGTGCGTGATCGCCTTGATCCCCTGGGAGCGGGAGCGGACATCCGGCCGGGCCCACAACTCGGCGAACTCCGCGCTGGCGCCGCACAGCTCTTCGGCGATCTGCCCGAAGAGCGGATCGTCGTGATAGCGGGCCGCGCTGGCACGGAAGTCGGCCACCATGTCCGGGGCGAACTCGTGCCATGCGGTGAACCTGCCGCGGTAGATCGGATGGGTGAAGAACGCCACCATGCAGTTGCGGACCTCGCCGTCGAATCCGAACACCCACCTGGCCGCGTCGTTCATCGCCACCAGGTTGTAGTGCCGATCCAGCACGTGCGCCGGGTTGGGCATCCAGGCGTCCAGCACCGCGCGCAGCTGCTCGCTCACCGGCGCGCCCGGCCGGCCCGTGGGGTCCGGCGGGTTCAGCCCGGCGAGCACGTACAGGTGCGCCCGTTCCGCCTCGTCGAGCTGCAGCGCGCGGGCGACCGCGTCCAGCACGGCGTCGGAGACCTTGATGTCGCGTCCCTGCTCCAGCCAGGTGTACCAGGACACTCCCACCCCGGCGAGCACCGCCACCTCTTCCCGGCGCAGTCCCGGAGTGCGGCGGCGCCCTCCGGCGGGCATTCCGGCGTCGGCGGGGGTGAGAGCCTCCCGCTTGCCACGCAGGAACTCTTTGAGCTGGTCACGGCGGCCTTGGCTGGCAGTCACCAACACACCATAGGCGACCATAGACCGCCACCCCTCCTACTCGACTCCTACTCGACGACGGGGCGCACGTCCACGCTGCCGTAGCGGGCGGTGGGGATCTTCTCCGCCCACGAGGTGGCGGCGTTGATGTCCGCGACGTCGACGACGTACAGACCGGCGGCGATGGCGCCGGACGTCGGCGCGACCCCGTCGTCCACGACCGTGGCGCCGTCGCGCACGCTCACCGTCCGGCCGCTGCTGGCCTCGTGGAAGCCGGCCTCGTACGCGAGGACGCCGGCCTCTCGCACCTCCTTGTCATAGGCGAACCAGTCCGGCACCTCTCCCTCGGCCGGGCCCGTCACGGCGGGGTCGTACTGGTAGATGAGGGCGAACTTGGGCATGGTCCCGCTCCTGTGCCAACTGAGGTGGGTAGGTGGTTGCACGCTATGAGAGATTCACTGCCCGGACTTGTACAGAAGCGACAGGGGCTCGTCCGGGTCCGGATGCTGCAGCTCGGTCGCCGTACGGCCCATGAACCGGGTGAGCGAGCGGGCAAGATGCGGCTGGTCGTAGTAGCCGAGCCGGTGCACCACGTCCAGCGGTGCGACGCCCTCGCCGAGGAGCATGGCCGCCTCCCGGGCGCGCTCGATCTGCCGGATCGCCCCCTGCGTCAGCCCGGTGGCGGCGACCACCCGGCGCTGCACCGAGCGGGCGCTCAGCCGCGGGGCGTCGTCGCCCGCGACGACGTCGGTCACCAGCGGGTCGCGCACCAGGAGGCCGGAACGCACGAGCCGGTCCACGAAGACCTCGGCGTTGTCGAAGCCCGGCAGCTCCCACTCCTCCCCCTGCAGCACGAACGTGTCCGAGGTCACGTGCGGGGACAGCACGGCGGAGTCGACCAGGCCCTGGACGGGCAGGTGCGGCATGGCCGCGCCGTGGGCGAAGATGATCCCGAACGCGGCTCCATCGGGGCTCATGTCCACCGTGGTCGGCCTGGTCTCCGGCCCGCGGATCGCGACGTGCGCGCGCCCGCAGTGCTCCCAGATCACCAGCTCCCAGTTGGAGTTGGCGACCGAGTGCATCCGCTTGGCTGTGGAGACGCCCTCGCTGCGGTAGACCCGCTCGATGTAGGGCGAGTCCGACGTCCGGTCCTCGTTCTCCATCACCATCGCATCTCCCCACGCCAGGTCATCATTCTCGCCAGATCGCCGGAGAACGCGCCACTCAGGCGGCGGGGAGGGGGTCCTGGCCGAGCAGGCGGTGGCCGTTCTCGGCGGAGGCGCGTACGGCGGCGAAGCCGTAGGCGGTCATCGCGGACTCGTACTCGGCCAGCGCCTGGAGGAGCGGACGGCCCGCGGCGGCCGCGCCGAGGGCGGCGGTGAGCGCGCTCGCGTCGCGCAGGGCGGTGTTCGCGCCGATCCCGCCCGCGGGGCTCATCGCGTGGATGGCGTCCCCGAGCAGCGTGACGTTGGTGGCCGGCCAGGGCTCGATCGGCACGCTGGTACGGAGCACCAGGGCGAAGACCGTGGAGGTGTCCCAGTGGTCGATGATCGCCCGGACCCGGGGGTGCCAGTCCTCGATCGCCCGCAGGGTCAGGGCGCGCAGTTCGGTCCCCGGCATGGCGCGCAGTTCGTCGTCGGGCGGCAGGAGTTCGCGGCGGGCGCCGAAGGAGCAGGTCATGTAGTCCTGGGTGACTCCTAATTCGGCCGGCACGGGCTCGGGGAACTCCACCGGGGCGACGCCGACGAAGCTGCCGTCCGGGCCGATGATCGGGGTGAACACGGCGAACATGTCGTCCAGGAACAGCTCGCGGGTCCGCGCCGTGAGCGGCACCTTGCCGTACAGCTGCCGCAGGCCCGTGTCCACCACGCGCGCGTGCGGCAGATACTGCCTGCGCACCGGGGAGTTGACGCCGTCCGCCGCCACGAGCACGTCGCCGGTCGCGGTGCTGCCGTCGGCGAAGTACGCGGTGACCCGGCCGTCGGCGCCGGTGCGGTAGTGCGTGAGCCGCTTGCCGAACCGGACCGTGTCCGTCAGGCCGGAGAGCAGGATCCGCCGCAGCGTCAGCCGGTCGACCGCCAGGTGCACGCCGCCGTCGGACGGCTCCAGGACCGTGAGCCGCTCAAGACGGTGGTCGAAGACAGGTGTGCTGGTACGCGGTCGTCCGGCCGTGGCGCGGAACAACCGGTGCAGCCGCTCGGGCAGGTTCGCGGCCAGGGCCCCGTCGCCGTGCTCGTCGATGTGGATGCGGTAGCCCTGCCGCCGCGAGGTCAGGGCGTCGTCGCTCTCGTACACGGCGACGCTGATGTTTCTCTGCCGGAGCCCCTGTGCGAGGCACAGCCCGCCCAGCCCCGCACCGATGACGATCACATGCATGTCCGCAGTCCTCTCGTCGGCCTTCCCTAGCAGTGCGAGGGAGACTCTAACATCGCTAGGGATTGCCTTGCACTGCTAGATTGGTGCGTGGCAGACGGAGGAGTTCGCGCATGGCACGTCTAGATCCCGGCTTTCCCGGTGGCATCGAGGAGACCGAGCCGAGGCTGGACCGTGCCCAGATCGCCCAGGCGGCCCTCGATCTCCTGGACGAACACGGTTTCGACGCGTTCAGCATGCGCAAGCTCGCCGTGGCGCTCGACATCAAATCGCCGTCGCTCTACTGGCATGTACGCAGCAAGGACGAGCTGTTCGACCTGCTGATCGACGTGGTCCTGGGCAAGTGCCGGCTGCCGGCCGACGCCGACGGCCCCTGGACCGAGCGGCTGGCCGGCATCGGGCTCGAACTCCGGCAGGTCCTCCTCGCCCACCCCGCGGCCACCCGGCTCCTGCCGGGCAGGATGCCCTTCGGGCCGAACGGGCTGCGGCTGGCCGACCACATCATCGGAGTTCTGCGCCAGGCCGGGTTCGACAACCGACTGTCGAGCTACGGCTACCTGCTGCTGCTGTTCTACGTCACCGGTTTCGCCGGTCAGGAGATCGCCTTCGGCAAGGGCCCCGACAACCCCGCCCGCCTCGCCCAGATCACCCGTTTCCTGCGCGAGCTGCCCGCCGATCGCTATCCCCACGTGACGGCCGTGGCGGACGAGCTCACCGGCGCCCCCGGCCTCACCCGCCGCTTCGAGCTGGGCCTGACCGGGATCCTCAACGAGCTGGACCGCGAACGCCGTGAATGACCGCGGAAGACGAAGACCTGGCCACTTGCGGCCAGGTCGTCATCAGGTCTGAACTACGCCTCGCTCAACGGCGACGGCGGCTGCGGCGGCGGTTGGAACGGCTGCTGTTGTCGCTGTTGATCCTCTTCTTCGGCCCCAGCGGATTGGGCCCAGGGGGCTCCATGGCTACGGGCAAGATCCTCGCAGCTGACATGTAGCGCGGGAAGATCATGATTCGCTCCTTTCGAGAATGTGATGGAGCGGTCGAGGGACTGGAGCGCACATCCCCAACCGACTATTCGGACATACCCCTCATACAGCCACATTACCCCGCAAACCATTCCCCAGCTCTGGCTCGTCCGAAACATGAGCCTTGAGAGCCCTTGGGGCGTTCAGTCCGCTGCAATCCGATTGCATGGCCGGTTAAAAATACTGCCAAATGTCAGAGTCGGCGGAGGGGGATGCGACGGATGCGGTTCGCGGTGCTGGGGCCTGTGCGCCTCTGGCGAGGAGACGTCGAGCTGAACTCCGGTCCTCCGCAGCAACGAGCCCTGCTCGCCCTCCTGCTGGCGTACGCGGGACGGCCCGTGAGCCTGGACGAGATGGTCGACGTCCTCTGGGGCCAGGACCCGCCGTCCAGCTCGATCAACGTCGTCCACAGGTACGTGGGCAACCTGCGCCGGTTGCTGGAGCCGGGGCTGCCGCCCAGGGCGGAGGGCGGCTGGCTGCTCCGGGGCGCGGGCGGCTACCGCCTGAAGGCCGACGCCGGCACGCTCGACCTGCTGCGCTTCCGCCACCTGGCCGGACAGGCCCGCTCGGCCGCCCCGGCGGAGGCGGTGGAGCTGTACGCGGAGGCGCTGGCCGTATGGCAGGGGGAGGCGGCGGCGGGCATTCCTGCCGAGGTGCGGTCCCTGCCGGTGTTCGCCGCTCTGGAGCAGGAGCGGATCATGGTCGCGCTGGAGGCGGCCGACGTGGCGCTGGAGCACGGCGGGATGGTCGGGCTGCTGCCCGCGCTGAGGGCGGCGGCCACCCGGCATCCGCTGGACGAGCGGCTCCAGGCCAGATTGGTGCTCGCCCTGGCCACCACCGGCCGCCAGGCCGAGGCGCTGGACACCTGGCAGGCGGTCCGCGACGAGCTCGCCGAGGAGCTGGGCGTCGAACCGGGCCAGGAGTTGCGCGCCGCCCAGCAGCGCGTACTGACCGAGCCCGCCGACGGGCTCGCGACGGACACGGCGGACACGGTGGTGCGGCCCGCGCAGCTGCCCGCCGATCTCGCCGTCTTCGCGGGCAGGCGGGCCGACCTGGCCAAGGCCCTCGCCCTGCTCGACGGCGACGCGCTGAGAACGGTCGTGATCAGCGCCATCGGCGGCATGGCGGGCGTCGGCAAGACGACGCTGGCGGTTCACTGGGCGCACCAGGTGGCCCACCGTTTCCCGGACGGCCAGCTGTACGTGAACCTGCGCGGCTTCGACCGCCAGGGCTCCGCCATGGACCCCGCCGAGGCCCTGAGGAGCTTCCTGGAGGCGCTCGGCGTGCCGCCGCACCGGATCCCGGTCGCGGTGGACGTGCAGGTCGGGCTGTACCGGAGCCTGCTGGCCAAGCGCCGGGTGCTGATCCTGCTGGACAACGCCCGCGACGCCGAGCAGGTACGCCCGCTGCTGCCCAGCAGCCCCGGCTGCCTGGTGCTGATCACCAGCAGGGACCGGCTGCCGGGCCTGCTGGCGACGGAGGGGGCGCTGCCGATGACGCTGGACCTGTTCCCGGCCGAGGACGCCCGGGAGTCGCTGGCCCGGCGGCTCGGCGAGAAGCGCCTCGCGCGGGAGCCGGAGGCGGTGGACGAGATCGTCGAACGGTGCGGCGGCCTGCCGCTGGCCCTGGCCGTGGTGGCCGCCCGCGCCGCCGCCAATCCGGCCTTCCCGCTGTCCGCGATCGCCGCCGAGCTGCGCGGGACGCCCGCGACGCTGGACGCCTTCGCGGACGGCGATCCGGCCGTCGACGTGCGGGCGGTGTTCTCGTGGTCGTACCGGTCGCTCAGCGCGGAGGCGGCCCGCCTGTTCCGGCTGCTGGCGCTGCATCCGGGACCTGATATCAGTGCCGGGGCGGCCGCCGCCCTCGCGGGTGAGCCCGTACGGCGTGCGCTGAACGAGCTGACCAGGGCCAGCCTGCTCACCGAGCACGCCCCCGGCCGGTACGCCGCGCACGATCTGCTGCGCGCGTACGCGACCGAGCTCGTGGCGGACTCCGAGGACGATCGGGACGCGGCCATGGGACGGCTGCTCGACCACTACACGCAGCAGGCGCACGGGGCCTGCAGGAAGTTCGCGCCGTTCTGGGTACGGCCGGAGCTGGGCCGGCCCGTGCCGGAGTTCGATGACGACCGGCAGGCGCTGGCCTGGTTCACGGCCGAGCACCCCGTGCTGATGTCCGTGGTGGAGCTGGCGGCCCAGGGCGGGTTCGACACACACAGCTGGCAACTGGCCTGGGCGCTGGAGCGCTTCCTCGACCAGCAGGGCCACTGGCGCGACTGCGCGACCGTACAGCGCCATGGACTCGCCGCCGCCCAGAGACTGGGGCACCGGGCCGCGCAGGCGCACCTGCATAGGGCACTGGCCCGCGCCTCCGCGCGCCTCGGGGACTATCACGTGGCCTGGCCCGGCATCCGGCGTTCGCTGGAGCTGCACGAGGAGCTGGGCGACCTGGCCGGGCTGGCCACCGCCCACCGCAGCCACGCGTGGCTGCTCGACCAGGTCGGCCGGTACGAGGAGTCGATCCAGCAGGCCGAACGGGCGCTCGCCCTGTACGCGGCCACCGGCAACCCCGCCGGCGAGGCCAGCATGCTGCACGCGCTCGCCTGGACCCACATCAGGCTGGACCAGGACTGCCGGGCCGCCACGTACCTCCAGGACGCCTTGATCAAGCTGAACGGCCTGAGCAACCGCTACGGCGACGCGGGGGTCCTGGACGGCCTCGGCTACGCCCTGCACCGGATGGGCGACTACGACCGGGCCATCGTCTACTACCGGCACGCCCTGACCCTCTACCGGGACGTCGGCGACCGCTACAACGAGATCGGCACCCTGCGCCACCTCGGCGACAGCCACCGCGAGGCCGGCGACCATGACGCGGCCCGGGACTCCTGGCAACATGCCCTGGACCTGGTCGACGAGGTCGTCGATCCGTCGACGGCCGACGAGATCCGCTACAAGCTCCTCTGCCTCGACATGCCCGACCTGGTGGGCGCCGAGAGAGGCGTCAGACGCTCCTGCCGCGGCGGCCCCTGACCACGCGCCCGGCGCGTCAGCCCCGCTTGTTGTAGAGGTGGAGGGCGAGCGGCGCGCACACCGCGGCGATGGCAGCCGTCGCGATGAGCGACCAGACGAGAGATCCGCCGGTGCCGGCGGCGTTGTTCATCAGGCCCCTGGCCGCGGCGGCGACGTGGCTGAGCGGGTTGACCTCGACGAAGGCCTGGAGCCAGCCGGGCATGGTGCCGGGCTGGACGAAGATGTTGCTGGCGAACGACAGTGGCATCAGCACGACGTTGGCGATGCTGATGACGACGGCCGGATCGGGCACGAGCAGGGCGACCGTGGCCCACAGCAAGGACAGGGAGAGCCCGAAGGCGACGATCAGGGCTATGGCGGCGAGCACGCCAGGTGCGCCACCTTCCGGCCGGTAGCCCATGATCAGCCCGAGGACCACCACGATGCCGGAGGCGAACAGGTAGCGGGCGGCATCGCTGAGCAGGCCACCGAGCACGAAGGCGCCGCGCCAGACGGACAGCGAACGGAAGCGGTCGAAGGCTCCGGTGGTCACGTCCTTGGCGAGCCGGGCACCGCCGTACATGGTGACGATGGCGATGCTCATGCTCAGCGTGCCGGGCAGGAGGAAGGTGAGGTAGTCGCCGGTCGAGCCGCTGACGGCGCCGCCGAACAGGTAGGTGAACAGCACGGTGAACAGGATCGGGATGGCGATCGAGTCCACGAGCTGTTTGGGGTCGTGCTTGATCTTGAGCATGGCTCGCCGGCCGAAGGTCGCGGAGGCGGCCAGCGCCCCGGCGCGGCGGTGTTGCCGGCCGATGGCGAGCAGGATGTCGATCGGGGAGGTCTGCGCCGCGTCGGGGCGCGTGACGGCGGCCGGGGTGCTCATGCGTTCACGTCCTGGTGGTCGGTGGTGGCCGGGTGGCCGGTCAGGGCGAGGAAGGCCTCGTCCAGGCTGGGCTGGCCGAGAGCGACCTCGGCGACGCCCACCCGGGCGTCGGCGAGCTGGGTCATGGCGTGCCCGACCAGCCGGCTCACGTCCGTCGCGTCGGCCGGGGTGGCGAGCAGCATGGACAGGGAGAGCGGGTCGGCGGCGAGACGGACCGTCCCGTTCAGGGTGGCGGCCAGGATCTGCCGCGCTCGCGGACGCTGCTCGCCGTCGAGGAGCCGGACGCGCAGGGTGCCCGAGCCGACCCGGGATTTGAGCTGGGCGCTGGTGCCTTCGGCCACGATCCGGCCGCGGTCGATGACCACGATCTGCTCGGCGAGCTGGTCGGCCTCCTCGAGGTATTGGGTGGTGAGCAGCACCGTGGTGCCGGCCGCGGCGATCTGGCGGACCAGCTCCCAGACCTGGGTACGGCTGCGCGGGTCGAGCCCGGTGGTCGGCTCGTCGAGAAACAGCAGGTCGGGGGTCACGATCAGGCTGGCCGCGATGTCCAGCCGGCGGCGCGTCCCGCCGGAGTATCCGCCCACCGGGCGGCCGGCCGCGCCGGTCAGATCGAAGGCGGCCAGCAGGTCGTCGGCTCGCTGCCTGCCGGCGGCGCGGGGCAGGCCGTGGAGGCGGGCGAGGACGGTCAGGTTCTCGTACCCGGTCAGATCCTCGTCCAGGGCGGCGAACTGGCCGGTCACGGCCACCCGGGCGCGGATCGCGTCCCGTTCGCCGATCACGTCGTGGCCGAGGACGCGGGCAGTGCCGCCGTCGGGCCGGGTCAAGGTGGCCAGGATGCGGATCGTGGTGGTCTTGCCCGCCCCGTTGGGGCCCAGGAACCCGAACACCTGACCGCGCCGGACCGTGAGGTCGATCCCGTCCAGGGCCCGGTTCTCGCCGTAAACCTTGACCAGGCCGTACGCCTCGATCGCCGGCTGCTCCTCAACCGCGCTGTTCTTTGACATGCCGTAAGACTTATTTATCTCTTACAGATTGTCAAGGTTATTCCGAGCCGATATCATCGCTGCGATGGCCGACACACTCGACCCCGCCAGGCCCGCCCGCCGTCGCCGGTCCGACGCCCGGCGCAGCATCGACGCGATCCTCAACGCGGCCCGCATCGCGCTCGGCGAGCGACCCGACGCCAGCATGGAAGAGATCGCCACCGCGGCGAACGTCAGCCGCCAGACCGTCTACGCGCACTTCCCCTCACGCGACGCCCTCATCGACGCCCTCATCGAGACGGCGGCCGCCGAATACTCCGCCCTGCTCGACGCCGCCGGCCTCGAGACCGCGCCGCCCGCCGACGCGCTGGCCCAGTTCCTCGACGCCGGCTGGCGGTTCCTGAGCCGCTACCCCCTCCTGCTCGACCCCACCACGACCTCCGTCCACCGGCCCAAGAGCAACGACCCCCACGACGTCGTGCCACCGCGCCTCGAACGGCTCATCCGGCGAGGCCAGGACACGGGCGACCTCGACCCGTCACCCCCGGCCGCCTGGCTCGCCGCCGCCGTCATCGGACTCCAGCACGCCGCCGCGGCAGAACTCGCCGACGGCCGCCTCACCGCCGATGAGGCGGCGGCTCTCTGCCTGGAAAGCACGCTGCGCCTCTGCGTCCGGCCGCCTGCGAGCCGCTAGGACGGGTGCGGTGGGTCGGTTCCGTACGGCGGATGGGGTCGTAGAACCGGACTCCGGCCGGCAAGCCGTGTGACCATTCCCGCCCCGGTGACGTCTGCATGTGACGTGACAATCGAAACCGTTCGGGGGGCGACATCATCGAGGAGCTGTACCGCGAGCACTGGCCGCTCGTGTGCGGGTTCCTCCTGCGCAGGACCCGCGATCCGCATCTCGCCGAGGACCTGGCGCAGGAGACGTTCATCAAGGCGACCAGGGCGCTGCTCGGCTGGCGCGGGGAGAACGCCGCGGCCTGGCTCCTCACGATCGCGCGCAACACCCTGCTGGATCACGTCCGCAGGAGCCGCCGCGAGCCGGCCCTCCCGAGCCCCGACGAACTGGGCGTACCACCGCTGCACGTGGAATCGCTGGACGTGCGCGACGCGCTCGAGCGGCTGCCCGAGCAGCAGTGCCGGCTGCTCAAACTGGTCTACTTCGAAGGCTTCTCGATGGTGGAAGTCGCCGCGATGACCGGCAGGTCCCACAACTCGATCAAGACCGCGGTGTGGCGGGCGAGGGCCGCCTTCGCCGACCTCTACCAGGAGAGCCCATGAACATGCCCGAGATGCCTGAGATGCCAGACCTGCCGGACTTCGACCCCAAGCGCACCCGGCGCGCGGTCCGGCGGGGACTGTTCCGGACGGTCGCCATCGTCCTGGCCGTGCTGGCGCTGCTCGCGGTGGCCGCGACCGAGGGCTCATCCTTGGTGCAGACCCGCGGCGACCGGGAACGCCGCATGCAGGCCGTACTCGGCACCGCCTTCCAGATCTACAACCCGGCCTATGCGGTGACGATCGGCTCCTGCTGCCAGACCACGCCCGTCTCGATGTCGTTCGAGGTGGCCGCGCGCCCCATGGGGCCGGTCGGAGCCTGGCCGGTCGGGAGCGAGTCGTACACGCTCAGCCAGGACTTCTTCGGCCGCGTGGGCCGCCTGCCGCTGGGCCACACCGCCAACACCAGGCTTTCCCAGTCCCTGTTCAACCTCGGCACCACGCTGACGACCAAGGACGAGGTGCGCGCGGTGCTCGCCCGGTTGCCCGCCGACCTCAGCGCGCTGGCGGTGGTGGAGTTCGAGCAGCCGCTCGGCGAGGCCGAGCTGAAGGCGTTCGTGAAGCAGTACCGCACCTGCGCCGAACGGGTCGCGTACGAGCGCAGACCCGGCTCCCTCCCGATCACCTGGGGCTTCGACTACTGGGCCGACGGGATGGAGCCCGGCAAGGGCGGCGACATGACCGATGACGCGTGCGGCGGCGGCCTGCCGCAGTTCCGCAAATGGGCCGGCCTGCTGCGTGACCACGACAACGCCAACCTGCGCTCCTTCGACCTGTCCCTGGACCGGCTGCGCAAGGCGGCCTCGGCCGGGCTCGCCTACGGCTATGTGGACCAGCTCAGCTCGGTCCGCGAGCTGCGGGAGCTGATCAAGGACCCGAAGGTGCGCACGATCCGCCTGGCCGGCGTGGCGTTCGACCTGGACCGGGCCCGCCCCTAGAACCTGGATCGAGGCCGATCGGACTTCGTGACGGGGGCCGGTCAGCTCGGCAGGAGGCCGGCCGGGCGGGAGCAGGGCTCCGACACGGCTGCTGCGTCCTGGTAGGTTATAGGTCAATCACTAACCTAGGAGTCGATATGACAGCCGAGAAAGACGACGCCGGCCGCCGCGCCGCTGCCCAGCACACCGTGGCCGAGCACCTGCGCCTTACCGCCGCAGGACGCACGGACGAATGGGTGATGCTGTTCGCCCCGGACGCGGTGCTCGAGTTCCCGTTCGCGCCGGTCGGCGTGCCCCGACGGGTAACGGGGCGGGACGCACTGTTCGCGCACATGAGCGGCTTTCCCGAGACCTTCGACGTCGAGTTCGTCGACCTGGTGTTCCACGAGACGGTCGATCCGAGTCTCGTGATCGCCGAGTTCCGCTCGACGGGCACGGCACGGCCGACGGGCAAGCCGTACGAGCAGACGTGCATCTCCGTCGTCCGGACCGATGACGACGCGCTCATCACCCACTACCTGGACTACTGGAACCCGCTGGTGGCGATCGAGGCACTCACACCCCACGACGTGCCGTCCGACCCTGACCTCAGCGTGACTTTTGGAGGCTGAGAAGAGCCATGTTTAACTGATGCCCATGCCCGCCGCCGGCACCAGCACCAAGAGCGACGAACGACGTCTGGCCATCATGGCCGCCGCGATCGATTGCTTCGCCCAGAAGGGCTTCTACGGTACGACGACGCACGAGATAGCCGACCGGGTCGGCATCTCTCAGCCGTATCTCTATCGCCTGTACCCGAACAAGGAAGCGCTGTTCGCGGCGGCGGTCGACCACGTGTCCGTCGTGATGAACGAAACGCTGGTCGCGCACTCGTCGGCGCCGGGTGGGGCCGGGCCGGCGCCCGAGGCGGCGTTGGATGCGGCGCGCGGCGCCTACGCCGCGCTCGTCGCGGACCGGACCATCCTGCGTTTCCTCATGCACGCGAACTGTGCCGCCGGCGAGCCGCTGGTAGGGCAGGCCGTGCGGCGGTGCTACGCCAAGCAGGTTGACACCGCTCGGCAACTGCTGGGCGACGACGACGCCGTGCGGCACTGGTTCGGCGCCGGAATGCTCGACAACGTGGTCGCCGTGCTGGGTCTGGCCGACATCGACGAGCCGTGGGCGCATGTCCTCGCCGCTCGATGACCCGGCACCGGCGCGGCCGAGGGACACGAGGGCCTGGTGGCTGTCGTCGCGGATCTCCCAGCGGATACGCAGGCGACGGAACCAGCGCGGCGGCGCGAGCGTGCCGGCCCGGGACCGGGAGCGAGCGGGGGGTTGAGGGGGATCGAAAGGGGGCGCCGGCCGGAATCCCAAGGCGCGCAGCGCCCCCTCGTGGAAGGCCTTGCTTACGCCGGGGCGCAGGTGAGGGTGGCGGGTGGGGTGTTGGTGCCGGTGAAGGTGCCGGTGAAGCCGAACGACGTCGTCCCGTTCGGGGCCAGGGTGCCGTTGTAGCCGGCGTTGACGACGCTCACGTTGGCGCCCGTCTGGGTCGGGGTGCCGCTCCAGAGCTGGCTGATCTTCTGGTCACCCGGCCAGGTCCAGGTCACCTTCCAGCCCGTGATCTGCGCCGCGCCCGTGTTCTTGACGGTGACCTCCGCCTGGAAGCCGCCCGACCACTCGTTCACTCCCTTGTACGTCGCCGCGCAGCCCGACCCCGTGGTGGGGGTGACGGTCGGGGTCACGGTTGGCGTGACGGTGGGGGTGACCGTCGGGGTCACGGTGGGCGTGACGGTTACCGGCGGGCCCGTGCGGTCGCCGTACAGGATGCCGCGGCCGTTGGTGCCGACGTAGACGCGCCCGTACACCCTGGGGTCGCCCGTCAGGGCCTCGCCCATGTTGCCCCACTGGTGCTTGTCGTCGTTGATGCGCGCCCAGTTCGCCCCGGCGTCGTCCGAGCGGTACAGGCCCGTGACGCCGCCGATCGTGGCCACCGCGAAGATCGCCATGTACGTGCCGCCGGGCGCCGCCTTGCCGAAGCCGACGTTCACCGAATTGGTGATGCCCGACAGCTTCGTGAAGGACGCGCCGCTGTCGGTGGAGTGCCACAGGCCGCCGTCGCCGGCCAGCCACAGGTCGCCCTCCTTGCCCGGCACCGCCTTGATCTTGCCGCTGGTGGGCAGGCCCGAGGCGGCGGTGGCGGTGAAGGTCGCGCCGCCGTTGGTGCTGACGTAGAGGCGCCCGCCGTTGAAGCCGTAGAACTTCATCGCGTTGACGCGGTCCGACTCCACGATCGCCCCCGTGGGCAGGCCGGACGCCTGCTGCCAGGAGTTGCCGTACCCCACCGAGTAGACCGGCGTGACACCCTTGGGCGCCCAGACGAAGCGGGAGCCGTCGGCGGCGGCCGCGACCGTGCCGCCCTCGTCGATGCCGCCCGGCTCCGTGCCCTGGAACCAGTTGGCGCCGCCGTCCGTGGAGAAGGCCACGTGGCTGTCGTTCGGGCGGTCGGAGTCCTTGAAGCTGCCCGCCCGGACCAGGATCGACGGGGACTTCTCGGCGTAGTCCAGGCTGGTGGTCGTGGTGAAGACCGGGGCCGTGAACATCATCGACGGCACGGCGTCCAGGTTCGTGTGGCGGAAGCCGCCGATGTCGCCCAGGGCGCTGACCAGGGACGCGCCGCTCGGCGGGCTGATCAGGTCCAGGACGGCCGTCTCCTCCAGGCCCTTGGCCATGGGTTTGATGGTGAACTGGGTGTTCGAGTCCCACTTGGCCAGGTCCTCGGTGCCGTAGATCGTGGCGCCGGTGCCGTACATCATCCTGTTGGAGTCGAGCGGGTCGATCTCCAGGGACTCCGTCATCCAGCCGAGCTTGGGCGCGACCTCAGGGGGCTGCGGGTTGGCGCCGAAGGTCAGCCACGGGTTCTCCGAGATGTCCTGCTTGTAGCGGAAGCTGCGGTTCGGGTACGAAGTCCAGTCCCACACGCGGGTCCAGGTCGCGCCGGAGTCCGTGGAGCGGAAGAAGATCACGTCCGGCCACCAGGAGATCTGCGTGGCCACCATGATCGTGCCCGGCTTCTGCCGGTCGATGGTCAGGCCGCTGTAGCCGAAGTAGTCGTCGGAACTGGACGAGGGGATGGGGCTGATCTGGGTCCAGGTGCCGGTCGCGGTGGCGTAGCGCCACACGTCGCCCTTGGCGCCGTCGTACGGGCCGCCGGTGTCGCTCGTCGTGATGTAGAGGTAGCCGTTGGTGGTGTCCAGCACGCCCTTGTGGGCGAGGTAGCCGGTCGGCTGGCCGGCCACGCGCGACCAGGTGACGCCCGCGTCGGTGGTGCGGTAGACGGTGTTCTCCTTGTCGGCGACGCCCACGTAGATGGTCTTGGTGGCGGTGCCCTTGGTGGACGAGCGCGGGTCGTAGGTCACCCAGACCACGCCCGGCTTGTGGCTGAGGTAGCCGTTGGAGTCGTTCGGGTCCTGGGCGTAGTTGCCCGGGTTCGGGAAGCTGGCCACCTTCGCCCAGGTGGCGCCGTAGTCGGTGCTGCGCCAGAGCCCGTTGCCGTTGGGGGTGCCGAAGTAGAGGACGCTGTTGTTGTTCGGGTCCACCGACAGCGCCTCGCCCATGCCGCGGCCGGGCATGTTCCCGCCCAGTTTGAAGGGCAGCGGGGTGACCTGCCAGTTGTCGCCCTTGTCCGTCGAACGCAGGATCGCGCCGTTGTTGGGGTCCCAGCTGTTGGTGTACATGCCGACGGCGGCGTACACCCGGTTGGTCTGCACGGGGTCGGTGGCGAGGCTGATCACGCCGTTGTAGCCCCACTTGTCCCAGCCGGCCCAGTCCAGCAACGGGGTCCAGGACTTGGTGGACTGGCTCCACCGGTACGCCCCGCCGATGTCGGTGCGGGCGTAGATGAGGTTCTTCTCCGTGGGGTTGAAGATGATGCCGGGTACGAAGCCGCCGCCGTCGATCCTGACATTCTTGTACGCGTACGGATCCGAGGCGACGGCCGAGACCGGCGACATCCGCACGATAGCCGCCACGAGCAGCACGGCGGCGACCGTGAACATGACCAATAATCTTCTTCGCATGCGCGGCTCTCCCTTTCCAGGCACGCCAGCAGGCGCCCCAAAGGCTTCAGATGACCGCCATGCACGAGCAGAGTGCAGGGACCCTGACCGTCACCGCGCCTTCGCGCATGAGCTACTCAAGAAGGCTCACACACGGGCGCGCTGACGGTCAATAGTTTGGACACACAACGAATTAAGGACGGCAGCATGGAGTTTCCCAAATTCCGGGTCGACGGAAAGGTCGCCCTGGTCACAGGGGCGGCCAGGGGCCTCGGGCGGGCCATCTCGCTGGCGCTGGCCAACGCCGGGGCCGACGTCGCCATCGGCCTGCGGGACATCGGCGAGGACGGCGGCCTGGCCGGCGAGATCACCGGGCTGGGGCGCGCCGCGCTCCCCCTCCAGATGGACATGACAGTCCCCGGCCAGATCTCCCGGGCGGTGGAGGAGACGCTCGACCGGTTCGGGCGGATCGACATCCTGGTCAACAACGCCGGCATCGCCCCGGGCAACCCCGCCGAGGACGTCACGGAGGAGGACTTCGACCGGACGCTCGCGGTCAACCTGAAGGGCACCTTCCTGGCCGGCCAGGCCGTGGGCCGGGCCATGATCCGGCAGGGGTACGGCAGGATCGTGAACGTCGGATCCCAGGCCGGCGAGGTCGCCCTGCCCGGCGAGTCCGTCTATTGCATGACGAAGGCGGCCATCGCCCACCTGACCCGCTGCCTGGCGGTCGAGTGGGGCCCGCACGGCATCACCGTCAACAACGTGGCCCCGACCTTCATCCACACCCCGGGGACCGAGCAGGCCCTGTCCGACCCGGCGTTCGAGGCGGACGTGGTCGAGCGGATCGCGGCGCTACACCGCATCGGCGAGCCCATGGACGTGGCCGGCGCGGTGCTGTTCCTGGTCTCGCCCGCCGCCTCCCTGGTCACGGGGCACACGCTGGTGGTCGACGGAGGGTGGACCGTCCGATGATCACACGCGGCTGAGCTCGCGGCCGCGTGCGGCGGCCCAGAGCGCGATCGCGATGTAGAGGACCTGCTCGGGGATCCGCTCCCAGAGCGGGGTCACGTCCTGGCCGGCGAGGGCGGCGAACACGTTGGCCGGCAGCAGGCCCACGAAGAGCAGCGCCAGGCAGATCCCGGCGGCCCTGCGGGTCCTTTCGAGCACGAGCCCGACCGCGCCGGCCAGCTCCAGCACGCCGGTCAGATAGACCACGAGGACCGGGAACGGCACGAACGGCGGCACCATGGCCACCATGTCGGCCCGGTTGGGCATGAACGTCACGCCCTCCGGGACGAAATGCGCGCTGGCCGTCATCACCAGCATGACCGCCAGCCCGTGGGCGGCACTGACCCTCCAGGTGGCGAACCTGGCCACACCCAGCGCGCCCAGCAGCCGGAACGCCAGCGTGGCGACCAGCAGAACGATCACGATCACCGGAGCCTCCATTGGATAGTCGAATTATCTAGGCAATAGATAGCACAACTATCCAAACAAGGCAAGAGGTGTTCCGCGGCGGCCATGACCATGCTCATGGCCGCCACGAAACGTCATCGGGCGAGCGCGAAGTCCTTGATCCGCAGGTCACCCTTGAACACGAGGTACAGGCTCCCGCTGCCCGCCTTGACCGTGGCGGTCGCCGTACCCCACTGATAGACGCCGCCCGTGGCGGGCACCTGGACGGTGCCCAGCAGGGCGCCGGTCGGCGAGCCGGAGCGCAGCTCCAGCGAGCCGCCGCTCACCGAGGACACGCCGGCCGTGAACTTGGAGCCGAAGGAGGCGCCGGTGAAGGAGATCCAGTCCCCCGCCGACCCCTCCACGGCCTCGCCGCCGGCCTTGGTCTCGTCCGCGAACGCCACGCCCGCGTAGTCGTCGAAGTCCATCGCCCGCGTGGTCTTCGCCAGGTCACGCACGGGGACGGTCTCGCCGGAGACCCGCAGCGCGGTGGACTGGCGGATCCGGTCGGACGCCGAGCCGACGAGGACGTCGTGGGTGGCGCTCTCCACGGCCCACTTGCCCCGGGTGTAGTCCCAGACCGCCAGGTCGGACTTCTTCAGGGTGAAGGTCACCGTACGGGTCTCGCCCGGGTTCAGCGTGACCCGCTGGAAGGCGCGCAGCTGCTTGACCGGCTGCTTGAAGCGGGATTCGCGCTGGTGGGTGTAGAGCTGAACCACCTCGTCGCCCTTGACCTTGCCGGTGTTGGTGACCTTGACGCTCACCTTGTCGCCCTGGACGGTCAGGCCCTGGTAGCCGAACGTGGTGTAGCTCAGGCCGTGCCCGAACGCGTAGAGCGGCTTGCCCTTTCCGTACAGGTACGTCATCCCGGTCTTGGCCAGGTCGTAGTTGTAGATGTCCGGCAGGCTGTCGCCGGCGGGCCAGGTCTGGGTGAGTCGGCCGGCCGGGTTGACGGCGCCGAAGAGCACGTCGGCGACGGCGTGGCCGGTCTCCGCGCCCGCGTGGGTGGTCCACAGCAGGTTCGGGGCGTCCACGACGACCGGGTAGCTGGTCTCCAGGACGACGACGGTGCGCGGGTTCGCCTTGCGCACGGCCTCGATCAGCCGCCGCTGCCCGGCGCCGAGCTGCAGGTTGGCGCGGTCGTGGACCTCGCGCCCGGCCACGAACGGGTGGCTGCCCACCACCACGACCGCGACCTCGGCCTTGGCGGCCTGCGCTGCGGCCGCGGCGACGCCGTCCGAGACGACCTCCTTGCCGAACTTGGCGGCCTGCGCCTTGGGCGCCAGGCCGAGCGTGCCGTCGGCGGCGACGGTCACGTACGGGTCGGGCAGGCCGTACCAGCCCTCGGCGGTCTCGTAGCCGGCGTACCTGATCAGGTAGCTGCCGTCCGCCTGCGTTTCGAGGGCGAACTGCTGCTGGACATACCAGCCGTCGGGGTCGGCGTCGTCGGTGTCGAGCGAGCGCCAGTCGCCGCCGAGCAGCTTGCCGTTGCCGGCGTTGCGCAGCGTGGACACGCCGCCGGTCCAGTCGGTCAGGTCCCACTGGGAGGCCGCGGTCGGCGCCGTGTCGATCAGGGCGGCGTTGTCGTCGGCCCCGGTGCCGGTGGCGGTGAGGTACTTGCCGGAGGCGAGGTGCTTGAGCGCGATCCGCTCCAGGCCCGCGCCGGTGCTGACGTCCCCGACGCGCTCCTTGATCCCGTCCACCGGCGTGACCTGGTACGGCGCCTTGCCCCCGTACCAGTCGCGGTAGAGCGTCCCGGCCAGCGGGCCGACCACGGCCGCCGACTTCGGCGCCTTGAACGGCAGAGCGCCGGAGTTCCGCAGCAGCACCGCGGCCCTGCCGGCGGCCTCCCGGTTGAGCTTCTGGTTGGCCGGGCTGTTGATCACGTCCTTGGTGATCTTCTTGTACGGCCCGCCGTCCGGGTCGAAGTGCCCCAGCCGCGTCCGGATGGTCAGCACGTTGCGCACGGCCCGGTCCACGTCGGCCTGGGTGATGAGCCCCTGGTTGAGCGCGGCCGTCAGGTGCTCGGCCAGCGGCCCGGCGTTGCTGTCGTCGATGGTGTAGCTGTCGAGCCCCGCCTTGAGCACCGCGGCGAACGCCTCGGGCTTGTTGTCGTAGTACTTCTCCGTCTCCGTGAGCGCGTACGGCCCCCAGGCGTCGCTGACGTTGTAGAGCGTCTTGTCCGTCCACGACCTGACCGTGGTGGCGAGGTCGGGGTTGACGTGGTTGGGCCGCCCGTTGACCAGGTTGTACGACGCCATGACCCCGGTCGCGGCGTTGGCCGAGATGGCCGCCTTGAACGCCTGCTCGTAGTACTCGTGCTTGAGCTTCGGCGTCAGGTTGGAGGAGCTGGTGCCGCGGTTGGTCTCGTTGTTGTAGGCCAGGAAGTGTTTCAGCACGGGCGCGGTCTTCAGGTAGACGGGGTCGTCACCCTGCAGGCCCTTGCCGTAGGCGGTGGAGATGGCCCCGGTCAGCAGCGGGTCCTCCGAGTAGCCCTCCTCGTTGCGGCCCGCCCGCGGGTCCCGCAGCAGGTCCACGACGGGAGCCCACACCTGCAGGCCCCACAGGACCGGGTCCGCGTCGTTGTAGCCGCGGACCTCGTCGCCGACCGCCGACCCGACCCGCTTGATCAGCTCGGGGTCCCACGTGCTGGCCAGCCCGACGGCCTGCGGGAACACGGTGCCACTGGCGAACTTCTGGCTCCAGCCGTCGTTGAGGTGGTTGGACCAGCCGACGCCGTGCAGCGCCTCGGTGCCGTTCTTGTGATACGCGATGCCCAGCCGCGGGATGGCCGCCTGCGACTGGTGCAGCAGGCCCAGCTTCTCCTGAAGCGTGAGCCGGCCGAGCAGGTCGTCGACCCGCTGCTCCACCGGCAGGGCCGGGTTCTGGAACGGGAGGCCGTCGGCCTGCGCGGGAGGTACGGCCAGCAGCGAGGCCGCCAGCGTGAGGGTGGCTAGTAACGGGATCTTTCGCATCAATGGTTCTCCATCACTTGATGGCGCCGACCGTCACACCTCGGGTCAGCGTGCGCTGGAAGATCAGGAAGAAGGCGACCGCCGGCAGGAGGCCGAGCAGCGCCGAGGCGCTGGACATCGTGGCGTCCATGTACTTCTCGCCCTGCAGCACGGCGAGCGCGACGGGCACCGTCTGGGTGTCGTTCGAGATCAGGAAGATCAGCGGCAGGAAGAACTCGTTCCAGGTCCAGATGAAGAAGAAGATCAGCAGCACGTTGAGGGTGGGTCTGCTGATCGGCACCACGATCTGCCACAGGGACCGCAGCCGCCCCGCGCCGTCGATCGCCGCCGCTTCCAGGATCTCCTTCGGGAACTGGCCCAGGACCGCGCTCAGCAGGTACGTGCCGAACGCCGCCTGGATCACCGTCATGACGATGATCACCGACAGTTGCGTGTCGTACAGCCCGACCGCCTTGGCCAGGTAGTACAGCGGGTAGGCCAGCGCCTCCTGCGGCAGCGTGTTGGCCACCAGGAACAGCACGAGGATCGACAGCCGGCCCTTCACCCTGCCGATGCCCAGCGCGTACGCGTTGAGCACCGACAGCACGACGGCGAGCACGGCCACGGACGCGCTGATCAGGAGGCTGTTCCAGAGTTTCGTGCCGAACTCCACCCGGTTCCAGAAGTCGACGAGCCCCTGGAGGTAGAGCCCGTCGGGCAGGCTCAGCGGCCCGTCGGAGCTGTACTCGGCCGGCGACTTGACCGCGTTGATCGCCACGATCGCGAACGGGAACACCATCACGACCGCCAGCACGACCAGCGCGAACAGCACCGCCCAGCGTCCCGGGCCCCTCATTCCGCACGCTCCTGGACCCGCAGGAACAGGAACGTCACCACGATGATGATCAGGGCCAGCACCGTGGCGATCGCGGAGCCGTACCCGACGTTGCTCTTCTGGAAGAAGTTCAGGTACGAGAAGTACGACGGCACCATCGTCGCGTTGCCGGGCCCTCCGCGGGTCAGCACGAAGATCGGCCCGAACACCTTGAGCGCGGCGATCGTGCACGTCAGCAGCACCACGAAGATCTCCGGCCGGATCTGCGGGATCGTGATGTGCCAGAACCTGCGCCACCACGAGGCCCCGTCGATCTCGGCCGCCTCGTAGTAGGCCGGGTCCACGCGCTGCAGGCCCGCCATGAAGATCACCACCGGGTAGCCGAGCTGGAACCAGACCATGACCGCCATGACCGTGGCCAGCGCCAGGTCGGGATCTCCGAGCCAGTCGAGGTCGAGGCCGAAGATCTGGTTGATCGCGCCGTACGACGGGTGCAGCATCCAGCCCCACACCACGCCGGCCACGGCCACCGGCAGCACCTGCGGCAGGTAGTACATGGCCCGCAGCGCCGAGGCCGTGCGCGGCCCGAACTTCTTGCCGATGTAGTCGAACAGGGCGGCCGCCAGCACGAGGCCGATCGCGGTCGGCACGATGGCCATGGCCACGATCAGGCCCACGTTGTGCTGGAACGACTGCCAGAACCGCTCGTCCTTCAGCAGCCTGGTGTAGTTGTCGAACCCGATCCATCTGGGCGTGCCCACCCCCGACCAGCGGGTGAAGCTCGCGCCCACGTTCATGAGGAACGGCACGACGATGACGACCAGGAACAGCAGCAGGCTGGGGGCCAGGTAGAGCCAGTACCCCCTCGTGCGAACTCTCATCTAATTACCGATGTCGGCGAGGTTGTCCTCGTACGGCTTGGCGATCTCGTCCAGCACCGCGGCCGGGGCCTTGCTGCCGTTGATGAGGTTCTGGACCCCGGCGACGAGGACGTCGTAGTAGCCGGGCGCGGGCCAGTCGGGGTAGAAGGCCAGGCCGTCCTGACTGGTGAGCTTGTTGAACGTCTCGATGAGCTCCTTGCTCTTCGCGTCGGTGATCGCGGCCGGGTCCGCGGCCACGGGGACGCCGCCGGAGTTGCCCAGGAGGTTCTGGATGTCCTTGCTCATCGTGATGTCGATGAAGTCGTAGGCCAGGTCCTTGTTCTCCGACTTCTCGGGCACGACCCAGATGTTGCCGCTGGAGCCCGGGGCCATCGTGGCGCCGGGGAAGAGGAAGTGGCCCCACTCGAACTTCTTGATCTCCGAGGCGAAGCGGCCGTACCACCAGCTACCGCTGATCATCATGGGGAACTTGCCGTTGATGAACGACACGCCCATGTCCTCGGCCTTGATCCCCGACGAGTTCTTGGCGATGTAGCCCTTCTTCACCCAGTCGGCGAACGTGTCGGCGCCGTAGGTGAACTCGGGACCGTGGAAGTCGACCTTGCCCTTGTAGGACTGGAAGGCGTCCAGCCACGGCTTCTGCGCCTTGGTCAGCGCGAGCTGGTAGAAGATCTGCTGGGCCGGGTACTCGGCGCCGGCCGTGGCGATGGGGGTCACCCCTGCCTTGACGAACGTGTCCATCGCGGCCGTGAACTGCTCGAACGTCGTCGGCACCTGGACCTTGTGCTTGTCGAACAGGGCCTTGTTGTAATAGACCATTACGAACTCGCCGTAGTTCGGCACGCCGTACCACTTGCCGGAGCCCATGACGCCGCGGTCGTCGTACTTGGCGGTGGTCTGCAGGCCGCCGGGCAGCAGCTTGTCCCAGCCGCGCTTGGCGGCCTCCTCGCTCAGGTCGGTGAGCAGCCCCTGCTTGGACAGCAGACCGGCGGTGGCGTTGCCCTTGTTGTACTCCATGATGTCGGGCGCCTCGTCGGAGTTGAGGACCATGCTCGCCGTCTTCTGGATCTGCTCGAAGCCCTTGGCCTCGAACTTGATCTTCACGTTCGGATGGGACGCCTCGAACTTCTTGATCGCCTCGGTCCACGCCTTGCCCATGGCGCTGTCGGCCGACTCGTAGTGCCAGAGTTTGAGAGTGCGCGGCTGACTGCTGCTCTGGGCGGACGGGGTCTCCGAGCCTCCCGAGCCGCACGCCGACAGAACCAGGACCGCGACGGCGAGCGCCGCCGCGGCTCTTGACTTCACCATGATCCCTCCAGGGGGTGTTACGAGATTTCGGCCCGCGCGGGAGCACCGGCCACCGGGGCTATCTCGATCCCGGTGACGCGCTTCGGGCCGGTGACGGCGACGCGCAGCACATCGCCGTCCCTGGTGGCGACGGCGACCGTCACGCCGTCCGCGTCGTGAATTTCCGCAGTCGCGTCGCCGCCCCCGAAGGCGACGAGGGTGATCTCGGCCGGCACGTCCACCGTGTCCCCTGGGTCGGTGACCACCGGGATGAGCGCGCCGTGCCGGACGAAGAGGGGGATCTGGTCGAGCGGCTTGCCGACCGTGACATAGCGGGAGCCTTCGAGCACCTCGCCCGTCCAGTAGTCGACCCACGTGCCGCGCGGCAGGTACACCTGGCGGGAGCCTTCGGGCGCGGTCATGGGGGCGACGAGCAGGTCCCGGCCGAGCAGGTACTGCAGGTCGGCCTGCCAGGCCACCGGGTCGTCCGGGTGGTCCACGCACAGGGCCCGCATCATGGGCGCGCCGGTGCGGGCCGCCTCGACGGCCGCCGTGTAGATGTAGGGCATCAGCCGGTAACGCAGCTTCAGCGCGCCGACGGCCTGCTCCTCGACGGCCGGGAACTCCCACGGCTCGCGGGTGGTCGTGCCGTGCAGGCGCAGCAGCGGGGAGAGCGCGCCGAACTGGGTCCAGCGCACGTACAGGTCGTCGGTGGGCCGGCCGGTGAAGCCGCCGGCGTCGTGGCTCCAGAACGGCACGCCGGACAGACCGTGTGCGAGGCCGCCCCTGATCGTGCTGCCCATGGCGGCGTAGCTGGTGTAGGTGTCGCCGCCCCACTGGGCGCTGTGGCGCTGGCCGCCGAGGTACGAGGAGCGGGCCCAGACCAGGTCGTGGCCGTGCACCTCGCGGGTCACGGCGGCGACGGCGTCGTTGAACAGCAGGGTGTAGACGTTGTGCAGGTCGGTGCCGCTCATGCCGTTGAAGGCCACGGAGTCGGCGGGCACGCCCTCGGCGAAGTCGGTCTTGAACGTGTCCACACCCTGGCGCAGGAGGTCGCGCAGCAGGCCCTGGAACCAGGCGACGGCCTGCGGGTTGGTGAGGTCCACGATCCCGCACGCCGGGAACGACCCGTGCCAGCAGTCGGCGACGTACGTCTCCCCCGCCCGATTCTTCAAGAAATATCCGGCATCAGATGCCTGCGCGAAGGCGGGGCTCAGGTGGGATATATACGGATTCATCCACAGGCAGACCCGGAACCCCATCCCCCTGAGCTCGGCCAGCATCGCGTCCGGGTCGGGGAAGTTCACGGGGTCCCACTGCAGGTCGGACCAGTGCCCGTCGCTCTGCCAGTAGGTGTCCAGGTGCAGCACGTCGCACGGGATGCCGCGCTCCCTGATCGTCCGCGCCCTGGCCAGCACCCGCTCCTGGCTGTCCACGCAGAACCCCGACGAGATCCACGTCCCGAACGCCCATTTCGGCGGCAGCGACGGGCGGCTGGTCAGCAGGTCGTAACGGTCCAGGACCTCCGGCGGCGTCGGCCCGGCGATCACGTAGTAGTCCATCACGTCGTCCGGAACGAGGATCTGCACGACGCTGTGCGTGGACTGGCACACGTCGAACTCCGTCGGGGCCCCGCTGTCGACGAGGACCCCGTAGCCCTTGCTGGAGACGTACAGGGGGATGTTCTTGTACGCGCGCTGCGACTCGGCGCCGAACGCGTCGAAGTTCCACATGAGCGGGCGCTGGCCGCGCTTGTCCAACCGTGTGAACGACTCCCCGAACCCGCTGAAGGCCTCGTCGGGCGCGGCGGCGAAGCTCTCGTGGTAGGCGACGGGGGCGCCGTTGACGCTGGAGCGGCCGAAGGGCAGCGTACGCAGCCGTCCGCTGATGTCGGTGTGCCCCCGATCCTGCTCGACCAGCGTCCTACCGGTCGCATCCGTGAACTTCAGGTGCCACGGCGCCAAGCTGATCTCGGCCCGCAGCGAGCCCGCGTCGATCACGATCGGCTCGCCTGGCACGACCCCGGCACGTGCCCCTGGATACGTGCCGGGGGTCACCAGGGAGATGGCCCCTTCCGAGCGCGGCCGGGCGGTCGCGTCCTCCGACAACCGCACCCGGATGACTCCCTCACCGGCCACTCCCACCTGGACGACCAGCGTCTCCTCCGCCGTGGTGACCGCTTTCACCATCACCTCGGCGCCGTCGGCCGCGACCAGCTCCGCGGCGGTCACCGCCGACAGACCACCCTCGCCTCGTCCGCGAACCGGAAGCTCGGGCGGGTCCGCGACGAAGTACTCGTGCGTGACCAATGGGGGGCGATAGGGCATGGAAGCTCCTTACAAACGGCTGCGCCAACTCGTGAGTTAGTTTGCTGTCCATACCAACAAACGTCAACGGTCCCGCCTCTCCGCATCCGCAAGTGAGGAGAGACGCGGATCACATCCGGCGGGTGTTACGTCTCTGGCGGACCGCGTGTCTTAGGGGTGGAACAGCGGACAGCGAAAGAACGGAAAGACAGTCATGAGCAAGGTCTGGTTCGTCACCGGTTCGTCGCGCGGCCTCGGCCGCAACTTCGTCGAGGCCGCCCTGTCGCGCGGCGACAAGGTGGCCGCGACCGCGCGGACCGGCGCAAGCCTCGACGAGCTGGTCGCCGCCCACGGCGACGCGGTGCTCCCGCTCGAGATGGACGTGACCGACAAGGCCGCCGTCTTCGAGAGCGTGAAGCGGGCGAAGGAGCACTTCGGCCGGCTGGACGTCATCGTGAACAACGCCGGCTACGCCCAGATCGGCGCCGTCGAGGAGCTGACCGAGCAGCAACTGCGCGACCAGATGGAGACGAACCTGTTCGGGGCGGTGTGGGTGGTCCAGGCCGCGCTGCCCTACCTGCGCGAGCAGCGCTCGGGGCACATCATCCAGCTGTCCTCGGCGGCCGGGGTCATCGCCATGCCGCTCGGCGGCGCGTACCACGCCTCCAAGTGGGCCCTCGAAGGCTTGAACGAAGCCCTCGCCGGCGAGGTGGCCGACTTCGGCGTCAAGGTGACCATCATCGAGCCCGGCGGCTTCGCCACCAGGTCCGGCAAGAACCCTGACCCGCTTGCCAACGGCTACATGGCCCGGACCGACCCGGCCTACGACGGTCTCCGTCAACGTCTCGGCGCGATCGCTGGAAAGCAGCCCGCCGGCGACCCGACCGCCGCGGCCCAGGCACTCCTCGAGCTCGTGGACTCCGACAACCCGCCCCTGCGGGTGCTCTTCGGCCAGGGCTTCTACCCGATGATCCAGCAGGCCTACGCCGACCGGCTCAGGACCTGGGCCGACTGGCAGAATCTTTCGGCGCGGGCGCACGGCGCGCCGGCCGTCGGCACCCAGCGGCCGGCCACGAAGGAGAAGGACGGCAGATGAGCGAGCACGCCACCAACCCGGCGACCGAGACCTTCCTCTCCTACCGCAATCTTCTCTTCACCGTCGCCTACGAGATGCTCGGCTCGGCGACCGACGCCGAGGACGTCCTTCAGGAAACCTGGCTGCGCTGGGTCAGGGCCGACCTGGATCAGGTGCACGACCGGCGCGCCTACCTGATCCGGATCACCACCCGGCAGGCGCTCAACCGCCTGCGCAGCATGAAGAGCCGCAAGGAGGCGTACGTCGGCCCCTGGCTGCCCGAGCCGCTGCTCACCGCGCCGGACGTGGCCGAGGACGTCGAGCTCGCCGAGAGTGTGTCGATGGCGCTCATGCTCGTCCTGGAGACGCTGTCGCCGACCGAGCGCGCCGTCTTCGTGCTGCGCGAGGCCTTCGATGTCGGCTACGAGGAGATCGCGGCCGCCGTCGGCAAGAGCCCCGCGGCCGTCCGCCAGATCGCCTATCGCGCCCGCCAGCACGTCGAGGCCCGCCGCCCGCGCGAGGCGGTCTCCCCGGACCAGACCCGGGCGGTCCTGGAGTCGTTCCGGCGCGCGCTCGAAGCCGGCGACCTGCAGGGCCTGCTGGACGTGCTCGCCCCCGAGGTCGTCCTGGTGAGCGACGGCGGCGGCGTCAGGCAGGCCGCGCCGCGGCCCATCGTCAGCGCCGGCAAGGTGGCCCGCTTCATCGTCGGTGGCCCCGGCAAGGCCGGCGTCGCGCTCACCGGTGAGCCCACCGTGGTCAACGGCAGCCCGGCACTCATTCTCCGCGTGGACGGCGAGATCGACGGCGTCGTCGCGATCGGTGTCGAGGACGGTCGCATCACCGGCCTCTACTACGTCCGCAACCCGCACAAGCTGACCCGCATCTCATCGGAGACCCCGCTCACCCTGCAATGACGCCCTCTTGTTCAATCTGTTCGCAGAGCTGACGCCTGCGCTGTCGTCAGGGCTTGAAGGCGGCCGCGTGTTCCTGCGCCCAGGTGGCGAACGTGCGGCCGGGCCGTCCGATCAGCCGCTGGAGGTCCGTGGTGAGCTCGGTCGGAACGCCGTCGTTCGCGCGCTGCCAGTCCAGCAGCGCGTCGGCGACGGGTCCGGACACGTAGTCGGCCATCTCCGTCTTCCACTCCTCGCGGGTGACGTTCCGGATGGCGATGTCCTGGCCGGTCACGCGGCCGAGGATGTCGATCTGCTCGGCGCAGGTGATCGACTCGGGGCCGGTCAGCGTGTACGCCCTGCCGCTCAGGGCGGGGTCGGCCAGGACGGCGGCGGCCGCTTCGGCGAGGTCGGCCTCATGGACGGGATCGTTGTAGGACCCCGGGTAGGGCAGGCTCACCGGGGCACCGCTCTTGGCGGGCCAGGACCAGGCCAGGGCGTTACCGGCGAAGGCGCCAGGACGCAGCAGCGTGCTCCGGACGGGGGCGGCGGTCAGGGCCCGCTCGACGTCGAGGTGGGGCTTGGCCAGCGGGTGGGTTTCGGCGTCCGGGGCGAGCACGGCGGACGACGAGAGCAACACGATGTGCTCCACTCCGGCGGTGACGGCCTCCTTCACGAAGGCGTCGACGTGCGAGGGCTCGGCGTACAGGAAGATCGAGCTGACGCCCGCGAGGACACCGGGGAAGGTGGCCGGGTCGGTGAGGTCGCAGGTGGCGATCGACGGGTCGGTCGGACGGCTTGAGGCGGGGCGGACGGGCAGGCCGCGCTGACGCAGGAGGGCGATGAGCTCGGTGGCCACGGCGCCGCGAGCGCCGGTAACAAGGATGGTCATATCAGACATGCCTTAGGATGTGAGCGTGACACAAAAAATGCATCACGCAAAATTTGTGTGACGCAAATAAATGTGAGGCATGGGACTGTCGGGTGTCAAACCGAGCCGAAACGCTGAAGCAGATCATGGATGAGAGCCAGCGGCACTACGCGGCGTACGTGCTGTTCAACCAGGCATTGGCCGACCATCTGCAGATTCACTCCACCGACCTGCAGTGCGTGGCGCTGCTGGATCTGGAGTCGGGGCCGGTCAGCACCGGCGAGATCGCACGGCTGACGGGCCTGACGCCCGGCTCCGCCACCCGCCTGGTGGATCGGCTGGAGAAGGCGGGCCTGGTGGTGCGGCGCCCGGACCCGGCCGATCGCAGGCGGGCCCTGGTCGCTTTGGCGCCCTCGGCGCGGGAGAGGATCGGCGCGGCCTGGGCCCTACCGGGCAAGGCGTTCAGCGAGGTGCTGGAGCGGTACAGCGACCCGGAGCTGACCGTCATCGCCGACTACCTGCGCCGAGCCGCCGAAGTGGGCCGCGCGCAGGCCGATCGCCTCGCCAAGGAGAGCTGAGGAGTCAGATGGCGTGGCCCGGCTGCATGAGGCGGCGGGCGGCCTCGGTGATGGAGCCCGAGAGCGACGGGTAGACGGCGAACGTGTGCGCGAGCTGGTCGACGGTCAGCCGCTGCTGCACCGCCACCGACACCGCCAGGATCAGCTCGGAAGCGCGCGGCGCCACCACGACGCCGCCCAGCACGATCCCGGTGTGCGGGCGGCAGAACAGCTTGACGAAGCCGTCGTTGAACCCCTGCATCTTCGCCCGCGCGTTGGTGGCCAGGGGCAGCTTGACGACGTTGGCCTCGATCTCGCCCGCCTCGATGGACCGCTGGGCGACCCCGACGGCCGCGATCTCCGGGTCGGTGAAGATGTTGGAGGCCACCGTGGCCAGCCGCAGCGGCTGGACGGCCTCCCCGAGCGCGTGCCAGACCGCGATGCGCCCCTGCATGGCCGCCACCGAGGCCAGCATGAGCACGCCCGTGCAGTCGCCAGCCGCGTAGACGCCGGGCGCGGACGTGCGCGAGACCTTGTCGACCTTGATGAAGCCGCCCTTGTCGAGCTGGACCCCGGCCTCCTCCAGACCGATGCCGGCGGTGTTGGGGATCATGCCGACCGTCATCAGCGCGTGGGTCCCCTCGGCCGTGCGGCCGTCCTCCAGGGTCACGACCACGCCGTCGGCCGTGCGCTTGACGGAGGCGGCGCGCGAGCGGCCCATGACGTTCATGCCGCGGCGGCGGTAGACCTCTTCGAGGACCTCGGCGCCGTCGGCGTCCTCGTTGGGCATCATCCGGTCGCGGCTGGAGACCAGCGTGACCTCCGAGCCGAGCGAGCGGTACGCGCCCGCGAACTCCGCGCCCGTCACGCCCGAGCCGACCACGATCAGGTGCTCGGGCAGCTCCTCCAGGTCGTAGAGCTGGCGCCAGGTGAGGATGCGCTCGCCGTCGGGCTCGGCGCCGGGCAGCACGCGCGGCGTCGCGCCGGTGGCCACGATCACGACCTCGGCCTTGATCGTACGGTCGCCCGCCCGGACCACCTGCGGGTCGACCAGCCGCCCGCGCGCCCTGATGATCTCGACGCCCTCGGCCTCGACCCGGGTGGCGATGTCGGCGGACTGGGCCTGGGCCAGCTCCTTCACGCGCTTGTTGACCAGCGGCAGATCGACCCCGACCACGCCCGCGTCACCGTCGGGCCCGCCGGAGAACGCCACGCCCAGGGACGGCGCGTCGAGCAGCGCCTGCTTGCGGACCGAGGTCGCGATCAGCGTCTTGGACGGCACGCAGTCGGTCAGCACGCACGCGCCGCCCGGGCCGTCCTGCTCGATCATCGTGACTTGCGCGCCTAGCTGCGCCGCTACCAGCGCCGCTTCATAGCCGCCGGGTCCGCCACCGATGATCACGATCCTCGTCACGTAACCCATTGTCCCGCATGGTCTCGGTAAGGCTGCAACTGGGCCGTTGCCACCCGCACACGCCTGATAAAAGGTTCAAGATCATGATGGCTGGTATCATGCCGCTCGGTGACGGAGGGGTGACACGTCGTCCCCACATCCGTAGTGATGGACCGACTCGGCCGCCCAGCGTGGCAGGATGGCGCGGTAGCTGGATGACGTGCAGCACCCGCCGAGAGGGGTGGACCGTGGCGTGGCTTTCAGGTCCTGCAGGAAAGCCGAATGAGCCCAGGCTTTATGCCGCGTACGGCTCGAACATGGACCCCGAGCAGATGGCCATGCGCGCGCCGCACTCCCCCATCTGGGGCGTCGGCTGGCTGACGGGCTGGCGGCTGACCTTCGGCGGCAGCGACCCCACCTGGGAGGGCGCGATCGCCACGATCGTCGAGGATCCCGACGAGCACGTGTTCGTGGTGCTGTACGACGTGCCCGACTGGGAGGAGACCTCACTCGACCAGTGGGAGGGCGCGCTGCGCGGGGCGTACCACAAGGTGCGGCTGCGGGTGCAGACCCTCGACGGGGAGGTCGTGGCCTGGTTCTACGTGCTCGACGGCTACGAGGGCGGCCTGCCGTCGGCCCGCTACCTCGGCAGCCTGGCCGAGGCGGCGGAGCGGGCGGGCGCCCCCGACGACTACGTCAAGGAGTTGCGGGAGCGCCCCTGCACCTCGTACGGCGGTTAACGCAGCGGCTGGTCCTTGGTCTCCTTCAGCACGAAGATGTAGACCAGCGTCGAGATCAGCGCCAGCGCCGACATGTAATAGGGGAACACCCCGACGTTGCCGGCGTCCTTGAGCGCGGTGCCGATGAGCGGGGCGGTGCCGCCGAAGAGCGCCACGGTCAGCGAGTACGGGAAGCCCGCGCCGGCCGCGCGCACCCTCGTCGGGAAGAGCTCGGAGTTCACCGCGGCCGAGATCGAGGTGAAGCAGCCGAGGAACACCATGCCGATCAGCTGCACGGTCAACAGGCTCCCGAACGAGTTGCCCAGCATGCTGAGCAGCGGCACCGGCAGGATCACGAAGGCGGCGCCGAAGGTGATCAGCATGGGCTTGCGCCCGATGCGGTCCGACAGCATGCCGAGCAGCGGCTGCAGCACCATGAAGAACAGCAGCGAGATCGTGCCGATCTCGAGCGACTCCGCCACGTCGAAGCCGACCGTGATCTGCGCGTAGGTCGGCAGGAAAGTCGTCCAGGTGTAGTACGCCACGGTGCCCGCGACGGTGATGCCGACGATCGTGGCGGCCTCCTTCGGGTAGCCCACCAGGAACTCGAACAGCTTCGGCCGCTTGACCTCACCGCGCTGGATCTCCTCCGCGACGGCCGAGGTCTCGTCCGCGCCCTTGCGGATCCACAGGCCGACGAGGCTGAGCACGGCGCCCACGATGAACGGGATGCGCCAGCCATAGGAGGACAGGTCGGCCTTGTCCAGGTTGGCGGCCAGCAGTGCGGACAGCCCGAGGGCCAGCAGTTGGCCGATGGTGGTGCTGACGTACTGGAAGCTCGAGAACAGGCCACGGCGGCCGGTCGGAGCCGACTCCACCAGGAACGTGGTCGCGGCGGCGAACTCGCCGCCCACCGACAGCCCCTGGATGAGGCGGGCCAGGGTGAGGAGGACCGGCGCCAGCAGGCCCACGGCCTCGTACGTCGGAGTCACGCCCACCAGCAGCGAACCGGCGCCCATCAGCACGATCGTGAACGTCATCGCGGCCTTGCGCCCGAACCTGTCGGCGAACGAGCCGACCAGCAGGCCGCCCAGCGGGCGCATGAAGAAGCCGACGGCGAAGACACCGTACGTGCTCAGCAAGGGCACCAGGCCCCCGGCGTCCTTCGGGAAGACCTGGACGGAGAAGACCGTCGCGAGGGCGGTGTAGGCGTACCAGTCGTACCACTCGACCACGTTGCCGATGCTGGCCGCCGTGAGCTGGCGGACACGGCTCTTGGGGATGCCGACTGGCGAATGCGCCACGGGGGAGGTCGCCACGGGGGGCTCCTTTGCTGCAAAGTGCGGAGATGGCTTACTGTGCAGTTGGACGACCGAAACAGTCAAATCTCTGGCCAGATATTTACAAACCCGACATAGAACAGGTTGCAGGTGGACGTTCTCGACCGGCGCCTCGTCGCCGCGCTCCAGGTCAGCCCGCGCGCCTCATGGGGCGAGATCGGCAGGGTCGTCGGCGAGCACGAACGTACGGTCGCCAGGAGGCTGCAGCGCCTGATCTCCGAGGGGATCGTCCGGGTCACGGCCATCTACGACGACCTGCGCACCGGTCACGGGCGGCCCGTCCACCTGCACGTCCAGGTGCGCCCCGGCACGGCGGGCAAGGTGGCCGAGGCGCTGGCCGACCGGCCCGACACGCGCTCGGTCTACGCGCTGACCGGCGCCGCCGACATCGGTTGTGAGCTGGTCTCCCCGTCCCGCGAGGATCTGCATCACGTACTGTCCACGCAGATGTCCGAAATCTACGGCGTGCGGCAGACGCAGGCTCAGGTCGTGCTCCACACGTTCAGGACCGTGGCCGAGTGGCACGCGCCGTACCTCAGCGAGGAGGAGGTGCTCGAACTGCGACCCGCGCCGCCCCCCGAGTGCCTGCCCGACGAGGAGGGCCTGTCGCCTCTGGAGGAGGAGATCGCCCGGCTGCTCGCCGCCGACGGCAGGATCGCCTTCACCACCGTCGCCGAGCGCCTCGACGTCTCCGTGCCGACCGCGCGCAGGCGGGTGACCTCGCTGATCGAACGGCGGCTGCTGCTGCCGCGGGCCGAGGTGGAGCCCGCGCTGCTCGGGCTCGAGGTCGAGGCCATGCTGTGGCTGAAGGTACGGCCGTACGGGCTGGACCTGGTCGGGCAGCGGCTGGCCGGGCACCCGAGCGTGCGTTACTGCGCCGCCACCTCGGGCACCCATTCCCTCATCGTGCAGGTCGTGGCCGCGCACGAGGCCGACCTCTACCGCTTCATGACCGGCGTCGTCGGGCAGTATGACGAGATCGCCGACAGCGACCTCACCCTGATCACCCGCGCCTACAAGCGCGGCCACCTCCACAAGTCCGGATTGCTCACGTTGGATCACCGTTGGGAGAAGACGCCATGACACCTGCCGAGAACGAAGTCGCCGACCTTTGCGCAGAGCTGATCCGCGTGGACAGCAGCAACTACGGGGACGGCACGGGCCCCGGCGAGCGGGCCGCGGCCGAGGTCGTGATGGCCAGGCTGGCCGAGGTCGGGATCGACTCGAAGTACATCGAGAGCGAGCCCGGCCGCGGCAACGTGATCACCCGGGTCGAGGGCACCGACCCGTCCCTGCCCGCGCTGCTCGTGCACGGGCACCTGGACGTCGTGCCCGCCAACGCGGCCGACTGGTCCGTCGACCCCTTCGGCGGCGAGGTGCGCGACGGCTACATCTGGGGCCGCGGCGCCGTGGACATGAAGGACATGGACGCGATGATGCTGGCCGTGCTGCGCCAGCTCAAGCGCGACGGGCGCCGGCCGCGCCGCGACCTCGTGTTCGCGTGGGTGGCCGACGAGGAGGCCGGCGGCGTGTACGGCGCCAAGTACCTCACCGCGAACCACCCCGAGCTGTTCGAGGGCGTCACCGAGTCGATCAGCGAGGTCGGCGGCTACTCGCTGGAGGTGGACCCGTCCCTGCGGCTCTACCTGATCGAGACGGCCCAGAAGGGCCTGGCCTGGATGAAGCTCATCGCCGACGGCACGGCCGGGCACGGCTCGATGCTCAACTCCGACAACGCCGTGACCGAGATCGCCAAGGCCGTGGCCAGGATCGGCGACCACGACTGGCCGCTCACGTACACGCCGACCGTGCGGCAGTTCCTCACCGAGGTCGCGGACGCGTTCGGGATCCCGTTCGCCGAGGACAACCCGCAGCCGATCCTGGACAAGATCGGGCCGCTCGTCCGCTTCGTCGGCGCGACGCTGCGCAACACCACCAATCCGACCCAGCTCGACGCCGGTTACAAGTCGAACGTCATCCCCGGCCAGGCCACGGCGGTGGTCGACGGGCGGTTCCTGCCCGGGTTCGAGGAGGACTTCTTCAAGACCGTCGACTCGCTGCTCGGGCCGAAGATCCGGCGCGAGTTCGTGCACCACGACATCGCGCTGGAGACCACGTTCGACGGGGCGCTGGTCGAGTCGATGATCGCGGCGCTCAAGGCCGAGGACCCGGCGGCGCGGGCGATCCCGTACTGCATGTCGGGCGGCACCGACAACAAGACGTTCTTCGCGGACCTGGGGGTGCGCGGGTTCGGCTTCGTGCCGCTGCGGCTGCCCGCCGACATGGACTTCGCCTCGATGTTCCACGGCGTGGACGAGCGGGTGCCGGTGGACGCCCTGCAGTTCGGGGTGCGGGTGCTGGACAGGCTGCTCCTAAACTACTGAGTTGTGACCAACGACGCATACACCCTGGCAGATGAGGCCGCCGCGGCTCTCAAGAGCGCGACCGGCCTCGACACCTTCGACGTGGCTCTCGTCATGGGGTCGGGGTGGGTGCCCGCCGCCGATGCCATCGGCGAGACGGTGAGCGAGGTCCCGTTCACCGATTTGCCCGGTTTCCGCGCACCCGCCGTGGCGGGGCACGGCGGCAAGATCCGCGTCGTGCGCACCTCGGCGGGGCGGCACGCGCTGGTGTTCCTCGGGCGCACGCACCTCTACGAAGGGCTCGGGGTGGACGCGGTCGTCCACGGAGTGCGTACGGCGGCCGCGGCCGGCGTACGCACGCTCGTGCTCACCAACGCCGCCGGCGGCCTGCGTCCCGAGACGCAGAACGTCGGCGACCCGGTCCTGATCAGCGACCACATCAACCTGACGGGGGCCAACCCGATCACCGGCACCACGTTCATCGACCTCACCGAGGTCTACTCGCGCCGCCTGCGCGAGCTGGTGCGCGAGGTCGACCCGAGCCTCTCCGAGGGTGTGTACGTGGCCTTCCGCGGGCCCACGTACGAGACGCCGGCCGAGATCCGCATGCTGCGCACGCTGGGCGGCGACATGGTGGGCATGTCCACCGTCCTGGAGGCCATCGCCGCCCGGGAGGCGAAGCTGGAGGTGCTCGGCGTCTCCCTGGTCACCAACCCCGGCGCGGGGCTGGCGGGCGAGCCGCTCAACCACGAGGAGGTCCTGGAGGTCGGCCGGTCCACGGCGGCCCGCATGGGCGTCCTGCTGGCCAAGGTGGTGGACCGGCTGTGAGCGAGGATCTGGTGCTTGCAGCGCGGGAGTGGCTGGCCCAGGACCCGGATCCGGAGACCCGTGACGAGCTCTCCCTGCTCCTGGACGGCGGCGACCTGGAGGCCCTGCGCGACCGGTTCGGGGCCAAGCTGGAGTTCGGCACGGCGGGCCTGCGGGGAGAGCTGGGCGCGGGTCCCAACCGGATGAACCGCGTCACCGTCATGCGCGCCGCCGCGGGCCTGGCCCGGGTCCTCGGGCCGGGCAAGCACGTGGTCGTCGGCTACGACGCCCGCCACAAGTCCGACGTGTTCGCCCGTGACACGGCCGCCGTCCTGACGGGCGCCGGGCTGCACGCCTCCCTCCTGCCGGGTCCGCTGCCCACGCCCGTGCTGGCCTTCGCCGTACGCCACCTCGACGCGGACGCCGGGGTCACGGTCACCGCCAGCCACAACCCGCCGCGCGACAACGGCTACAAGGTCTACTGGGGCGACGGCTCCCAGATCGTGCCCCCGGTCGACGGCGAGATCTCGGCGGCCATCGACGCCGTCGGCCGGGTGGACCGGCTCCCGCTGAACGGTCCCGGCACGCTGACGGAGCTCGGCGAGGGCATCGTCGACGACTATCTCGCCGCCGTGACCGCCCTGCCCCTGGGTGAGGCCCGCGACCTGCGCGTGGCGTACACGCCCCTGCACGGTGTGGGCGCCGCCACGCTCACCGGCGCGTTCCTGGCCGCCGGCTTCGAGAGCCCGGTGGCCGTCGAGGAGCAGCGCGACCCCGACCCCGACTTCCCGACGGTCTCCTTCCCCAATCCGGAGGAGCCCGGCGCGATGGACCTGGCCATCGCGCTGGCCGCCAAGCTGGACGCGGACCTGGTCCTGGCCAACGACCCCGACGCCGACAGGTGCGCGGTGGGGGTCCCGCTGCCGGACGGGACGTGCCGCATGCTGACCGGCGACGAGGTCGGCGGCCTGCTGGCCGAGCACGTGATCACGCAGACCGCCGGCGACCGCATGGTGGCCACCACCATCGTCTCCTCGACCCTGCTGGGCAAGATCGCCCGGGCGCACGGGGTCCGCTACGGCGAGACGCTGACGGGCTTCAAGTGGATCATCAAGGCGGGTCCGGGGCTGGTCTTCGGCTACGAGGAGGCCATCGGCTACAGCGTCGGCTCCGACGCGGGCCTGCCGGTCCGGGACAAGGACGGGATCGGCGCGGCCCTCACGGTCGCGGCCGTCGCCGCGGCGGCCAAGCGCTCCGGCCGTACGCTGCTGGACCTCCTGGACGACCAGGCCCGCCGCTACGGGCTGCACGCGACGTCCCAGCTCTCCTTCCGGGTGTCCGACCTGTCGCTGATCGCCGACGCCATGACCCGCCTGCGCGCCCACCCTCCCACCGCGCTGGGTGGCCGGGCGGTGACGCGTACGGACGACCTGGCGAAGGGCGACGGCGGCCTGCCGCCCACGGACGGGCTGCGATACCTGCTGTCGGGGGACTGCCGCGTGGTCGTCCGCCCTTCGGGCACGGAGCCCAAGCTGAAGTGCTATCTGGAGGTCGTGGTGCCGGTGACGGGGGAGGTCGCGCAGGCCCGCGAGCAGGCGGCCCGCGATCTCGCCGCCCTGAAGGCCGACCTGACGGCCGGCCTGGGCCTCTGAAGCTACCGCGGACCTGGAGGAGTTTCGTCCCGTGGGGTCAGGGTGCCCGGGTGCCGGGCGGCCTGGCCCTGCCGCCACTGCTCCATGACCTGCCGGAAGGCCTCGCTCACGAGGTGCAGGAGCTCGGCGGAGGACTCGAAGCGGACGCCCGCCGGGGTCGCGGCCCCGAGAACCTCGGCTCCGCGCCGCGACGCGGCCGCCAGGGCCTCGTTCATCTGCAGGCCGGCGAGCATGGACCGGAGCCAGATCTCGTCGTCGATGACATAGCGTTCGCGCCGCCTGCCGGGGACCCGTTCCCGCGTGAGCATTCCCTGCTGTTCGAGGAAGGCGACGGCGTGCGAGACCGACGCCGGGCTGACGCGTAGCCGCTGGACCAGGTCGGCGGCGGTGAGGGTGCCGGAGTCGGTGATGTACAGGCAGGCCAGCACCCTCGCCATCATCTGGGGCAGCCCCTGCTGGACGAGGAGGGCGGTGAAGGACTCCGTGAAGTCCCGCACCTCTTGGGGGTCACGCCCGTGGCCGCCGTCGGGGATCGGCGACGCCGGAGGCTGAGCCTGCTTGTTACGGCGCGCGCGATGCCGGGTGGCCTCGTGCGCCCGCTCCGCCCCGTAATCGTCGGGTCCGCCGTTGCGGGTGACCTCCCGCATGATGGTCGAGGCGGGCCGCTCCAGACGCCGGCCGATCTCCGCGTATCCGAGCCCCTCGGCCAGCCCCGCGGCGATGTGCTGACGGTCCTCGTTGGTGAGTCTGCCTCCGGGCATCGGTGCTCGTCTCCTGTCGCTCGCCGTGCGGCCCCGCGGCACAGTATGCATTCGCGCGGATTCTCATTGCAATCCACATCTTGATCACGCTTTGCGTTCAGCTCCATTGTCATTGCAAAGCAGATCCAGATTTACCGCTCTAGCTAGCCAAACGGCTTGTCTTTGCATGTTGACCGATCAATGAACGCAATGTAGTGTCGCAGTCGTTCGGAGATCCCCGAACAATGTGCGCAAGGAGATTCATGATGGAACACAGCAACGGCGGCTTCTCCGAAGCGGGGCTGCGCAGGCTGCGTGAGGTGCTGACGCGGCATGTCGAGTCCGGGAAGATCCCCGGGCTGGTCGCCCTGGTCGGCCGGGGTGACGAGACGCACGTCGAGGCGATCGGGACGATGCGTCATGACGGTGGCGCGCCGATGCGCCGGGACACGATCTTCCGGATGGCCTCCACGTCCAAGCCGGTCTCGATCGCGGCGGCGATGGTGCTCCTGGACGAGTGCCGGTTGCGGCTGGACGACGTGGTGGACGCGTGGCTGCCGGAGCTGGCCGACCGCCAGGTGCTCAAGCGGATCGACGGGCCGCTGGACGACACCGTGCCGGCGCGCCGGCCGATCACCGTGCGGGACGTGCTGACCTCCACGTTCGGGCTCGGCATGGACCTGACGGCGCTGGGCACGCCGATCCTGAACGCGATCTTCGAGCGGGGTCTCACGCCCAATCTGCCGGTGCCGGTGCCCGAGCAGGATGAGTGGATGCGCCGCCTGGGCGAGCTGCCGCTGATGCATCAGCCCGGCGAGTGCTGGCAGTACCAGATCAGCAGCGATCTGGTCGGCGTGCTGGTCTCCCGGGTCACGGGCCGGTCGTTCGAGGAGTTCCTGCGCGAGCGCATCTTCGAGCCGCTGGGCATGACCGACACCGGCTTCCACGTGCCCGACGACAAGATCGACCGGCTGCCGGACCTGTACGCCCCCGACCCGCAGACCGGCGAGTTCCTCGTGTGGGACGAGGCCAAGGGCGGACGGTGGAACCAGGCTCCGGCCTTCCAGGGCGGCGGCGGTGGGCTGGTCTCCACCGCCGACGACTACCACGCCTACTTCCGGATGCTGCTCAACGGCGGCATGCACGGCGGCGAGCGGATCCTGTCACGGCCCGCGGTGGAGTTGATGACCACCAACCGGCTCACTGCCGAGCAGCAGGCCGCCCGGCACGCGCTGGCGGTCAACAGCGTCCACGTGTCCTTCGGCCAGGGGCAGCAGGGCGGCTGGGGCCTGGGGATGGCGGTGCGCACGTACCGGGGCGACTACGCCTCCGTCGGCCAGTTCGGCTGGGACGGCGGAAGCGGCACCTCGACCTACGCCGACCCGGCCAAGCAGCTCACCGGAATCCTGCTCACCCAGGTCGGATACACCGTCCCGGACCCGGCGCGGCTGATGAACGACTTCTGGACCACGCTCTACCAGGCCATCGACGACTGACCGCAGCACAGGGTCCTCTCCGGACCCCGTGCCCCCTTGAAGGTCAGGCCAGGCGGAACTGGAGGTCGGTGTCCCAGTTGTTCAGGTCGGGCTCGACCATGGGGTTGGTCTTGTAGAACTCCAGGCGGCAGCCCCAGTGCTCCGTCCCGTCCTTCTCGGTCATGTCCCAGGTCAGGGCCTGCTCCTCGGCCCACTTCAGCATCCCGGCGGTGACGCCCATCAGCTGGTCCGGGTGGCCGTGGTGGGAGGTGGTGACGTAGCGGCCCGCGGGCAGGACGTCGGCGAAGATCTCGCCCTCACCCGCCACCGGCGCCGGAACGGGCACTCCCGCCTGCACCACCAGCCGATCCTCCGGCATGTTGATGCTGTCGTACCTGAAGAACGGGGCGTCGGCCGGGGACACCCCGCGCTCGGCGAGCCAGCCGATGAGCCCACCGATGCGGTCCCCGACCTGGTCGAAGCTGGTCATGGTGATGGTCTTGCGGATCCCGATGTAGGGGCGCTCGGGAAATTCGACGATCTGTGACATGTCGTGTTCCTCCTTATCCTTCAGACCAGGCGCGCGGTCGAAACTCATCGGCTACGCCGACGTCACTTCGATCTGGAGCTCGGTGACCCACTCGTCCTGGTCTTCCGGGCAGTGCAGGGAGATCTCCCTGGCCAGGCCCAGGGAGCGATAGCCGTTCTCCTCGATCCAGTGGGCCAGCGCCTGGAACGTCGGCCCCACCGCCTCCATCGGCCCCTCGTGGATGATCGCGGCCGCGGTCTCGATGGGAGGCAGGTCGACGATCTCGAAGTCGTAGGGGCCGGGCGGTACGGAAACCGGCAGGCACGTGTGCACCATGACGGAGCCGTCGTCGTCCGGCACGTAATAGGCCAGGCCGGGAGCCACGACGCTCACCCCGGCGGCCTCCACCCGGCGGCAGATCTCCCGGAACAGCGGCTTGATGACCGGGCCGATGTCCTCCCCCTCGTAGCTGGCCGCCCTGGCGCTGAGCTCGGCGACCCGGACCGGGTCCACCCTCTTGAGCACGACTTCGGCTGTCCTCATGTGCCCTTCCGTCTCGATGGTGCGCAGTCGCGCCTCGACGCCTCGGAGCCTGGCCAGGTCGGCGCTGATCT
Source organism: Nonomuraea sp. NPDC003709 (assembly GCF_040610775.1). NCBI lineage: Bacteria > Bacillati > Actinomycetota > Actinomycetes > Streptosporangiales > Streptosporangiaceae > Nonomuraea > Nonomuraea sp. NPDC003709. The sequence goes on along the minus strand of NZ_JBEXMW010000001.1, from coordinate 235,290 downwards.
GGGCTTCGAGCTGGGCGCGGCGCAGCCGTACCATGCCGTGCAGTTCCTCCGTGCTCACCTTCTCGTCGAGGATGGCGCTGACCTGCTCCAGCGTGAAGCCGAGGTCCTTGATCGCGACGATGCGGTTGAGCCGGGACAGCTGCGCGGCCTGGTAGGACCGGTAGCCGCTGACGGGGTCCACGTGCGCGGGGCGCAGCAGGCCGATGGCGTCGTAGTGACGCAGCATGCGTACCGAGACCAGTCCGAGCCTGGCGAAATCTCCGATGCTGAACATGACGGCTCCAGGTCTACGGCCTGACACGGTGTCAAGGTCAACCTATGGCGATTTCATAAGGCATGGGGTATTTTTCCCATCATGGTCGACCGAACGTTCGGTAGGACTGCCAGCGAGGATGCGAACCGGCGGATCAGGACGGCGGCGGTGCTGCTGTTCGCCCGGCAGGGCTACGCGGCCACGAGCATCCGCGACCTGGCCAAAGCGGTCAGCATGACCAATGCCGGGATATATCACCACGTGGCGAGCAAGGAGTCCCTGCTCGCCGACCTCATGCGCGTCGGCCAGCAAGGGCTGATCGACGCCACGGAACGCATGCTGGAAAACGTCCACCACCCCACCGACCGCCTGGCCCTGCTGATCGGCTCCCTCACCTCCGTCCACGCGCTCAGCCCCATGACCAGCCGCGTCATGGACGGCGAACTCCGCTCCCTCACCCCCGGCTCCGCCGCCCACGACGAGATCATCGCCCTGCGCGACGCGTACGAGGCCCACTGGAAGGACGCCCTCGCGGACGGCGTCGCCCAGGGTGTGTTCCGCGTCGCCGACCAGAGGCTGACCCGCCTCGCCCTGATGTCCATGTGCACCGGCACCAGCGAGTGGTACCGCCCCGACGGGGACTCCACGCTGGAGCAGGTGTGCGCCGAGTTCGTCACGATCGGCCTGGCCGCCGTCCGCGCGCCCGCCCCGGCCGGGGCCACCCTCGACCTCTCCCTGCTGCCCGACTTCCCGTGGGAGCCGCCGGATGCACGCAACGATCCCCGACCTGATGAGGCACGCCGCTAGCACGTACGGCACGCGCGAGTTCCTCCGCTTCCCCGACACCTCGCTCACCTTCGCCGAGGCCGACGCCCGGTCCGACGGCCTGGCCGCCGCGCTGATCGACAAGGGCGTCCGGCCGGGCGACCGGGTGGCGATCATGATGGACAACGTCCCCGGCTGGCCGCTGAGCTGGCTGGCCGTGCTCAAGGCGGGCGCGGTCACCGTGCCGGTGAACGTCCGCTACCGGGCCGCCGACCTGGAGCACGTCCTGCGCGACTCGGGCGCCGTGGCCACCCTGACCACCGACGAGCACGCCCCGCACATCCCGGGTACGGTCTACGTCCTCGACGCCGAGTCCCGTGACAAGCGTCCGGCTTTGACCCACGAAATCGCGAATTTTCAGTACACGTCGGGGACCACCGGCTTCCCCAAGGCCTGCATGCTCACCCACGCCTACTGGCTCAGGACCGCCCGGCTCATCGCCGACCAGGCCCGCCTGCGCGACGACGACGTCATGCTGATCGCCCAGCCGTACTCGTACATAGACCCCCAGTGGGCCACCCTCTTCTGCCTCGCCGGCGGCATCCCCCTCGTCGTGCTCCCCCGCTTCTCCGCCTCCGGCTTCTGGGCCTCGGTCCGGGAGCACGGGGCGACGCTCACGTACGTACTCGGCTCGATGCCCCTCCTCCTGCACAAGCAGCCGCCCCACCCCCACGACCGCGAGAACCGGATGCGCCTCGTGCTCTGCTCGGGCATCCGGCCGGACCTGCACCGGGCGTTCGAGGAGCGCTGGGGCGCGCCATGGCGCGAGTTGTACGGATCTACGGAGAGCGGCCCCGACCTGGGGGTGCCCATCGACGCCGTGGAGACGGTCGGCACCGGCGCCATGGGGCTCGCGTACCCGGGCAAGGAGGTCACGCTGGACGAGGAGACCGGCGAGATCCTGGTCAGGGGCACGCCCATGATGAACGGCTACTGGAACCACCCGGAGGCCACCGCCCACGCGTTCAGGGGCGGCTGGTACCACACGGGCGACCTCGGCTTCCGCGACGAGCACGGCTACATCCACCATTCCGGGCGATTGAAGGACATGGTGCGCAGGGGCGGCGAGAACATCTCGTGCGCCGAGGTGGAGGGCGTGCTCACCGAGCACCCCGCGGTCCTCCAGGCCGCGCTGGTGCCCGTTCCGGACGACCTGTTCGGCGAGCTGCCCAAGGCGTTCATCCAGCTCCGCCCGGGACACGTCCCCGACGCCGGGACGGCCGGGAGCATCATCGGCCACGCCAGGGAGCGGCTGGCCCGCTTCAAGATCCCGGAGTACGTGGAGTTCGTGGCGGAGTTCACGCTCACCCCGTCGTCCCGCATCGAGAAGCGCCATCTCCTCGATCCCAAGAAAGACCAGCGTGCCGCCCCCGCCATCGCGATCCCCAAGGAGAGAGCATGATCGAAGTGACCGAACGCGACGGGGTGGCCCTCATCACGCTCGCGCGCCCCGAGAAGCTCAACGCCCTCACCGCGGGCATGCGCCGCGACCTCGCGACCGCGATCCGCGCGTGCGGCGAGGACGTCAGGGGCGTCGTGGTCACCGGCACCGGCCGGGCGTTCTCGGCCGGGGAGGACATCCACGAGGCCGCCGGAAAGTCGCTGGTCGAGGAGGTGGAGCTCTTCCATGACATGACCAGGGCGGTGCTGGAGACGCGGGTCCCGGTCGTGGCGGCGGTCAACGGCCTGGCCGTGGGCGGGGCCGCCGAGTGGACGCTGTGCTTCGACACCCGCATCGGCACCCCGGCGACCGAGTACTTCCTGCCGGAGAACCACATCGGCCTGTCCGTCTCGAACGCCGCCAGCTACCTGCTCCCCCGCCTGGTGGGCGCCAGGGCACTGAAGCTGGTGCTCGACTCGACCCGGATGACCGCCGAGCAGGCCCTGGCCACGGGCCTGCTGGACGAGATCGTCCCCCAGGAACGGCTGCTGGACGCGGCGATCGAACGCGTACGCCACTGGACCCGGCCGGGCACGGCCACGGCGGTCCACCTGGCACTTCTCAGGCCGTCCCGGGACGAGGTCGAGCGCGCCTTCGCGAGGGAGACGGAGGCCGCCGAGCAGGTCGAGGAGTCGGGCATCGCCCAGGAGGGCATGTCCCGCTTCGTCAACCGGGCTAGGCGATGACGATCGCCACCACCAGCAGGACCACGGCCGCCGCCAGCACCGCGATGGAGTCGTAGGACCACGTGACCCGGGCCGGCGCCGCCTCTTCCTCGCGGCGCCTGGCCGACTCGGCGCGGTCGCGGATCTGGTCGCCCACCCAGTCGGCGTGCGTCTTGCCCGCGAACGCCTCCACGGCCGCCTGCTCGGCTTTCGACAGCGTGGGCTCGGTGCTGAAGCGTCCGCGCTGCTGCCTGGGCGCCCCGCGCCGCTGCGCCCTGGCCCGCTCCCGCGCGCTGCTCATCGGCGTCCACAACCGCAGCACCTGCTCGTCGCCGTACTCGACGTTGATGGAGTGGGAGACGGTCACGTCCTCGATCGACGCCCACGGCAGGAACGTCGTGCGCAGCGGGTTGCGCCCGATCAGCCCCGCCTCCGTGAACACGGTGGCGGGGCGCATCGCGATCACGTAGACCAGCGCGGTCAGCGCGCCGAGCACGGCCAGCGCCACCAGCGACGACTTGCCGGTGTAGTGGGCGATCAGGTCCCAGACGTTGAACGCGACGAAGGCCAGCCACACCCAGGCGAGCACGAACGCGGTCTTGGACCGGTAGGTCTGTTTCACGGCTGCCACTTGAGCTGCGCGAACCCCGGCTTGATAACCCCGTTGATCAGCGCCAGCCGCTCGTCGAACGGCAGGAACGCCGACTTCATCGCGTTGACCGTGAACCACTGCAGGTCGTCCCAGCCGTAGCCGAACGCCTCCACCAGCTTGGCGAACTCCTGCGACACGCTCGTCGAGCTCATCAGCCGGTTGTCGGTGTTGACCGTGACCCTGAAGTGCAGCCGCCGCAGCAGCCCGATGGGGTGCTGGGCGATCGACGGGGCGGCCCCGGTCTGCAGGTTGGAGGTGGGACACATCTCCAGCGGGATGCGCTTGTCACGCACGTACGCGGCCAGCCGTCCCAGCTTGGCGGAGCCGTCCTCGGACACGGAGATGTCGTCGATGATCCGTACGCCGTGGCCGAGCCGGTCGGCGCCGCACCACTGGATCGCCTGCCAGATCGACGGCAGCCCGAACGCCTCGCCCGCGTGGATGGTGAAGTGGGCGTTCTCCCGCTGGAGGTATTCGAACGCGTCGAGATGCCGCGTGGGCGGGTAGCCCGCCTCGGCCCCCGCGATGTCGAACCCCACCACGCCCACGTCGCGGTAGCGCACGGCCAGCTCGGCGATCTCCATGGACCGCGCCTGGTGCCGCATGGCCGTCAGGAGCGTACCGACCCGGATCCCGCGTCCCTCCGAGCCCTGCTTGAACCCTTCGAGCACCGCCTCGACCACCTGGTCGAGGCTCAGCCCGCGCGTGGTGTGCTGCTCGGGCGCGTACCGCACCTCGGCGTAGACCACGCCGTCGGCCGCGAGGTCCTGAGCGCACTCGGCGGCCACGCGGACGAGCGACTCGCGCGTCTGCATGACCCCCACGGTGTGGGCGAACGTCTCCAGGTAGCGCTCGAGCGAGCCGGAGTCGGCCGCCTCCTCGAACCAGTGGCGCAGGCGGTCGGGGTCGTCGGTGGGCAGCCGATCGTAGCCGGTCTCCCTGGCCAGCTCGACGATCGTCTCGGCGCGGAGCCCGCCGTCGAGGTGATCGTGCAGCAGCACCTTGGGAGCCCGCCGGATCTCGTCAAGCGTGGGACTCATCTGGCCATGATAGGGCGTCCCTCGCGTACGGCTCAGTCGCGCCCTGCGCTCTCGGCGGAGAAGGCCGGCAGGCACACCGCGATGTACTCGGCACCCTCGGGACCTGCGCTGTAACGGACCCTCTCCCCCGGCGACGTCACCACCGACTGCCCGGCCGCGACCTCGGTCGTGCCCTCGGCGTGCTCCACCATCACCAGGCCGCGCAGCACCACCGTGTATTCGATGAACTGCGGCCGCTGAGGCGGCTCCTCCCAGCCGGGCGGGGCGGTCATGTGCGCTATGGAGATCCCGTCGTCGCCGCTGCTGACGCGGCCGATGTGCTCGTCGATGAGCTTGCCGCCGGGGACGGGTATGCGGGCCGGGCCCTCGATCTTTCTCACCACGACGTCAGTGTGCCACGTCGATGATCAGGCGGCTGGGAGCGCCCTGCTCCTTGACCTGGAACGCGGCCTTCCTGGCCAGCACCAGGCCGATGCCGACGTGTCCCTCGAAGTCGCCGGTCCTGACGACGTCGGTGAGGTTGAGCAGGCCGGTGGAGAAGACGGGGCCGCCCTTCCAGGTGGGCTTGCCCTTCGTGTCGTGGGCGTTCGCGGGGACGAGCGTGACCTGGAGGTACGCGCCGCCGTTCACGTCCATGGGCTTGCCCGAGCCGTCCTCGACGAATTCGTCCACCCACTCGACGCTGTAGCCCGGGACCTTGCCCTTGAGGTCGATGACCAGGCGGTCGTACGTGTCGTGACCGGCGAACCGGACGCCCGTGACGACGGCGGGCTCGATCCCGTCGCGCTGGACGTCCACCTCGGCCGTGCTCGTCGGCGTGTCGGGCCCCGGCCGGTCCGTCCGGGTGGCGGCGGGCTGCTGCTGCGGCAGGGCGGTCTGGACGGCCTGGCCGCAGGCGGTGAGCAGGGCCAGGCAGGCGAGCGAGGCGAGAAGCCGGGAGCCCGCTCGCGGGGATGACGGGCGCATACCTCCAAGATGCCCGGCCTGCGGTCCCGCATGCGACCGGGCTTCCCGCCCTGCCGAGTACCCTGATCACCCCACGAGGAGTTATATACGTGAAAAAGTCTGGCGATTTACCGATCTTTCTGACCAACTACTCGCCGTCGTTCGCGCGAACCGCGTACCTGCTGACGGGTGACGCGGACCGGGCCCGCGAACTGGCGGTCGAGGCGCTGGTCACGGCGTGCCGCCGCTGGTCCACCATCCGCTGGGGCCAGCCGGCCGTGGAGGTGCTGCGTGAGTTGTACGCGCGCTTCCTGGCCGCCGCGCCGCCGCCCGCACCCGAGGACCACGCGCTGGCCACGCTGCCGCCCACGGCGCGAGCCGTGCTCGTGGCGCGCTACCACGACGCGCTGCCGCCGGACCAGGTGGCCATGGTGACGGGCCTGTGGACCGCCGCTCTGGACGAGGAGGCGCACCAGGCCCTCGCCCTCCTCCGGGCCGCGCACCCCGACCTCTTCACGCGCGACGAAACGCCGGAACCCCCGGAGCCCCCGGAGCCCTCGGAGCCAGGTGACGTCCCGTCCCCGGAGCCGGATGGTGACGCACCCTCGGAACCGGACGAGGACGTGCCCTCGGAGCCGGACGGTGACGTGCCCTCGGAGCCGGACGGCGATGTGCGGGAGGCGGCGGACCAGGCGCCGTGGGTCGCCCCGGAGGATCCGCCGGGCACCGCTCATGAGGCGGAAGCCACCCCGTGGGCAGTCCCCACCCCGGGGTCGGACACCGACGAGCCAGGCCTGCGTGCCGCCCTGGTCCGGATCGCGGCCGGCATGCCGCACACCAACCTCTCCGAGCCCGTCCTGACCCGCATCGGCAGGCGGCGCAGGCTCCGCGTGACCCTGTGGGCGGCCGCGTCGGCAGGGGCCGTCGGCGCGTTCGCGGCCCTGGTCGTGATCGCGGCGAGCACCCTGGCGGGCAACCTGGAGAAGGCGGCCGACGACGGCAGCACCGCCCTCACGCCGCCGGACGAGGTCCCCATGGCGATGCCGGACAAGCTGGGCGACGCCGTCCGGTACGCGTACACGGACTACTGCGAGGGCGCCTCCTCCGACTCCGGCGACCCGCAACCCTGCGGCCAGTGGCGGCTGACGACCATGTCGGGCAAGGAGTGGCGGCTGCAGGCCGCGCGGGCCGGCTACGACGAGGACACGCTCATCGCCCTGCCCCTCGCCATCAGCCAGGACGGTCACCGCCTGGCCTACCGGCACCGCGACGGCTCGTACGTCGTGCACGACCTGCCGACGGGCGTCGTCAAGAAGATCGACATCAAGCACGAGGAGACGCTCCCGCACATCACCTCCTCGCCGAACGGCCGGTTCTTCGCCCTCGACTTCGGCGCGGCCGACGGCGCGATGCTCGACTTCGACACCGGCGCGACCCGGCACGTCAGCGGAACCAAGATCAAGATCCTGGCCGTGGGGAACGACGGCACGCGGGTGGTCAGCGACGAGGTGGACGTGGACGACGTACCGGGCCACGCGTCGGTCGCCACCCTCACGCTCCAGGGCGCGAGGGGCCGCGCGAAGGGCCGCGCGGGCGGTTACCGCGTCGACCCCGGCCTCCTCGAGCACGGCGCCGCGCTCTCCCCGGACGGCCGCACGCTGGCCCTGGTGTCGGCCGACGAGCGACTCGTCACCATGAACGCCCGCACCGGCCGCGTCTTCGGCTCCCGTACGCCGCTCGACGACTACGGCGTGATCGCGGTCGAGCGCTGGCTCAGCGCCGACGAGGTCCTCGTACGCCAGCCCGACGAGGACGACGAGGACGCCTACCTGACCAAGGTGAACGTCCGGTCGGGCAGGAGCGCCGACTACGGGGGCGAGGAGTGGATCGGCTACGACTCCCCGCTCGGCGCGCTGAAATGACGAGAAAGGGCCCCGCCGGGACGACGGAGCCCTTTCAGTGACAAACGCCGCTGGTCAGACGGTCTCGTAGGCCTTGACGCTCTCGCTCTCGACGGCCTGGGCCTTGCGGGCGCGCAGCCCGGTAGCCGAGATCGCCAGCCCAACCAGGGCCAGCACCAGCGAGACCACGATCGCCGAGCGCAGCGAGCCGATCGAGAGCGTCTCACCGCCGCCCGAGGTGAGCACGGCGGTGACCACGGCCAGCACGATCGCGCCGCCCACCTGGCCGGAGGTGTTGAGCAGCCCGGAGGCCAGCCCCTGCTCGTCGTCGTCCACGCCGGTGGTGGCCTGGATGTTCAGCGAGGGGAACGACAGCGCGAACGCGATGCCCATCAGGAGCATGCCCGGGATCACCATGCCGCCGAGGCTGGGGGTGCGGTCGATGCCGAGGAACATGGCGTACCCGCCGGCCAGCGCGGCGGAGCCGATGACGATCAGCTTGCCGGTGCCGAACCTGTCGGCGAAGTCACCCATCTTCGTCGAGGTGAGCGCGACCAGCAGGCCGGCGGGCAGGAACGCCAGGGCGGTGCCCAGGGCCGACCAGCCGAGGAGGTTCTGGAAGTACTGCATCGCCACGAACTGGAAGGCCACGTACGAGCCCATGAGGATGAGCAGCCCCAGGTTGGCGCGGACGATGTGGCCGGAGCGCAGGATGCCGAGGCGCACCAGCGGGTGCCGCATCCGCCGCTCGGTGAAGACGAACAGGCCGAGCAGCACGGCCACCGCCACCAGCGAGCCGATGGTCTGCAGCGAGGCCCAGCCGGCCTCCGGCGCCTGCACGACCGTGAACACCAGCAGCAGCATGGACGCGGTGATCAGCGCGGCGCCGATCAGGTCGTGACCGCCTTCGGCCCGCTCGTCACGGCCGCGCAGCACCCTCGGCGCGACCAGCAGGGCGAGGATCGCCACGGGGACCGGCATCAGCAGCGTCCAGCGCCAGCCGATCTCGGTGAGCAGGCCGGACAGCACGAGGCCGAGCGAGTAACCGCTGGCGCCACAGGCGGTGAAGATGCTCAACGCCTTGTTGCGCTCGGGCCCCTCAGGAAAAGTCGTCGTGATGATCGACAAGGCCGCGGGTGCGGTGAACGCGGCGGCCACACCCTTGACGAACCGGGCCGCGATCAGCAACCCGCCGTCGTCCACAATGCCACCAAGCAACGACGCCACGGCGAAGACACCCAAAGCGACCAGGAACACCCTGCGCCGCCCGAGCAGGTCGGCGGTCCTGCCCCCGAGCAACAGAAGACCGCCGTAGCCGAGCACGTAGCCGCTGACCACCCACTGCAGAGATGACGTACTAAGGCCCAGATCGTGCTGAATGGCAGGCAGGGCGACACCGACCATCGAGACGTCAAGGGCGTCAAGGAAGATCACTGCGCAGAGCACGGCGAGCGCGCCCCAACGGGATGAGGAAGAGGACATAGAGCAGAACACTACATGCAGGCGCATCTAATGCAAACGCATTTAATGCCGTTGCATCAGTTTTAGCGAAGTGGTAACCTCCGCGACATGGACGAGGAGTTCGTGGTCGACACCTGGCATTACGTCCTGGCCAAACACGCCAAGGGCATGTGCGCCCTGGAGCGCGAGCTGGGAGATCGACATGGGCTGGGGCCCAGCGAGTTCGAGGTGCTCGATCGGATCGTCCATCATGACCGGAAGCTGCGCATCCAGGAGCTCTGCGACGAGGTCCACCTGAGCCAGAGCGCCCTGTCCCGGGTGGTGGCCCGCCTGGAGAAGGCCGCGCTCGTGTCACGCGGGGTCTGCGACGCGGACCGGCGGGGTGTGTTCGTGTGCATCACGGACGAGGGCCGCGCCCGCCACGCCGAGGCCCTCCCCACACAGCGCGCCGTCCTCGCGGAGATCTTCGCCGACGCCCCGGCCCTGGCCCGCTGACACCCGGCTGACCACCGCAGAGCCCGACGCCCTATCCCCCGAAGGACCTCAGGGACGACCCCACCGACCGTGGCCGGTGTCCTTTGGGTGAAAGGGTGAAATGCACGTCGTGGAGCTCCCTGAGCGACCCAGCCCGCGACGGCGGGCGTCCTTTCGGGTGAGAGGGTGAGAGGCACGTCGCAAGGCGCCCATCACGCCCCGCAGCGCCCCGGTCCCAAGGGACCCCAGCCCGCGACGACGGGACGAGCCCGCCGACCGTGGCCGGTGTCCTTCGGGGAGGGGATTGGGTGCGCGACGGTGGGGCGTCCGCCGGGGGTGGGGTGGGTCAGGAGGCGGTGATGCGGTCGATGACCAGGGGGAGGTGTTCCTCGCCCGCCGAGCCCACCGCGTAGCCGCCCTCCAGCGCCTCAAGAGCGCGCTCGAACCGAGCCGTCTCGTCCGCGTGCAGCGTCATCAGCGGCTGCCCCTCCCGCACCAGGTCTCCAGGCTTGGCGTGCAGGGTGATCCCGGCCCCGAGCGACACCGGGTCCTCCTTGCGCGCCCGTCCGGCGCCCAGGCGCCAGGCGGCCAGGCCCACGGCGTACGCGTCCAGCCGGGTCACCACCCCGGACGCGGGCGCCTCCACGGTCAGGGTCTCGGCCGCCCGGGGAAGCAGGGCGTCCGGATCGCCGCCCTGCGCCAGGATCATCCGCCGCCACGCGTCCATGGCCGACCCGTCGGCGAGGGCCTTGGCGGGGTCCTTGCCGGACGACACCCCGGCCGCCTCCAGCATCTCGCGCGCCAGCCGTACCGTCAGCTCCACCACGTCGGCGGGCCCGCCTCCGGCGAGCACCTCGACCGACTCCGCGACCTCCAGCGCGTTCCCCACGGCCAGGCCCAGCGGCCGGTCCATCGCGGTCAGCAGGGCCACGGTGCGCACCCCGGCGTCCGTCCCGAGGGCCACCATGGTCTCGGCCAGTTCCCGAGCTGTCTCGGAGGTCTTCATGAACGCCCCCGAGCCCACCTTCACGTCGAGGACGAGCGAGCCGGTGCCCTCGGCGATCTTCTTGGACATGATCGACGAGGCGATCAGCGGGATCGACTCGACGGTGCCGGTGACGTCGCGCAGCGCGTACAGCTTCTTGTCGGCGGGGGCCAGCCCCGACCCGGCCGCGCACACGACAGCGCCCGCCGAGCGCAGGACCTGCAGCATCTCACCGTTGGAGAGCGAGGCCCGCCAGCCGGGGATCGACTCGAGCTTGTCGAGCGTGCCGCCGGTGTGCCCGAGGCCGCGGCCCGAGAGCTGCGGCACGTACGCCCCGCAGGCCGCCACCAGGGGCGCCAGCGGCAGCGTGATCTTGTCGCCCACACCGCCGGTCGAGTGCTTGTCGGCGGTGGGCCGGTCGAGCGCGGACCAGTCCATGCGCTCGCCCGAGCGGATCATGGCCTGGGTCCAGTCGGCGATCTCGCGGCGGTTCATGCCGTTCAGGAGGATGGCCATGGCCAGCGCGGACATCTGCTCGTCGGCCACGCCGCCGCGCGTGTAGGAGTCGATCACCCAGTCGATCTGGGCCGTGGTCAGCTCGCCGCCGTCACGCTTGGCGCGGATGACCTCGATCGCGTCCATTCAGGCGCTCCGGCTGAGGTCCTGGGGGCCGAACGCGTACGGCAGGATCTCCGCCATCCGCTTCGGCCCGTCCACGGTCTCGACCAGCAGGTCCTCGCCGCCGAACTCGTACAGCAGCTGACGGCAGCGCCCGCACGGCATCAGCAGCTCACCGTGCCCGTCCACGCAGGTGAAGGCCACCAGCCGGCCGCCGCCCGTCGCCTGCAGCGCCGACACCAGGCCGCACTCGGCGCACAGGCCCACGCCGTAGGAGGCGTTCTCGACGTTGCAGCCCGTGACGATCCGCCCGTCGTCCACCAGCGCCGCCGCCCCCACAGGGAACTTCGAGTACGGCGCGTACGCGTTGTGCATGGCCTGCGTGGCCTCGAAACGCAGGCCGTCCCAGTTGATGGTGCTCAATGTTGTTCTCCCCGGCGGTAGCGCACGCCGTCGGCCTTGGGCATTCGCAGTCGCTGCGAAGCCACCAGGAGCACGATCAGCGTGAGCACGTGTGGTGTGATGAAGACGAACTCGCTCGGCAGCTGGTCGACGGTCCGCCAGAGCCAGAAGAGCACGACCATGCCCGCGGCGGCGACCGCCATCAGCGTATATTCCCTGGCGCTCCTGGCCTCGAGCTCGGCGGGCCGGCCGGGTGACAACATCCGGCGAACCCTGACGATCAGGTAGATGAGCAGCAGCATGGCGCCGAACAGGAAGAACGAGGTGATCGCCCCAGTGGTGCTGCGCAGCTGGAGCCCGCTGGCGTAGCCGAACAGCGAGGAGCCGATGGCGAGTCCGCCCGGGCGCCAGTTGCCGAAGATCATGGCGGCCAGGCCGATGAAGCCGCGCCCTTGCGTCTGGCCCTCGACGTACTTGGAGGAGACGAAGACCAGGAACACGCCGCCGAGCCCGGCGTACGCGCCGGACATGACGACCGCGAAGTACTTGATCCGGTAGACGTTCACGCCCAGCGACTCGGCCGCCCACGGGTTCTCGCCCACCGAGCGCAGGCGCAACCCGAACGGGGTGTGCCAGAGCACGAAGAACGTCAGGGGCAGCAGCAGGACCGCCAGGATGACCAGCACGTTCACTTCGTGCGTGAGCCCGCGCAGGATGCCCGCCAGGTCCGAGAGGAGGAACCAGTGAGTCCCTTCCAGCTTGCCCAGGAGGTCCGGCCCGTCGGAGAGCAGCGGCAGGCTGGGCGTCGGCGCGGGCGAGGTGATCGCCGGTGAGCCGGTGAAGCCCGCGCCCGCGTCCGCCGCGGCGGTGCCGTCCTTGTAGAACACCTCGGACAGGAAGCGGGTGATGCCGGGGCCGAGCAGGTTGATCGCGACGCCGCTGATGATGTGGTCGACGCCGAACGTCACGGTCGCGATGGCGTGGATGAGGCCGCCGAGCGCGCCGCCGAGCAGCCCGGCCAGCAGCGCGGCCCAGGCGCCCCACTGGTATCCGGCCCAGCCGGCGAACCAGGTGCCGAGCACCATCATGCCTTCGAGGCCGATGTTGACGACGCCGGCCCGCTCGGCCCACAGGCCGCCGAGGCCGGCCAGGGCGATCGGCACCGCCAGCATCAGGGCGGCGGCGAACATGCCGGACGAGGTGATGTCGTTCTGGCCGGACGCGACGCGTACCAGCGACATCAGCAGGATGAGCGCGGCGACTCCGATGAGCGCCAGGTGGTACTTGCTTAGCCTGGTCATGCTGCCACCTCAACCGGGGTCTTGCTGCTGAGCTGCTGGGCGGCCCGGCGCTCCTCGAGTCTGAGCGCGAGCCGGTTCGTCACCTCGTTGGCCACGACGACCAGCAGGACGGTGACGCCCTGGATGATCGTGATGACGGACGGCGGGACGTTCGCGATCTGCAGGGGGCCCTGCGCCCGGTCGAGGAAGGCGAACAGCAACGCGGCGACCGCGATGCCGACGGGCTTGTTCCTGCCGAGCAGCGCCACCGCGATGCCGAGGAAGCCCAGACCGGCGGTGAAGTTGGAGTTGAACGCGCCCTTGTCGCCGAGGATCTCGGGCAGGCCGATGAGCCCGGCGATCGCGCCGGACAGCACCATCGCCGCGATGACCATGGTCTTGGGGTTCACGCCGGAGGCGAGCGCGGCCGGGCCGTTGAGGCCGCTGGCCTTGACGTTGAAGCCGAACCGGGTCCGCTCCAGCACCACCCAGATCACCACGCCGAGCACGATCGCCACGATCAGGAAGCCCCACAGGCCACCGCCGCGCGTGGGCGGGAGCAGGCCGAACCCCTCGAACAGGAAGTTCAGGTTGGGGAACATGGCCGACTCGGGCAGCTGCGGCGTGGTCGTGGTGAGCTGGCCCGCGGCGCGCTGGCCCGCGAAGGGGCCGCGTACGAGGTAGGACGCGATGTTGATCGCGACGTAGTTCAGCATGATCGTGGCGATGACCTCGTTCACGCCCCTGGTCACCTTCATGACCGCGGGGATCAGCGCGTAGAGGCCACCGACGGCCGCGGCGACCACGATGATCACCGCGATCTGGATCGGGGCGGGCGCCTCGAACGTCGAGCCCACGTACGCGGCGACGATGGCCGCGAGCCGGTACTGGCCCTCAACGCCGATGTTGAAGAGGTTCATGCGGAAGCCGACGGCCACCGCGAGACCGGCGATGAACAGGGGCACGGCCCGGTTGAGGAAGGCCGCGATGCCGTTGGAGACGGCCCGCGGGGTCGCGCCGAAGTCGAAGAAGGCGGCGAACGCGTCGAGCGGGCTGGCGCCCGCCGCGGTGATCGCCACGCTGGAGATCGCGACCGCGAGGACGATGGCGACGACGGCGCCCGCCACGGTGAGCAGCGCCCGGTTGAGCCCGGCGGGCATCACGTCTCCTCAGTGCCGGCGATGGCGCCGGTCATGTAGCCGCCCAGCCGCTCGGGCGTGACGTCGGAAGGATCGAGCGCGGCCACGAGCCGCCCGCGGTAGATCACCTGGAGCGTGTCGGACAGGCCGATCAGCTCGTCGAGGTCGGCGGAGATGAGCAGCACGGCCAACCCGGCGGCTCTTGCGTTGCGCAGGTGGTCCCAGATGGCGGCCTGCGCGCCGACGTCCACGCCTCTGGTGGGGTGGGCGGCGATGAGGAACCTCGGCTCGCCGCTCATCTCGCGGCCCACGATCAGCTTCTGCTGGTTACCGCCCGACAGGGCCAGGGCCAGCGTGTCGACGCCGGGCGTGCGTACGTCGTAGTCCTTGACGATGCGCTCGGTGTCGGCCTTCGAGGCCCGCCGGTTGATCCAGATGCCGCTGCGCGCGGGCTTCCTGGTCTGGTGGCCGAGCACGCGGTTCTCCCACAGCGAGGCCTCCAGCAGCAGGCCCTGCCGGTGCCGGTCCTCCGGGATGTAGCCGATGCCGGCCTCTCTGCGCTTGAGCGTGGACCATTGGCTGATGTCCTGGCCGTCCAGCTCGATGCTGCCGTGCGCGGGCCGGATGCCCATGATCGCCTCGATCAGCTCGGACTGGCCGTTGCCCTCGACACCGGCGATGCCGAGGATCTCGCCCCGGTGGATCTCGAACGACACGTCGTCGAGGAGCAGCCGTTTGCCTTCTTCGCGCAGCTTGGCCGGGTCGGCGGCGGCGTGGTAGCCGTCGGCCTCCATGGTGACCTGGGCGACCCGCAGCGTCACGACGTCGGTCACCGTGGACTCGCGGGTCTCGGGCGTGGGCAGCTCGCTGCCGACCATCAGCTCGGCGAGCTGGCGCGCCGTGACCTCGCGGGGGTCCACGCTCGCGACCGTGGTGCCGCGCCGGATCACGGTGATCGCGTCGGCGATGCCGAGCACCTCGTCGAGCTTGTGGGAGATGAAGATGACGGTCAGGCCGTCGGCCTTGAGCTCGCGCAGGTTCTGGAAGAGCTCCTCGACCTCCTGCGGCACGAGCACGGCCGTCGGCTCGTCGAGGATGAGGATGCGCGCGCCCCGGTAGAGGACCTTGAGGATCTCGACGCGCTGGCGGTCGCCGACGCCGAGGTCCTCCACGAGCTTGTCGGGGTCGACCCGCAGGCCGTGGCTCTCGGCCAGCGCGGTGATGCGTTTCCGGGCGGAGGCCGTGTCGAGCATGCCGGCCTTCTTCGGCTCGGCCCCGAGGACGACGTTCTCCAGCACGGTGAGGTTGTCGGCCAGCATGAAGTGCTGGTGGACCATGCCGATGCCGACGCCGATGGCGTCGCTCGGCGTACGGAAACTGACCTCGGCGCCGTTGATCCTGATGGTGCCCTCGTCCGGCTTCTGCATGCCGTACAGGATCTTCATCAGCGTTGACTTGCCCGCGCCGTTCTCCCCGACGATGGCGTGCACCGTCCCTGGTTCGACGGTGATGCGGATGTCGTGGTTCGCGACGACACCGGGGAAACGCTTGGTGATGCCCTCCAGCTCTACAGCGGGTTTCGCCGTGGCCAGGGTGTCAGCACTCATTTCGCCTCTCCTAGCGGGGGGCGGGGGATAGACAGAAGGCCCGAAGTGGGGACTCCGGGCCCTCAGCTGTCACTCCTACCCCGATTACGGCTTCGACGGAACCGTGATTTTGCCGTCGACGATGTCCTTCTTGGCCGCGTCGAGCTTGTCCTTGATGTCGTCGATCTCGCCGCCGGTGGTGGACAGGCCCACGCCGTCGACCTTGAGGTCGTACGTGATGTTGGAGCCGCCCTTGGCACCGCCCTGGAAGGCCTTGATGAACTCGAACACGCCGACGTCGACCCGCTTGAGCATCGAGGTCATGATGACGCCCTGCAGGTCGGTCTCCTTGACCGTCTGGCGCTGGTCGGAGTCGACGCCGATGGCCTTCTTCTTGGCCGCGGCCGCCGCCTGGAACACGCCCAGGCCGGAGTCGCCGGAGGCGTGGTAGACGATGTCGGCGCCGTCCTGGTACATCTTCTCGGCCGCGACCTTGCCCTTGTCGGGGGCCTTGAAGCCGGAGAAGTCACCGTCGGGGGTGAGGTACTTGATGTCGATCTTGGCGTCCGGCTTGACCGACTTCACGCCGGCCACGAAGCCCGCCTCGAACTTCTTGATCAGGTCGTTCTCGACGCCGCCGACGAAGCCCACGTGGTTGGACTTGGACTTGGTGGCCGCCGCGACGCCCGCCAGGTAGGAGCCCTGCTCCTCGGCGAACAGCAGGCCGGTCACGTTCGGCCCGTTGGAGGCGGAGTCGACCACCGCGAACTGGATGTCGGGGTACTCGGCCGCCGTCTTCTTGATGTCGTCGCCGTACGCGAAGCCGACGCCGATGATCGGGTTGTAACCCGCGTCGGCGAGCTGGCGCAGCAGGTCGCCACGGTTGGAGCCGTCGGCCGCCGGGCTCAGCTCCTTGATGTCCGCGCTGAGGTCCGTCTTGGCCTTCTCCAGACCGGCGTAGGCCGCGTCGTTGAAGGACTTGTCGCCCCGGCCGCCGACGTCGAACGCCAGCCCCACCTTGAGCGCGCCCTTCGACGCCTCGCTGCTCGCACCGGCACTGCTGGGCGCCTCGCTGGCCGTGGTACCCCCACCACTGCCGCCGCAGGCCGCCGCGGCCATGAGCATGACCCCGGCCACGGAGCCGATCGCCATCCTGCTGAATCGCTTGCCGAGCAAGGCGACTCCCTTCCATTTCCCCGTCGTCCTCGCCGCTGTCAGGCCCAAAAGAACGTACGGCACCTGCACGGAAGATAGTTGCTTGACCAGGGCGAACCAAACCAGCGCACAGGGTCGCAACCGCTCCGTTATCGACATCACTCGCGTCCGTGACCTGAAGGACGAATCTGGAGCAATCCGTGACACACGGAAGGTTTTGCCCAACTTTGACCCCTTGTGCCGGCGCGGATCATGACGGAGATTCCGACAGACGGTGGAAACCTGATCTCGGAGCCCCGTATGCATCCTTGGAAGGTCCTGACAGTGCCGCTGGCCACACTGCTCGTCGTGGCCCTGAGTGGAAACACGCCCGCGACGGCCGACGCACCGGCCGTCAAGATCGAGAACAACGCCACCCAGCCCGTCTTCTCCCGCGCGGACGCCGTCAAGCAGACGGTGTTCGTCGAGGTCGAGGGCACCGACAGCGACAACGACGGCAAGCCCGACCGGGTCGCCGTCGACATCCTGCGCCCCAAGGAGACCGACCAGGGGCTGAAGGTCCCGGTCATCATGGAGGCCAGCCCGTACTACGCCGGCGGCAACGACGTTCCCAACCACCCCGTGGACGTGGACGCGAACGGCAACCCGCTGCCCACCTTCGCCGCCGCCACGAACAAGCTGGCCGCCGAGCCCTTCGACGGCTACTACGACAACTACTTCCTGCCCCGCGGGTACGCCATCGCGCTGGTGGAGAACCTCGGCAGCGGCCGCGCCACCGGCTGCCCCACCTCCGGCGACCGCAACGAGACGGCCGGCCCGAAGGCCGCGATCGACTGGCTGAACGGCCGCGCCAAGGGCTTCGACGCCGCCGGCAACCCGATCGAGGCCACCTGGTCGACGGGCAAGGTCGGCATGATCGGCGTCTCGTACAACGGCACGCTGCCCAACGCGGTCGCCACGACCGGCGTCGAGGGCCTGAAGACGATCGTGCCGATCGCCTCGATCTCCAGCTGGTACGACTACTACCGCGCCAACGGCGGCGTGCTGGCGCCCGGCGGCTTCCAGGGCGAGGACCTGGACGTGCTCGCCAAGTACGTGCTGACCAGGCAGGACGGCCAGGCCGCCTGCGGCGCCCTGATCGACGGGATCACCACGGCCCAGGACCGGATCACCGGCGACTACAGCCAGATGTGGGACGCCCGCAACTACCTGAACGACGTCGGCAAGGTCAAGGCCAGCGTCTTCCTCGTGCACGGGCTCAACGACTGGAACGTCAAGACCAAGCAGTTCGCCCAGTGGTGGTACGCCCTGGCCAAGCGGCACGTGCCGCGCAAGATCTGGCTGCACCAGGGCACCCACATGAACCCCTTCAACCTGCGCACGGTCGAGTGGCTGCGCCAGCTGCACGGCTGGTTCGACTACTGGCTGTACGGGATCGACTCGGGCATCATGCGCGAGCCGCAGGCCGACGTGGAGATCGCGCCCGGCCAGTGGGCCCAGCACGCCTCATGGCCGCTGCCCGGCGCGGCCACGGTGCCGCTCTGGACGGGCTCGGGCTCGAAGCTGGGCCTGCTGCCCAGCCCGCGCTCGGCCAGGGAGTCGTTCGTGGACCAGAAGTCCAGGACGGCCGAGCAGCTCGTGGAGGCCACGGGCTCCGATCCGAACCGGCTGGCGTACGTGACCGGCGACCTGCCCGCCGACGTGCGGATCTCCGGCACCCCGACGGTGTCGGTGCGGGCATCGTTGAAGGACGGCTCCTCGCCGTACCTGACGGCCCTGCTGGTGGACTACGGCACGGACGTGCGCGCCAACGGCTCCCTGGTCTCGACCGGCCAGTCCTACTGCTACGGCGAGGGCGTCCCGGGTGACACGGGCTGCACGACCCTCAGGACGCTCGGCACCGCCACCACCCCGTACAAGATCGTCACCAGGGGCTGGCTGGACGTCCGCAACCGGCACCGCGCGGACCGGACCGAGGCCCTGCGCCCGGGCAAGGAGTACACGTTCACGTGGGACTTCCAGCCGACGGACTACCTGTTCAAGAAGGGCCACCGGCTGGGCCTCGTGATCATCTCGACCGACGTCGACTACACCCTGCGGTACCCGCCGGGCACGAAGGTCACGGTCTCGCCCGGGCAGTCGTCGCTGCGACTGCCCGTGGTCTTCGGCAAGCTGCTGTAGGGACTAGGCCATCGCGGTGGTGGTGACCGTGTCGAGCGGGCCGACCTCCCACAGCGCGGTCAGCGCCGTGGCGGCCATGACGCGCACGCCCATCGCGATCGCCTTCTCGTCGACGTCGAAGGTGCCCTGGTGGATGTCGTACGTCACGCCGTCGGGCGAACGCGTGCCCAGGCGGGCGAACGCGCCGGGGATCGACTCGAGGTACCAGGCGAAGTCCTCGCCGCCGAGTGACTGCTGGGTCGGGACCACCGCGCCCGCGCCCAGCACGCGCTCGGCGGCCTCGGCCAGCATCTCGACGCTGACCTCGTCGTTGACGACCGGCGGCACGCCGCGCGTGTAGTCCATCTCGGCCTCCACGCCGTAGGCGCCGGCCACCGACTCCAGCAGCGACTTGATCAGGTCGGGGGCGGCGTGCCACGCGCCCTCGTCGAGGCAGCGGACCGTCCCGGCGGCCAGGCCGTCGTCGGGGATAGCGTTGGCCGCCGTGCCGGCCTCGACCTTGCCCCAGACCAAGCTCAGCGAGGAGCGCGGGTCGACCCGGCGCGACAGGGCGGCGGGCAGCTCGGTGAGGATCTTGGCCAGGGCGAAGACCAGGTCGGCGGTCAGGTGGGGGCGGGCGGTGTGCCCGCCGGGGCCCGACACCCTGACGACCAGCTTGTCGCAGGCCGAGGTGATCGGGCCGGCCTTGAGCCCGACCTGGCCGACGTCCACGCGCGGGTCGCAGTGGAGGCCGAAGATACGGTCGACGCCGCTGATGCCGCCCTGGGCCATGACCTCGAGCGCGCCGCCGGGCAGCTCCTCGGCGGGCTGGAAGATCAGCCGCACCCGGCCGGGCAGCAGGCCGGCGGCGGCCTGCTGGGCGAGGAAGAGCGAGGTGCCGAGCAGGACCGTGGTGTGCACGTCATGACCGCACGCGTGGCAGACACCGGCCACGGTGGAGCGGTAGGACACGTCCTTCTCGTCCTGCAGCGGCAGCGCGTCGATGTCGGCGCGCAGCGCGACGGTCGGCCCGTCGCCGCTGCCCACGTCGCAGATCAACCCGGTGCCGCGCGGGAGCACCGAGGGGGTCAACCCGGCGGCGGTGAGCCGCTCGGCGATCCGCTGCGTCGTGCGATATTCCGCGAAGGCCAACTCAGGGTGCATGTGCAGGTCGCGGCGGAACGCCACGAGATCCTGCTCGGTCTCCGCCAGGAACGCGTCGAGTTCCCCCCGAAGCTCACGTCCCCGCATATGTCACCGTCCCGTCCATGCCGCGCGCACCAATATGTCTGACCACCGCGGCTCATCCGCTGTGAAAGCTCGTCATCCCGCCGTGGCCTCCCGGTCGAGCGGCACACTCGGCGGATCAAAAAACACACCCAATTGGTAAGGGTGCGCGAGATCGTCAGCATGGGCTTTGCGTTCGTCAGTCGCGAGCGCCGCTGCAGCCCGGGAGCACAGCGGTCGGCCGTGAGCCCGATGGCGATGGTTCGACTTTATCGCCCCGGCGCAAGTTCGCGGTGACAGATACTCCAAAAGTTCCTGCGAGCATGTCCGTAACCCCAGGTGGTCACGGTCCGTGAACGTTCAGGTGATCCGGAAATGGTCACAACGGATCAGTAGATCATGACCCGATGCTGCCAGTTCAAACGTGGTCAGCGATTCCGAATCCTGTCACCTTCTGTCATGGTCATCACACTTCGACGATGGCTGCATTTGAGAAGAATGCGTGTTTCACTCGCAATATGATCACTAATATCCCGTTCGGGGAGAAGTATGCTGGGTTGAGCATCTTCAAGCCGAGCGAGGGGACCCTGGTGGTCGTACCCTCGCTCTCCCTTCCTCAGGATGAGCTCCGCCGGATCACAGGGGCCAGATCCTACGAGGAGCGGCTGCTGTTCCTGCTGCTCACGCTCCGCGAGCCCGGGGTCAAGGTGGTCTACCTCTCCTCCGCGCCCATCGACCCCGACATCATCGACTACTACTTCGCGTTCCTGCCGGATCCGGATGACGCGGCCAAACGGCTCACGCTGATCAGCCTCGACGACCCTTGGTCTCAGCCGCTGACCAAGGCCCTGCTCGCCCGCCCGGACGCGCTGGAGCAAGTGCGCGCGGCCATCGAGGGCGACGCCTGGCTGGTGCCGTTCGTCCTGAGCGAGCTCGAGGAGGAGCTCGCCTCGTTACTCAACGTCCCCCTCTACGGACCGGCCACCGCCCTGGCCTATTACGGCTCCAAGAGCGGGGCGCGCGAGGTCGGCCACGAGGCGGGCGTACCGATGGCGCGGGGCTTCGGCGACGTCCGGCACGTACTGGAGATCGAGGAGGCGATCGAGGCCCTGCCGGGCGAGCGGGTGATCGTCAAGCTGAACGACAGCTACTCCGGGCTCGGCAACGCGATCGTCACCAAGGCCGACCGGTCGCTGACCAGCTTCTCGGCCTCCGGGGAGACCTGGGCCAATTTCACCGCGAAGATCAGGGATCGGGGGGCGGTGGTCGAGGAGTTCATCGAGCACCGGCCGCTGTACTACCCGAGCGCGCTGGCCTGCATCACACCGGGCGGCACCGCGCAGGTGCTGGCCACGCACGACCAGATCCTCGGCGGGCCCAACGGCCACGTCTACCAGGGCTGCACGTTCCCCGCGGCGCTCGAGTACCGGGCCGAGGTGGGCTCGTCCGCCGAGCGGATCGCCCAGGTGCTGGCCGATCGGGGCGTGGTGGGGATATTCGGCATGGACTTCTTCGCGCTGAAGGCCGACGCCGGGTACGCGGCGCTGCTGTGCGAGATCAATCTGCGGATCGGCGGCACCACGCATCCGTTCGGCGCCGCCGTGCTGACGACCGGGGCCACGTACGATCCGGCCACCGGCCTCCTCATGTCCGGAAATCAGCCGAAGTTCTACACCGCGACCGACAACTGCTCATCGACCTGCCTGCGCGGGCGCAGCCCCGGCGAGGTCGTGCGCATGGCCGATCGGCTCGGGGTCGGGTTCGACGCGGAACGGCGTACCGGGAACGTCTTCCACCTGCTCGGCGCCGTGCCCGAGCACGGGAAGCTGGGCTTCACCACGATCGGCGACTCCCGGGAGGAGGCGGACGAGCTGCACGCCCTCACCCGGCGTCTCCTGTGCGGCCCGTGACCCCCTTCTCGCGACTCCCGCGCAACCCCCGCCAGCCGATGATCCCCAGCACGATGGCGAGGATGATGTTCACCGCGATCAGGATTCCGTGCACCACGTAGAAGCTGGTCGGATGCCCGTCGGCCAAGTTAAACCCGAGGTTCACCCACTCGAAAATCATGAATGCGCCGAGGATGATGAGGAATCCGGCGATCTTTCGTGACATGAGCGCCTCTCTAGTATCGAAGGTGGATCAACGGGGGATGTGTCGCCACATGGGCATTCACTCGAAGCTACGCTGAGACCGCCATGTGGACGAAACTCGTGCCGGTCACGGCACTCATCGCCTCGGTCTCGCTCACCGGCGGGACCGCATATGCCGCCGCTCCGACGACACCGGTCGGGGGTGAGGCGCTGGGCAGCCGCGGCCTGGTGACGCCCGAGGGCGTCAAGGAACCGCCCAAAACCCAGGCTACGTCGTACGTCGTCGCGGACGCGGACACGGGTGAGGTGCTCGCGGCCAAGGACCCTCATGGGCGCTACCTGCCGGCCAGCACGCTCAAGACGCTGACCGCGCTCACGCTCATTCCCAAGCTCGACAAGGACCGCAGGATCCGGCCCAGCGAGAACGCCTGCAACCAGGAGGGCACGGCGGTCGGCCTGTCGGTCAAGGCGACGTACAAGATCGACGACCTGTTCAGGGCGCTGATGATGTCGTCGGGGAACGACGCGGCCATGGCCCTGGCCGAGACGAACGGCGGCGTCGCCAAGACCATGAGCGACATGAACGCCACGGCCAAGCGGCTGCAGGCGTACGATACCGTGGCCAAGACGCCCAGCGGGCTGGACAAGCCGGGGCAGAGCAGCTCGGCGTACGACCTGGCGCTGATCGCCCGCGCCGGCCTCGCCAATCCCGCTTTCCGCGGATATATCAGTACGAAGACGTCCAAGTTCCCCGCGCCCAAGGGCTACTACGAGATCAGCAACCACAACAAGCTGCTCTGGCGCTACAAGGGCATGATCGGCATCAAGAACGGCTGGACCTCGAAGGCCCTGGGCAGCTTCGTCGGCGCGGCCACCCGCGACGGGCACACGATCGTCGTGAGCATCATGCGGCACGAGGGGTACTTCTGGGAAGAGGTGGCCAAACTGCTCGACTGGGGCTTCTCGGTCAGGGGCAAGGTCCAGCCGGTCGGCCGGCTCGTCGACCCGCTCCCGGCGGTCCAGGCCGCACCGCGCTCCTCCGCTCCGCCGGCCTCCAAGGTCACGCCCGCGGCCCAGCCGCCGCTGCTGGACACGGCCGCCTCCAAGCAGACCGACTCCACGAAGACGATCGGATCCGTGGTGATCGGCGGAGGGCTGCTGTTCGGGCTGGTCTGGCTCGGGTTCGGCATCCGCCGCCGGCGCGGCCGCTCAGGCTCCTGACGTGCCCTCGCGCACGGCCCAGCCGTCCGGGTTCCAGGACGGGACCGGGGTCGGAGAAGGCGGCGGGCAGCGGCCGGCGGTGGCCGTCCAGGCGGCGACGTAGAGCACGAGCCTGGCCGAGAAGTTGATCCAGACGAGCAACCCGACGATGACGGCGAACGTCCCGTAGATCGGGTTGCTCAGCGTCTGCCCGAGCAGCAGCGTCGCCGCCTGCTTGAGCACCCCGAACCCGATCGCGCCCAGCAGCGCCCCCCTGGCGATCAGCCGGAACGGCCGGGTCGGCCGGTCCACCCACCCGAGCAGGATCAGGAACAGCAGCCAGTCGGCCCCCACGCTCGCCACCACGCCCGCGAGCCGCAGCCCCCAGGTGGCCAGCGCCGACTCGCTCCCGAAGACGAACTGCATGACCTTGTCCGTGGCCGTGGTGGCGAACCCGGCGACCAGCACGGACGCGATCATCGTGACCCCGATCAGGAGGATCGAGGCCAGGTCGCGCAGCTTGCCGACGAGGAAGCTGAGCGGCGGCGCGGTGGTCATCGACATCTCGCGCAGGGCCCCGCGCAGCGCGTCCAGCGCGCCGAGCCCGGCGTAGAGCAGACCGAGCAGACCGATGACCCCGGCCGTCTGCCTGGCCGTGGCGATGGCGTCGAGGTTGAGCTGGGTGGCGATGCCGGGCAGCCGCTCGACGATCGCCTTCTCCAGCGCGTCCCTGGTGGCCTCGCTGGTCGCCACCACGAACCCGAGCACCGCGTACGAGAGCGCCACGAGCGGGAAGAACGACAGGAACGCGTAGTAGGTGACGGCGCCCGCCAGCGTGTCGCCGGACTGGTGCTGGTAACGCCGCACCGCCCTGATCGCGTGGTCCAACGCCGGACGCCGTTCCCGCCAGCGTGTCACCTTGCGGCGGCCCCGGGCCTTGACCGACTCGATCCGCTTCATCACGCTCGCCATCACGCGCCTCCTGGGGACCCACTACCCCGGCGCCGGGGCGACGATCAGGGGTTCGCCACCATATCCGCCGATTCGATCAGTGTGGAGAGGACCGCCGCCACGTCGTGGTGGAGCAGCCGCCCGTCACGCTTGACCACCCGGCCCCCGACCAGCACCGTGTCCACGGCGCTGGTGTCGGCGTTGAGCACGACGGCGCCGATCGGATCGTGCGCCGCTGCCATGCCGAACGTGTCCGTACGCAGCAGCACGAGGTCGGCCTGCTTGCCCGGCCGCAGCGAGCCGATGACGTCGGCGAGGCCCAGCACCTGGGCGCCCTCGATGGTGGCCATGCGCAGCGCGTCGCGGGTGGTGAAGCCCATTCCGGCGCCGTCGGGGCGGCCGCGTTCGAGCAGGTGGACCGCCCGCATCAGGCTGAACAGGTCCCCCGGCGCGCAGACCACGGTGTCCGCGCCGAGGCCGGTCGGGATCCCCGCCGCCCTCAGCCGGCCGGTGGCGGGGTAGCCGAGGCCCAGGTTCATCTCGTCCACGGGGGCGAGCGAGGCGGTGCCGCCGGCGGCCGCGATGCGCCGGAGCGCCTCGTCGGTGTAGTGCAGCGCGTGCACGAAGGTCGTGGGGGTGGCCAGGAGGCCGTTCGCCTCCAGGAACGCGAGCCCGCGCTCGGCGCTCTCCGGGCCGTGGCCGCCCAGGTGCGCGGTGACGGGAAGACCGAGCTCGGCCGCCACGCGCCACTCCTCAAGCGAGCGCTCCTCCCCCACGATCTCCGGGCCGAGCGCCGCGACCACCATCGTGACCAGCCCGGACGAGCAGAAGAGCGAGTCGTGGACCCGCCGGGTCTCCTTGGTCAGTTCGTCGGAATCGCCGCCGTAGCAGTAGCCGAACACGGCCCGGATGCCCGACTCGCCCAGCCCTCGCACGGCCGCGTCGGTGTGCTCCGGGCTGAACTGGACGTGCGACCAGTCGAGCAGCGTGGTGATGCCCGCGTCCAGGCACTCCAGCGCGCCCGCGAGGTTGCCCGCGTAGACGTCCTGGGGGCGGTGGCGGGGTGCGAGCTCGGTGAGGACCCGCCGCAGGTAGGTGTCGAACGTGATGTCGGGCGCGACGGCCCTGATGCCCGCCTGCCAGGTGTGGCGGTGG
This sequence comes from Nonomuraea sp. NPDC003709, assembly GCF_040610775.1. Classification (NCBI taxonomy): domain Bacteria; kingdom Bacillati; phylum Actinomycetota; class Actinomycetes; order Streptosporangiales; family Streptosporangiaceae; genus Nonomuraea; species Nonomuraea sp. NPDC003709. The sequence continues at coordinate 209,682 of NZ_JBEXMW010000001.1, read as the reverse complement.
GTGTCGACGAAGCCGGGGAGCACGATCCGCCCGGTCGCGTCGATCACCTCCGCACCCGGGACGTCCGGCAGGCCGGGGCCCACTTCGGCGATGAGGCCGTCCTCGATCCGCACGTCCACCCGACCCAGCACGACGGGCTCGGGCTCGGTGTCCACGACGACGCCGTTCCTGATCAAGATCGTAGATGTCATGACCGAAAGCTTAGTAAGAAGCTTTTCGAAAAGCAATATTGTGACAGGTATCCTCGATGGCGTGACACACGATGAGGTCGACGCGCTGGTCCCCCGCTGGAAGGACGCGGGCCTGTCGCCGTCGCTCATCGCCGCCCTGGAGCTCAGTAAGCGGACGGCGCGGCTCCATCTGCTGTTCGATCAGGTGATCAAGGCCGAGCTGGCCGAGCTGGGGCTGACGTATGCCGAGTTCGACGTGCTGGCCGCGCTCAGCCGGGCGCCGGCGTGCCGGATGAAGCCGAGCGAGCTGTCGAAGGCGCTGTTCCTGACGTCGGGCGGGATCAGCAACGTGCTGCAGCGGCTGGCGGCGGCGGGATACGTCGAGCGCGAGGCCGACGCGGGCGACGCGCGCAGCCGCTGGGTGCAGCTCACCGAAGAGGGGCAGCGCGTGGCGGAGGCCGCGCTGGTGGCCTCGGGGCGGGCGACCGAGGAGGTGGCGGGCGGGATCCCGGACGAGGTCGTGCGCGAGGCGGCCGACGCGCTGCGCGAGGTCCTTTCCCGCCTCGGCCGCCGCCGCTTCCGCTGACCCCCGCTCAGGACGTGCCCGCGCGCCACCCGTGGCGGGCCGCCCAGCCGGCGATCGCGGCGGCGATGGCCTCCGGCTGGTCCTCGGAGGCGTGGTGGCCGGCCGGGCCGCAGTGCTCGACCTCCAAGGCGGCCATGTTCGCGGCGCACCAGGCGGCCGCCTCGGGCCCGATCAGCAGCGTCGGGGAGGAGTCGAAGGTCAGCAGCAGCTTGGGCACGTCAGAGCTGGCCCCGAGCCACTTCCCGTAACCCTCGACCCGCTCGGCCACGTCGGCGGGCTCGCCGTCCAGCGGCAGGGACCGCGCCCACTCCAGCAGCGGCCGCCTGCTCTCCCTGGTGGGGTACGGCGCCCGGTACGGCTCCTTCTCCTCCTCGCTCAGGCTCGTCAGCACGCCGCCCGAGAACGCCGTCTCCACGAGGAAGTTCTGGTCGAGCGCCAGCGCCTCCCCCTGGGCGCTCCGCAGCATCTCGGCGCGGGCACGCGGGGCCTCGCCCAGGTCGCTCCAGCTCATCGTGCGGACGATGCTCTCCATGAACGCCACCCCCCGGACCCGCTCCGGGTGACGGGCGGCCCAGTCGAACGCGAGCGCGCCACCCCAGTCATGCCCGACGAGCACCACTTCCTCCAGCCCGAGCGCGTCGAACCACGTGTCGAGGTAACGGGCGTGGTCGCCGAACCGGTAGGGAATGTCCGGCTTCCCCGAGCGCCCCATGCCGATGAGGTCGGGGGCGAGCAGGCGACCGTCCAGCCCCCGCAGCACCTTCCGCCACGCATGGGACGAGGCCGGATTCCCGTGCAGGAACACGAAGGGCAGGCCGGAGCCGCCGGAGTCCTCGAAGTACATGGTCGAGTCGAGCACGTCGATCGTCGGCATGACGGTTCTCATTTCGTAAGTGCGACTAACGTTTATGACACTAACGAACGTACATCGTTAGTGCCACTAACGCAAGGGACTATCATCGGGAGCATGACGGACGACCTCAGGGCCACCCCCGCAGCGCTGCGGCTCCTGCCGAGCCGGACGCTGTCGCTGGTCGCGATGCACGCCGACCGGCTGGTCAACGAGGGCCTGGCCGCTGTCGACGCCCGAAAGTGGCACTACGCGGCGCTCGTCGCGCTCCGCGAGGCGGGCCCGGTGAGCCAGGCCGAGCTGAGCAGGCGCACCGGCATCTACCGCAGCGACATGGTCGCCGTCATCAACGAGCTCGCGGAGCGCGGCTTCGTCGAGCGCGCCCCCGACCCCGCCGACCGCCGCCGCAACGTCATCACCATCACCCCCGAGGGGATCCAGCAGGTACGACGGCTGCACACGCTCATCGCGAGCCTTCAGGACGAGCTGTTCGCCCCTTTGAGCCAACCGGAACGCGAGCAGTTGTCAGGTCTGCTGGCCCGCCTCCTGGAGCATCACGCGCGCTCCGGCAGCTCCTCTGAGCAGGGCTGAATCCAGGACAGGCGATCTCCTGGAGCCCTAGCCTGTGGGATGTCGGGACCCACCCAGGAGGCCGCACGTCCATGTCCGAAATAGCCACCGGGCAGATGATCAGGCTCCAGCGCGAACGAAGGGGCATGAGCACCACCGCGCTGGCGACCCAGTCCGGCTGCACCCCCAGGCACATCGAGCTGATCGAGCACGGCAAACGAACCCCCTCGCTCCCCCTGCTGCGGGAGATCGCCAAAGTGCTGGGCGTACGCACCGCCGTGCTCTTGGGGGAGACCCCGCGTGACTCGCATGAGCCCAGCCGGCCGCAGATCAGCGACATCGAGCGGGCGTTGTTCACGTGGCGCTCGCTGGAGCCCGACATCGAGCCGCCCGACGCCGAACAGCTCTCCGAACGGGTGGCGGCGGCCCGCAGCGCCTGGTTCACCTCGGCGCACCGCTACTCGATCCTGATGGCGTCCCTGCCGTCCCTGATCTCCGACGCCGAGAACCTCGCGCTCGCGGACACGCCGCAGGCCCACCGCGTCGCGTCCGACGCGTACATGCTGGCCAGGGGGGTGCTCAAGCACCTGCGGCGGGTCGATCTCGCGCATCTGGCCGCGGACCGGGCCATGAGGTTCGCGGAGGAGTCGGGGGATCCGCTGATCCGGGCGTGGGCGTACTGGAGCCTGGGGCAGTCGATGTTGTCGGACGACATGCACCAGATCGCGTACGACATCGGCCGGCGCGGCATCGAGTTGCTGGAACCCCACGTCGCCGACGGCGACGACCGCCACGTCAAGGCGCTCGGCGCGCTGCACCTGCTGACCGCGATCGGCGCGGCGCGCGGGGGCGACGACGACGAGGCCAGGGAGATCGTCCGCGGGCCCGCGGCGCGGCTCGCGCAGCGCGTCGAGGACGGGGCCGACGTCTACGACCTGGCCTTCTTCGGGCCGACCAACGTCGCCATCCACATGGCCAGCATCGAGAACGACCTGGGGCGGCCGGAGGCGGTGCTGCAGATCGCCGACGACATCGACCTGCGGCACACGCCGTCCATCGAGCGGCGCGCCACCCATCTCAGCCAGGTCGCCCGCGCCTGCGAGGACGTGGGCGACGACGCCGCCAGCCTGCTCCACCTCCTGCGGATCGAGCGCGAATGCCCGGAGGAGCTGGACCACAAGCTGCTGCTGAGGGAGATGGTGCGGTCCCTGGCGCGGCGCGCGCGGCCGTCGTGGGCGCCGGAGGTCCGCTACCTGGCCGAGCGCCACGGCATCGCGAACTGAGAGTTCGGGCCGGATGAACGGGGAGTTCTGCGGCCGGAGTTCGTCACGGAGCGGGGTGTGGGTGACACGCTGTGTTCATGACCACAGCGCCGAGTGCCGAGTTCGTCATGGAACGACTGCTTCAGGAGGCAACACGGGAGTTCCCCGGGTGGTCGTTCCAGCGGGATCGTTCAGGCTGGACCGCCACCCACGGGGACACCCACCTCACCCGCCCCAGCCTGGCGGCCCTGCGCGCCCTGCTCCGGCTCCACCGCGGGACACGGAGAAACTGAACGACGACCGGTGGGCGCGCGCCTGACCGCTCCGGGACCTCATCCCTCAGCCTGCCGGCCGGAGCGTGTGACGAGGGCCTGCGCCGTGGCCGGCCGGCACCGCGATCGAGCCGGACCCGCGCGGGAGATCAGCCTGCGAACGTCACGGTGGAGTACCGGTACCAGGTCTTGCCGTTCTCGTCCCCGTAGTGAACACGACCGGTCATGACCTTGCCGTACCGCGCCTGCCAGCTGTGGCTGCTCTCCGTGTACTCACCGGTGATGTCCCCGTCACGCAACCGCACCTGCTGTCCCTGCCAGTACAGCGCGGCGCTGCGGTACCTCGTGTCGCCGTTCTCGTCGTCCTGGTGCCATCTGCCGACGACCACCTGGTTGTCGGGAGCACTGTAGTCGGACCTGCTCTCCCTCTGCGGGGAGGTCCAGTCTCCGGCGTGCACCTGGACCTGCTCGCCGTTGATCAGAATGCGGCTGCAGTGGTAGGTGGTCCGGGCGTTCTCGTCGCCGTAGTGCGAGCGTCCGGTGAGCACCTGGTTCGGCGGGCAGCTGAACTGGACGCCCGTCCATTCCCACACGGTTTCGCTGTAGATGCGTTCCATTTCGATCGTCACCGCCGCCGATGCGGGAGTGGCCATGGTGGCGGCCGACAGGGCGGCGGCCACGACGACGACGGACAGGGCCTTGCCGTACGTTCTCATTGTCTCGGGTTCCTTTCGAAGTGTGATCACGCGCAGGGCGGCCAAGATTCCCGGGTTGCCGAAGGACGAGAACCACTTCGGGACCGGCCGAGCCTGATCGGTTGCGCCGCCCGGCGCGACGGTCAGCGGATCGCCGCCGCTTCGAGGTCGGCGGCGGTCGGCGGGGTCAGCCCGCGACGGTCACGGTGGCGAACCGGTAGTAGGTCTTGCCGTTCTCGTCGCCGTTGTGCAGACGACCTGTCATGACCTTGTTCTCGTCCGCGTGCCAGGTGTGGGCGCTCTCCCTGTACTCACCGCTGATGTCCCCGTTGGCCAACAGCACCCGCTGGCCCCGCCAGTAGATGGTGGCGGCGCGGTACCTCGTGTAGCCGTTCTCGTCGCCTTCGTGCCACCTGCCGGCGACCGCCTGGTGGTCGGGGGCGCTGTAGTCGGACCTGCTCTCCTTCTGGCGGGCGGTCCAGTCGCCGAGGTACACCTGGGCCTGCTCGCCGTTGATGAGGATGAAGCTGCAGTAGTAGGTGGTGCGGGCGTTCTCGTCGCCGTTGTGCGAGCGGCCGGTGAGCACCTGGTTCGTGGGACAGGTGTACGGGTCGATCCACTCCCGTACCGTCTCGCCACCGGCGCGCTCGACCCTGATCGTCACGGCCGCGGCGGACGCGGGTACGGGAGCCGCCACGGTCACGGCCGCCAGCGCGGTCAGGGCGGCTGCCGCGATGGACGACGCCTTCTTCCTCATATCTGTGTCTCCTGCGACGCGGTTTCGGTTACCTCGCGGAGCCTCACAGAGCCCACTGGTGATCCACTTGTGTCTCAGTTGCGACGGCGACCGGGCGCACCTCAACAACCGGATCGGCCGAGCACCTCACCGGCGAAGGCGTCGATGACGGCGGCGACCTGATCGGGGGCCTTGGCGTGGGCGGCGTGCCCCTGCCCGCGCAGCACCACCCGCTCCACCCGCGGCATCACCCGCTCCAGCGCGTCGAGCCGCTCCCCGAGATGCGCCGGACTGCGATCACCGCCGAGCAGCACGGTGGGCACCTCGATCCCCGAGTAGGCGTCGAGCCGCACGCCGAGCGAGTCCATGCCCACGTTGTCCTCGATCTGCGACGGAACGAGCGCCCGCATCCTCGGCACCACCGTCACGAACACCCCGGCCAGTAACGCCACCCACGCGGGAACCCGCACGGAGCGCCGCAGGAAGACCCTCAACGCCTTCCCCGGCCGACCGGCCGCGATCGCCGCCCGAGCCCGCGCGTGCACCTCACCGTGCGGCCCGCCGAGTGGCGCCCCGATCACCGTGGGCGGCTCGTACAGGACCGTCCCCGCGAACGCCGACGGGTCGGCCACCAGGGCCTCCAGCGCGATCACGGCGCCCGAGGAATGCCCGACGAGCACCATCGGCCCGCCACCCAGCGCCGCCGCCACGGCCAGGACGTGCTCGACCTCCTGAGCGACCGTGCAGGAGGCGCCGTCGAGATCGAGCCGGTACCGCCGCCGGTGCAGCCGCACGACCCGATGGCGCGCGGCGAGCCGCGCGGCCACCTCCCGCCAGGACGAGCCGTCGTCGAGGCCGGGATGGAGAACGAGAACGATCGGCCCCTGCCCCTCGTCGATGGCCCGCGCCTCGGTCCCGTCGGCCGTCATCACGCTGATCATCAGCCACCCCCTTAGCGTCGCTAAGGCAAATTTAGCACCGCTAAGGCCGCACGACTACTGGGTGCCGTATCGCCTCGCTGTCGTGGGCGTTGCCTGGTACCGGCCGGTGGCGGCGGATGGCCTCACCTACCGGCCGCGACCGGCTCGGAGTCGGGGCTGGCAGCCGGTGCGGCGGCGCTGCGCAGTGGGACCTGGCGGATGAACAGGGCCAGGATGACGCCGACGGCGGTCACCGCCGCGCCCCAGGTGAACAGGGTGGTGATGCCGTCGGTGACGGCTTGCTGGAACAGGTGCCGGGCTGCTTCGGGCAGGGCACGCAGCGTTTGCGGGGTCATGGAGACGGCGGAGGCGGCCACGCCCTGCCCGGCCGGCCCGGCGGCTGCCAGGGAGTCGGCCAGCTGGCTGGTGTAGACGGCGCCGAGCAGGGAGACGCCGAGCGAGCTGCCCATGTTGCGCAGGAAGGTCGACACCCCTGTGCCTGCGCCCATGTCGCGCAGGTCGAGGCTGTTCTGGGCGATGAGGGTGCTGGTCTGCATCAGCGCGCCCATGCCGGCGCCGAGGACCACCATGTAGAGGGCCGTCATCGTGGTGGTGGTGCCGAGGCCCACGGTGGCGAACAGTGCCAGGCCGACGGTGACGAGGATGGAGCCGATGATGGGCAGCGATTTGTAGTGCCCGGTCTTGCTGATCAGTGAGCCACCGGCCAGGCTGACGATCATCGCGGCGATCATCATGGGCATGAGCAGCAGGCCGCTGTTGGTGGCCGAGGAGCCCTGGACGAACTGCTGGAACTGCGGCAGGAAGCCCGTGGCGCCGAACATGGCGAAACCCGAGATGAAGGCGACGGCGCCGGCGAGGGAGAAGTTGCGGCTCTTGAAGACTCGCAGCGGCATGATCGGCTCGGCTGCCCGCCGCTGGACGATCACGAAGGCGACGAACCCGGCCACTGCCAGCGCCGCCAGGCCGAGGATCTGCGGCGAGCTCCAGTCATACTGGGTGCCGCCCCAGCTGGTGATGAGCACCAGTGCGGTGATCCACACTGTCAGCAGCGCGGTGCCCCACCAGTCGATCACGGCCTTGCCGGTGCCCTTGGGCAGCTTGGCCAGGGTGATCCAGCACAGGACCAGGGTGATGGCGCCGAGCGGCAGGTTGACGTAGAAGGCCCAGCGCCAGCTCAGGTTGTCGGTGATGAAGCCGCCGATGAGCGGACCACCGATCATCGCCACCGGCATGGCGGCCATCATCACGCCCTGGTACTTGCTGCGGTCCCGCGGCGGGATCATCTCACCGATGATCGACAGCACGCCGACCATCAGGCCGCCCGCTCCCAGGCCCTGCAGCGCGCGGAAGCCGATCAGCTGCGCCATGTCCTGTGACATCCCGCACAAAACCGAGCCGAGCAGGAAGAGCGCCACGGCGGCGACGAAGACGATGCGCCGGCCATACAGGTCGCCGAGCTTGCCCCAGATCGGCGTGGCCACGGTGGAGGCCAGGACGTAGCCGGTGGTCACCCACGCCAGGTGGTTCAGGCCGCCCAGATCACCGACGATGGTCGGCAGCGCAGGGGCGACGATCATGTTGTCCAGCATCGCCAGCATCATGGCGATGACCAGGCCGCTCATGGTCACGAGGATCTGGCGATGGCTGAACCCCAGTCCGGCCTGCTGCCCCGCCACCGGGGGACTCGTCGCGCTGTCTCCTGCCATCATTGCGCTCCCATCGATGCAATAGAACTTACCGGTCGGTCGGCAAGCTTACTTGCTAACCGGCCGGTAAGCAATTGCCCGGCCGTCCCTCCTCGCCGGCATCTGACGCGTCGCTGAGGTCATTGCCCGCCGAGGTCGCTCATCCGGGCCCGTATGTCGGCTGTGGTGTTCTCGTGCGGGAACGGCTCGTCGGGAACCGGGAGGTCGAGTGCGGCGCACAAGGGCTGCCAGCCGTCGGCCGGCTGCCATTCCAGCAGCCGGTGCGCCGGCACGGTGGCGCGGACCTCAGCGAGGTGCCGCTCGTAGGCCGCGACGACCTTGTCACGGTCGTGGGGGTCGCCGAACGCGCCGCCGAACAGGGCCCGGATCATCTCCTCCATGGCGCGGGCCTGCTCTGGGGTGCCACCGGCGTCCATCGGCGGCCGCGCGCCGGCGAAGTCGCCGCGCGCCAGGCGGCGCGCCCCTTCCAGCACCGTCCGGTCCATGCTCTGGTACCAGCGCTCGGCACTTTCCCGCCGGGACAGCAGCACCAGCGCGTCCGGGAACTCGGCGGACAACTCCCGCCAGAACCACGACATCGGCCAGTCCACCCCGGCGGCGTATCCTGCGAGGAATCGCCGCCAGTCAGGCATGACACCCGCGCAGGCGTCGCGCCAGACCGCGGCGTCGTCCGGCCGCCCGAACAGCTCCCGCATGTGGTAGCAGGGCGCCCCGAGCAGCCGTTCCAACGCCGCCTTCAGCGACGTCGTCCCCGTACGCGGAAATCCCGCTCCCACAACTCGCAAACTCATGCCAGCCCTTCCTTCCTCGATCACGACGACCCCAGTCGCCTCCGGCGGAGTGGTTGCCTACCGGCCGGTTAGCAAGCTACTTGCTGACCGGCCGGTAAGCAAGTGGGTGTAGACTCTCCGGAGAGCTGAGCCTGGGAGCAAGAAGAGCGATGTCAAAGACGGAACAGGCGACGGCCTCGCGACGCAAGGGCAGCCAGACGCGGGCCGAGATCCAGCAGGCCGCGCTGTCGCTGTTCACCGAGCGCGGCTACGACGCCACCTCGATGCGCGAGATCGCCGAACAGATCGGCATCACCAAGGCGGCGCTCTACTACCATTTCGACAGCAAAGAGGCGATCATCCTCAGCCTCTTCCAAGACAACATGCGCGCCCTCGACGACCTCCTGGACTGGGCCGCAGGCCAGGCGCTCACCCCGGAGCTGTCCTCCGAGTTCCTGGGCCGCTGGATCGCTCTGAGCGGCGGACGGGGACTGCGGGTCATGCGGTTCGCCGCCGCCAACCATGCCACCCTGCGCAAGGTGATGCCGCTGCGGGACGGCGGCCCGCTGGAACGGATAGGCAGGGCCACACAGCTCCTCCTCGGCCCCGACGCGCCGCTGACCGACCGGCTGCGCGTCCGGATGGCCCTGCTCAGTGTGCACAACGCCGTGCTGGCCGCCCAGGGCACCGAAGCCACGGACGACGACATCCTCGCCATCGCCACGCAAGCGGCGACGCTGCTGGTCGGCGATCTGTTCCCGGCGCCGCGGCTCCCCGTCCCCGAGTAGGCACGCAGAAGGTGGCGACCCGTTGTTCGATCTCTGGCGCCACTCCGGCCTGCCTCGCCCAACTGAACGCCGTCCAGGGTGGCGGCGAGGTGCTCGATGCGCTTGGCCAGTCACGCAAGGCATCGGCCACCTTCACCAGCAGCCTGAGCGGCTCGCCTCGCTCTTCGGGCGTGAAGTCGTCGAACATCACCCGTGTGGGAAGCGCCCGTGCTGCGTGAAGCACTGCCAGGAGATGTTGGTGAACGGCACCCCTACTGCTCGTCCGGTGGTGAATCCTCGGCGGTTCGCAGGTGCGCCGCGTCCTGGTACGCCCGGATGACGGCGGCGATCATGGCGAGCAGCGCGACGGCGGGCGCGACGAGCCAGCCGATCTCCCCGGAGACGTACCAGGCGGGAATCAGCTGCGCGGCAGCCAGGTAGACCCAGAAGCCGGGCGTTCCGGGGGCTCTCAAAACCGGCTCTCCCATACGTACCAGGGGCCCCGGATATGCGTGTATCCGGTGTGGGACTCGTCCGGCGGCTCACCGCCGGGGCTCCACGCGAAGCCGTACCCATCGAGGAACCCTGTGCCGCTCACCAGGAAACGAGCCCCGCCCTCGATCCGCTCGATCGACGTCAACGGGTAGAGCCCCGCCCATTGGTCGTCGTGCCCGCCGGCCTCGTCCTCCGAGGCGACCGTCCGGGCGAGCTGCTCCAGGCTCGCCTCCGAGAACGCGAACCGGGCAGCGAACGGCAGGCCGGTATACACCAGGCCGACCACGGCCACCCCGATGACCGGCGCGCACGCCCAGCGCAGCCAGTGCCGTCGCAGCCCGGCGCGGCCGTCCGAACGCAGCAGGCCCACCAGGAACCGGGCGGTCCAGACGACGACCGTGGCGAGCCCCAGCAGCAAGCCCATCAACACCAGCGGGAAGGGACCGCCGCCCGGCAGGCTCCAGTGGTTCAGGATGATCAGCGCGAGCAGGACGACCAGGGGAAGCAGCACCTTGCCAGGCGGACCGATCAGGATCCGGGTGAGCTCCGGTAACGGAGGTTGCGCGGTGGCATCGTCGGACACGCCGCGAGCGTATCGCGGCGTGTCCGCTACATCGAAACCTCCGGAATTCATGGAAACCGGTGCATAGGACCAAAGACCCAGGGCCGTCGTCCTCGCGAAGGAGCCGCCGGTCCATACTTGCGCCCGATTCACACCCGTCCGGAGGCCGTCGAAGATCAGAGCATGCGAAGACTCACCGCATTGTTGTTAGGACTCATCTCACCGCTCGCCTTACTCACGCCGGTCTCGGCCGCCACCACGCAGGCCACGCAGCCACGGGACACGATCTCGTGGGCGCCGTGCCCGGAAGAGCCGGGCGTCGAATGCGGAACGCTCACCGTGCCCATCGACTGGAGCCGGCCGTCGAGCGGCACGTTCGAGGTGGGTGTGGCCCGCCGCAAGGCCACCGATCCCGCCGCCAGGATCGGCGCGCTCGTGCTGGGCGCGGGCGGCCCCGGAGGATCGGGGGTGAGGCTGGTCTTCGGCAGCCCGCACACGTTCAGTCCCGAGATCCTGCGCCGCTTCGACATCGTGGGCCTCGACCCGCGAGGCACCAACCGCAGCCACCCCGTGGTCTGCTCCACGGACCTGATGATGCAGGCCCCGGACCCGCTCCTGAAGAGCCAGGCCGACTTCGACAGGATGCTGGCCTACAACGACCGCCTGCGGGCCGACTGCCGGGCCCGTACCGGCCCGCTCTTCGACCACGTCGACTCGCTCAGCACCGCGGCCGACCTCGACGCCTTCCGCGCCGCGCTCGGCGAGGACAAGCTGACCTTCTGGGGCGGCTCCTACGGCACCCTCCTCGGCCAGCTGTACGCCGAGCGCTACCCGTCACGGGTCCGCGCCTTCGTGCTCGACAGCACGATGGACCACAGCCTGGACACGCAGGGTTTCATGGACACGGAGACCTGGGGCGCGCAGGACGCCTTCAACGAGTTCGTGGCCTGGTGCGACCGCGACGACCGCTGCCTCCAGCACGGCAAGGACGTCAGATCGATCTGGAAGGGGCTGCTGGAGCGCGCCGACCGCGGCGAACTGCCCGTCCCGGGAGAGCCGGACACCAAGATAACCGCGTTCATGCTGATCCGCGAGGCCCTGGGCGCCTTCTACGATCCGGCCAACTGGCAGCCCCTCTCCCAACTGCTCGCCGATCTGGAGGCCGGTGAGACCCCGCGCCCGGGCGCGTTCCCCTTGGCGATCAACCGGACGCAGGAGGTCAGCCCCAACCCGTTCCAGGTCTTCTGCCTGGACTTCCGGCTGCCCGTACGCGACTACCGCGAGTTCGGCAAGCACCTGCGCCGCCTGGCGAAGATCGCCCCCGACATGCGTTACAGCCCTCTGGCGATCGGCCCGGTCATCTCATGCCTCGGCCAACCGGACCCGATCCCCAACCCGCAGCACCGCCTGAAGGTGCGGACGAACACGCCGCTGCTGGTCCTCAACTCCCTGCACGACCCGGCCACCGTCTATCCGTGGGCCCTCAGCACGACCCAGCAACTGGGCCGGTCGGGCCGGCTGCTCACGTACGAGGGCTGGGGCCACATCGCCTACGGACGCGGAGCCTGCACCACGGGGGCCGTCGACACCTACCTGATCTCGCGGACCCTCCCGGCACCGGGGACCCGTTGCCCGGCCGTCCCACCTGCCGAGGTCCAGACGTTCAGGGAGCCCGTCTCCCCGCTGCCCGGAACGCCCGGCTGGATGTCCTCCGGCCTTTTCAACTGATCTTCGGGTGATCTCGTGATGAGGGGTGGCTCGTGCGCGTACGAGCCACCCCGCTGTCGACTGTCACGCAGAGCAGGGGAACGCCGATGTGGAACCGCCGGCGGCTGAGCGCTGTTGGTCAGCGACCTGGTGGTACGAAGCAGGTGCCCGTGCCCCCATGGTCGACGAACCGCGCTCGGGCGATAGCGCGGCCGAAGGCCGCCCGAGGAAGGGCAGCCCGAGCGACAGCGAGGACCGCTCGGGGCGGGCTCCAGCAGGCCCACCCGGTGACCGGGCAACGGGTGGGTGGAGCCGCGCGACCTACAGCGTGGGCAGGAAGCCGACCTTGTCACGAACTTCGGCCATGGTCTGCTTGGCCACCGCCGCGGCGCGCTCGGCGCCGATGGCGAGCAGGCGGTCGAGCTCGGCCTCGTCCGACAGCAGCTTCTCCGTGCGCTCCCTGATGGGCGTGAACGTGTCCGCCACCGCCTCCGCCACGTCCTTCTTGAACGTGCCGTAGCCCTGCCCCTCGTAGCGGGCCACGAGGTCGGGGATGGGGGTGCCGGTCAGGGCCGACTGGATGCGGAGCAGGTTGGAGATGCCCGGCTTGTTCTCCTCGTCGAACAGCACCTCCGAGCCCGTGTCCGTGACCGCCCGCATGACCTTCTTGCGCAGCGGGCCGGGCTGCTCCAGGACGTCGAGGATGCCGGCGGGGCTCGAGGAGGACTTCGACATCTTCGCCGTGGGGTCCTGGAGGTCGGTGATCTTCTCGACCTCCTTGAGGATGTACGGCTCGGGCAGCGTGAACGTGTCGCCGAAGCGGTGGTTGAAGCGCTGGCCCAGGTCGCGGGTGAGCTCCAGGTGCTGCTTCTGGTCGGCGCCCACCGGGACCCGGTTGGCCTGGTAGAGCAGGATGTCGGCGGCCTGCAGGATCGGGTAGGTGAAGAGGCCGACGCTGGCCGCGCTCTCCCCGAACTTGGCCGACTTGTCCTTGAACTGGGTCATCCGGCCCGCCTCGCCCATGCCGGTGAGGCAGATCAGGATCCAGGCGAGCTCGGTGTGCTCACGTACGTGCGACTGCACGAAGACCGTGGACTGCTCCGGGTCGAGGCCCGCGGCGAAGAGCTGGGCGGCGGCGACGCGAGTGCGGCGGCGCAGCGCGGCGGGCTCGGTCGGCACGGTGATCGCGTGGAGATCGACCACGCAGTAGAAGGCGTCGTGGGTCTCCTGCAGAGCAACCCACTGACGGACGGCACCCAGGTAGTTGCCCAGGTGGAAGGAGTCCGCTGTGGGCTGGATGCCGGAGAGTACACGAGGTCTGGCCATAGCACGTAATTGTGTCAGGAATCTTGCTCGGGCGGCGACTCGACCGCCGGGCCGCGTTTCACTCTCACCCTGGCGATACGGCGCCCGTCCAGCTCTGTGACAGTCATCTCAAAACCCGATATTTCCACCTTTTCCCCCACGACCGGCACATGCCCCAGCATCGCCATGACAAATCCGGCAAGCGTCTCATAAGGGCCGTCCGGCAATCTGATGCCGGTCTCGGTGGCGAAGTCGTTGAGGTTCGTGAGGCCGTCGATCTCGATCTCACCGGCGGGCAGGACCACGACGTCCTCCTCCTCGTCGTACTCGTCCCTGATGTCCCCGATCAGCTCCTCGACCAGGTCCTCCAGGGTCACGATGCCCGCCGTGCCGCCGTACTCGTCCACCACGATCGCCAGGTGCTGGCCCTCGTCGCGCATCTCGTTCAACGTGCTGAGTAGCCGCTTCGAGGCAGGCACGAACTTGGCCACGCGGATCGGCACCACCGCGCCGATCGGCTCGGTCCGCCCGGTGAGCTCGGGGTCCAGCAGGTCCCGTACGTGTACGAACCCGATGACCTCGTCGTACGTCTCCCGATAGACGGGGAAGCGCGAGTGCGGCAGCCCCGCCGCGAGGCGGGCCGCCTCGTCCAGCGGCGTCTCGGCGTCCATGAACTCGACCTCGGTACGCGGCAGCATCACCTCCCTGAGCTGCCGTTTCCCGGCCGCGAACACCTCGGCGATCAGCTTGCGCTCGTCGGCGGTGAGGTCGGTGTGCCCGACCACCATGTCACGCAGTTCCTCGGTGGTGACCTCTTCGCGGTCGGCATCCGGATTGCCCCCGAGCAGCCGGACCACGAGGTCGGTGGACTTCGACAACATCCAGATGATCGGCCGCGACAGGGACGCGATCCGGTCGAGGAACGGCGCCACGTACAACGACAGCCCCTCGGCCCGCTGCAGCGCCAGGCGCTTGGGCGCCAGCTCGCCGAGCACGAGCGACACGTACGAGATCGCCAGCGTCACCAGCACGAGGCCGAGCACGGGGGCCACGGCCTTGGGCACCTGCCACTGCTCCAGCACGGGCACGAGCTGCGCGGCCAGCCGGTCGGCGCCGAACGCGGCCGACAACATGGTGGCGACGGTGACGCCGATCTGGACGGCGGACAGGAAGCGGTTGGGGTCATGGGCGAGTTTGGCCACCCGCTCGCCGCGGCGGCCCCGCTGGGAGAGCTTGCGGACCTGGCTTTCCCGGAGGGAGACCATGGCGATTTCGGCGGCGGCGAAGAACCCCCCGATCAGGATGAACACCAGAACCAGGGCGATGTTGGCCGCGAGGGTGTCAAACATGGTGGTTGGCAGCGTACTCGGCGGCCTTCGCGCGTATGCTGGGCGGCGAGCCGTACAAAATCCAACATATTTGAACAGGAGTACACATGAGGCTATTGGTCACCGGGGGTGCCGGATACGTCGGCAGTGTCGTGGCGGCGCAGCTCATCGAGGCAGGGCACGAGGTGACCGTACTCGACGACCTGTCAACCGGGCATCAGGACGCGGTGCCGGAAGGTGCCCGATTTGTCCAAAAAAGCATCACCGAGGCACATGACGTGCTCGACGGCATGGACGCGGTGCTGCACTTCGCGGCCAAGTCACTGGTGGGCGAGTCGGTGGAGAAGCCGGGCCTCTACTGGGCGCACAACCTCGGCGGCACGCTGGCCCTGCTCGACGCCATGCGGGACAAGGGGGTGAGCAGGATCGTGTTCTCCTCGACCGCGGCCACGTACGGGGAGCCCGAGCGCTCCCCCATCGAGGAGGACGACCCCACGCGCCCGACCAACCCCTACGGCGCCTCCAAGCTGGCCGTCGACACCGCGCTGAGCGCGTTCGCGGCGATCCGCGGGCTGGGAGCGGTGAGCCTGCGGTACTTCAACGTGGCCGGCGCCTACGGCCGCTACCGCGAGCGGCACACGATCGAGACCCACCTCATCCCGAACGTCCTGAAGGTCGCGACCGGCGAACGCGAGTCCGTGAGCGTCTTCGGCACCGACTACCCGACGCCCGACGGCACCTGCGTGCGCGACTACGTTCACGTGTCGGACCTGTCGCGGGCGCATCTGCTGGCGCTGGACGCCATCACGCCGGGCAAGCACAAGATCTACAACCTGGGCAGCGGCACCGGCTTCAGCGTGCAGGAGGTGATCTCGGTCTGCCGCGAGGTCACCGGGCACGAGATCCCGGCCGTGGTCGCGGACCGGCGCCCCGGCGATCCCGCCGTGCTGGTCGCCTCGTCCGCCAGGATCCAGCGGGAGCTCGGCTGGAAGGCCGAACGACCCGCGCTGCGTGACATCGTTTCTGACGCGTGGGACGCGCTTTCCGCAAATGCGTGATGCCGCACCGCAAAATGTGCTGTGATACCGAAATGTGAGGAACTTTTCACCAAGGGTCACGAAGCTGCTCTTCGGTGTCCTCATCGTGACGGGTAGTCTCCTGGCCGCCGCGGGCGTGATCTTCGCCACCCCGCCGGCCGTCCCCGCCGTGCAGCCCGTGTCCTGTCCGCCCTGAAGCCCCCCGCCTCGCGCGGGGGGCCGGGCCGGTCGTCAGATGAGGCCGAGCTCCTTGACCGCGTCGCGCTCCTCCACCAGCTCGCGCACGCTGGCGTCGATCCGGTCGCGGGAGAACGCGTCGATCTCGAGCCCCTGGATGATCTCGAACTTGCCGTTCGCCGCACGCACGGGGAACGACGAGATGAGCCCCTCGGGCACGCCGTAGGAGCCGTCGGAGACGACGGCCGCGGAGGTCCACTCGGTGCCGTTGACCCAGTCGTAGACGTGGTCGATCGCCGCGTTGGCGGCCGAGGCGGCCGAGGAGGCGCCGCGGGCCTCGATGATGGCGGCGCCGCGCTTGGCCACCGTCGGGATGAACGTCTCGCGCAGCCACTCGCCGTCGACCTGCTCGGCCGCGATCTTGCCGCCCACCTCGGCGTGGAACAGGTCGGGGTACTGCGTCGCGGAGTGGTTGCCCCAGATCGTCATCTTCTTGATCTCGGTGACCGGCACCTGGAGCTTGGCGGCCAGCTGGGACAGCGCGCGGTTGTGGTCGAGCCGGGTCATCGCGGTGAAGCGGTCGGCGGGCACGTCGGGCGCGTTCTGCTGGGCGATGAGCGCGTTGGTGTTGGCCGGGTTGCCCACGACCAGGACCTTGATGTCGTCGGCGGCGTGGTCGTTGATCGCCTTGCCCTGGGGGCCGAAGATGCCGCCGTTGGCGCCGAGCAGGTCGCCGCGCTCCATGCCGGCCTTGCGCGGCATGGCGCCGACCAGCAGCGCGACGTTGGCCCCGGCGAAGGCGACGTTGGGGTCATCGGTGATCTCGATGCCGGACAGCAGCGGGAACGCGCAGTCGTCGAGCTCCATGGCGGTGCCCTCGGCGGCCTTCACCGCCTGCGGGATCTCCAGCAGGCTGAGCTTGACCGGGACGTCGGCGCCGAGCAGCTGCCCCGACGCGATGCGGAACAGCAGTGCGTAACCGATCTGACCGGCGGCTCCGGTGACGGTTACCTTGACGGGCCCGTTGGCTGACGACGCCATGGCCTTCCCCTCACTCGCAGGATATTCGTTGACTTTGGGATGCTACCTGCTCGTCATCCGCAGGTTTCCATCGCGGGCACCTTCAGCTCCGGATCGAATTCGACCTTGGCGAAGTACTTGCTCAGAAGCTGCTTCATGAAGCCCGTGTGATAGAGGTCGGCGATGACCGCCTTCACCGCCTTGCAGGTCTTCACGTCGCCGTTCTTGATGCCGACGGCGTACCGCTCGTTGTTGAGCTTGGCGCCGACGATCTTGTAGCGCATGTTCTCGCGGGCGGCGAACCCGGCCAGGATCAGGTCGTCGCCGGGGATCGCGTCCACCTTGCCGTCGCGGAGGAACTGCATGCAGACGGCGTAGTCGCCGGCCGAGACCGGTTCGACCTTCACCTTCTGCTGCACCTCGCCGACGGACGGGCTGTCGGGCGCGCAGAGCTTCTTGCCCTCCAGGTCGTCCACGGAGTCGATGCCGCTGCCCGCGCGGACGAGGACGTCGTGGTGCGCCACGTAGTACGGCCCCGCGAACTGGGTCTCGGACCGGTCGACGGAGTAGGTGGCCACGACCAGGTCGACGCTGCCTTCGGCCAGCGCGTCGGCCCGGTCGCCCCTGCTGACCTTGACGAGCGCGGTGTCCTTCGCTCCTAATTCGGCGGCGATGCGCTTGGCGACCTCGACGTCGAAGCCCTGGAAGTCGTCGCCGTCCTGCAGCGCGACGCCGGGCAGGTCGCCCTTGACGCCGATCACGATCTTCCCGGTCTGCGCCACTTTGTCGACCACGGTGGCGAACGCGGTCGAGGGAGGCTTCTGCTCGACCGTCTCCGTGGGCTCGGGCCCCTCGCGGAACGCGAGCGGCCAGCCGCCGTTCATCGCGAGCGCGATGGCGGCGGCGGCGAGCAGGACGACGGCGGTGCCCACCGCGATCCACACCCTCGCGCGGCGCGACCGCCCTGGGAGGGAGGGCTCGGTCACCGGGTACGGCAGCCCGCCCCCCTCCGGCGGCACCGTCGCGGCTGACGCAGCCGTGGGCGGCGCCGTGGCGGGAGGCACCGTCGTGGCGGGAGGCGGTGCCGTCGCGGACGGGGCAGTCGCGGACGGGGCAGTCGCGGGTTGCGGCCGGGGCAGGTCCGTGATCGACCCCGCCGACACCCTGTTGAACGGCGTCGTGTCGTCGCTGGCCACCTGCACGCCCCGGGTGAGCACCGCCGTGGACGCCCCCACCGTGGACGGCTGCCCGAGCAGCCGCAGCAGGATCTGGTCGGCGGACGGCCGGTCGGCCGGGGACTTGGACAGCGCGGAGCTCACCACGCCGCGCAGCGGCTCCGGCATTATGCCGACGTCGACCTCGTGGTTGAGGATCCGGTTGAGCACCACGGCGATGGACTTGCCCTCGAACGCGGGCGTCCCCGTGGCCGCGAACGCGATGGTGGCGCCCCAGGAGAACACGTCCGTGTAGGGCCCGACGTCGTCGCCCGCGATCTGCTCGGGCGCCATGTAGGCGGGGGTGCCGATGGCCCTGCTGGTGATCGTGCCGGTGGAGTCGATGATCCGGGCGATGCCGAAGTCCACCACGCGCGGTCCGTCGGCGGCGATCAGCACGTTGTCGGGCTTGAAGTCCCGGTGGACGATCGAGGCGTGGTGGATCGCGGTGAGCGCGGTCGCCGTGCCGATGGCCAGCCGGTCGAGCACCGTGCCGGTGAGCGGCCCGTCGGTCTCGATGATGTCCCTGAGCGCCCGGCCGTCGATGTACTCGCTGGCGATGTACGGCGTGTTGCCGTCGAGATCGGCCTCCATCACCCTGGCCGTGCAGAACGACGCCACCCGCTTGGCCGCCTTCAGCTCCCTGGCGAAGCGCGACCTGGCGATCGTGTCGCCGGTGAACTTGACGTGCAGCAGCTTGATGGCCGCCTGCTCCCCGTTGTCGTTGACGCCCAGGTAAACGATGCCCTGACCGCCTTCCCCGATCCGTCCGGACAGCCGGAAGGACCCCAGCTGTGTGGGATCGCCGGCGACCAGCGGCGAGATTTGCGGCATTCGTCATCCCCACGTGTGCTAACCCCAACGACGCAAACTTTACGACGTTCAGCAACTCCTCAGGGATCCGTTAAGCGTTCGTGACGTCACGGTTTTACCGGCGTGGAGTTGCGCGCGCGGGCCGTCGAGGGGAGGCTCTGGATCATGGAGCGCCCCTACGACATCGTACTTTTCGGAGCGAGCGGCTTCACCGGCGCGCTCACGGCCGCCTACCTCGCGCAGGCCGCCGGACCCGGCACGCGGTGGGCGCTGGCCGGGCGCGACCACGCCAAGCTGGAGCGGCTGGGGCTCGGCGTACCGATCCTGCTCGCCGACGCCACGGACCCCGCCTCGGTGGCCGCGCTCGCCCGTCAGACGCGCGTCCTGGCCACGACGGTCGGCCCTTATGTGGCGTACGGAGAGCCGCTGGTGGCCGCGTGCGCCGACGCCGGCACCCATTACCTGGACCTGACGGGCGAGCCCGAGTTCGTGGACCTGGTCTACGTGCGCTACCACGACCGGGCGGCCAGGAGCGGCGCCAAGCTCGTGCACGCCTGCGGCTTCGACTCCATCCCGTACGACCTGGGCGTGCTCCACACCGTCACCCACCTCCCCGAGGGCGTCCCGCTCAGGGTGAGCGGCTTCCTGCGGGCGAGGATGGCCCCGTCGGGCGGCACCCTGGCCACGATGATGTCCATCCTCGGCCGCGCCCGCCAGACGGTCCAGCAGGGCACGCAGCGCCGCTCCGCCGAGCCCCGGCCCAGCGGCCGCAGGGTGAGCTCGCTGCCCGGCGGCGTCCGCTACGTGGGCGGCTGGGCGCTCCCGATGCCGAGCCTCGACCCGTTCGTGGTCGGCTACTCGGCCCGCCTCCTCGACCGCTACGGCCCCGACTTCACCTACCGCCAGCACTATGCCGTCCGCACCCTCCCCCAGGCCCTGGCCACCGTGACGGCCGCCGGCGCCTTCGCCGCACTCGCCCAGATCCCGCCCGTACGCGGCTGGATCCAGGACCGGCTGAAGCCCGGCGAGGGCCCGTCGGCCGAGCGCCGCGCCCGGAACTGGTTCAAGGTCACGTTCCTGGGCGAGGGCGGGGGCGAGCGCGTGGTCACGGAGGTCGCGGGCGGGGACCCGGGCTACGGCGCGACGGCCAGGATGTTCGCGGAGTCGGCCCTCTGCCTCGCCTTCGACGACCTCCCGGACCGCGTCGGCCAGCTCACGACGGCCTCGGCCATGGGCCGGCCGCTCATCGACCGCCTGCGCGCGGCGGAGATCTCCTTCGTCAGGAAGCGTTGAGGCGGCAGGCGGACTCGACCGAGAGGGTGTGCCAGGGTTCCTCGGACTGCGCCTCGGCGGTGGTGCGGCCCCACCACTGCTCCACCTCCACCACGAGGGGGACGTCCTCCGACAGGGCGGCCCGGCAGTCGGTGACACCGAGGACGAGGGCCAGCGTCATCCGCGTGCGGGGCGGGATCGAGCGGGGAAACGCGCCGCTACCGTCGAGGGTCACCGATCGGAGCGCGAGACCGGCCGAGCGCACGCCCACCGCCGTGACCGTCGTGGGCAGCCAGGCCTCATTGACGACCTCCAGGCCGATCTCCACCTCGATGCGCCGCCGACCGGCCTCATCCTGGGACACGCTGGCGGAGCCACCACCCAGACCGTGCGACAGGCGGGGGACGATCGCTCCGCTCATCCAGGTGACCCCGGCGACGAGCACCGCGATCGCGGCCAGGACCCAGCGTCCGTAGGCGAACCGGCGCACCATGCCCGTCCTCGGGTCCAGGCGCACCCAGACTTCATCGGAAATCACTCGAGCCCCCTTTTTGGCGATTCCGTATTCTGCTACTTTTCCGGGCGTGGCGAAAGACGACTCTTGTTGCTGACCGGCTTTCTGGTCTTCCTGTTATTGGTGATACCGATGGTCGCCGCGGCCGCCAACTCACCCCTGCACCGCTTGGAGGCGGACCGATTCGGACACCGCCAAATGGTGGACATCACCGCGTTCAATGGTCCTCACGTTCTGCGATATCTACAGGTGACGCGGCGATTCCGGTGGATGGGCACCAGCGCGGGACTGGCCACAGGGGTTTTCAGCGCAACATCCGGCTCAATGTTTCTGGCTCCTTACTTCGTGCTGATCGGCTGGCTCCTGGGAGTCATGACCGGTGAAATCGCATTCGGCCGTCCACGGGGCCCAATTCGGCGCGCGCCAGGAATACGACTCGTCGCGCCGCAGCTCACCGCGACCTGGTTGATCTGCGCCGCCTTCTCCTGCGGGGTCGCCTTCAGCACGGTCGAACGGTCCCTCTCCGCGGAGACCACCGTCGGCCGTCGACTCGGCGCCGCGGCCGCGCTCGCCGTGGTGGCCGGCGTCCAGTTCATGGTCAGCGGCCTGCACCGGCGGGCGCTGCTCCCGGGGCCGGCTGACCTCGTGGGCGGGGAACTGGCCACGAGGTCCCATGCCGCCCGCTGGCTGCTCGGGGTGGGCGCGTCCGTGGCCCTCTGGACGTCGGTGATCGCCCTGCCCATACAGCAGTTCAACGACATAGGCGTGCTGGCCCTCGTCGGCCTGCCGATCCTGGCGTTGGTCCTGGCCTCGAACGCCTGGCGGGCCGGCGCCTCGGGCAGGAGGACGACCTGGCTCTGGGTCACCGCGGGTGTGGCGCTGGCCGGCGTGGGACTGGCCATGGGCCGGTCCGCGTGGCAGCAGGCGCCGGACGCCGCCGCTCCCGAGATCCTCGCCGGACCCTTCCAGTACGCGCTGATGGATCCGGGGTCCGGCACGTGGACGCTGCGGCGCGAAGGGCAGCAGCAGGAGGTGGGCCAGGCGAGCACGCGGCTGTCCGGCGAGCCCTTCGTGCTCAGCGGCGACGGCCTGCACCTCGTCTACGTGGACGACGCCACTCGCCGCCTCGTGCAGCAGGACCTGTCGGGGTCGGGCGCGCGGCACGACCTGACCGGGCCGCTGACCGGCCGGCCCCTCCCCGAGGTGGTGCTGTCCCAGGACGGCCGGTACGTGAGCGTCGGCCCGGAAGTGATCGACAACCGCACCGGAGCCCGCACCCGCCTGCCGGGCATCGGCCGCGTGCTCGGCTTCGGCCCCGACGGCGTCATGGCGACCACCGGCCGCCGCGCGCCGGCGGGCTCCCCCGACACCGAACTCCTCACGATCGGGTACGACGGCACGGTGCGGACCCGGGCACCCTTCGATCCGACGCTCGAGGTGATCGCCTCCCCCGACGCCCGCGCGCTGGTCGTCCTCACCGAGGAGGAGGTGCTGACCATGGATCCCCGCACGGCCGAGATCCGCGGGCACGCCAAGCTGAGGGTGCCCGAGCAAGCCGGCACGCCGAAGGCACTCGCCTGGGCGCGGGACGGGCGGCTCCTCATCAAGATCGATGCGGATGCCGAGAAGGAGTTCCAGCTGGTCGATCCGGGCACCGGCGAGGCGAGCCCGGTGCGGGACCTGCCCGCGAACCTCGACGGCGCGGTGTTCGGGAGGATCCAGTGAGCCGGTGGTGGTACGCCTTCGCCGCGGCAGCGCTGGCCGTGGCCACCGCGTGGGTGATCGGCCCGACCGGCGAGCAACCGCCGGTCCAGTTCGCCCGCCCCGAGCCGGCCCGCGCGGTCACCGCCGCCCCGGAAGAACGCAGCAGGTACGCCTCCCCCATCCGGTATGCGTACAGCCCGGCCTGCGAGAACGGCTCGGCCCCGTGCAGCCACTGGGTCCTTGTCGCGTGGGGCGGCGAGCGAGGCTGGCTGCCCGGCACCGACGCCGCGGACTCGCTCTCCCTCAGCCCGGACGGCACACATGCGGCCTACCTGCGGACGAGCGACGACACGTACGTCGTGGCCGACCTGCGCACCGGAGCGGTCAAGGCGCTCCCCGTGCGACAGAAGGGCGGCACGGTCAGCGAGATGTTCGGCGCACAGATTCCGCTGTTCTCCCTCGACGGCCGCCACCTGCTCATCCAGCGCGACCACCTGGACAAGGACGACGAGACCGTGCTGGAGAACCCGATGATCGTGGACCTCGGCACCGGCGCCGTCCGTCACCTGCCCGCCGTCGGGCAGGTCGTCGGCTGGACGTCCGCGGGGCTCATGACCAAGACGACCCGTCGCACGAACAGCCTGCCCGGGCACACCACGTCGGCCTCGTTCACCGTCTGGTCGCCCAAGGGCAAGGTGGTCGGACGCTTCACGCTGCCCGGCAACCTGGCGGCGGGCGCCATGCCGTCGCCGTCCGGGCGCGCGACGGCCACACTCGCCCGCGAGATCACGCCGGACGGCCTCGTCGGGCACGGCATCGTGCTCACCCACACGTCAACCGGCAGGCCGGCGCGGACCGTCGCGCCGGGGCTGCCGGCGGGCTGGCAGGCCACGAGCGTCCTGCGCTGGGACGGCGAGGACGCCGTCGTCGTGCAGACCTCCGGACCTCGTGCCGAGATGGGCTACCACGTCGTGGACCTCGCCACCGGGGCGGCGCGGCGACTCGACGTACGCATGAGTGACGTGGCCGACCTTTTCCTGCAGCCCGCCGAACTGGGAGTGGCCCTCGGGAAGGTCCGTCAGTAGGGCAGCCCCCACTTGGAGAAGGTCTTGCGCAGGTACGGGTTCTTGAACTTCGGATACGCCACGGTCCGCACGTCCCCGTCCGAGGTGTAGCGCATGTCCGGGTTGTTCTTGAGCCAGTCCAGCCACGCCTCCGAGCAGAACTGCTTGCAGTCGCCCTTCTTCTCCATGACCTTGATCCGCGGGATCCCCGGCGGTTCGAACGCCTTGCTGAACGGCGCCGGCGCGGGCGTGTAACCGGCCAGGAACGCGCCCAGGTGGTTGTAGGCCTTGCCGTGCATGGCCCACTCCTTGTTGCTCGGCTGGTTGCCGTACGGCAGGGCGATCGTGGTGGGGTGGACGCCGGAGAGGGAGGCGATCTGCTGGGCGATCGTGCTGATCTGCTCGTCGACCTCCTGGTGCGAGCGTCCGCGCAGGTTGATGTGGTCGCGGGTGTGGTTGCCGATCTCGAAGCCGTTGTCCTTGAGCCAGCCCAGCATCTGGGCCTGCTCCTCGCGTACGGTCTTGCCGAACATGTCGCGGGTCACGTAGAAGGTGGCCTTCGCCGGGAAGCCCGGGTTCTTGGCCGCCACGTCCTTGAGGATGGCGACGGCGGTGTTCGGGGCGGGGACGCCTACCTCGTTGAGCGTCAGCTGTGACGGCGACGAGTCGTCGAAGGTCAGCACCACCGGGTGCTTGCCCGCCGGAATGTCGATCTTCCCGGCCACCATCTCGGCGGCGGTGATCGGCACGTACCCCTCCCTGGCCAGCCGCTCCAGATCCGCGCGGAACTGCTGCGGCGTCCTGTCGTCCGTCGAGCCCGGTTTGTCGATCACCCGGTGGAACATCAGCACCGGGATCTGCCCCAGCTCGTTCGCCTTGACCTCGGCGGCGCGCTTGGCCTTGGCAGCCTGGGTCGCCTTGAGCTTGGCGGCGGCGTCGACCTTGGTGTCGGCCATCTTGACGGTGGTGGGCTGCGAGTCGCAGCCGCTCAGGAGGGCGGCGGCGGCCAACAGCCCCACTCCACTGAAAATACGCAGTCGCATCCGAACCCCCCGAGACGCGCACGACTGTTACGAGGTGGCTCTTACCCAGCTGATCAACTGCGCCACGCCGCGTCACTGTCAAGAGATGGTCTGGGAAGCGGACAAGCGAAAGGGCCGCCCGCGGGCGGCCCCTTAAGCTGAAACGATCAAATTGCCATCTTCTTCTTGAGGTTCTCGTCCAGTGCGCCCAGGAAGTCCTGGGTGGTGAGCCACTTGGCGTCGCCGCCGACCAGGAGCGCCAGGTCCTTGGTCATCTGGCCGCCCTCGACGGTCTCGACGCAGACCTCTTCCAGCTTGTTGGCGAAGTCGGTCACGGCGGGGGTGTTGTCGAGCTTGCCCCGGTGGGCCAGGCCGCGCGTCCACGCGAAGATCGAGGCGATGGGGTTGGTGGAGGTGGGGTTGCCCTTCTGGTGCTCGCGGTAGTGGCGAGTCACGGTGCCGTGCGCGGCCTCGGCCTCGACGGTCCTGCCGTCGGGGGTCATCAGGACCGAGGTCATCAGGCCGAGGGAGCCGAAGCCCTGCGCCACGGTGTCGGACTGCACGTCGCCGTCGTAGTTCTTCGCGGCCCAGACGTAGCCGCCCTCCCACTTCATCGCCGCGGCGACCATGTCGTCGATGAGGCGGTGCTCGTACGTGAGACCGGCCTTCTCGAAGTCGGCCTTGAACTCGCTCTCGTAGACCTCGGCGAAGATGTCCTTGAAGCGGCCGTCGTACGCCTTGAGGATCGTGTTCTTCGTCGACAGGTAGACCGGGTAGTTGCGGGCCAGGCCGTAGCGCATCGAGGCGCGGGCGAAGTCGCGGATCGACTCGTCCAGGTTGTACATCGCCAGCGCGACGCCGCTGCCGGGGAAGTCGTACACGTCGAGCTCGATCGGCTCGGAGCCGTCCTTCGGCGTGTACGTCAGGGTCAGCGTGCCCTCGCCGGGGATCTTCAGGTCGGTGGCGCGGTACTGGTCACCGAACGCGTGACGGCCGACGACGATCGGCTTGGTCCAGCCGGGGACGAGGCGCGGCACGTTCGACATGATGATCGGCTCGCGGAAGATCACGCCGCCGAGGATGTTGCGGATGGTCCCGTTGGGGGACTTCCACATCTTCTTGAGACCGAACTCCTCGACCCGCGCCTCGTCCGGGGTGATGGTGGCGCATTTCACACCGACGCCGTACTTCTTGATGGCGTTCGCGGCGTCGATGGTGACCTGGTCGTCCGTCTCGTCCCGGTACTGGATGCCGAGGTCGTAGTACTTCAGGTCGACGTCGAGGTAGGGAAGGATCAGCTGGTCCTTGATGAACTGCCAGATGATCCGGGTCATCTCGTCGCCGTCAAGCTCGACGACAGGACCCTCCACCTTGATCTTGGGCATGCGAATGGTTCCCCTTCAATGTTTTGATGCGTTGAGGCTATCGGACCGTCCGGTCATCAGGCGAAAAGGGACAGTATCAACGCTTTGAGCTCGTTGTTGTAGAGCAGGAGCGAGGTCAGGACCAGCACGAACCCGAACCCGGCCAGCGTGATGACGTCAACCTTCTTGCTGCGGATGGACAGCTGCCCACCGTAACCGGCGAAGCGGAGGGCGGCGGCGATCATGATGACGGCGCCCAGCGCGAACCCGCCCCAGCGCGGGTTCACGAAAAAGATCACGAGTACGCCGACGACCGCACCCGCCAGGATCAGCGGGTACGGCCCCCAGCTCTCACGCTTGGTCCCGTGGCTCAACGTTCCTGCTCATGGTCGCATTCGCTGCGGGCCTCCGTTGGCATCGTGCCTCGCTCTCTCCGGCCCAGGCTCATCGCTCGTCGAGTGGCTTCCACTTCTGATCGGTCTCACCGATGTACTCACTGTCAGGCCGGATCAGCCTATTGTCTGCGTGCTGCTCTATGACATGGGCAGTCCAGCCAGACATTCGGCTGATCGAGAAGACCGGCGTGAAGAGGTCCGTCGGGATCCCGAGATAGTGGTAGACCGAAGCCGCGTAGAAGTCGACGTTGGGGTAGAGGCCCTTCGTCTCGAAGACGACCTCCTCCATCTCCTTGGACATCCGGTAGTAGGTGTCGTCGCCGCCGGCCTCGGCCAGCTCGGCGGACATCTTGCGCAGATGGGTCGCGCGCGGGTCCTCGGTCTTGTAGACGCGGTGCCCGAAGCCCATGATCTTCTCGTGGGCCGCCAGCTTGTCACGTACGACCTGGGCCACCTGGCCCGGAGGGATCGACTCCAGCAGCTTCATGACCTGCTCGTTCGCCCCACCGTGCAGCGGGCCCTTGAGGGTGCCGATGGCGGCGACGATCGCGGAGTGCATGTCCGAGAGGGTCGCGGCGCAGACGCGGGCGGCGAACGTGGAGGCGTTCATGGTGTGGTCGGCGTGCAGCACCAGGCACTCGTCGAAGATCTCGACCGCCCGGGGGTCGGGGACGCGGCCGGTGACCTCGTGCAGGAAGTTCGCGGCGATGCTGAGCGACGGGTCGGGCTCGGGAACGCTCCCGCCGGTGCGGGCGGCGTGGTAGCGGGCGACCAGCAGCGGTTGCTGCGCGGTCAGCCGGGCCGCCTTGCGCAGGTTGGCGTCGGGGGAGATGGAGTCCTTGTCCGCGTCGTCGGCGCCGGCCAGCGAGACCAGGCTGCGCAGCGCCTCCATCGGTTTCTGCTTCTCGGCGATCTCGGCGATGTTCGCGGAAGCCAGGGCGCCCAGCTCCCGGCCCTGCGCCAGCTCGTCGACGTACGCGTCGAGCTCGGACCGGTTGGGCAGCTTGCCACGCTGAAGCAGGTGTGCGGTCTCCTCGAACGTCGCGCGACCGGCCAGGTCGTGGATGTCGTATCCACGGTAGAAGAGCCGGCCGGCCTTTCCGTCAATGTCGCTCAGCGCTGTGGACGCGGCAACGACATCGGCCAGGCCTTTCGTGGGCTTGTCCGCCATGAGTGTTTCCTCCGCTTATCTTCGTCCGAAGTCTACCCGTGAGCAGGCAAAACCGGCCTCAAAGGTCCAGACCAATTTCACGCCGGATTCTCCTTTCGGCAAAGGCGATTCCGCATCCCCTCGTTTGGGTAAGCCGGAGCTGTAGTAATAGTTACGGCGGGCTACCTGGGGAGGAACTGCCGTGCCCAGGTGGAGGCGTGCCGTTCATACGCTGCCTCACAAGGGGAGGAACCGCCAGTGGAGGGGCCGTTCATACGCATCGAGGACACTGGCGAGGTGGTCCCGTTGCGCCCCGAGATCACGACGGTCGGGAGAGGCCGGGGGGTCGACATCCGGCTCACCGATCCCAGTGTGTCTCGACTCCATGCCGAGTTCGTCAGACGAGGACCCTACCTGTACGTCGTCGACCTGGGGCTGTCCAGGAACGGCACGCGGGTGAACGGCAGGCCGATCGCCCGGAGGGTCCTTGACGACGGCGACGTGGTCTCCTTCGGCGCGGCGCGGGGTCGCATCGGTGGAGTCCCCCGAGAGGACTTCACTCCGGAGGTCGAGCTGCGCAGGGCGGCGGCGCCCGAGCTGACCAGGCGCGAGGTCGACGTGCTGACCTCGCTCTGCAGGCCGGCGCTGTCGGACGAGGCGTTCGTCGCCCCGGCGACCGCGCGCGAGATCGCCGACGACCTGGTCGTGACCGAGGCCGCGGTCAAGCAGCATCTGCTGCGGCTCTACCAGAAGTTCAGGATCCCCGAGGGCACCAACCGGCGCACGCGCCTGGCCAATGAGGTCGTCGCGCTCGGTCTGGTCCGTCCGACCCCCGTGGTGCCACCACAGCGGTCGACGGGCACCCCCGCCGAGCAGCCGTCGGCGGCTGGGCGAAGGGCTTCTTGACGACGGTTCTTGGGGCCTGATCGCGACCGGGGCTTCGGCGAGGGGTTCCGGCAGCGTCGGAACCTGAGCGTCAGCGTGCCCGCGACCCACGGGAAACGGGCACGTCGCCGGCCAGGAAACCGGCCGGCGACGTTCATCGGCGAAGCATGCGCTCAGATCACCCTGAAGCCGTTGCTCGGCTTGCTGGTCCGGTTGGCCCGGTCCACCGCGACCACGTAGTAGTGGTCGCCGCGCTTCCCGTCGGCGTCCGTCCAGCGGACCTGCCGGTCGCCGGGCACGACCGCGACCAGGTTGCGGGCGTCGGCGAAGTCGCGCGAGGACGCATGCCGGCCGAAGCGGAAGATCGCGAACTGGAACGGCTCGTCCCTGCCGGTGGCCACCGCGCGCACCTCGACCCCGCCGGACTTGCGCAGCGCGTACGCCAGGACCGGCCTGTGCGGCGGCTCGCCGTTGGCCAGCCGGGGCAGCACGGGAGCCAGCGCGGGCCGCTGATAGTGGTCGTTGACGGCGGTCGTGATGGAGCCGATCCGGTCGACCTTGACGTCGTTGGCGTTGTACCAGATGTCGCCGCTGATCTCGGGGTGGTCCCGGTTGAGCGTCAGGTGGGCGGACAGCTCGCCGGGGGCCTGCCACTGGGCCGCCTGGGCCGGGTCGCCCGCCTTGTAGGCGGCCTGGCCGATCCACAGCAGCGTGTTGGTGCCGCTCGCCACGTCGGACCACCAGGGCACGAGCTTGGAGTAGTCGGCCGGCGGCTGCCCCATGTACCAGTAGAGCTGCGGCGCGATGTAGTCGAGCCAGCCCTTCTTGACCCAGCCGCGGGTGTCGGCGTGCAGGCTGTCGTACGACTGGCCGCCGTTGGTGTCCGAGCCGAGCGGGTCGGAGGCCTTGTTGCGCCAGATGCCGGACGGGCTGATCCCCCACGCGATCTCCGGCTTGGCCGCCAGGACGCGCTGCTGCATCTCCTGGACCATCAGGTCGACGTTGTTGCGCCGCCAGGTGGCCAGGTCGGGGAAGCCGGCGCCGTACTTGGCGAACGTGGCGCTGTCGTCGAAAGCCGTGGTGTTCGTGGGGTAGAAGTAGTCGTCGAAGTGCAGGCCGTCGATGTCGTAGCGGGTGATCGCGTCCATCATCGCGTCCTGGCAGAACTTCCGTACCTCCGGCAGGCCCGGGTTGTAGTACAGCTTGCCGCCGAACGGCAGGATCCAGTCGGGGTGCTTGCGCCCGGGGTGGTCGGGGTGCAGCTTGGCGGGGTCGGGCTGCATCGAGACGCGGTACGGATTGAACCAGGCGTGGAAAGCCAGGCCGCGCTTGTGCGTCTCCTCCACGGCGAAGCCGAGCGGATCATAGCCGGGGTCCTGACCTTGGGTTCCGGTCAGATACTGTGACCAGGGCTCGAACGGTGACGGCCAGAACGCGTCCGCGGTCGGCCTGATCTGCACGAACACCGAGTTGAGCTTGCGCTGCACGGCCACGTCCAGCCAGGCGACGAACTCGGCCTTCTGCTCGTCGGCGGTCAGCCCTGGCTTCGACGGCCAGTTGATGTTGACCACCGAGGCGATCCACATACCGCGCATCTGACGCAACGGCGGCACGTAGTCCTGCGCCAGGGCAGGCATCGGAACGGCGGTGGCGGCGGCAGCGAGGGCGAGGCCCTTCAAGAGAGTCCGTCTGCTCGGCATGGGGGGTGGCCTCTCGGAAAGTGGTTGTATCGAAGGCGACGATGACAGAAAATTACCTTCAGATCAACAACCGTGAAGGAAAGTGCCGATGAGCGGTGACCTGTCCAGACTGGCGATGACAGTGTTGCACCCAGGGTACGAGGGGACCTCGGTTCCCGACTGGCTGCGCCGCGCGCTGGGCGAGGGTCTGGGCGGTGTTGTCCTATTCGCCCGCAACGTCATAGATGCGCAGCTCGTACGGCATTTGCGAGCCGAGAACCCGGACACCGTCGTCGCGATCGACGAGGAGGGCGGCGCGGTCACCCGGCTGGAGGTCCAGGCCGGCAGCTCCTTCCCCGGCAACCGGGCCCTGGGCGTGGTGGACGACGTGACGCTCACCGAGCGCGTGGGCCGCCAGATCGGCCGGATGCTCGGCGAGCTGGACATCACGCTCGACTACGCGCCCGACGCCGACGTGAACTCCAACCCGGCCAACCCCGTCATCGGCATCCGCTCCTTCGGCCCCACTCCCGACCTGGTCTCCCGGCACACGGTCGCGTACGTGAACGGCGTCCAGGGTGCGGGCGTGGCCACGTGCGCCAAGCACTTCCCCGGCCACGGTGACACCGTCACCGACTCCCACCTGGCGCTGCCCACCGTGCACGCCTCACGCGAGGTGCTCTTCGCGCGCGACCTGCCGCCGTTCCGCGCCGCGATCGCCGCCGGGGTGCGCTCGATCATGTCGGGCCACCTGCTCGTCCCCGCTCTCGATCCGTCGATGCCGGCGACGCTGAGCCGTACCGCCATGACCGAGCTCCTGAGGGGCGAGCTCGGCTTCGACGGGATGCTCGTCACCGACGCGATCGAGATGCAGGCGGTGGCGGCCATGTTCACGCCGGGCGAGATCGCGGTGCGGGCCCTGGGCGCGGGCGTGGACGCCATCTGCGTGGGGCTGGCCACCGAGGAGAGCCTGCACGCGATGCGCGACACGATCGTGGCCGCCGTACGCGCCGGCGAACTGCCCGAGGAGCGGCTCGCGGAGGCGGCCGCGCGGGTGCTCGCGCTCTCCCAGTGGTACGGGGCGCAGGCGGCGCTGCGCGACAAGGCCCGGGGCGACGTGGACGAGGGTGTGGGCCTGGAGGCGGCCAGGGCGGCGCTGACCACCTCCGGCACCGCCCGGCTCGACCGCGCCCCGCTGGTGGTCGAGGTCAACACCCGCTTCAGCAAGGCCGTGGACCCCTCGACGCCGACCGGCATCACGGCGGCCCTCACCTCCCTCCTGCCGAACACGGCCCGGCTGCAGCTCGAACCCATGGGCGACCTGCCTGACCTGGCGGCCGACGGGCGGCCGATCGTGCTGGTGGTGCACGACGCCGCCCG
The DNA here is from genome assembly GCF_040610775.1 of Nonomuraea sp. NPDC003709. NCBI lineage: Bacteria > Bacillati > Actinomycetota > Actinomycetes > Streptosporangiales > Streptosporangiaceae > Nonomuraea > Nonomuraea sp. NPDC003709. Next base: position 178,270 of record NZ_JBEXMW010000001.1, on the reverse strand, counting down.
GTATGACTGGGTGCGTTCGACGGTGGCCAAGGCGCTGGCGGTGCGGCCCGACGTGATCGTGGTGGACACCGGCGTGCCGGCGCCGCCCGGCGGGGCCGTCCACCTGGCCACCCACGGCATCTCCCGCGTGTCCGCACAGGCGGCGGCAGAATGGCTGACCCAGTGACCGCCGAACCCGCGAACCCGGTCGCCACCGTACGCGCCGTGCTGCCCTCGCTCACCCCGGCGGCGCAGTCCATCGCCCGCATCATCCTGGACGACCCCGGGCTGGTGGTGCGCAGCACCATCACCGAGTTCAGCGCGGTCTCCGGAACGAGCGAGGCCACCATCGTGCGCACGGCCCGGGCCCTCGGGTTCGCGGGATACTCGCAGATGCGCTTCGCCCTGGCGGCAGCCGTGGCCAAGGAGCCGGAGCGGCTGGTGCCCGGCGACCTCGGGCCCGACGACCCGCTGACCGACGTGATCGCCAAGGTCGCCCGCGCCGAGTCGGAGGCGCTGGCCGACACCGCCGCGCAGCTCGACCCCGACCAGCTGGGCGACGTGGTGAAGGCCATCTCGGTGGCGCGGCGGGTGGACGTGTACGGGGTGGGGGCCTCGGGGCTGGTGGCGGCGGACATGTCGCAGAAGCTGCTGCGGATCGGGCTGTCCAGCCATCCGTTCAGCGATGCGCACCTGGCTCTGACCAGCGCGGCGCTGCTCAAGGAGGGCGACGTGGTGGTGGCGATCAGCTGCAGCGGGGAGACGCCCGACGTGCTGGTGCCTGCCCGCACCGCGGCCGACACCGGGGCGCTGGTCGTGGGCATCACCAACAACCCCCGGTCGTCGCTGGCGGAGCTGGCCGATCACACGCTGGTGTCGGCGGGGCGGGAGACGGCGTTCCGGCCTGGGGCGCTGGCCAGTCGGATCAGCCAGTTGTTGATCGTGGACTGCATCTTCGTGGGGCTGGCGCAGCGGACGTACGACACGGCCGACGCGGCCATCCGGGCCACCCGGGACGCCACGGACCGCTACCGCAACCGCTGACCCACCGGCCCCGACGCGACCCCGACGTCGGTTGCCGTCCTTTGGGGAAAGGGGGCTCCGACGTCGGTTGCCGTCCCTTGGGAGGGATCCCGTCGAGGGGGTGGCCGAAGCGACCGCCGACGTCGCGGGCGGGGGTCAGGCGCGGGCGACCGACAGGGCGGCCAGGTCGGCCTCGATCTTGGCGGCCGTGGCCAGCAGCGGCGGCAAAAGGTCGCGGCGGGCCGCCTGCAGGGTCGTACGGCTGGCGTGGGTCGAGACGTTCACGGCGGCCACCGTCCGCCCCGAACGGTCGCGGATCGGCGCGGCGATCGAGCGCAGCCCCTCCTCCAGCTCCTGGTCCACCATCGCCCATCCCCGCCCGCGCACCTTGCCCAACTCGGCCCGCAACGCGGCCGGCAGCACGATCGTGTGCGAGGTGAGGCGGCGCAACGAGGCCCCCTCCAGGTACGCGTCCAGCTCGTCCGGCGGGAGGGCGGCCAGCAGGACCCGCCCCATCGACGTGCAGTACGCGGGAAACCGGGTCCCGATGCTGATCGTCACCCGCATGATCCGCGCCGTCGCCACCCGCGCCACGTAGACGACGTCCTCCCCGTCCAGCACCGCCACCGAGGCCGACTCGTGCACCTCGGCCGCCAGGCGTTCCAGGTGCGGGTCGGCGACCTCGGGCAGCGACAGGCTCGACAGGTACGCGTACCCCAGCTCCAGCACCCGGGGCGTGAGCGAGAACAGCCGCCCGTCGCTGCGCACGTACCCCAGGTCCTCGAGCGTGAGCAGGAATCGCCTGGCCGCGGCCCTGCTGAGGCCGGTCGCGCGGGCCACCTGGCTGAGCGTCAGCTCAGGGTCGGTGGCGCTGAACGCCCGGATCACCGCGAGCCCCCGGGCCAGCGACTGCACATGATCAACCATCGTGATCCCCTTGACATGAGCTGGCAAGAGCGTAGGTTCCGCGATACGGGATTGTTCGGTCAGAGAATACATGTGCGCATCGCGAACAAATAGGAGCAGCCGTGCGTCGCGCTCTCATCCTCCTCGCCGCCTTGTTCACGGCCGCCTGCGGCGGCACCCAGCCCTCGACCTCCCCCGGTCAGGCCAAACAGGCAGACAAGGTCAACGCCGGAGTGATCGCGATCGTCGACACCGCTCCGATCCACCTCGGCAAGGCCAAGGGCTTCTTCACCGAGCAGAACATCGATCTCACCATCACCCCGGTCCAGGGCGGCGCGGCCGCGGTCTCGGGGGCGGTGAGCGGGCAGTTCCAGTTCGCGTTCGCGAACACGACCTCGCTGCTGACCGCCAAGCAGCAGGGCCTAGACGTCAAGGTGGTCGCCAACGGCGTCTCCTCCACCGGTCAGCAGGGCAAGGACTTCAGCGCGGTGCTGGTCAAGCAGGACAGCCCGATCAGGACGGCCAAGGACCTGGCGGGCAAGAAGATCTCCGTCAACCAGCTCAAGAACATCGGCGACACGACCGTACGCGCCTCCGTGCGCAACGCGGGAGGCGACCCCACCGGCATCGAGTTCGTGGAGCTGCCCTTCCCGGACGCGCCCGCCGCGCTGCAGAGCGGCCGGGTGGACGCGATCTGGGTGGTCGAGCCGTTCGTCAGCCAGGCCGTCAGCCAGGGAGCGCGCCCCGTGGCCTGGAACTTCGCCGACGCCGCCCCCAACCTCACCGTCGCCATGTACTTCACCATGGGCAGGACCGACGCCGACCTGACCAGGCGGTTCACGGCGGCGATGCGCAAGTCGCTGGAGTACGCGGACGCGCATCCGGACGAGGTCAGAGAGGTGCTGAAGACGTACACCAAGATCGCGCCCGAGGTGATCGCGAAGATCAACCTGCCGAAGTGGCCCGTCGAGGTCAACAAGGCCTCCGTGCAGACCGTGGCCGACCTGGCGCTGGCCGACGGGGTGCTCAAGCAGAAGGTCGACGTCTCGGCGCTGGTGCCGTGACCGGCTCGCTCAGCAGGCTCGGACATGGGCTCGCCGGCCTCGGCGGGCTGCTGGTGCTCGCGGAGGCCGTACCGCGGCTGGGCCTGGTCGACGAGCGGTTCCTGCCGCCCGCCTCGCGCATCCTGGGCACGCTCGCCGCCGAGCTGGCCACGCCCGGGCTGTGGATCGCGCTCGGCGAGACCATGCTCGGCTGGGTGCTGGGGCTGGCGCTGGCGTTCTGCGCGGCGGTGGCGGCCGGGGTGGTCATCGGGATCGTGCCGGGCCTGCGCGCGATGACGAACTCCACCGTCGAGTTCCTGCGCCCGATCCCGTCGGTCGCGCTGGTGCCGCTGGCGACGCTGCTGTTCGGGCCGTCGCTGGGCTCGACGCTCCTGCTCGTGGTGTACGCGTCGTTCTGGCAGGTGCTCATCCAGGTCCTGTACGGCGTCGCGGCCGTGGACTCCGTGGCCTTCGACACCGCCCGGTCGTACGGGCTGTCGGCCTGGTCCAGGGTCAGGCACCTGGTGTGGCCGACGGCGCTGCCGTACGTCATGACCGGGCTCAGGCTGGCGGCGGCGGTGGCCTTCATCCTGGCGGTGACGGCCGAGCTCGTGATCGGCAGCCCCGGGCTGGGCGCCGAGATCCAGGTGGCGCAGAGCAGCGGGGCCGTGCCGACCGTGTACGCGCTGATCGTGCTGGCCGGGCTGGTCGGCATCGGGGTGAACGCTGCCGTGCGGCTCCTGGAGCGCCGGGTGCTGGCGTGGCATCCGAGCGTCCGGTCGGAGGTGGCCGCATGATGCGGGTCGTCAGGCTGCTCTCCCTGCCGGTGGCGCTGGTGCTGGTCTGGTGGGCGGTCAGCGGGAGCTCGTTCTACCTGCCGAGCCCCGGCCTGGTCGGGCAGGCGTTCGCGGAGACCTGGTTCTCCGAGCGGGTGGTCGAGGACGTGCTGCCGAGCGTGGGGCGGCTGCTGGCGGGCTACGCGGTGGCGGGGCTGCTGGGCGTGGGCCTCGGCGTGCCGATCGGGCTGTCGCCGCGGCTGCGTGCCACGCTCGAACCGGTGCTGGAGTTCTTCAGGGCCATCCCGCCGCCGGTGCTGGTGCCGCTGATCATGTTGCTGGCCGGGATCGACACCCCCATGAAGGTGCTGGTCATCGTCTCGGGCTGCCTGTGGCCCATTCTCCTGAACACCGTGGAGGGCGTACGGGCGCTGGACGAGGTGCTCGCCGACACCTGCCGTATGTACGGCGTACGCGGAACCGCCAGATTGCGGCGGTTCGTGCTGCGCGGCGCCAGCCCGCAGATCATGACCGGGCTCCGGCAGGCGCTGTCCATCGGGATCATCCTCATGGTCATCAGCGAGATGTTCGCCAGCTCCAGCGGGCTGGGGTTCACGATCCTGGTGTTCCAGCGGCAGTTCCAGATCGCCGAGATGTGGAGCGGGATCCTGCTGCTCGGGCTGATCGGCCTGACCCTGTCCGTCCTCTTCCGCCGCGTGGAGCGGCGGGTCCTGGCCTGGTACTACGGCAGTGGAGCCGCCCGTGCTTGAGATCTCCTCGTTGCGCAAGGTCTACGAGAGCCCCGGCCGCACCGTCGAGGCGATCCGCTCGATCACGTTCGGCGTCGGCGCCGGCGAGCTGGTGTGCGTGGTGGGGCCGTCGGGGTGCGGCAAGACCACGCTGCTGAGGTGCGTCGCCGGGCTGCTGCCGGTCAGCGGGGGCGAAGTGCGGGTGGACGACGTGCCCGTGACCGGGCCGCCGCCGCGGATGGCCGTGGTGTTCCAGGAGTACGGGCGCAGCCTCTTCCCCTGGATGACCGTGCGCGAGAACGTCGAGCTGCCGCTGAAGGAGAAGAAGGTGCCCGCCGGGCAGCGGCACGAGCTGGTCCACGGCTCCTTGAACGCGGTCGGTCTCGGCGACGCCGCCGACGCCCATCCGTGGCAGCTCTCCGGCGGCATGCAGCAGCGGGTGGCCATCGCCAGGGCGGTGGCGTACCAGCCGCAGGTGCTGCTGATGGACGAGCCGTTCGCCGCCGTGGACGCCCAGACCCGGGCGGACCTGGAGGACCTGATCCTGCGGCTGTGGCGGGAGCTGGAGGTGACCACGCTGTTCGTCACCCACGACATCGACGAGGCCGTCTACCTGGGGCAACGCGTCATCGTGCTGTCCTCGTCGCCGACCGTGATCCTGGAGGACCTGAAGGTGGATCTGCCGCCCGAACGCGACCAGCTGACGACCCGCTCGCTGCCCCGGTTCGGCGAGTTGCGCGGGCACGTCTACCGGCAGATCCAGCGGGCCAGGGACCGGCGATGACGACCGTCCGGGACGCCACGTTCGACGTGCTCAGGCGGTACGGCCTGACCACGATCTTCGGCAACCCCGGCTCCACCGAGGTGACCCTGCTGACCGGGCTCCCGGACGACCTGCGTTTCGTGCTCGCGCTCCACGAGGGGTCCGTGGTGGGGATGGCCACGGGGTGGGCGATCGGGCACGAGGCGCCCGCGCTGGCCGTGCTGCACACCACGGCCGGGCTGGGGAACGCGGTGGGGGCCATCGCCACCGCCCGGGTGAACCGGGTGCCGCTGGTGATCCTGGTCGGGCAGCAGGACCGGCGGCATCTGGCGCTGGAGCCGTTCCTGACCGGGCACCTGAGCGGGCTGGCCGGGGACTATCCGGTGCGGGTGGACCAGCCGGTGCGCGCGCAGGACGTGCCCGGGGCGGTGGCCCGGGCCTTTCACGAGGCGACGACCTTCCGCGGGCCCGCGCTGGTCGTGGTGCCGATGGACGACTGGGAGGCGCCCTTCTCGGGCGAGACGGTGGCGGCGCCCGCGCGGATGGTGCGGCCCGCCGGCATCCGGGACGATGACCTCGCGCCGCTGGTGGAGCTGCTGTCGGGGGCCCGGTCGCCGGCGATGGTCGCGGGCGCGGGGGCCGGGTGGGACGCGCTGGTCGCGCTGGCCGAGCGGCTCGGGTGTCCCGTGTTCCAGGAGTCGTTCGGGGGGCGGGCCGGGTTCCCGCAGGACCATCCGCAGTACGCGGGGGTGCTGCCCGCCGACCGGGTTCGGCTGCGGGAGGCGCTGGCGGGGCACGACGTGGTGCTCGCGGTGGGGGCTCCCGTCTTCCGGCAGTACCCGTACGTGCCCGGTCCCCTGGTGGCGGCGGGGACGTCGGTCGCGGTGATCACGGACGACCCGGCCGAGGCACATCGCAGCCCGGCCGACCTGGCCTACCTCGCCTCGCCGTCGGCCGTCTGCGCCCGGCTGGCCGCTCTCCTCCCCTCATCGTCACCGGCCGCGGGACGGGCTCCCGCGCCGGACATCCCCGAACCGCCGTCAGCGGGACGGGCTCCCATGGCGGACGTTCCCGAACTGCCCGCCGCAGGGCGGCCGTTGCGGGCGGCGCACGTGCTGCGCGAGCTGGCGCTGCGGCTGCCCGCCGACACCGTGCTCGTCGAGGAGACCCCCTCGTCCCGCCCCGACCTGCACCGGCTCGTGCCCGCCAGGACCCCGCTCGGCTTCCTGTCGGCGGCCATGGGCGGGCTGGGGTTCGCCGTGCCCGCCGCGGTGGGCCTGCGAATGGCGCTCCCCGACCGGCCCGTGGTCGCCGTCGTGGGCGACGGGTCGGCCCTCTACGGCGTGCACGCGCTCTGGAGCGCCACGCACTACCGGGCGGGCGCGCTGTTCGTCGTGCTCTCCAACGGCCGGTACGCGGTCATGGACCGGCTGGCCGACAAGCAGGGCGGCAAGGCGCCGTGGCCGCCGTTCACCGAGGTGGACATGGGCGGCCTGGCCAGGTCTTTGGGCTGCCCCGCCAGGCGGGTGGACTCGTACGACGAGCTGACGGCGGCCCTCGACGAGGTGCTGCCGTCGCTCGCGGCCCGCGAGGAGCCCCTGCTGCTCGACGTGACCGTGACCGTGGATCCGGACTTCCAGCCTTAGGAGGCTCACCATGACGTTCCTCGACCCCAAGATCTGGACGGGATCGATCTTCGACGGCGGATGGACGGCCTCGCGCGCCGGTGACGCGCCCGTCACCGAGCCCGCCACCGGCGACGAACTCGGCCGCGCGGGCACCGCCGGCGCCGACGACGTGGCGGCCGCCGCCGTACGGGCCCGGTCGGAGCAGCGGGCGTGGGCCGCCACGCCGTACGAGGAGCGGGCGGCGCTGCTGCGGCGGGCCGGACGGCTGTTCGAGGAGCACGCGCAGGAGATCCAGGACTGGATCGTCCGGGAGTCCGGCGGCGTGCCGGGCAAGGCCGGGTTCGAGACGCACGTGGCGGCGCAGGAGTGCTACGAGGCGGCGGCGCTGGCCTCGCAGCCCCTGGGCGAGGTGCTGCCGACGGCCCGCAAACGGCTCAGCTTCGCGCGGCGGGTGCCGGTCGGGGTCGTGGGGGTGATCGCGCCGTTCAACTTCCCGCTGATCCTGGGCATCCGGTCGGTCGCCCCGGCGCTGGCGCTGGGGAACGCGGTGGTGTTCAAGCCGGACCAGCGTACGGCCGTGTGCGGCGGGTTCGCGATCGCGCGGGTCTTCGAGGAGGCCGGGCTGCCGAGCGGGCTCCTGCACGTGCTGCCCGGCGGTCCCGAGGCCGGTCAGGCGCTGGTCGCCGACCCGAACATCCCCGTGATCTCCTTCACCGGCTCCACCGCCGCCGGGCGCAAGGTCGGGGAGGCGGCGGCGCGCCTGCTCAAGCGGGTCCACCTGGAGCTGGGCGGGAACTCGGCGCTGGTCGTCTTCGACGACGCCGACCTCGGGGCCGCCGCGTCGGCGGGCGCGTGGGCGTCGTTCTTCCACCAGGGGCAGATCTGCATGACCTCGGGACGGCACCTCGTGCACGAGGCCGTGGCCGAGGAGTACGTCGAGCGCCTGGCCGCCAAGGCCACGGGGCTGCCGGTGGGCGACCCCGCCACCGGGCAGGTCGCGCTCGGGCCCCTGATCGACGCCGGGCAGCGCGACCGGGTGCACCAGCTGGTCACCGCGAGCGTCTCCGCCGGGGCCCGGCTCGCCGCCGGGGGGACGTACGAGGGGCTGTTCTACCGGCCGACCGTGCTGGCCGAGGTGCCGGTGAGCGCGCCGGCGTACGCGGAGGAGGTGTTCGGGCCGGTGGCGCCGGTGACGACGTTCTCCACGCTGGAGGAGGCTGCGGCGCTGGCCGCGGACTCGGAGTACGGTCTGTCGCTGGGCATCCTCACGCGGGACGTGATGAAGGGGATGGCGCTGGCCGACCTGGTGCCGACGGGGATCGTGCACATCAACGACCAGACCGTGGACGACGAGGCCGTGGCGCCGTTCGGCGGGGTGGGGGCCTCGGGGACGGGGGCGCGGTTCGGCGGCACCGGGGCGAACGTCGACGCCTTCACCGAGACGCAGTGGGTCACCATGCAGGGGGACATCGCCACGTACCCGTTCTAGGGGTGTGCGGCCGGCGCGGGGCGCCGGCCGCACGTACGTCGAGAGCGTTCAGCAGCTCATAGGGAGCGCTCGGCGGCCTCCACCACGTTGGACAGCAGCAGAGCGCGGGTCATGGGCCCGACGCCGCCCGGGTTGGGCGTCAGGAACCCCGCGACCTCCGCCACGTCGAGCGCCACGTCACCGGCGATCTTGCCGTTGACGCGGGAGACCCCCACGTCGAGGACGGCCGCGCCGGGCTTGACCATGTCACGGGTGATCAGACCGGGTACGCCCGCCGCCGCCACCACGATGTCCGCCCGGCGAACGTGTCCGGCCAGGTCCTGGGTGCCGGTGTGACAGAGGGTCACGGTGGCGTTCTCGCTGCGGCGGGTGAGCAGCAGGCCGAGCGAACGGCCCACCGTGATGCCGCGCCCGACCACGGCCACCTCGGCGCCCTTGATCGGCACGCCGTACTCCTGCAGGAGCAGCACGATGCCGTACGGGGTGCACGGGAGCGGGGCGTCGACCATGTGGACGAGGCGGCCCAGGTTGATCGGGTGGAGGCCGTCGGCGTCCTTGGCCGGGTCCATGCGCTCGAGCAGGGCCATCGCGTCGAGGTGCTTGGGGAGGGGGAGCTGGACGATGTAGCCGGTGCACTCGGGTGAGGCGTTGAGCTCGTCGATGGCTGCCTCGACCTGGGCCTGGGTGGCGGTCGCCGGGAGGTCGACGCGGATGGAGGCGATGCCCACCTCGGCGCAGTCGCGGTGCTTGCCCGCGACGTAGATCTGGCTGCCGGGGTCGTCACCCACGAGAACGGTGCCCAGGCCGGGCGTGATGCCGCGTTCCTTGAGCGCGGCCACTCGGGTCGTGAGGTCTGCCTTTATCTTGGCGGCGGTCGCCTTGCCGTCGAGTTTCACTGCGCTCATGCGGCAATCCTTCCACGTCCCTTCACGCCCTCAACACGCCACTCCCAACAGCGGCCACCCGCCCTTGCCCCCGAAAGCCCATCCTGGGACGGGGTATCCACAAGTTATCCACAGAAACCAGGTAGCCAGCCCCAGTTATCCACAGGCAATCGTTGACATCGTTGTCATTGATCTTGGAAGGGCTTAGTGTTGCGGGCGCCAGCAACATGCGCGCCAAGAAGGTCGAACTCGTGCCCGGACTCGAACACCCTGGCGGCCCCCGCCAGCCCGACAACCACCACAAACATTGATGAACTGCGTACTTGCCATCGACATCGGAGGGACCAAGCTCGCCGCCGCGCTGGTGGACGAGGAAGGTTCCGTGTTGCGTTCCGGTACACGGCCCACGCCGCGTACGGACGTCATGTCCGCCCTGGCGGCTCTCATCACGGAAGTGACCGAGGGCGGCCCGCCGCCGGAAGCCGTCGGGATCGGATGCGCCGGACCGCTGGACCTGACCGCCGGGACGGTGAGCCCGGTGAACATGCCCAGCTGGCGCGGATTCCCCTTGCGCGAGGAGGTGCGGAAGCTGACAGGGCTGCCCACCGTGCTCGCCGGTGACGCACAGTGCTTCGCGCTCGGCGAGCACTGGCTGGGAGCGGGACGCGACAGTACGTCCCTGCTCGGCATCGTCGTGTCCACCGGGATCGGCGGCGGATTGGTGATCGACGGCATGCCGCTCCTGGGACCGACCGGTAATGCCGGACATGTCGGCCACATGTCCATCGACCCCAACGGCGAGCGGTGCGAGTGCGGCGGCCGGGGCTGTGTCGAGCGCTACGCCAGCGGACCCAACCTCGCCCGCTGGGCCTTGGACAACGGCTGGTCCCCCGCCCTCGATGGACCTGAGGAGAAGGCGGACGCCCGAGCGCTCGCCAGAGACGCGGCAGCGGGCGATCCGGTCGCGGTGGCGGCGTTCGAACGCGGCGCGCGGGCGCTGGCCGGAATGATCGCCTCCACGGCGGCCGCGATCGAGATCACCACGGTGGTCATCGGGGGTGGCGTGTCGGCGGCTGGGAAGGTGCTGTTCGATCCGCTGGAGCGCATCCTCGATGACGTGGCCGGGCTGGCGTTCGTCCGGGCGGTGCAGGTCCATCAGAGCACCCTTGGCGTGGACGCAGCCCTGGCGGGAGCAGCCCGTTTGGCGTCTATGGCCCGTTAGACGGCCTTTGAACGCCTCCTGCCGGTACGCGATCGATCGATGGCGTACCGGCGGAGGCGCCGATCACGTTCAGCCCATGGGGGTGGAGCGGTGGGTTACTCGCGTTCGGCGGCCTGAGCCTCGCGGCGTTCGATGATCCGGCGGGTGATCGGGATGATCTCCACCACGCGGCTGCCGAGGTAGGCCCCGATCAGGGCGAGCACCAGGAGGACGAAGGGGCTGGTGGCAATGCCGTTCATGGTGACGAAGACCTGCAGGATCAACTCGAGCAAGAGGGGCTCCGGGGGATTGGGCGAGCTAGGGGTGGCACTCAGGGTAACCGCAGCCGGCGCGTGCTTGCCCATAAAACGGCCAAACGACAACATGATCGTCAATGCCGCTCTTTAGCGGACGATTAAGACTCCATCGGACGATCATCACGCAATGAGCACCCGGGACCGCCGACTCGTGGGCGTCGACAAATCCGGGGCCCCTCGCACGGCGATCGTCCCGCCCTGGGTAACACCGCGATCCCCACCGTGAGCGACACAGCGGCCCCCACCGTACTCAGGCGAATGCCCCGAGGGAGGCGGCGAGCCCTCCGTGCACGACGGCCCCTTCCGAGCGAGGTGATGGTGTCCGCCGTACCCGACGAACGCCCCAGGCGGCACGGAGGTCCCCCGCCTCGCCCTACGAACCCCTGAGCGGCAAGGAAGTCCTCGCACGGCCACCGGGGTGAGGTGAGGGCCAGAGGCGGGTTCTGGCCCTGAGGTGGTGAAGGTGCGGGTTGCCGTGGGTGGGTCAGTGGAAGAAGTGGCGGGTGCCGGTGAAGTAGAGGGTGATGCCGGCCTTTTCGGCGGCCTCGATGACTAGTTCGTCCCGGATCGAGCCGCCGGGCTCCACGATGAACCGGACGCCCGCGTCAATCAGCACCTGGGCCCCGTCCGGGAACGGGAAGTACGCGTCCGAGGCCGCGACCGCCCCCTCCGCGCGCTCGCCCGCCCTGGAGACCGCCAGGCGGCACGAGTCGACCCGGTTGACCTGGCCCATGCCCACGCCCACCGTCGCCCCGTCGCTGGCCAGCAGGATGGCGTTGGACTTCACCGAGCGGCAGGCGCGCCAGGCGAACTCCAGGTCCGCCAGCTGCTCGGGCGAGGCCGGGGTGCCGGTCTTGAGCTCCCACTGCGCGGCCGAGTCGCCGGACGCGTCCACCTTGTCCACGGACTGCGCCAGGACGCCGCCGTCGATCTCGCGGAGCTCCACCTGCCGCGACGGCCCCTCCGGGCACTCCAGCAGGCGCAGGTTCTTCTTGGCCCGCAGGACCTCCAGCGCCTCCGCCGCGTAGGACGGCGCGATGACGACCTCGGTGAAGATGTCGGCGATCTGCCGGGCCAGCTCGGCCGTGACCTCGCGGTTGACGGCGATCACGCCGCCGTACGCCGAGACGGGGTCGCACGCGTGCGCCTTGCGGTGCGCCTCGGCCACGTCGGCGCCGATGGCGATGCCGCACGGGTTCTGGTGCTTGATGATGGCCACGCACGGCTCACTGAAGTCCCAGGCGGCCCGCCAGGCGGCGTCGGAGTCGAGGTAGTTGTTGTACGACATCTCCTTGCCGTGCAGCTGCTCGGCGTTGGCCAGCCCGCTCGTGCCGGCCGTGTAGAGGGCGGCGCTCTGGTGCGGGTTCTCGCCGTAGCGCAGCGTGGCCTTGCGCTCGTACGTCGCCCCCGTGAAGGCCGGGAACCGGTCCTCCCCGTACGTCCGCGCGAACCAGTTGGCCACCGCCACGTCGTACGAGGCCGTGTGCGCGTACGCGATGCCCGCCAGCCCCCTGCGCTCGGCCAGCGTGAAGCCGCCCTCGGCGAGCGCGTTGAGCACGTCGCCGTAGAACCCGGGGTCGACCACGACGGCGCAGGTGTTGTGGTTCTTGGCGGCGCCGCGGATCATGGCGGGCCCGCCGATGTCGATCTGCTCGACGCACTCCTCGTCGGACGCGCCGGAGGCCACCGTCTCCTGGAACGGGTAGAGGTTGACCACGACCAGCTGGAACGGGTCGATCTCCAGCTCCTCCAGCTGGGACACGTGGTGCGGCTTGGTGACGTCGGCCAGCAGGCCGGCGTGCACGCGCGGGTGCAGCGTCTTGACCCGCCCGTCCAGGCACTCCGGGAACCCGGTGAGCTGCTCGACCTTGGTCACCGGGATCCCGAACGACGAGATCGCGGCGGCCGTGCCACCGGTCGAGACGATCTCCACCCCGGCGCCGTCGAGGGCTCTGGCCAGCTCCTCGAGCCCGGACTTGTCGTAAACAGCGATCAGCGCGCGCCGGATGGCGATGCGTGTCACGTGGATTCCCCTCCTGTTAGGTTGCCGATGCGGACCTGGCGTCCGCTGACCGTCCAGCCCTCGCGAGCCATCCGGCCGACGATCTCGACGAGCAGGCGCCGCTCGACGGTCTTGATGCGCTCGTGCAGGACCGCCTCGTCGTCGTCCGGGAGCACGGACACCGCCTCCTGGGCGACGATCGGCCCGGTGTCGACGCCGGAGTCGGCCAGCATCACCGTGCAGCCGGTCACCTTGACCCCGTGGGCGAGCGCGTCCCGCACGCCGTGCGCGCCGGGGAACGACGGCAGCAGCGCGGGGTGCGTGTTCAGCACGGGAAAGGCGTCGAGGGTCGGCGGCCCCAGAATTTTCATGAAACCCGCCGACACCACCAGGTCAGGCTCGTACGCTGCGATTCTGGCCGCGATGGCGGAATCCCATTCCGCCCGCGTCGCATAATCGCCCAATTTTTCAACAAAAGTTGGGACTTGTGCCCTCGTTGCTCTGGCCAGCCCTTCGATCCCATCCCTGTCCGCACCGACCGCGACCACACGAACCCCGTACGACGGGTCGGCGGAAGCGTCCAGCAGGGCCTGTAGGTTGGTTCCAGAGCCGGAGACGAGGACGACGAGCCGCCCAGCCTTAGACACGCACACTCCAATAAGGAAACAGGGTGGGGGTGTCAGAATATCGGTTCCTCGCCCGGCGACGCAGAGGAGGTCAGGTGTCGACACCGGTGCAGGCACCGGCAGGCCAGCAGCCCGCCGATTCGGCGGGTCGCCGCGCGATCTGGTTGTCCATCGCAGCGCTGGCCATGACGTTCATGTTGCCGCTCGCAGGCCTGGTCATGGCGCTGTTCGCGCTCGTGGCGGGGATCCGGGCGCTGCCGCTGCTGAAGTCCGCGGGCCGGTCCACAGGCGTCGCCGTGGGCGGCATCACGATCTCCTCGATCGCGCTGGCGCTGTCGGCCATGGCCACGGGGATGCAGCTGTACCTGATGGACGAATACTCGGCCTACCAGGAGTGCATGAAGGGCGCGGGGACCGTTTCTGCGCAGGGCGAGTGCTTCACGCAGTTCAGGGACGCGGCCCAGCGCAAGCTGCCCGCCGACGTGCTGCAGCTGCTCGGCACCGTGCAGCCCTGAGCCGGACGCGGGTCAGTCGCGGTCCCAGGCGTACGGGTCGAGGTAGATGACGTGGCCGCCGCGGTCGTCCGACTCGTCCACGATGTCCTTGCGGGGCGGGCGGTCGGGCTGCGGCAGGCGCGGGCGGGCCTGGGCCAGCGTCTCTGCCTCGGCTGAGGCGTGCTCGTCCTGCCAGTCGTCCCGGATGACCGGGATCTCCTGAGTGTCGGCCTCGGTGGCGTCCATCCAGTGACCGGGCAGCGGGCGCGGGTCCGACTCGGCCAGGCCGACCTTGCTCGCCGCCTTGGCGATGGCGGCCCCGGCCTTGCGTACGGGGGCGGCCGCCTTGTCGAGCGGCGTGCGGGCGCGCTTGTTGAGCAGCAGCAGGTTGGCCACGCCGGCGGAGATGCCCGCGGCCACGCCGACCTCCACCGCGACGGAGAGCGCCACCTCCCAGGGCGAGGGCCCGATCGTGGCCAGCCGCCCGCCGCCGATGGGCCCGCCGGAGAGTGCCGCCAGCAGTCCCGCCACGAGCCCGGTGACGACCCCGCTGAGGAACCCCCACAGCGGCGCCGCCTCGTAGGAGGGCGACGGCGAGATCCGGGCCACCATGACGCCCGCGACGGCCCCGGCCGCGAACGGCACCGCGACCACCGCCATCATCCACCCCGGCACGGGCCCGCTCTCCGGCAACGCCCCCAGCAGCGGCAGGCTCGGCACCGTGCCGAGTTGCACCCCCGTGGGCGCGACCAGGGTCTCGGCGCCGATCGCGAACCCGGGCCCGGCGATGTAGGACGAGGCCCAGACGACGGCGTTCAGCAGGTAGAGGAGCTGCAGCAGCAACAGCAGCACGCCGCCGACGAGCCCCGGCGAGAGCACGTCTGACAGCTCCTTGACCTGCCCGAAGTTCAGCACGATGGCGACCAGCACCAGCGCGAGCCCGGCCACGAGCAGCAACGCCGTGGCGACCGCCGTGCCGACGGTGAGCGCGCGTATGCGCTCGGGCAGCAGCCGCAGCATCACCCGCCAGGGCCCGATCATCCGCGCCGTGGCCAGCGACCCCGCCAGGAACGCCAGCACGAAGTGGCTGAGCAACGCCTCGCCGATGAACGGCTGCGTGATCTCGTTGCTCGCCGCGAGCGCGATCAACCCCGCGAGCAGCGCGTACGGCGCCGCCAGCGACACCCCCGCCTGGACGACCACGGCGAGCTGGGCGCGGCGACGGGCCCCGGCCTGCTCCTTGGGGCTGTTCTTCGGCAACCGGGCGGGCAGCCGCAGCCGCAGGTCGGCGTCGCGGGCCATCCACCGCCCGGCGCGGTAGAGGAGTACGGCGGGCAGCACGATCAGCCCCAGCGGCAGCAGCCCGACCCGCCCGCCCTGGATCGCGAACCCGGCGTGGTGCGCGGCCAGCCAGAGCTGCGCCGCAGTACGGAACACTCCCGGCAGCCCCGTGCCCAGCGTGCCGCGCGGCGCGGCGATCCAGCCGACGAGGGTGAGCGTGGTGAGCGCGGCCAGCCCGACGCCCAGCGTGGCGGCGGCGGCCAGCATCCCGGACACGGGTAGCGGCCGCCTCGTCTCGTCGTCGTCGCCCGAGCTCCCGGGGAGCTTGCCTAGCATCGACCGGGGGGCAGCACGCAACTGGTCGAGAATCGCCGTCACAGTAGGCGATTTTCTCAAGGTTTCCCGACCGGCGCTTGGTTGACGCGCCGCCGTGCACCCACTTTGTGACGCCGAACTACACCCGATTTGTCCTCCGGGCCCCGGACCGGCCACGGAGACGGCCCACGGGGCGGCGTAACGGCGGCCGGCCCCGCGCACCTCGTGACCGTCTCCCTGGACAGGGGCCGGCCACGTGCGGCGGGTGGGTTGCCCGCCGCAAGCGTAAAAGGTGGGGAGGGGAAAGCCCCGTGCGGTGCGAACCGCACGGGGCTTTCGGAAAACGGAAACCCGGTGATCAGCGCGCCTGCATGATCTCGCGCATGAGGCGGGCGGTCTCGGAGGGGGTCTTGCCGACGCGGACGCCGACCTTCTCCAGGGCCTCCTTCTTGGCCTGGGCGGTGCCCGCGGAGCCCGACACGATGGCGCCGGCGTGGCCCATGGTCTTGCCCTCGGGGGCGGTGAAGCCCGCGACGTAGGCCACGACCGGCTTGGTGACGTGCTGCTCGATGTAGGCGGCGGCCCGCTCCTCGGCGTCACCGCCGATCTCGCCGATCATGACGATCGCGTCGGTGCCCGGGTCCTCCTGGAACGCCTGGAGCGCGTCGATGTGGGTCGTGCCGATGACGGGGTCGCCACCGATGCCCACAGCGGTCGAGAAGCCGAAGTCACGCAGCTCGTACATCAGCTGGTACGTCAGCGTGCCCGACTTCGAGACCAGGCCGATGCGGCCCGCGGTGGTGATGTCGGCCGGGATGATGCCCGCGTTGGAGGCACCGGGGGAGGCGATGCCGGGGCAGTTGGGGCCGATGATGCGGGTCTTGTTGCCCTTGGAGACGGCGTACGCCCAGAACGCGGTGCTGTCGTGGACCGGGACGCCCTCGGTGATCACCACGCACAGCGGGATCTCGGCGTCGATGGCCTCGATGACCGCGTCCTTGGTGAACGCCGGCGGCACGAACACGACCGACACGTCGGCGCCGGTCTTCTCCATGGCGTCCTTGACCGTCCCGAACACCGGCAGGCCCTCGTGCGTGATGCCGGCCTTGCGGGCGTTCACGCCGCCGACGACGCGGGCGCCGGAGGCGAGCATGCGGCGGGTGTGCTTGGTGCCCTCGCCGCCGGTCATGCCCTGAACGATGATCTTGCTGTTCTCAGTCAACCAGATGGCCATGGGTCACGCACCTACCGCAGCGAGCTCGGCGGCACGCTTGGCCGCGTCGTCCATCGTGTCTACCAGCTCGACCCGCGGGAGCGCGGCGTCGGCCAGGATCTGCCGCCCGAGCAGGGCGTTGTTGCCGTCGAGGCGGACCACGAGCGGGTGGGTCACAGCCTCGCCGCGGCTCTCCAGCAGCTTGAACGCCGAGACGATGCCGTTGGCGACGGCGTCGCAGGCGGTGATGCCGCCGAAGACGTTCACGAAGATCGACTTGACGCTCGGGTCGGAGAGGATGATCTCCAGGCCCGCGGCCATGACCTCGGCCGAGGCGCCACCGCCGATGTCGAGGAAGTTCGCGGGGGACGGCTTGCCGGGGAACTGCTCGCCCGCGTAGGCCACCACGTCGAGCGTGGACATGACCAGGCCCGCGCCGTTGCCGATGATGCCGACGTCACCGTCGAGCTTGACGTAGTTGAGGTCCTTCTCCTTGGCCTTGGCCTCGAGGGGGTCCTCGGCCGCCTTGTCGGCGAGCGCCTCGTGGTCGGCCTGGCGGAAGCCGGCGTTGTCGTCGAGCGTGACCTTGCCGTCGAGGGCCTTTACCTGGCCGTCGGCCGACAGGATCATGGGGTTGACCTCGACGAGGGTGGCGTCCTCGTCGACGAAGCAGCACCAGAGCTTCTCGATGAGGTCGGCGGCGCCGTCGAGCGCCTTCTCCGGCAGGCCGCCGGCCACCGCGATCTCGCGGGCCTTCGCGCGGTCGATGCCGGTCAGCGCCGAGACCGGCACCTTGGCGACCTTCTCGGGCGCGGTGTGGGCGACCTCTTCGATGTCCATACCGCCCGCGGCGGAGCAGATGGCGAGGAAGGTACGGTTCGCGCGGTCGAGCAGGAAGGAGAAGTAGTACTCCTCCGCGATCGCGCTGGCCTCCTCGACGAGGACCTTGTGGACCGTGTGGCCCTTGATGTCCATGCCGAGGATGGCTTCGGCCTTCGTCACGGCGTCGGCCGCGTCGTCGGCCACCTTGACGCCTCCGGCTTTGCCTCGGCCACCGGTCTTGACCTGGGCCTTGACGACAACGCGGCCGGTCAGCTCCTCGGCGGCCGACCGCGCCTCCTCCACGTTGTGTGCGACGATGCCGCGTGGCACCGGGATGCCGTAGTCGGCGAAGAGCTCCTTCGCCTGATGTTCGAACAGGTCCACGAGGGTCCGTCCTCTTCCGTTTGGTCGCTCACCCTCTGTCGGGTTCGCGCCCTGCTTTTCCGACTGATGTTCGACGCTCCGGGCAACCCGTGCGTGCCGGGCGTTTCCGCCGGTAAAGCCTAGCCCGAAGCTTGACCTGCACAGGTCATGGGGGCATGGTTCTTCCGCTCTGTGACGGTCATCTCACTTCTCCAGGCCGACCCTGCACGAAAAATGCACCGTTTTGGCATCGCGTGCCCCGGCTGTCGATATATGGTCGTGATCTTCTATTGGCAGGCTTCTGCTCCCTCTCCTTTTGAATCGAACGGGGAAATCGTATGAAGCGAATTCTCGCGGGCTTGGCGTTAACCACGGCCGCAGCGCTCGTTACCGCCACACCTGCCGCGCAGGCCGCGCCGGTGGACCCGGTGAAGGCGCTCAAGAAGCAGTTCGTCGCGGGGCACGGTGTACGGATCTCCGAGAAGACCCGGATGTCCATGGACGGCAAGGGCGTCGGGGTCAGCACGACGCTCGGCTCTTTCGAGTTCGGCAAGTCCGGAATCGTCGCGAGCGATCTCCGGACCCGCAGGCCCAGCAAGGACAAGAGCCTTGCGGCCGCGCTCGCCCCGCCGCGCATCATCACGGTCGGCGGCTACAGCTACGTTCAGGGCGGGCTGTTCACCGAGGACCTGCCTGAGGGCAAGAAGTGGGTTCGCTACGGCGGTGGCGAGGCGACCGGCGGCACCTACAACCAGATCCTCGACATCTTCGAGCCGAAGGTGCTGAAGACGCTGGTTTCGCGTGCCAAGAGCTTCAAGGGCGGCACGTACAAGGGCGCCCTCACGTACAGCGAACTGGCCAAGGCCTACGGCCAGAAGCTGTCGGGCACGATCGGCAAAATCAAGATTGACTACGCGCTGAAGGTCAACTCCAAGGGCCTGGTCACCACGCTCACCTCGGGCTGGAGCCTGGACTTCGGCGTCCTGGGCAAGACCCGCTCCGAGACCGAGACCCGGTACCTCGGGTGGGGATCCAAGGTCAAGATCAAGGCTCCGGCCAAGGACCTGTGGGTCGACGTGGACGACCTCGGTGAGGACAGCGACGTTCCGCTGGAGATCCCGAACAACTCCCTGAACTCGCTCACCAACTGAGCAGCCCTCTCCGCCTCCTTCCGCCCGCCGGGCGGGAGGAGGCTTTCTCCTCTTCAAGGATGCGCATAAGCGAGTTCTGGTGGCGGCGGTGGTCACCGCCGCACCCGACCCCTGATCCAGTGAAGGCGCTGAAGAGCCAGTCCGTGCCTGGGCGGGGCCACAAGCGCTCGCCTCCCGACAGGCGGTCCTCAGCCCGCGCGGGCCAAGTGAGGCTGTTTGGTGTAGTCGGTCAGGCCGATGATGTTCCCCCAGGGGTCGGCGACCTCGACCGTCCACCCCGTGAACACCTCGAACGGCTCGATCCCCAGCTCATCGGCCGCCGCACGGGCGTCGGGCACCTCCAGCCATACGCGCATGGAGCCCGGCCCGCCCTCCTGGACCCGTACCAGCAGCCCCGGGGTCTCCTCCCCGATCGCGAACAGCGCCAGCTCCCCCGTCGCGAATCTCTCCTCCAGCCCCAGCACACCCCCGTAGAACTCCCGGGCCCGCGCCAGGTCCGCGACCCCGACCAGGATGTTGTCGACGCCGAGGATCCTCATGACGCGAGCCTCGGGTGGTCGCGCCAGGCGGGCATCGAGCGCATGTAGGCCCTGGTGGCCTCCTCGGCCTCGGCCCTGGCCTGGCCGGTGCGCTGGGTCTGCCACTGCACCATGCGCTCGAACCGCTCGTCGAAGTCCTGCAGCGTCCCGTCCGGCTTGGCGCACATCCGGCACCACGTGCTGTCCGGGTGACCGGGGGCGTGGTCGTCGGCGGTCCGCATGGGCATCCCGCAGCTCTGGCAGTTCACGGCTCGTCCTCTCCTGGGTCTTCGCCCCTGAGGAGCGCCCGGAGCCCCGTGACGAGCCCTTCGCGCTCCTGGGACGTCATCTGACGTACGGCCCGCGCCAGCAGGTCGTCCTCGAGCACCCGCGGCGCGGCCGCCGCGAAGGCCGCCCGCCCTTCGTCCGTGACCCACACGAACACCCGCCGCCGGTCGCGCTCGTCCCTGATCCTGCCCACCAGGCCGCGTTCCTCGACCCGGTTGACCAGCTCGGTCGTCGCGGCCTTGGACAGTTGCAGGTGCTCGGCCAGCTCGCTCAGAGTGAGCGGCCCGGCGGCCTGCAGGTGGCCGAGCACGGCGTGCATCCTGGCGGTCAGCCCGGCCGCGATCGGTCGCTTGGACGCCTTGAACCGCCGGTAGATCGCAGGGTAGAGCCGCGCGACCTCGCGGGCCGCCTCCGCTTCTTCCATCACTTCTTTCGTGTACGAACTATTCGTGTACGAACTTTACTCCGCCGCAAGCCCGGGGTCTACCCGAGCCGGGACTCCCGCAGGCCCGCCCATTCGAGCGAATGCCTGATGCCCTCCTCGACGGAGTAGCGGGCCTGCCAGTCCAGCAGGCTGCGGGCGCGGTCGCTGCGGGTGTAGGCGCCGGCCACGTCGCCGGGCCGCGGGTCGGTCTCGACGACCTCGATCGGGCGGTCGACGACGCGGTTGAACGCCTCGGCCAGCTCGCGGACGGTGGTGCCGGCGCCGGTGCCCAGGTTGATCACGTCGACGTCCAGCTCGTCGAACCGCCGCAGCGCCGCCACGTGCGCCGTCGCCAGGTCCCAGACGTGGACGTAGTCGCGGATGCCCGTGCCGTCCCTGGTCGGGTAGCCGGTGCCGGTGATCCGGAAGGGGATGCCGTCCTCGTACGCCTCGATCATCTTGCCGAGGGCGTGGCTGGGCCGCCGCAGTTGCAGACCGGTGCGCATCTCGGGGTCGGCGCCGATCGGGTTGAAGTAGCGCAGGGAGAGGATCCTGATCGGGCGGCCTGCGGCGATGTCGGCGAACATGGCCTCGCAGACCGCCTTGGTCCGCGCGTACGGGCTCTGGGGGTCGAGGGGGGAGTCCTCGTTCACCGTGTGGTCGTCGCCCGTGCGGTAGATGGACGCGGAGGAGCTGAAGATCATCCGGGTGCAGCCGTTGCGGATCAGGTGATCGACGAACTCGAGGCTCTTGGTGACGTTCGCGCGGTAGTAGCCGATGGGGTCGGCGACGGAGTCGGGGACCACAATGAGCGCGGCACAGTGGACTACAGCCTCAATATCCGGATATTCGGCGAATATCTTGTCAATCAGCGGGCCGTCGCTGATATCCCCTTCATAGAACGCCCGCCCCTTCGCGAACTCGCGCCTGCCCGTGATGAGGTTGTCGAGAATGACGGGCTCGATCCCGGCATCGAGGCACGCCGACGCGACCGTGCTCCCGATATATCCCGCCCCGCCAGTAATCAATACACGCATCCCAGCACCCTAAACCCATAATCATCTTGTACGGCTGGCTCCCGCCCACTCACCCCGCCGCCCCGAACTCCGCCCACCGCACCCCGTCCCGGACCTCGCTCGACGCGCCCATCCCGACCTCACTCGGCACGCCTCGCCCGGTGCGCCTCGCCCGGTGCGCCCATCCCCGCCTCGCTTGGTACGCCTACCCCGGGCCTCACCCGATGCGCCGCCGCTCGAGACTCGCCCACCACACCTCGCGGTACTCACCCGCCGTGCCGCATCCGAGCCTCCCTCGGCGCGGCCCTGGAGCACATCTCGACCCCATGGCCGCACCACCACCCGGCCTCGCCCGCGCCTCCCAGGAGCCCCACCGCCCCCGGGGAGGGCCAGCGCCGCCGTCGCGAGCACGCCCCAGCCCATAGCCGCATCCACCACCGCGACCCGCCCCGCATCCGCCCTCGTCGCCCCCTCCAGGAGCCCCACCCCGGGGAGCCCCACCCCCGGGAAAGCCCAGCGCCACCGTCGCGGGCATGCACCGAGCGGCGCGGCGGCGTTCGCCTGCGGGCTGGCCGAAATCGCTGGAGCAAGGGGGCCGGGGCTGCCCGGCTGACGCGGGATCGGAAACGGGTGGTGATCTGGGCTTGTTGGGTCTGGTGTTGGCGTGCGACATTTCCTGATATGGGCAGAGACGTGCCAAGCGTCGTCTTCAGCCGGGACGACCGACGGAAATATCGGGAAAAGGTGTATCGATGCCTCGACGTCTTCGCCCAGATGTTGCGCGAGTCCCGCTTTGAGATCGAGCGCCCCCTCGCCGGCCTGGAGATCGAGCTCAACATCGTGGACGCGTACGGCGAGGCGGCCATGCGCAACGCCCAGGTGCTGGCCGCGATCGAGCAGCCGGACTGGGCCACGGAGCTGGGACAGTTCAACATCGAGATCAACATCGAGCCGCAGGAGCTGGGCGGCGACGGCGCGCTCCTCCTGGAGGACGACGTCAGGACACGGCTCAACCACGCCGAGGAACGCGCCCGCTCCCAGGACGGTCACCTCGTACTGATCGGCATCCTGCCCACGCTGCGCGAGCAGGACATCGGTGAGGGCACGCTCTCCGCGAACCCCCGCTACCGCCTGCTCAACGAGCAGATCTTCGCGGCCCGAGGCGAGGACCTGCACCTGGCCATCGAGGGCGTCGAGCGCCTGGACACCCACGCGGACAGCGTCGCCCCCGAGGCCGCGTGCACGAGCGTGCAACTGCATCTGCAGGTCAGCCCCGACGCGTTCGCCTCGCACTGGAACGCGGCCCAGGCCATCGCCGGGCCTCAGGTGGCGGTGGCGGCCAACTCCCCGTACCTGTTCGGCAAGGAGTTGCACCGCGAGACCAGGATCACCCTGTTCGAGCAGGCCACGGACACGCGGCCGGCCGAGCTGAAGACGCAGGGTGTGCGGCCGAGGGTGTGGTTCGGGGAGCGGTGGATCACGAGCGTCTTCGACCTGTTCGAGGAGAACGTCAGCTATTACCCGGCCCTGCTGCCCCTGTGCGAGGACGAGGACCCCCGTACCGAACTCGAACAGGGCCGCATCCCCCACCTGCACGAGCTGACCCTGCACAACGGCACGATCTACCGGTGGAACCGGCCGGTGTACGCGGTGGTGGACGGAGTGCCGCACCTGCGCGTGGAGAACCGCGTGCTGCCCGCCGGGCCCACCGTGGCCGACATCGCGGCGAACGCGGCGTTCTACTACGGGTTGATGCGCGTGCTGCCGTACGCCGAGCGGCCGATCTGGAGCCAGATGTCGTTCCAGGCGGCGGAGGACAACCTCGGCGCGGCGGCGCGGCACGGGCTGGACGCGCGGCTGTACTGGCCGGGCATGGGTGAGGTGCCGGCGGCCGAGCTGATCCTGCGGCGCCTGCTGCCCATGGCGCGTGAGGGGCTGGCCAGGTGGGGCGTGGACGGTCCCGTGGCCGACCGGCTGCTCGGCATCATCGAGGGGCGCTGCCTGACCGGCCGTACGGGGGCGAGCTGGCAGGTGGAACGCGTGCGCGCGCACGAAGAAGTCTCCGGGGACCGGCACGAGGCGTTGCGGTCCATGACGGTCGAGTACATCGAGCGGATGCACACCAACGAACCCGTGCACACTTGGGACGTGTGAAGCCCGTGAAGCGCATCCTGGTCCTCGCCCTGGTCCTCCTGGTCGGCGCCTGCGGCCTGGGCAGGCGACCGTCCATGGACACCCAGGGGGCCGACTCGTTCGAGGACGATGTGCGCACAGCCCGTACGCTGACGGAGGCGTTCTGGACGCAGCAGTTCCAGCAGAGTGGGCGGACTTATCGGCCTATCTCCGACTTCGTCCCCTACTCCGGGACCTCCGGACCCAGTTGCGGCAACGAGCCCGCCGTCCCGAACAACGCCTTCTACTGCCCCATCGGCCACTTCATCGCCTTTGACCAGACCTGGATGGAGTCGCTCTGGAACGAGATGGGCGACGGGTCGGTCTATGTGATCATTCCCCACGAGTTCGGGCACGCGATCCAGGCGCAGCTCCAGACGAACTTCCAGCTCAACGTACAAATGGAGCTCCAGGCCGACTGTTATGCGGGCGGGACCCTCTCGGCGCTCGTGCGCTCGGGCGTGCTCGACACGCAACCGGGCGACGAGGACGAGCTGCTCACGAGCCTGGAGGCGGCGGGCGACCCGACGGACGACTGGCTGAACCCGTCGGCTCACGGGACGGCCGAGCAGCGCCAGACGTCGTTCGCGACCGGCTACCGGGACGGTGTGAACGCGTGCTGACCGGGGCGTACACGCGGGGCGCGGATCGGACCCCAGGATGTATACGCGGGTCAACCCAGAGGATGATGTATCTGATCATGCCCACGCTCTACCGTTGACCCATGCCATTGGAGGAGATCGGCTGGCTGCGAAGGGGTGCGTGCAGATCCAGCGACCCTGACCTCTTCTTCCCCCTCGCCCCCACCCCCTTGCAGGAGGCCCGCGCCAAGGCGATCTGCGCGCGCTGCCAGGTCATCGAAGAGTGCCGCGCGTACGCGTTACGTTCGGGCGAGTCGGAGGGCATCTGGGGCGGCCTCACCCCGGAGGAGCGCCGCCGCAGCCGCTTCCCCACAGGCTGGCGCCGCCCAGCCGCCTCCTGACACCAATCGGCCGGCGGCGTGGGCGAAGCGCGTGAGCGTGGGCGAAGCGCGTGAGCGTGGGCGAAGCGCGTGAGCGTGGGCGAAGCGCGTGAGCGTGGGCGAAGCGCGTG
>NZ_JBEXMW010000001.1:0-153640 GCF_040610775.1 Nonomuraea sp. NPDC003709 | reverse complement strand
GCGTGAGCGGAGCGCGTGAGCGTGGGCGAAGCGCGTGAGCGGAGCGCGTGAGCGTGGGCGAAGCGCGTGAGCGGAGCGCGTGAGCGTGGGCGAAGCGCGTGAGCGGAGCGCGTGAGCGTGGGCGAAGCCGACCCCGGGAGCGAAGCCGACCCCGTGAGCGTGGGCGAAGCGCGTGAGCGTGGGCGAAGCCGACCCCGTGAGCGAAGCCGACCCCGTGAGCGAAGCCGACCCCGTGAGCGTGGGCGAAGCGCGTGAGCGTGGGCGAAGCCGACGGCGTGGGTGGAGTGCGTGAGCGAAGATGCGGTGAGCGACGTAGCCTGGCAAGGGTGTTGCTCCGCTCGATCGCGATCCTCGCCGCAGCCAACCTCCTGAACAACAAGGTGGCCCCCCGCCTGGCCCCCCTGACCTCGGCCGCCGCGACCGCCGCCCTGGTGGCGGCGGCACGCAGGTCCGGCCTGTCGTGGAAGGAGCTCGGGTTCGAGCACGGCCGGCGCGGCGCCGTGGCGGGAGGCGCGCTGGCGGCGGCGGTGGCGGCCGTCTACGCCGTCGGCATCGCCAACCCCCGCACCAGGCAGCTCTTCCACGACGAGCGTGCCCTGTCGCTCTCGCGCGCCCGCGTCCTGGAGGAGGCTCTGCTCCAGGTCCCGCTGGGCACGGTCCTGCTGGAGGAGGTGGGTTTCCGGAGCGCCCTGTACGCGATGCTGCGCAAGGATCACGGCACGGTGGCCGCCACGGCGATCTCATCGTCCCTGTTCGGCCTCTGGCACATCCTCCCGGCCATCGACATGGCCCACGCCAACCCCGCCCTCGGCGCCCTGACGTCGGCCGACTCCCCGGCCCGTCTGGACACGGCACGGGTGGTGGCGGGGAGCGTGGTGTCCACGGCGGCGGCCGGGGTGCTGTTCTGCGAGCTCCGTCGCCGCGGCGGCCTCCTGACCCCGGCCATGCTGCACCTGGCCACCAATTCCTTCGGCTATCTCTTCGCTCGCCTCGCCGCCAAGCGAAAGTGACGGAACGTGAGCATTTCCGGCACTCCGGTGGATCTTTGATCAGCCGAGGATGAGGATTCCTGACCCGAAGGGGAAAGATCCTTCACCTTTGATTGGAGCGTTCCATGCACCTCCCACCTCGATGCTTTAACGTCTCCAGCGCGCGCGTCCCGAGGTCGGGAAATGCGTATATCAAGATCACGGGTTCTGATATACGATGGAGGCACGGAGGTGGTGTTGCATGCGTACGGTAATCGACATCGACAAGGAGCTCCTGGAGCAGGCTCAGAGAAAGCTCGGAGCACCGACCATGAAGGAAACGGTTCACACGGCCCTTCAGGCGGTCGTCGACAGGGACGCGGAAAAGGCGAGCGCCGTCGAGGCGTTCGAGTTCTGGCGCACAGAGGGGAGCCCGGATCTGCTGGATCCGGAGGTCATGAAGCATGCGTGGCCACTACAGGACTGATGTATCTCCTCGACAAGAGCGCCCTCGCGCGCATCCGCACCAGCGAGGTGATCGCCAAGGCCCTCTACCCGCTCTACGCGGCGCGAGTCGTGGCGACCTGCAGCGTCATCGACCTGGAGGTGCTCTACAGCGCCCGCGACTTCGCCCACTACCAGCGCATCCTGCATGCGCAGCGCCAATGCATCCAGCTCCCGATGGACCAGGAGGTGCAAATACGGGCTCTGGACGTGCAGAAGCAGCTCGTCGAGCGCTCGCAGCACCGCGGCATCGGGCCCAACGACCTGCTGATCGCCGCCTGTGCCGAGGTGCACGGGGCGACGATCCTGCATTACGACCGGGACTTCGACGTCATCTCCGAGGTCACCGGCCAGCCCTCGCTCTGGGTCGTGTCCCCAGGGTCGGTGCCCTAGGGAGAGTCAGCCCGTGGGGACGACCTGGAAGGCCTCCGCGTAGTGGCCCGAGGCGAAGCCGGCCTGGTCGGCCCAGGCGGCGAAGCGGGTCTTGACGAAGTCGACGAAGCCCTCCACGTGGGCGACCTGGCTCACATGTGACTGCAAGGCCGCGAGCTTGCGGTCCATGGCCTCGGTGACGTCCACCCAGTGGTTGGGGGTCGAGCCGCCCGTCAGCCAGACCTCACGTACGGTCCAGGCCTCCAGGCCCTCCTCCCGCACCAGTTCGGGGAAGGCGTAGGGGTTGCGGGCGTCCGGGTAGACGGCGTCCAGGGCGGAGCCGCCCACCGCGCGGTGGTCGGGGTGGCTGGGGGCGACGTTGTGGTAGTTGCGATCGGGGTGGTGGGTGATGACCAGGTCCGGCCTGACCTGACGGATCACGCGGGAGATGTCGCGCCTCAGCTCGATCGAGGGCACCACGAGCCCGTCCTTGTAGCCGAGGAACCGCACGTCGGTGACGCCGACCGCCTTGGCGGCGGCCCGCTGTTCGGTCCTGCGGAGCTCGGCCATGCCGGAGTTGTCCAACGTACGTTCGTTGCCACCTGCGTCGCCATCCGTGACCAGCAGGTACGTGACCTCGACGCCCTTGTCGACGAACAGCGCCACGCTCCCCGCCGCGCCGAAGTCGACGTCGTCCGGATGGGCGGTCACCACGAGGACCCGGTTGATCTCGGCTTCCGGCAGCATGACTCCCCTTTCTGAAGTTCTACGAAAAGACAACCGGCCCTCCGCCAAAGGCATTCCGGGCGCCGATTGTCGGTGGGGCGTCTTAACCTAGGTAGGTGCCGACCCAAGTCTCTGTTGACCACCCTCTGCTCGACGGCCTCAACCCTCAGCAGCGCGAGGCCGTGATCCATCATGGCAGTCCGCTGCTCATCGTGGCGGGGGCGGGCTCCGGGAAGACGCGGGTGCTCACGCATCGCATCGCGTACCTGCTGGCCGAGCGTGAGGTGCACCCGGGCGAGATCCTGGCGATCACCTTCACCAACAAGGCTGCCCGCGAGATGAAGGAGCGCATCGACAAGCTGGTCGGCCCGCGGTCCAGGGCGATGTGGGTGATGACGTTCCACAGCGCCTGCATGCGCATCCTGCGGCGGGAGGCCAAGCGGCTGGGGTTCCCGTCGAGCTTCTCGATCTACGACCAGGCCGACTCGCAGCGGCTCATGGCCATGGTCTGCAGGGAGATGGAGCTCGATCCCAAGCGTTACCCGCCGCGCTCCTTCTCGGCCCAGGTCAGCAACTTCAAGAACGAGCTGATCGACTACGAGACCGCGCTCGACAAGGCGGGCTCGCACCTGGAGAAGACGCTGGCGCAGGCGTACAAGGCCTATCAGCTCAAGCTGACCGAGGCCGGCGCGATGGACTTCGACGACATCATCATGAACACGGTGACGTTGTTCCAGCTCTTCCCCGACGTGGCCGAGCACTACCGGATGCGGTTCAGGCACGTGCTGGTCGACGAATACCAGGACACCAACCACGCCCAGTACATCCTGATCAGGGAGCTGGTCGGGCATCCCGAGCTGCGCACGACCGACGGCGAGCTGGTCCGGACGGGCTCCGACATGTCCGAGCTGTGCGTGGTGGGCGACGCCGACCAGTCCATCTACGCCTTCCGCGGCGCGACGATCCGCAACATCCTGGAGTTCGAGCGCGACTATCCGGACGCGCGCACCATCCTGCTGGAGCAGAACTACCGCTCCACCCAGAACATCCTGGCCGCCGCCAACGCGGTCATCGCGCGCAACGAGTCGCGCAAGCCCAAGAACCTCTGGTCCGACCAGGGCGACGGGCCCAAGATCGTGGGATATGTCGCCGACAACGAGCACGACGAGGCCATGTTCGTGGCCCAGGAGGTCGACCGGCTCAGCGACGAGGAAGACGTCAAGCCGGGCGAGGTGGCCGTCTTCTACCGGACCAACGCGGCCTCCCGTGTGTTCGAGGAGATCTTCATCCGCACCGGGCTGCCGTACAAGGTGGTCGGGGGCGTGCGCTTCTACGAGCGCAAGGAGGTCAAGGACCTGCTGGCGTACCTGCGCGTGCTGGCCAACCCGGCCGACGTGGTCTCGCTGCGCCGCATCCTCAACGTGCCCAAGCGCGGCATCGGCGACCGCGCCGAGGCGATGGTCGAGGCGCTGTCGTCACGCGAGCGCATCCCGTTCTGGGACGCGCTGCGCAGGGCCGACGAGGCGTACGGGATGGCCACGCGCTCGCTCAACGCCGTACGCGAGTTCGTCGCGATGCTCGAGGAGCTGATCGCCAAGGCCGAGGGCATGCCGCCGTCGGCGCTGGCCGAGGAGGTGCTGGTGGCCACCGGCTACCGCGCCGAGCTGGAGGCGTCGGAGGACCCGCAGGACGAGTCGCGCCTGGAAAACCTCAACGAGCTCATCTCCGTCGCCTCCGAGTTCGAGGAGGCCAATCCGGAGGGGACGCTGGTGGAGTTCCTGGAGCAGGTGTCGCTCGTGGCCGACGCCGACCAAATCCCCGAGGCCGACGGCGGGCAGGGGGTCGTCACGCTGATGACCCTGCACACCGCCAAGGGGCTGGAGTTCCCCGTCGTCTTCCTGACGGCCATGGAGGACGGGGTGTTCCCGCACATCCGCTCGCTCGGGGAGCCCAAGGAGCTGGAGGAGGAGCGGCGGCTGGCGTACGTGGGGATCACCAGGGCGCAGCAGCGGCTCTACATCACGCGGGCGGCCGTGCGCAGCTCCTGGGGGGCGCCGGCGTTCAACCCGGCCTCGCGGTTCGTGAACGAGGTGCCGGGGCAGCTCATCGACTGGCGTACGGATCCGGAGAAGTCCGCCTGGAGCGCGGCCACCCGCAAGGAGCCCGCCGCCCGCCCACCCGCCAAGACCGGCGGGCGGAAGGTGCCTTCGCTGGCGCCCGGCGACCGGGTGACGCATGACGCGTTCGGGCTGGGCACGGTGGTGTCCGTGGACGGGGTGGCGGAGAAGACCAAGGTCAAGATCGACTTCGGCAGCGGCGGGGAGAAGACGCTGCTGCTGGCGTACGCGCCCATCGACAAGCTCTGACCGGCCCCTGACGGCCGCAGGGCCGCCCTCCCTGGCCTTGGGAGGGCGGCCCTGATGTCTTTTACGGGGTCAGCCCTTCAGGGCGCTGCCCTTCTTCCACTGGGTCCAGTTCAGCTGCCAGTAGCTCCAGCCGTTGTTCCACTGCAGTTTGCGCTTCGTACCGGTGATCTTGACGACGTCGCCGCGCTGGGCGATGCCGTAGAACCACTTGGCTCCGGCGGGGGTGGCCCGCACGCAGCCGTGGCTCTGGTTGGAGCGGCCGAGGAACTGGTAGTAGCCGGCGCTCTGGTGGACGTACTCACCGCTGTCGGAGATGCGGACCGCCCACGGGATCTCCTCCTTGTAGTAGCGCGGATCCTTGGGATCCGTCACGCCCATCCAGGAGGAGGTCATGGTCTCCACGGCCTTCTTGCCCATGGTGAGGTGAACACCGCTGGTGGTGAGGTAGACGTCCACGCCGTTCTTGATCAGCCCGCCCCTGCCTGCGCTGATCGGGATCTTCTTGGTCAGCTTGCCGTCGCGGTAGACCTTCATCTGGTGGTTACGGGTGTTGACCACGGAGATCTGCGACGTGCCGACGGCGAAGCGGCGGGAGACGTCCTTGGCACCGGTGTTGCCGGGGAGCTGCGACAGGCGGGCGGTGAAGAGGACCTTCTGGTGAGGCTTCCAGTACGTCTTCGTCCGGTAGATGACCTTGCGCGCCGACACCCAGCGCCAGGCGCCGTCGACCGGCTTCTCCGCCTCCACCTCCAGCAACGCCTCCACGGCCGCCCGGTCCTTCACGTCGCGGTCGAACGTGACGATGATCGGGAAGCCGACGCCTACCTTCTCCGCCGCCTCCCCCATCGGGGTGATGTCGGCTATATCGAGCTTGACCTTCTTTGCCGGTTTGTCCGGCTCATCCGGGGCCGTGACGCTCGCCGCGCCGGCGGCCCGGACCACCGAGGCTTGCTGCGTTTGCGCAACGGGGACGTTCTCCGCCGCACAGGCCGTCATGGCGGCCAATGCGACCAGGACCGGCAGCATCCGGGGGACGCGATTCAAGGGGGCTACTCCTGGGATATGTGCTTTTTCTCCTTTATGTGTGACAACTGAGGCGGGAGTTTTGTGGGCGTACCAACGATAACTATCCCGTAACGTTCCAAACCGGCACGGATGAACCCCCTCCCCACGGGGAACCCGCGCTCGACGCGGTGCCGGGTGCCGGGTGCCGGGTGCCGGGTGCCGGGGGCGTAGGAGCACGGCAGAGCGCGGGACGGGCGAGGCCAGGTGCAGTGCTGTGCACGAGACGGGCGGGCAGTTGGCACGGCGGTGGCCGATGCGGGGTGCGTCGGCGGGCGCGGGGGCGGCGCGAGGGCGGGACGGCGCTGGGCTGGTGGACGGTGATGTGCCGGCGACGGGTGTGGGAGCGACGGGAGGGACCAGCCGGGTGAGGGCTGGCCGCGGTAAGGGAGTGGCCTTATGAGGCGGGCCACGGTGCGCGGTGAAGCGGGCCGCGGAGGGCGGGGCACGGTGAAGCGGGCCGCGGTGAAGCGGGCCGGGGTGAGGGGTGAGGCGGGCCGCGGTGCGCGGTGAGGCGGGCCGCGGTGAAGCGGGCCGGGGTGAGGGGTGAGGTGGGCCGCGGTGCGCGGTAAGGCGGGCCGCGGTGAGGGGTGTGGAGGACGTGAGGGGTGGAGGACGTGAAGGGGTGGGCCTGGTGGGGGGTGGCGGAAGTTGGGGGTTGGGTGGGGCGGCAGGTGGGGTGCGGAGGTGTGGGGGTTAGACGAGGCGGCGGGCGGTGGCCCAGCGGGAGAGTTCGTGGCGGTTGGAGAGTTGGAGCTTGCGCAGGACCGACGAGACGTGGGTTTCCACGGTCTTGACGGAGATGAAGAGCTCCTTGGCGATCTCCTTGTACGCGTACCCCCGCGCGATCAAGCGCAGCACCTCGCGCTCGCGCTGCGTCAGGGAGTCCAGCTCGGGATCGATGGACGGCGCCTCCGACGAGGCGAAGGCGTCCAGGACGAACCCGGCCAGCCGCGGCGAGAAGACCGCGTCCCCCTCCGCCACCCGGCGGATGGCGTCCGTCAGCTCCTTGCCGCTGATGTTCTTGGTCACGTAGCCCCGCGCCCCGCCCCGGATCACGCCGATGACGTCCTCGGCGGCGTCCGAGACCGACAGGGCGAGGAAACGCACCTGGGAGCCGGCGCCCAGGACCCGGCGCAGCACCTCCTGGCCCCCGCCGCCCGGCATGTGCACGTCCAGCAGGACCACGTCGGGCTGGTGCTCGGCGATCGCCTTGACGGCCGTCTCGACGTCCTCGGCCTCGCCCACCACCTCGATCGAGTCGCCCAGTTCGGCGCGTACGCCGGAGCGGAACAGCCGGTGATCGTCGACGATCAACACGCGCGTCATGCCTTCTCCACCTTCATGGTCAACATCACTTCCGTGCCCTCACCGACGGAGGTGCGTACCCGGGCCGTGCCTCCGTGGCGTTCCATTCTCCCGATGATGGACTCCCGAATGCCCATCCTGTCGAGTGGCACCGCGTCGAGGTCGAACCCCTTGCCACGATCCTTCACGAAAATCGTGACCTCTTCACCCTCTACTTCGGCATAGACGGAAATAGCTGGACTCTCAGAGTATTTGGCCGCGTTGACCATCGCCTGCCGGGCCGCCTTGAGCTGGGCGGCCAGCTTACCCGCCGGGTCGAGGGCGATGTCTCCCACGCAGACGACCTCGATGGGCACCCCGTGGGCGTCCTCCTCCTCCGCCGCGATCCTGCGTACGGCGGCCGCCACGGTGGCGTCGGCGTCCTGGGCGGGCTGGTAGAGCCAGTTGCGCAGGTCGCGCTCCTGGGAGCGGGCCAGCCGGGTGACCTCGCGCGGATCGTGGGCGACGCGCTGGATGAGCGTGAGCGTGTGCAGCACCGAGTCGTGCACCATGGCGGCCACCTCGGCGCGTTCCTCCTGCCTGATGCGCTCGCGCCGCTCCAGCTGCAGCTCTTTCCACAGGCCGGCGAGCCAGGGCGCGGCGATGACGGCCAGGCCGCCGACCACCACGACGGTGAACAGCAGGCCGGGTTTGGCCTGGTTCAGCTCGCCCTCCGCGTACAGGAAGCCCGCCGCGCCGATCACCACGAGCACCACGCCGAGCAGCGTGCGAACCCGGTTCTTCCTGATGCTCGTGGTGGCGCCCTGCACCCAGCTCTTACGGCGCTCCGGGTCGGCCTGCTGCCAGAGGATCAGCGCCCCGATCCCGCCCACGGCGAACGGAAGCATGCCGATCC
This sequence comes from Nonomuraea sp. NPDC003709, assembly GCF_040610775.1. NCBI lineage: Bacteria > Bacillati > Actinomycetota > Actinomycetes > Streptosporangiales > Streptosporangiaceae > Nonomuraea > Nonomuraea sp. NPDC003709. The sequence continues at coordinate 145,439 of NZ_JBEXMW010000001.1, read as the reverse complement.
CGCCCTTGGACGCCCCCGTGAGCCAGCTGGCCGCGAACAGCGCCACCCCGATCGCGCTGAACGCGGCCAGCTGGCTCCAGTCCCGCTGCGGCGGCTGCCCCTCGTACGGTTGCCGGGGCGTGACCATCCACAACACGGCGTATGCCACCATGCCGACCCCGTCGACCACGCTGAGCAGCACGAACATCAGCCTGATCACCACGGGATCGAGCGAGAGCTGCGTCGCGAGGCCCTGGGCGACGCCGCCCAGCAGGCGGCCCTCCATGGGGCGCATCAAGCGCCGATAAGGCGCGTCGCCGGTCGGCTCGGCGAGAGTCTTCTGGTCAGCCATAACATCGCCATAGTCACATGTCGGGGGCACTTCGGGCATCAGGGAACAACCCCCGGGTCGGGTCAGGGGTGTCCCGGATGCGAGCACACCACACGTAGGTCCACGATGGTGACATGACAGAAGCTCCGCCCAAAGAACCGGCCGCCCCGCCCCGGTCGCTGCGACGCAGCAACGAGGGGCGCTTCCTCATGGGGGTCTGTTCCGGTCTTGGGCGGCACACCGGCATCGACCCCGTGGTGTTCCGCGTGGCCTTCGCCGTGCTTCTGCTGGGCTCCGGCATCGGCCTGTTCCTCTATCTCGCGGCGTTCCTGCTGATGAAGGAGCCGAACGGCAAGCCGGGGATCATCGAGCAGTGGACGCGCCGCGACTTCGACGCCGAAGCCGTGATGGCGTTGATGACGGCGGTGCTGGCGTTCGGCCTGGCGCTCAACCTGGCGACGGTGTGGCTCGACGTCGGCACCCTGGTGGTGGCCGTCCTGCTCGCAGTCTCGCTGCTCGCCGCCCACTCCAGCGGGGTGGACCTGCTGGGGCTGGCCCGCTCGATGCCCGAACGGCTGAGCAGGAGGCAGCGGCACGCGACCGCCGCTCCCGAAGCCCCGCCGGTCAGGCCCACGCCCCCCGCGGAGCCGTCGCCGGTATGGTCCTCCCCGGAACCGTCACCGGTGAGACAGCCCACACCCCCGCCCACGCCCACGCCCGCGGCGGGGCCACCGCCGGTCAAGGAGCCCGCTGTCCCCGAGCCGGTGCAGGAGGCGGTCGTCCCGGAGCCGGTGCAGGAAGCTGTTCGGGAGACGGCTCGGGAGGACGTCGAGGAACGGGAGCCGGAGCCGCCGACCCGGGTGCACGAGGCCGCGCCACCCGCCCCGCCCGCACCCGCCGGTGAGGACGCGCCCGCCGGTGAGGATGCCAAGGTCACCGCCGAGCACCGGGTCCCCTCGTACCAGTCGCAGCCCAGAACCCGCCTCGACTACACCCCTTACGGCGAGCCGTTCGCGCCGAAGGGCCCCTACCAGCCGCTCGACCCGGCCAAGCGGGCAGCAGGCTACTCGCCGTACGACCCCGCCCTGTACGGCCGTCCGGTCCCCAAGAGGGAGCGGAAGCCGCGCCCGAGGTCGTTCATCGGCGCCATCACCATCCTGCTGGCAATCATCATTGGAGGGATCGTCGTGGCGGTCCAAGCCAGGTCGGCCGCCGGGGTGAGCCCGACCATCGTCGGCGGCGCCGTGCTCATCACGATCGGCGCCGGGCTGCTCATCGCCGCCTGGTGGGGACGCGGGGCCGGACTGGTGGCCGCGGGGACGCTCGTGACGGTCATCGTGGCCCTGGGCTTCGTGCTCGGAGGCATCCCGCGGAACATCGGCGAGTCGGACTGGGCGCCGACCAGCGTGACCCAGTCGACCATGCTGTACGACGTCGGGGTCGGCGACGGGCGGCTGGACCTGTCGGAGCTGAAGCTGGAGCCGGGCACCGAGGTGACGTTCAACGCCGCGGTGACGCTGGGCGAGCTGATGGTGATCGTGCCGCCGACGGCCAGGATCGAGGTGCACGCCACCAACAAGGTCGGCGACGTCAAGGTCGACCATTCGGTCAGGGGCGGCGTGGACGTGCGGTACGACAAGGTGCTCGAGCCCGAGGTCAAGCCTGACGGCAAGGTCTCGACCATCGTCCTCAACCTGCGGGGCGGGCTCGGGGACATGGAGGTGCGGCGTGCCGCGTGACGTCGAACGGCCACGACGCCTGCACCGCACGGACTGGATGGCGCTGCTCAGCGGTGTGCTCTTCGTGGTTCTGGGCATTCTCATAGTGACACGTGCGATCACGGATCCGCTGGTCCTGATCGGGGTATTGGTGCTGGGATTGGCGTTCGCGGGGCTGGTGGCGATCATCGCCAGGGTGGTTCGCGGTAAGTAACCCTTGACCGGGAAAGACACCGGCGTAGTTTCGGGTGTGTCCGCCAATCCCCTGCTCCTGAGGGAGGACGTATGCCCCGAATCACCGTCACCGTCGACGGGATCAAGTACGAGGAGGACGTGGAGCCGCGGCTCCTGCTCGTACATCTGCTACGAGAGCGGCTCGGCAAGACCGGCACCCCCATCGGGTGTGACACCAGCAACTGCGGCGCCTGCACGGTCATGCTCGACGGCAAGAGTGTGAAGAGCTGTTCCGTGCTCGCCGTGCAGGCCGACGGCTGCGAGGTCCTGACGATCGAGGGCCTGGGCGTCAACGGGTCGATGCACCCGATGCAGCGGGCCTTCCACGAAGAACACGCGCTGCAGTGCGGTTACTGCACGCCCGGCATGGTCATGGCCGCGATAGACCTGCTCAGGGAGGATCCCGAGCCGTCGGAGGAGACGATCAGGGAGGGCCTGGAAGGCAATCTCTGCCGCTGCACCGGCTACTGCAACATCGTCAAGGCCGTCCGCCGGGGCGCGCAGGAGATGGGGCGGGCGGTGACCACGCCATGACCGTCCAGCAGGAGGCCGGCCAGGAAATCGGCCGGCCGAGGAAGCGCAAAGAGGACGCCAGGCTCCTGACGGGGCGCACGCAGTGGACGGACAACCTCGTCCGGCCGGGCATGCTGCAGGTGATGTTCCTGCGCAGCCCGATGGCTCATGCCCGGATCACCAGGGTGGACGTGTCGGGGGCGCGCGAGCTGCCCGGGGTCGTGGCGGCCTTCAGCGGCCAGGACTTCGCCGCCGAGCAGGGCAGCCTGCCGTGCGCGTGGCCGGTGAGCGACGACGTCGTCATCCCCGACCACCCGCCGATGGCGGTGTCCGAGGTCAGGTACGTCGGCGAGGCCGTGGCCTGCGTGATCGCGACCGACCGCTACCGCGCCGCCGACGCGCTCGAGGCCATCGACGTCGAGTACGAGCCGTTGCCCGCGGTCCTCGACATGAACGAGGCGCTGACGGACGCCAGCCCGAAGGTGCACGAGGCCGGCAACAAGGCGTTCAGCGTCAAGATCAACTCCGGGGACCTCGAGGCCGCGTTCAGGGACGCCCCCGTCGTCATCGACCGGACGTACATCCAGCAGCGGCTCATCCCGAGCGCGATGGAGCCGCGGGCGGTCATGGCCGACACCGACGGCGACGCGTTCACGATCTGGTCGTCCACGCAGATCCCCCACGTCCTGCGGGTCATGCTGGCCGTCGTGACCGGCATCCCCGAGCACAAGCTCCGCGTGATCGCCCCCGACGTGGGCGGCGGGTTCGGCTCGAAGCTACAGGTCACCGCGGAGGAGGTGCTCTGCCTGCTGCTGGCCCGCAAGCTCGGCAGGCCGGTCAAGTGGACCGAGTCCCGTTCCGAGGGCAACCTGACCGTGCACCACGGCCGCGACCAGATCCAGCACATCCGGCTGGCCGCCGAGGCCGACGGGCGCATCCGCGGGCTGCAGGTCGACCTGCTGGCCGACATGGGCGCGTACCTGATGCTGGTCACGCCGGGCATCCCGCTGCTCGGCGCGTCGATGTTCAACGCGATCTACAAGATGGACGCGTACGAGTTCGGCTGCACGGGCGTGTTCACCACCAAGATGCCCACGGACGCCTACCGGGGCGCGGGGCGGCCCGAGGCCACGTTCGGCATCGAGCGGATGATGGACGAGCTGGCCGCCGAGCTGAAGATCGACCCGGTGGAGGTGCGCAGGCGCAACTGGATCAAACACGACGAGTTCCCGTACACCACCATTTCCGGCCTGACGTACGACTCGGGCAACTACGAGGCGGCCACGGACAAGGCGCTGGCCCTGTTCGGCTACGACAAGCTGCGCGCGGAGCAGGCCGACCGGCGTGACCGGGGCGACCCGGTGCAGCTCGGCATCGGCGTCAGCACGTACACGGAGATGTGCGGCCTGGCCCCGTCCAGGATGCTCGGCGAGGCGAACTACGGCGCCGGCGGCTGGGAGCACGGCTCGGTGCGCATGCTGCCCACGGGCAAGGTCGAGGTCATCACCGGCACCTCGCCGCACGGGCAGGGCCACGTGACGTCGTGGAGCCAGATAGCGGCGGACGCGCTCGGCGTGCCGTTCGACGACGTCACGGTGCTGCACGGCGACACGGCCATCGCGCACAAGGGCATGGACACCTACGGCTCGCGCTCGCTCGTCGTCGGCGGCATCGCCGTGCTGAAGGCGTGCGAGAAGGTCAAGGACAAGGCCCGCAAGCTCGCCGCGCACGTGCTCGAGTGCTCGCCCGAGGACCTGGAGTACGCGGGCGGGGCGTTCAAGGTGCGGGGCACGGACGCGCAGAAGACGATCCAGGAGCTGGCCTACGCCGCGTTCACGGCGCACGACCTGCCGGACGGCGTGGAGGCGCGGCTCGACTCCGACGCCACGTTCGACCCGGAGAACTACTCCTTCCCGCACGGCACCCACCTGTGCGCGGTGGAGGTGGACACCGAGACGGGCATGGTGAAGATCCGCTCGTACGTGGCGGTCGACGACGTCGGCAAGGTCGTCAACCCGCTGATCGTCGAGGGCCAGGTGCACGGCGGCATCGCGCAGGGCATCGCGCAGGCGCTGTTCGAGGAGGCCGTCTACGACGCCGAGGGCAACCTGCTGACCACGACGATGGCCGACTACCTGCTGCCGTCGGCGGCGGACCTGCCGGCGTTCCAGCTCGACCGGACCGAGTCCCCGGCGACCAGCAACCCGCTGGGCGTCAAGGGCGTGGGCGAGGCGGGCACGATCGCCTCGACCCCGGCCGTCGTGAACGCCATCGTGGACGCCCTGCGCCCGAGCGGCATCCACGACGTGCAGATGCCGTGCACGCCCGAACGCGTATGGCGTGCCATGGAAGGAGTGCGGCGATGATCCCCGCGCAGTTCGACTACGTGCGGCCGGGTTCGCTGGCGGAGGCCTGCCAGGAGCTCGCCTCCGACGAGGACGCGAAGGTCCTGGCGGGCGGGCAGTCGCTGCTGCCGCTGATGCGGCTGCGGATGGCGTACCCGTCGAAGCTGGTCGACGTCGGCCGGCTGCCCGAACTGAAGGGCGTGCACGACCGCGGCGACCACGTCTTCATCGGCGCGATGACCACGCACGACGAGATCCTGCACTCCGGCGTCGTCCGGGCCGACTGCCCGCTGGTCGCGCTGGCCACCGCCCAGGTGGCGGATCCGGCGATCAGGCACCGCGGCACGTTCGGCGGCTCGCTGGCCCACGCGGACCCGGCGGGCGACCTGCCGGCCGTGGTGCTGGCGCTGGACGGCGTGTTCGTGGCCTGGTCGCAGGAGGGTGAGCGGGAGATCCCGGCCGCCGAGTTCTTCGTCGACTACTGGGAGTCGGCGCTGAATCCCGGCGAGATCCTGGTCGGGGTGAAGGTCCCGAAACTGGGCGCGGGCTGGGGCTTCCACTACGAGAAGTTTCACCGGACCGCCCAGGCGTGGGCGATCGTCGGCGTGGCCGCCGCCGTCAGGCGCTCCAACGGGTCGATCGCCGAGGCCAGGATCGGGCTGACGAACATGGGTTCGACGCCGCTGCGCGCCCACGCCGCCGAGTCCGCCCTGGAGGGCGTGGAGCTGGGCGACCAGGTGCGCGAGGCGTGCGCGGAGGCGGCGGCCGGCACCTCGCCGCCGTCCGACCTGCACGCGCAGCCGGACTACCGGCGGCATCTGGCCAGGGTCCTGACCCACCGCGCGGTACGCACGGCGGCCGGATCGCCCTGACCACCGAGGTCCGAGGGGGCGCCTCTTCCGGGGCGCCCCCACCCCGACGTAGTGTCGCAACCAGCGGGAAAAGGAGCGGATCGATGGCGATGCGGTTTGAGCACGAATTCACTGTTCCAGTTCCGATCGAGCAGGCGTGGGCGGTGCTGCTCGACGTCGAGCGGGTCGCGCCGTGCCTGCCGGGGGCGACGCTGGACATCTTCGAGGGTGACGAGTTCACCGGCAGGATGAAGGTCAAGGTCGGCCCGATCGTGGTGACCTACAAGGGCTCGGCCAGGTTCGAGGACGTCGACAAGGACTCCTACACGCTCACCATCCGGGCGTCCGGCAAGGAGGCCCGGGGCTCCGGCACGGCCTCGGCCACGGTCAAGGCGCGGTTGGCGCCGGTTGACGAGGCCACGCAGGTGACCGTGGAGACGTCGTTCAACGTGACCGGCCGGCCCGCCCAGTTCGGGCGCGGCGTGATGGCCGAGGTCGGCGGCAAGCTCATCGAGAAGTTCGCGGCCAACCTGGCCGAGCTGCTGTCCGAGCCCACGGTGGAGCTGGTCGCCGCCGCGCCGGGCCCGGAGGAGGAGCGGCACCTGACCGCGGTGCCGACGCCGCCCGAGCCGGAGTCGCGGCCCGCGGGCACGACCCGCACGTCGCGCACGGCCGACGAGGAGGCGCTGGACCTGCTGGAGATCGCCGGGCAGCCGCTGCTGAAGCGCCTGGCGCCCGTCGCGGGCGCGCTCGCGGCGCTGCTGGTCATCGTGTGGGTGATCCGCCGGCTGCGGCGCTGATCGCCTAAAGGGCTGATTTTCAGCAAATACTCCATCAAGTCCGGACACTTCGCCCGAGCTGAGGGAAGTCCCATTTCCGCAGGTGGTCGAACCAGCGGGGGGACGTGGGATGCCGGACTGCACCGTGGTCGTGATCTCCTACAACGACGCGGCCCGCCTGCCCAGGGCCGTGCGATCCGTGCTCGGGCAGTCCCTGCGCGACCTCGAAGTGATCATCGTGGACGACGCGAGCACGGACGGCACGCCGGAGGTGGCCGCCCGGCTCATGGACGGCGATCCGCGGGTGCTCTACCTGCGCAGGCAGGTCAACAGCGGAGGCTGCGGCGCGCCCAGGAACGACGGGCTCGACGCCGCGGCCGCGCCGTACGTGATGTTCCTCGACAGCGACGACGAGCTGCCCAGGCACGCCTGCAAGAGCCTGCTCACCGAGATCGAGCGGACCGGGGCCGACTTCGTGTCGGGGCAGATCTCGCGGCTGTTCGAGTCGAACGGGCGGCTGAGACCCTACTATCCCGAACTGTTCGCCAGGCGGAGGGTGGTGGAGGGGATCCGCCAGGAACCCGACCTGTTCCTCGACTGCTTCAGCACGAACAAGCTCTACAACGTGGGCTGGCTGCGGGACCACGCGCTGCGCTTCCCCGAGGACATCCACTACGAGGACCACGTCTTCTCGACCGGGCTGTACGCGGTCTCGCGCAGGTTCGCGATCGTGCCGTGGACGGTCTACCTCTGGCACCGGGCGGCGACGAACGACTCGATCTCGCTGAGCGTCGACGACCTGGAGAACGTGCGGCAGCGGGTCATCGCGGCCCGGCTGAGCGACGACGTCCTGCGCGCCCACGGGGCCGGGGACCTGGTGCCCCAGCGGCAGCGCCGGTTCGTGCGCCAGGACCTGCGGGTCTACCTCAACCCGCTGCCGGCGCGGGAGCCGGTGTGGGTCAAGGAGTTCGCCGCGGTGGTCCGGCCGTACATGGAGGAGATGCCCCGCTGGGTGCTGGAGGAGCTGGAGCCGCTGGACCGGGTCTGCTGCCAGCTCATCCTCGACGACCGAACCGAGGACCTGCGGGTGGCCGCGGCCTCGCTCACCGGGCCGAGGGCCGCCCCGCGGTCGGCAGTGCGGCTGAACGGGCGCACGTACTGGGGGACGACGGTCTCGCCCGGCATGGACATCACGAAGTTGCGGCTGGCCGAGCTGCCCTTCTCCGAGTCCAGGCTGCGGCACGAGCTGACGGAGATGCTCTCGGACGGCGAGCGGGTGCGGATGACCGTGCGCACGTACGACCCGTTCGGGGCGCTGCCGCTGGACTGGACGGCGGTCCTGGAGCTCGGATCCCTAAAAATCCCGATAAAGCCGCAGCCGTCCGGCGGTGGAGGCTACGTCACCGACGTCGTCTGCAGGCCCACGGGCAGGTGCGAGCCGCGCATCGTCTTCACCAGGACCTCCGACGGGCACACCACGGCCGACCGCATCCTCGCCGACCCGCGGCTGCGGCCCGTCGAGCTGCCGGGGTGCACGGTGAAGGCCGAGGGGTGTGCCGCGTACCTGTGCGTGCGCCCCGACTCCGTCACCCGCTCGGCGCTGCGGCGGGTCAAGCAGGCGCTGATGAGCCGGCTCAACACGCCGGCGAACAAGCTGCGGGCCTACAAGCTGCTCATCAAGGTGGTGCCGCCTCGGCAGAACCTCGCCCTGTTCGAGTCCGACGTCGGCAAGGGCTACAGCGGCAGCCCCCGGGCCATCTACGAGGAGCTGCGCCGCCGCGACCTGCCGATCGACGTGGTCTGGTCGGTGGCCAAGGGGCGCCGGAACTTCCCGGCCGACGCGCGGCTCGTCCGGCGCGGGAGCTGGGCCTACGTCTGGACGATGGCCAGGGCCGGGATCTGGGTGGACAGCCACGGGTTCCCGCTGGACTACCCGAAGCCGCACGGCACCCGCTACCTGCAGACCTGGCATGGGCAGGGGATCAAGTCGATCGGGTTCGACGCGCCCGACCTGCGTACCGACTTCGACGGGCCGCGGGCGCAGTGGCGGGCCGCGGTCGCGCGGTGGGACGCGCTGGTCTCGCCGAGCGCCGAGTTCTCGCGGGTGTTCCTGCCGTCCAACGGCTATGCGGGGAAGGTCTACCGGTGCGGGACGCCGCGGTGCGACGCGCTGGTACGGGCCGAGCCGGCCGGTGACGTGCTGGAGCGGCTGGAGATCCCACCCGGCCGAAAAATCCTGCTTTATGCGCCTACGTACAGGGATAGCGTCAAAGGCAGCGGCCAGTCCGTACGGGTGGATCTGGAGCTGCTGGCCGACGAGCTGGCCCGCGAGTGGGTGCTGATCCTGCGTACGCACCCGGTCGAGCGCTACAGCCCGCCCGAGCACCTCAAGCACTTCGTCCGGTCCGCCGGGTCGTACCCCGAGATCAACGACCTGATGCTGGCCTCGGACGCGTTGCTGACGGACTACTCCTCGGTGATGTGCGACTACGCGCTCACCGGCAAGCCGATGCTGTTCTACATCGACGACTGGGACGACTACCGGCTGGCCGAGCGCGGGGTGTACCACGACCTGCCCGCCATCGCGCCGGGCCCGTGCGTGTCGACCACCGCCGAGCTGGTGGACGCGCTCAGGCGGCTGCCCGACCTGCACAACGCCTACGCCGGCCGGTACGCGGCCTTCCGCGACCTGTGGTGCGCCGACGAGCGGGGCGACGCGGCCGCCAGGATCGTGGACGACTTCTTCGAAGGTGCGCGATGAGCGTCGTCTTCGCCTGCCTGGACGCCGACACGCTCGGCGGCGTCCAGCGGGTGACGCACACCCTCGCCCAGGGGCTGGCCGGGCGCGGCCACGAGGTGCACGTGATCGGGCTGCACCGGGCGGCGGCGCCGTTCCGGTACGTGGACCGCCCGCTCTACCACCACCACGTGATCAGCCGGCGGCCGACGGAGTCGCAGGGCCTCCTGGCCCGCAGGAGAGCCGGCCGGCGGCTGAAGGAGCTGCTCGGGAAGATCCGGCCCGGCTACGCCGTGATGACCTCGCCGGCCGCGGTGGCCCGGGTGTCGAGGCTGCTGCCCGCGGCGTTCCGGCCGATCGGGCAGTATCACGGCTCGTACGACCACGCCCGCGGCTGCTGGCACCTCGGCTCCATCAAACGGCACTACCCCGGCCTCGACCAGGCGGTCTTCCTCAGCGAGGACGACGCCCGGCTGTTCTCCGAGCACGCGCTGCTGCCCAACGCCTGGGCCCTGCCGAACCCCCTGGCCCACTGGCCGGAGGAGCTCTCCGCGCTCGACGCGCCCCGCGTCCTCGGCGTGGGCCGGTTGGAAGGGGTCAAGCGGTTCGACCGGCTGATCAGCGCGTTCGCCCGCTCGGGCGCGCCGCCCCCGTGGGAGCTGCACCTGATCGGCGACGGCACCGAGCTGGACCGGCTGCGCGAGCACGCGCACGGGGAGGGTGTCGGCGACCGCGTGGTCTTCAAGGGGCTGGTGCCGAGTGACCGGATGCCCGCCGAATACCTGAACGCCTCCGTCCTGGGCCTGACCAGCGGGCACGAGGGGCTGCCCGTCGTGCTGCTGGAGTCGGCCGCGCACGGGGTGCCGTCGGTGGCGTTCGACGTGTCGGGCGGCGTGCGCTCCGCCGGGTCCCTGCTGGTGCCGCCGGGGGACGTGGACGCGTTCGCGACCGCGCTGGGCGGGCTGGTCGCCTCCTGGGAGGAGCGGCGGCGGCTGGGGGCCGACGCCCGCGCACGGGCCGAGGCGTTCCGCCTCGACCACGTGCTCGACGGCTGGGAGCGGCTGTTCGCCCACATCCGGCGCTAGACGGCGCTTCAGACCGGCTCGGCCAGCTCCGTACGGTGCTGAGGCACGCCCGCCAGGGAGCGCTGGCGCGCGGTGAGCATCGCGCCCACGGGGCTCGGCTCGCGCAGCCGGTTGAACCGGTCGCGCATCTGCTTGCGCATCCGGCTGGCCTTGCGCTTCTGCATGGTCTTCTGGCAGGCCGTCACGTGCTCCTTGGCCGGCTTGGGCGCGCCGGTCAGCTCGTACCCCATGGACTCCAGGCGGTCGCCGAGCATGTGCTCGCACAGCGCGATCTCCCAGTCGTCCAGCCGGTTCGCCCAGCTCCCGACGCGGCTGCGGATGACCTCGCCGTGCGTGTTGCTGTGCCAGACCTTGTGCTGGGGCACCGCCACGCTGGCCGCCTCGCGCGGGGAGATCATCGAGGCCGAGAACTCCTCGTCGAGGAAGTGGCAGAGCTTCTTCAGCTCGGTCATCGGGTCGTCGGTGAGGTCCTCGTATCGCAGCTCGTAGTACGTGTCCTCGCCCAGCGTGCGCTTGAGCCGGCCGCCCGCGTCGATGGCCTCGGCCCAGGTGGCGACCGCGTGGAAGGAGTCCAGCGTGTACCAGGGCATCTCCTTCAGCGAGGCCACGCAGTCGCGGCCGTCCCTGATGAGGTGGATGAACTGGGCGTCGGGGAAGAGCCTGAGCAGCAGGTCGACCTGCTTGACGTAGCTGGGCCGCTTGTCGCCCCAGCGGACCTTGTCGAACCGGTCGGCGTACATGCGGAAGGCCGTCCCGATCACCGATCCCAGCGAGCCGGGCCCCTCCACTGCCTGCCTGACGAAGTCGTCTTTGTCGATCTTGAGCTCGCGGAACTTCGTGCTGCGGTCGGTCGCGATCCACTGCGCCAGCGCGCGGCGGCGGGAGACGATCCGCAGGTCGCCCCACGTCCGGCGGCGGTAGTAGGCGGGAATGAGGAATCGCGTCTCCGGCGGCACCGCCATGCGGGGGTGCGAGTGGAGCATGAGCTGGAGCATCGTGGTGCCGGACCGCGGACATCCAATGACGAAGACTGGCCGGTCGGACATTTCGTAGTAACCCCCGAAAACTAGACGAGAACGTGCTCTCGGCTCTCCTGAGAGGAGGGCACACCGTGCCTGCGCGTGAAGCGCCACAACCGGTAGACAAGGAAGACCTCGTTGACCAGCAGCAGCGCCCCGGCCACCGCGGCGAGCGGGATCAGCGCCCATGCCCCCGCAAGGGGCGCGACCACGAACACCGCGGCGTGAAACTCGATGCCGCTGATCAGGTGCGAGCGGACCCGGTGCCGGGCCAGGAACCTGTTGAACCGCCTGGGGAAGCTGCGCGGCCGGCGTGGCCTCGGGACGAGAGCCACCCGCTCGAGAGAGTCGATGTCCTCCTCGGACTCGGGCTCAGGCTCGCGCTCCCCCCGCTCCTCCCTGACGGCATCGCGGACGCGCTTCATCTGCGGCGCGTTGACGTACCGGAAAAGGTCCAGTACGGCCACCGCCGCCCCGAGCACGACGTAGCGCACATCCGAGGTGAGGGCGTACTGCCCGTATGCCAGCCCCCCGGCACACAGGACCACCCTGACCCGGTCCCCCACGTAGTCGAGCCAGAGGCCGAACGGCGTGCCCGTGCCCTTCAGCCGGGCGATTTTGCCGTCCACGCAGTCGATCATGAAGCTGAGATAGAAAACCACGGCGCCCGCTACGTGGTGGTTCAGGGCGAAACAGGTGGCCGACACCGCACCGAGGACCAGCGAAAGCACGGTGAGGCCGTTGGGCGTCAGCTGGGTGTGGTTGGCGATGGGAAGGGCGACCCGGCAGGCGACCGGGTCCACGAAGTAAACGGTCCACCAGGAATCTCTCCGCTTGCGTGTCTCGAAGACGTCATCGAGCGAATAGGTCCTCATGGACTCCAGCATGACCACGCGACGCGCCTGATCGATTACTGTCTGGAACTACTGGGTGATGTCCATGCCGCTTCTTGACCAACCCGGCACGGAAAACCGCCACGCGGAGTTCGCGTCCCCGTCCCTGAACCAGCTCTTGAGCACGAGGCCGCGGGTCTCGGCGCGCACCATGAGGCGCCAGGTCGGCCCGCCGCCTTCGAGCCGCTTGGGGTCGAAGGCGGCGGAGACGCCGTGGCGGCCGGCGCGCCGCACCTCCAGCGGCACCCGGCGACGGCCGTCGCTGAGCCACAGGCTGACCTTGCCGACCTTGCGGTCGACCCGGTGGAGCGCCACCTGCCCGCGCAGGCGGTATTCGGACCCGGTCCACGCGCACTCCTCGACCCTGGCGACCACTTTGAGCTCGTCGCGGGCGTCGAACACCTCGTCGGGGATCCGGAGCCGGCGGCGCTTGCGGAAGAAGGGATAGTCGCCGTACCAGTTGGTGACGCGCAGCCCCCGCGGCACGATGCGGGTGCCGTCCTCGCAGGTGCGCCGGAACTCGCGTACCTTGCGCAGCTCGGCCACCAGGCCGCGCCTGAGCAGGTGCAGCTCCAGGCGGCGCAGCGACGGCGCGGTGGCCAGCGCCTTCGGGCTCAGCGTGGCCAGCCACGCGTCGGCCAGCTCCAGCAGCGCCCCCGGCTCATCGCTCTCCTCCAGCGCCTGGAACAGGAACACGATGTCCTTCTCCAGCACCAGCGCGTCGAAGCCGTCGAGCAGCTCGGGCGCCCGCTCGTCGAGGAAGGAGCGGACCGCGCGGATGGCGGCCAGCCGGTCCCACAGGTTGGGCAGCTCGGCCCGGCGCTGCGTGATCGAGGTCTCCCCCGCGTCCCGCTTGCGCCAGTGGTAGACCACGTCGCCGACCATGTCGACGCTGCCGGCCAGGACGTGCGCCTGCATGGCGACGGGCACGTCCTCGTAGATGCCGGCGGGGAAGGCCAGCGCGTTGCGCTCCCAGAAGTCGCGCCGGTAGACCTTGTTCCACACCGTACGGTCCCTGACCAGCACCTGCTTGTCGGTGATGTGGGTGCACAGCTCCGGCCGCCTGAACACCTTCTCGTGCAGGATCGACTCCTCCAGCACGCCGTCCACGAGCCGCGCCACCGCGCCGCACGCCAGGTCGGAGCCGGTCTCCGCGAGCGTGCCGACGAGCCGCTCGTACGCCTCCGGCGGCACGACGTCGTCGCTGTCGGCGAACGCGAGATAGGTGCCGCGGGCCTGCCGGATCCCCACGTTGCGCGCGGGACCCGGCCCCAGGTTGTCCCGCTGGTCGATGAGGACGAAGCGGCCGTCCCGCGCGACGAAGTCGGCGGCGACGCGCCGGCTGCCGTCGTCGGAGCCGTCGTTGACCAGGATGACCTCGATGTCGTCCAGGGTCTGGGTGGCCAGCGACTTCAGGCATTCCGTGATGTACGGCTCGACGTTGTAGATCGGGACGACCACGCTGAGCAGGGGGATCATCCGATTTGCTCCTTGGCTCTCGGGATGTGGGTTCGAGGGCAGCATGCCTTGACCACTCCGTGGATTCCGTGTCCCTGATCAGCTCTTTACCGGACGCATAATCGGCTACGTTGAGCAATTGATTGGACACCAACAGTAGGGGGAGAGGTGCTGAGAGGCGTCGAGGACAAAGATCTGCCGTCCATGCGGCGATGGCGCAATCATCCGCGCGTACGAGCGGCCAGCTTCGCCACGCACAAGATCGGAGAGGACGAGCACGCCCAGTGGTGGGAGGCCACCCGGGCCGACGCGCGCAAGCGCGTGCTGATCTACGAGCATGACGGAAACCCCGCGGGCGTGGTGACCTTCTTCGGCCTGTCGTCCGAGAGCGCTTCCTGGGGCTTCTACCTGGACCTGGAGGGGCTGGAGCAGTCGGGGGAGCTGCTGCGGGCCTGGATCGGCCTGGAGCGGGCGGCGATCGACCACGCCTTCGGGACGCTCGGCCTGACGACGTTGCGCGGCGAGGTGCTGGCCTGCAACCAGGCGGTCAGGCGGCTGCACAGGCGGTTCGGCTTCCTGGAGGTCGGGGCCTACCTGCGGGACGTCGACGGCGAGTCCCGCGACGTCGTTGCCATCCGGCTTGTGAAGGAGCAGTCATGATCTCCATCGAGGGGCGGCCGATCTCGCGGAACGACCCGCCGTTCATCGTCGCCGAGCTGTCCGGCAACCACAACGGGAGCCTGGAGCGGGCCCTGGCCATCGTGGACGCTGCCGCCGCGGCCGGGGCGCACGCGGTGAAGCTGCAGACCTACCGGCCCGACACGCTGACCATCGACTGCGACGGGCCCTCGTTCCGCGTGGGCGACGGGCACGATCTGTGGGGCGGCGAGAGCCTCTACCGGCTCTTCCAGCGCGCCCACACGCCGTGGGAGTGGCATCAGCCGATCTTCGAGCGGGCGCGCGAGCACGGGCTCATCGCGTTCTCCACGCCCTTCGATCCCACGGCGGTCGAGTTCCTGGAGAAGCTGGAGGTGCCGGCGTACAAGATCGCCTCGTCGGAGATCGTGGACCTGCCGCTGATCAGGCTCGTGGCCGCCACCGGCAAGCCGGTGATCATCTCCACCGGGATGGCGTCGCTCGGCGAGATCCACGCCGCGCTGGTCGCCGCGCTGGAAGCGGGCACCAGCCAGCTGGCCCTGCTGTCCTGCACGGCCAGCTACCCCGCCTCCCCCGACGAGAGCAACCTGCGGTCGCTGATGGCGCTGAGCGCGCTCACCGGCGTGGAGGTCGGGCTCTCCGACCACACGCCCGGGATCGGGGTGCCGCTGGCCGCGGTGGCGCTGGGTGCGTGCATGATCGAGAAGCACGTCACCCTGTCGCGCGCCGACGGCGGGGTCGACTCGGCCTTCTCGCTGGAGCCGGACGAGCTGGCGGCGCTGGTGGTGGAGAGCCGGCGGGCGTGGCTGTCGCTGGGAGAGGTGATCATCGGACCGCGGCCGTCGGAGCGCGAGGGGCTGCGGTTCCGCCGGTCGCTCTACGTGGTGCAGGACGTGCGCAAGGGCGACGTGGTGTCCCCGGCGAACGTACGGTCGATCCGGCCGGCGGGCGGCCTGCCCCCGGACACGGCCACGGTGGTCATGGGGCGGCAGTTCACCAAGGACGTGCCCTACGGCACGCCGTTCACCTGGGATCTGATCTAAGGAGCGCGTCGGCGACGCGTTCCCTGCCCTTGCCGTCCACGAGGCCGCGGCCCCGCCGCCCGTGCTCCTCGCGGGCGGCGGGGCCGGCGAGCAGGCGGGCGAGCACGCCGACCGCCGCGGCGTCGGCCGCGCGCCCGAGCCCGGCCGCGACGCCCCGGCCGACGAGCTCCTCGTAGCCGATGAGCTGGTTGTCCGCCACCCAGGTCAGGGCGGTGGGCACGCCGAGGTGGAGCAGCTCCCAGACGGCCGAGCCGGCGGCGGTGACGACGAGGTCGGCCCCGGCCATGAGCTCGGGCAGCCGGTCCGTCGGCGGGATCACGGCGATCGGCCCGCCCGCCTCGAAGGGCGCAGGGCTGACGACCGTCGCCTCGAACGGCACCCCGGCCGCCAGGAGCGCCCCGGCCCAGGCGGGGGCCACGCCGGCGCTGTCGGTGCCGCCGAAGAAGCACAGCACGCGCGGAACCGGCCCCGCCGGCTGTGCCCGCCCGAGCCCGCGCACGCTGTCACGCAGGAGCACGTAACGCGCCCCGGCCAGGCGCCGGGCGGGCACGGGGAAGGGGCGGCGCTCCGCGCCGAGGTTCTGGTCCAGGTAGAGATCGGCCTCCTGGCCCAGCGGGTCGCCGTCCACGATCGCCAGCACGGTCAGGCCCGCTCCCCGCAGCGCCGCCCCCGTCCCCTCCGGCAGCTCGTACGAGTCGAGGACCGCGGCGTCCAGCCGGAGCTCCCGGGCCAGCGCCGCCAGCCGGGACGGCTCCTCGGGGGCGGGCACCAGCGGCAGCCCGCGCTCGCGCAGCTGGGCCCGCGCCCAGGCGGACCCGCGCACCTCGCCGAGGAAGGTCACCTCGATGCCCCGCGCGCGCAGCTCCTCGGCCAGCGCCACGCACCGCACCAGGTGGCCGACCCCGCTGCGCACCCCGGCGTCACACCGGAAGCCGACCCGGATCACGCGTCCTGGAGCTCCTTCTGCTGGACGTGGGCGTTGAGCCCGCAGACCTCGGGGCGCTCCCGCAGCCAGCTCACCAGCGTCCCGAACGGCACGCACCGGTCGCCGAGGCCGTCCACCACCCGGGTGATGAGCCGCCAGTCGTCCTCGGTGTCGAGCGTCACCCGCAGGTCGCCGGCGACCGGCTGGTAGGCGAGCCCGAGCAGCCGCGCGTCGTCCGGATGCGAGTAGACGTAGGAGGTCACGTGGGTGCGGTGGAAGTCGGCGGCCTCGGTGTCGGCCCGCTCCAGCGCGCCCCTGCCCACGATCTCCACGTCGAGCCCGCGCGGCAGCGTCCGCGTCAGAGCGGTGCTCAGGTAGTCGAGCCCGCGTACGGCGCGGAACACCAGCGCCGCCTCCCTGATCACGGCCGGGTCCAGCAGCGGGCAGTCCGCCGTGAACCGCATCATCGCGTCCCACCGCCGCCCCGCCAGCGCCTCCATGAACCTCGTCAGCACGTCGTCCACCGGCCCCCGGTGCCACGACACGCCGAGGCGGCGGCACTCGGCCACGACCGCGTCGTCGGCCTGCTCCGTCGTGGTGGCCACCACGAGCTCGTCGAGCGTGCCCGCCTCGCGGGCGGCGCGAACCACCCATTCCAGCACCGACCGGCCGCCCAGCTCCCGGAGCACCTTGCCCGGCAGGCGTGTCGAGCCCATCCGCGCCTGAACAATCCCGACAATGCGCACCGATGCCCCAATCCCCCGTGTGACCGTGTGTCGCTTATCGATCGCGCTATGCTACCGCCCTGCTCGAACGACTACTGCGCGTAAGCGCGAACCCAGGGGGCCACGTGAGCATTCTCAGTGGATCGTCGATTCTGATCACCGGAGGAACGGGGTCCTTCGGCAAGGCGTTCATCCGCAACGCACTCGACTCGCTGGGGGTGCGGCGCCTGGTGGTCTTCTCCCGCGACGAGCTCAAGCAGTACGAGACCAGGCAGCTCTTCGGCGACGACGAGCGCCTGCGCTGGTTCATCGGCGACGTCAGGGACCGCGACCGGCTGGCCCGCGCCATGCACGGCGTGGACTACGTGGTCCACGCGGCCGCGCTCAAGCAGGTGGACACGGCCGAGTACAACCCGTTCGAGTACGTCCGCACCAACGTCGCAGGGTCACAGAACGTGGTGGAGGCCGCGATCGACAGCGGCGTGCGCAAGGTGGTCGCGCTCTCCACCGACAAGGCCTCCAGCCCGATCAACCTGTACGGCGCCACCAAGCTGGTCGCCGACAAGCTCTTCGTCTCCGCCAACCACTACGCCGCCGCCCACGAGACCCGCTTCTCCGTCGTCCGCTACGGCAACGTCGTCGGCAGCCGGGGCTCCGTGGTGCCGCTCTTCCTGCGCCTGGCCGAGCAGGGCGCCAGCCTGCCGATCACCGACAAGCGCATGACCAGGTTCTGGATCACGCTCGACCGGGCGGTCCGGTTCGTGGTGGACTCGTTCGACCTGATGCGGGGCGGCGAGCTCTACGTGCCGCGCCTGCCGAGCATGCGCATCACCGACCTGGCCGAGGCGCTGGCGCCGAACAGCCCGATCTACGAGATCGGCATCAGGCCGGGCGAGAAGCTGCACGAGGAGATGATCGGGCCGGACGACGGCCGCAGGACGCTGCGCCTGGCCGACCGCTACATCGTCCAGCCCACGATCGCGACCTGGGGCTACACGCCGCCGCAGACCGGCGAGCCGCTGCCCGAGGGCTTCTCCTACCGCTCCGACACCAACGACGAATGGCTCTCGGTGGACGACCTGCGCGCCATGGTGGCCCGCTGATGCTCCCCTACGGACGGCAGTCGATCGTCGAGTCCGACATCGAGGCGGTCGCCGAGGTGCTGCGCGGCGACTGGCTGACCACCGGGCCCGCGGTCGGCAGGTTCGAGGCGGAGCTGACCCGCTGGACCGGCGGCGTGCCGTGCGTCTCGGTCACGTCGGGGACGGCCGCGCTGCACGTCGCCTACGTGGCGGCCGAGGTGCGGGCGGGCGACGAGGTGATCACCTCGCCGCTGACGTTCGTGGCCACGGCCGCCGCGGCCGCGCTGCTGGGCGCGCGGGTGGTCTTCGCCGACGTGCAGCCCGACACGGGCAACCTCGACCCCGACGCCGTCGCCGCCGTGGTCACCCCGAGGACGCGGGTCGTCACGGCGGTGGACTACGCGGGCCATCCCGCCGACTACGACGAGCTGCGCGCGGTCGCCGACCCGGCCGGGGCGGTGCTGATGGCCGACTCGGCACACTCGATCGGGGCCGCGTACAAGGACCGGCCCGTGGGGGCCCTGGCCGACCTGACGGCCTTCTCGTTCTTCCCGACCAAGACCGTGACCACGGCGGAGGGCGGGGCGGTGGCGGCGGCCGACCCCGAGCGGTTCCGGCGGGCTGCCCGCTTCAGGAACCACGGCCTGGTCAGGGAGCCCGCCGACCAGCGCGAGCCGGACGTGGGCGGGTGGCACCAGGAGGTGCACGAGTTCGGGCTGAACTACCGGCTGCCCGACGTGCTGTGCGCGCTGGGCGTCAGCCAGCTCCGGCGGCTGGAGGGCTTCCGCGAGCGGCGCCGCGAGCTCGTCGCGCGTTACGACGCGCTGCTGCGCGACGTGCCGGGGCTGACGCTGCCCGCGCAGCGCGCGTACGTGCGGCCGAGCTGGCACCTCTACCCGGTCAGGGTCCGCGACGGCCGGCGGCGCGAGGTCTACGACCGCATGCGCGCCGCCGGCATCGGCGTGCAGGTCAACTACGTGCCCGCCTACTGGCACCCGGTGTTCGAGGACCTCGGCTACCGGCGCGGGCTCTGCCCGCGGGCGGAGGCGTACTACGCCGAGGAGCTGTCGCTGCCGCTGTTCCCCGACCTGACCGACGCCCAGCAGGACCGGGTCGCGGAGACCCTGGCGGCGATCCTGCGCTAGCGCTCCGCCAGCAGCAGGCAGCCGTCCTCGCCCCGGTCGACGAGGAAGCGCCTGGCCGCGACGGTCGCGATCGGCCGCTGCCCGGTCCGCACCAGCGGGCGGATGGGTGTGCCCTGGTCGATGACGACCTCCCACCACGACTCGTGGCCGACGCTCTCGTCGATGTCGGCCAGCGGCACCCGCGCGTGGAAGTCGCGCCCCGCCAGCGCCACCGGGAAGTACATCTCCTCGCCGTCGCTCCTGCGCCGCAGCCGCAGCACCGGCTCGCCGTCGCCGATGTCGGTGATCTCCCCCGAGAACACCAGGTCGCCGCCGTCCACCCGGCACTCCCCGATGACCGCCCGCGCCTTGCGCAGGCGCAGGCCCCAGGCGCCCTTGGCGCTGCGGATCGGCACCACCCACACGCCCGACCTGCGCCTCGGCGCGGGAATCAGGGGCGGCAGCCAGCGCGGCCCGGCCACCCGGCCGTCCAGCCGCAGCCCATGCCCTCTGAGCTGCACGCGCAGGTCCCAGCGGCCGCGCCTGGCGAGCTGCGCGGATGTCAGCACGGCCGGATCGAACGCGAAGCGGAACGGGAACGCGTGCTCCGGCAGCGCGCCGCCGTCCTCCTGCACCACGTTCTCCCAGGTGGGCGCGCTCTCCTTGTCGGACAGCGGGATGGTCGCGCCGGTCCTGCGCTCCTCCAGCCAGACCCGCACCCGCATGCGGCGCAGCTCCCCCACGTCGAACCGGCCCACCGCCACCCGGCCCGCGCCGCAGAGCACGCTGTCGCGCCAGTCGAGGTCGACCAGCCGGGGGACCAGGGCCAGCTCGCCGGAGACCTCCGACAGGTGCGGCGGCATCGACGGGTGCCTGGCGTACCAGCGCCTGCGCAGCAGCCCGGCCGCGCCGACGCGCGGCTGCAGCTGCCCGCAGCGGTCCTGGGTGAACACGTACGCCAGCTCGCCCAGGCGGCGCCGGTGCAGCAGGTGGACCTGGAGGCGCTGCGCGAACGGGATGCTGTGCCAGGCCTCGCGCGACACGCCGTCGAGGTAGCGGACGATCATGTCGAGCAGGGCCGGGTCCGCCGTCGTGCCCATGGCGGCCATGGCCTCCACGGCGACGGCCATGTCGATGTCCAGCGTGTCGCGGTCGAAGTCCGCCTTGAGCGCCGGCGCCCCTCGGCCCAGCAGGGAGGCGGTCTCCAGCACCGACAGGAGGCGGTCGCGCAGGTTGTCGGGCTCCAGGCAGCGCTGGGTGATCGAGCTGCCCGGCTCGTCGCGCTGCCGCCAGTGGTAGACGACCGAGGCCAGCACGTCCACCGACCTCGCTCCCACGTGGGCCGCCATCGCGACGGGCTGGTCCTCGTACATGCGCTCGGGGAAGCTCAGGCCCAGGCGCTCCCAGAAGGAGCGGCGGTAGACCTTGTTCCACAACATGCGGTCGCGGATCAGCAGCGGGTGGCGGGTGATGTGGGTGCTCTTCACCGGCTTGGCGAACGCCTCCCGGTGGGCCCACGACGGCATGAGCAGGTTGCGGTAGAGCCGCATGACGTTGCCGCAGGCCAGGTCGGAGCCGGTGGACTCGAGCGAGGTCACCAGGCGTTTGAACGCGTCGCGCGGCACGGTGTCGTCACCGTCCACGAAGGCCAGGTAGCGGCCGGTCGCCCGGCGTACGCCCACGTTGCGGGCGCGGCCCACGCCCATGTTGTCCTGCCTGATGAGACTTATCCGGCGGTCGGCCGCCTGCCTGGACTCGACGACCGCCGGGCCGCCGTCGACGCTGCCGTCGTCGACGCAGATCACCTCCAGATCGCCCAGCGTCTGCGCGGCGATGGAATCCAGGCAGGGTCCGATGTACTTCTCGACGTTGTAGAACGGAACGATCACCGAAAGAACCGGCACACCTATTCCTCTTCCTTTTGTCCTGCGTCCTCTCGCCTGCGTCCTTGCCGCGTCAGCCGGACAGGAGGCGGATGACCTTGCGGGCGACCTTGCCGGGGCGCGCCAGGCGGCGGGAGAGGCGATATCCGAGCGTCCTGCGGAAGGCGCTGGCCTTGCGCTGGGTCCTGCGTAGCTTGGCCTTCGCCCTGACCAGCTCGCGTTCGCGGTAGGAGAGCTTGGTCTCCAGGCGCGAGATCCTGGCCAGCGCCGCGGTGAGCTGGTCGGCCAGGCGGTCCCGGGCGCCCAGCAGATCCCGGTACGTGGGCGCGTGCTCCGCCACCTCGGCGGGGCAGCCCAGCTCCACGTCCAGCTTGCGGGCACGGTCGAGGTCGCCCTGGTCGCAGGGACGGTCGGCCATGCCGCACAGGGTCAGCGCGAGCTGGTCGGCCTCCAGCGGCCACGGCCACGGGTGGTGGTGACCGGCCGCCAGCAGCCTGACCGCGAACCGCCACAGGATCCGGCACAGGACGACTTTCGGGCCGGGCGGGGTGGACGGCTCGGCGGCTGGGCTGATGGCCGCGAACCGCTCGCCGTCGTACACCAGGCTGTCGGTCGCGGCCGTCACGTCGCCGCCCGCCTCCAGCCATTCGGCCAGCCGGGCCAGCAACTCGCGCACGGTCCTGACGTCCTCGCGGGCGCACGCCTCGACGAGGATCTCCTCGACGACCCGGCCGGCCGGGATCGGCAGCTCCTCGCCGTCCGGCAGCCGCCTGGCGCCGCCGGCGGTGAGCTCGTACAGGGCGGAGCCCTCCTCGACCAGCCCCAGCGGCAGCTCCACGTGGCCGTCATCGTCTGAAGCGGCGGTGGCCACGGCCAGCCAGAGCGGCGCGAGCTCCTCGCCCAGGCCGTGCCGGAAGACCAGGCGGGTCAGCCGGAGCGGGTCTGCCACCAGCATGCGGTCGCCGCCACGCGCGCTCAGCGGGAACGTGAGGGCGTCCGGCAGGTCGGCGGCCAGCGCCTCGCGGGACAGCAGCGCCCGGGGCGCCTGCCTGCCCGGATACGCCGCGTAGCACCGCCGCACGCGCAGCCCCGCCGACTCCAGCCCGCGGTCGAGCGCCTCGGGCCCGCTGGGGTAACTCGGGTCGAAGCCGTGCGGCGCCCACTGGTCGTCGGCGCCCTCCCGGTCCGCGGGCCTGGCCTCCAGGAACCGATCGACGCCCAGGTCGTTGCGTACGCCGAGCACCAGCCGCCCCCCGGGCGCGACCAGCTCGGCCAGCGCCGCCAGCGACTCGCTCCACGCCGCCGCCGAAGCCTCGGCGGAGTGCGTGCGCAGCAGCCCGTCGAGGGCCAGCACCAGGTCGTACGGCTGCTCCATGGCGAACACCTCCAGCCGCCCGCAGAACACCGCCAGTCCCGGGTGCCGTTCGCCCAGGGCGCAGGCGTCAGGGTAGGAGCGCAGCAGCACGGCCGCCGACGGGGCCCGCGCGACCACGTCGTCCACCAGCACCTGCGGATGCGGGCCGACCAGCAGCACCCTGCCGCTGTCGGGGATGAGCCGGCCGACCAGCTCCAGTGCCGTGCCCCGCCAGTCCGTTATGCCGCCCATGTTGGACATGTCGGACCACAGCAGCATCTCCCCGCCGATCAACCGAACGTTCTCGGGCGCCTCCCCCGTGATCACGTGCGCGCCCCCCGTTTCCATCCGAACATTCGCCGTAGCTCCTCCGGTGTCGCCTGATACTCGAATCCCAGCTCGCGCCGCGCCACCTCCGACGCCAGCTCGGTGTCGACGCGCGTGCCGTGCAGCTCCGGCCAGAGCCGCATGCGGCGCGCCGTCCCCCCGTACTCGGGACGCTCGTCCTCGAACTGCATCGGATCCCCGTACACCGCCACCTCGCATCCCACCGAGGCGCCGTAGAACAGCGCGCTGCCGAGCCGGTTGGAGGCCACCCTGCGGTGGCGTCGCAACTGGACCAGCTGCTTGCGCAGGAAGTCGCGTCCCTTTCCCTCCCACCGGGAGCCGCGCTCGCCATGGCAGGTGACCCGGAATCCCCTCGATTCGTACGCTCGCCGAATGTCCGGATTCGCGAATTCCAGCCAATAAAGGCAGACCGTGACCGGACCGGTCTCGACATTTCGGATTTCGTCGGCCAACCGGGCATGGTCACCACTGACGGAATGCTTTTCCCAGCCATGAAAGGGATACCAGATCGTACCCTTGCGTTCGGGGACCACGCCCAGCTCAGGCTCCAGATGAAGGAGGTATATCCATGGCGCGCCGATGAGGTAGTGCCCCCTGCGGCCCATCGACCAGCCTCGGCGACGTAGCACGTCAGACCAGATGAAACGGGGATATCCAGGGCTGCACCAGTGGTCGTTGGGCGGAAATCCGTGGAGATAGTTCCATCCGTGCTGAAGGAAGCCCTGGATTCGTTTCGGCGTCTCATCCGGAAGGCCGCAGTATCGGCCGATTATGCGAGAGTGCCCGTACCAGTGATTGGATTCGTCCATCATTCCCCCCGTACGGTGGACCGTGTCCCGTCCGACATTCCCAGCCCTCAACGGGTGCCACGCCTCGTTATACGGTTCCATTACCCGAGAGGGGGTCTTGGTTTTCTCCTGGCGCGCAATTCCCGCTACACTACGTCGTGGCTTGAGGACAGAGAGTGAGTGATCATGAGTCATCTCGACCGCCTGCGGGCCGTCTTCCGCAGCGCGCTCAACCTTCCGGCCGACACCTACGTCGACGGGCTCGAATACCGCGCCATCCCCCAGTGGGACTCGCTGGCCCACATGGCGTTGATCGCCGCGATGGAGGACGAGTTCTCCGTCATGATCGACACCGACGAGATGATCGACATGAGCTCGTTCGCCAAGGCGGCCGGGCTGCTGGAGAAGCATGGCGTCGGCGCCGCCGCCGGCTGAGCCCAGGGTCGTCCTGGTCACCGGCTCGACGGCGGGCATCGGGCGGGCCGTGGCGGTCACGCTGGCCGGGGCGGGCCACGACGTGGTGCTCCACGGCCGCGGCGAGGAGCGCGCCGCGAAGGCCGCCGCCGAGGTCGCGGAGGAGACCGGCGGGGTGACCGACTCGGTCGCCTGCGACGTCGGCGACCCCGCCGCCGTCTCGGCCGTGATGCGGCAGATCTACCAGCGCCACGGCCGCCTCGACGCCCTCGTGATCAATGCCGGCATCCACGCGGCCGGCCCGCTCGGCATGGCCCACCACGACACGGTCCAACGGCTCTTCCAGGTCAACGCGGTCGGCGCGACGTACACGCTGCAGTCCGCGCTCAGGCTGCTGCGGCGGGGCAGTTCCCCCGCGGTGGTCCTGGTCGCCTCGGTGATGGGCCGCATGGGCGGCGCGGGCCAGGCGGTCTACTCCGCCACCAAGGCGTCCGTGATCGGCCTCACCAAGGCCGCCGCCAAGGAGCTGGGCCCCGCCGGGATCCGGATCAACGCCGTGGCCCCCGGCTACATCCAGACCGACATGCTCGCCACGCTCGACAAGGAGAGCCGGGTGGCCACGGTCGCCGCGACCCCGCTCGGGCGGCTCGGCACGCCCGCCGACGTCGCCCGCGTGACCGCGTTCCTGCTCTCGCCCGACGCGGGTTTCGTCACCGGCCAGGTCATCGGCGTCGACGGCGGGCTGGTGCTGTGATGTTCCCGCACCCACAGGCCCGGCTCGTCGTCGCGGGAGAGGCGGCGGGCCTCGGCGGCGACGAGCTGGCCGGCCACGTCGCGCGCACCGCGGAGGCCCTGACCCGGCTGCGGCCCGGGCCGCTGTTCTGCGGCATGCGCAACAACCTCACGTCCGTCCTGCGCTACCTCGCCGCCTGGCGGTCGGGCCGGCCGATCGCGCTGCTCGACCCCGACCTGGCTCCCGGGGCGCTGGCCGAGCTGGTGGGCCGGTTCAGGCCGGCGGCGCTGCTCGGGTTCACGCACGCGGCCGACGGCTCGCCGCCGCCGCGCCGCGACGTGCCCGAGCCGCACCCCGACCTCGCCGTGCTCCTCGCCACCTCGGGCTCGACCGGCAACCCCAAGCTCGTACGACTGTCGCGCCAGGCCGTGCTGGCCAACGCCACCGCCATCGCCACGGCCCTGGCCATCGTCCCCGACGAGATCGCGCCCACCAGCCTGCCACTCCACTACAGCTACGGGCTGTCCGTGCTCAACAGTCACCTGATCGTCGGGGCGACGGTGATGCTGACGGAGGCGGGGCTGCTGGAGCGGTCGTTCTGGACCCATCTGGACGCCCACCGGTGCACGTCGCTGGCCGCCGTCCCCTACCAGTACGAGATGCTGCGGAGGCTGCGTTACGACCGCTCCGAGCACCCCGCGCTCGCCACGCTCACGCAGGCCGGCGGGCGGCTCGGCCAGGACCTGGTCCAGGAGTTCGCGGGCCAGGCCGACCGGTTCTTCGTGATGTACGGGCAGACGGAGGCCACGGCCCGGATCGCCGTCCTGCCTCCCGACCGGCTGGCCGACAAACCGGGCTCCGCCGGGCCGGCCATCCCCGGCGGGCGGCTGACCGTCGACGAGGGCGAGGTCGTCTACCACGGGCCCAACGTCATGATGGGCTACGCCGAGACGGCCGCCGACCTGGCCAGGGGCGACGACCTGGGCGGGGTGCTGCGCACCGGCGACCTGGGCCGGCTCGACTCCGAGGGCTTCCTCTACCTCACCGGGCGGCTGAAACGCATCGCCAAGATCTTCGGCGTGCGGGTCAACCTCGACGACGTCGAACGCCTGCTGCGCGGCTCCGTCCCGGTGGCTGCGACCAGCGGCGACGACCGCGTGACGGTGTGGGCCGAGGGCCTCGACGCGGCCGGCCGCGCGGGCCTGGCCCGCAAGCTGGGCGCCGAGCTGCGGGTCCATTGGAGCGGGTTCGACGTGCGCGCCGTCGACAGCCTCCCGCTCCTGGCCACCGGCAAGATCGACTACCGCGCCCTGGAGTCCCGCACATGACGGCGGAGGGTGACGGATGAGCGTTTTCAGTCTGGCGGAGCCCCAGCGGGAGGCGGCGCTGGTGAGCGAGCTCGCGGCGCTGACCGAGCGGCATCGGCGGGCTTGCGCCCCCTACCGGCGGGTGCTCGACGCCATTCAGGCCGGCCCCCCGTACGAGCGGCTCGCGGACCTGCCCTGGCTGCCGGTGCGGCTGTTCAAGACGCACGAGCTGCGCAGTGTGCCCGAGGACCAGGTGTTCAGGGTGCTGACCTCCAGCGGGACCACCGGGCAGCGGCCGAGCCGGGTCTACCTCGACCGCGAGGCCGCCGCGGCGCAGCCGCGGATGCTGGCGGCCACGCTCAGGGAGGTGCTGGGCGAGCGGCGGCTGCCGATGCTGGTCGTGGACAGCCGCTCGGTCGTCCGCGACCCCACGCTGAGCGCCCGCGGGGCCGGGGTGCTCGGGATGATGAACTTCGGCAGGGACCACACGTTCGTGCTCGACGAGCGGGGCCACCTGGACGCCGAGGCGGTCAAGGGCTTCCTGGCGCGCTACGGCGGCGAGCGGTTCCTGATCTTCGGGTTCACGTTCATGGTCTGGCTCCACCTGCGCGACCTCGGGGCGGACCTGTCGCAGGGGGTGCTGGTCCACTCCGGCGGGTGGAAGCGGCTGGCCGAGCAGGCGGTCGACAACGCCGAGTTCCGGCGGCGGCTGGCGGCCGAGTGCGGGCTGACCCGGGTGCACAACTTCTACGGGATGGTCGAGCAGATCGGGACCGTCTTCCTGGAGGGGCCCGACGGCGACGGGCTCTACTGCCCCGACTTCGCCGACGTCGTGGTCCGCGACCCGGAGACCTGGCAGGAGGTCCCCGTCGGCGAGCCGGGGCTGATCGAGGTCGTCAGCACGCTGCCCACGTCCTACCCGGGCCACGTCCTGCTGACCGAGGACCTGGGCGTGGTGCACGGCGTCGACGACGGGTGCTGGCCGGGCAAGCGGTTCGAGGTGCTGGGCAGGCTGCCCAGGGCCGAGGCGCGCGGCTGCAGCGACACCATGGGGCGGGGCTGATGCTGGACGACCCGAAGCTCGACGTGCGTTTTCCCGCCGCCGCTCCGGTGTCCGCCGAGGACCTGCTGGGTGAGCTGCGCGGCGGGCTCGACGTGGGCGACGAGCGGGTACGCGAGTTCCTCTCGGGCTTCGGCAAGCGGCTGCTGCGGCCCGCGCTGGCGCGGCGCCATCCCGAGCTGGGCTCGCTCGGCTTCTTCCTGCGCCCCAGCGAGCTGGCCCGCACCGTCGACGGCCTCGCCGGCGAGCACGTACGCGTCCCGCGCGGCATGGTCTTCCACATCCCGCCCGCCAACGTCGACACCGTCTTCGTCTACTCCTGGGCCCTGTCGGCCCTGATGGGAAACCGCAACATCGTGCGCCTCTCGCCGCGCTCCGGCGCGGTCGCCGAGGTCATCCTGGAGACGCTGCACGACGCGCTGGCCGACGCCGATCCCGTCATAGCGGCGACCCAGCGCATCGTCTCCTACGGCCGCAGCGACTCCGTCACCGCCGCGCTCTCCGCCGCCTGCGACCTGCGGGTGGTGTGGGGCGGCGACCGCACCGTACAGGAGATGCGGCGGCACTCACTCGCCCCGCACGCCCGCGACCTGGTCTTCCCCGACCGCTCCTCGTTCGCCGTCGTGGGGGCGGCGGCCTGGCTGTGCGCGCCCAGGGCCGCGCGGGTCACCGTGGCCGAAGGCTTCGTCAACGACACCTACTGGTTCGACCAGGCCGCCTGCTCCTCGCCCAGGACGGTGTTCTGGGTGGGCGCGGAGGGCGACTGCGACACGGCGCGGGCCGACTTCTGCGAGCACGTGTCGCGCGTGGTCACGGTCCGGGGGTGGGGAGTCGACGCCGCGATGGCCGTGGAGAAACGGGTCTCCACCTACGGCCTGGCCGCCGACGGGCTGGCGGAGAGCATCGAGTTCCGGGGCAACGCGCTGGCCAACGTCACGCTGTCGGCCGCCGCCGCCGCGCCCAGGCAGTGGCTGGGCGCCGGTACGTTCGCGCACGCCAGGCTCGGGTCGCTGGCCGAGCTGGGCTCGCTGGTCGAGCGGCGGGACCAGACGATGACGCACTTCGGGTTCGCCAGGGCCGAGCTGGAGCGGCTGGCCAGAGAGCTGGGCGGGCGCGGGGTCGATCGCATGGTGCCGATCGGGAGCGCGCTGAGCTTCCATCGGGTGTGGGACGGGTTCGATCTCCCGGCCGAGTTCACGCGACTGGTGACCGTGATCAGATGACGTTCGCGCCCCCCACGGCCTGGCTCGCCCGGTGGCCGGCGTCGTCCGGGCGGTGGCTCGGGTGGGTGCCCGCGGGGGTCGTGTGCGCCGGTGCGGTGGTGGTGTTCCTGTGCTGCGGGGTCTCCGCCCGCGACCTGGCCGTTTTCGCGGCCTACCTCGGGGCCGGGGTGGCACTGCCGGGGACGCTGCTGTGGCGGGCGCTGACCGGCGGCGGGAGGTCGACGGCCGAGGACGTGGCAGCCGGGCTGGCGATGGGGTACGCGGTCGAGGTCCTGGCCTACCTCCCGGCCAGGGCGGCCGGGGTGCCGCTGCTCGTGCTGGTGCCGTCCGCGGGGGTGCTCTGCGCGTTCGCCTGCGTGCCCCGGCTGCGGCGGCACTGGCGGGGCGGGACCGCCAGGGAGCCAATGCCCGCGCGGTGCATGTCGGCGGGCAGGGCCGCCGGGGAGCGCATGCCCGCGTGGTGCGCGTGGGCGCTGGCGTCGGTCGTCGCCTACCTGATCGCGTGGAGCACGCTCAACCTCTACCGGGTGCCGGTCTCCGCCGCGTACGTGGACCTGCCCTACCACCTGGCGCTGGTCGGCGAGGTCAAGCACCACGTGCCGCCCACGCTGCCGTCCGTGCTGGGCGAGCGGCTCTCCTACCACTGGTTCGTCTACGCCGAGCTGGCCGCCACGAGCTGGGTGACCGGGATCGAGCCGGTGACGCTGGTCTACCGGCTGGCCACGCTGCCGATGACGGCGGCCATGGTCGTGCTGGTGGCGGTGCTCGGGCGGCGGCTGGGCGGGAGCTGGGGAGCCGGGGTCGCGGCGGCCGGGGTCGCGTACTTCCTGCTCGGGCCGGTCCTTCAGGAGGACGTGGTCTTCACGACGCGGCCGATGTTCACCGCCTGGGCCAGCCCGACGCAGACGTTCGGGGCGCTGCTGTTCGCGCCCGTGGTGCTGCTGCTGACCGGCGGGCGGCGGTGCTGGGCGGCGCTGGTCGTGCTGCTGCTGGCGCTGACCGGGGCGAAGGCCACGTTCCTGCCGTTGCTGCTCGCGGGGCTGCTGGTCGTGGTGGCCGTGCGGTGGGCGGTGGAGCGGCGGGTGCCGGGCGCGTGGCTCGGCGTGGCCGGGATCACGCTGGCGTGCCTGCTGGTCGCGCAGCTCGTGGTGTTCGGGCGGGGGTCCCAGGGGACGAAAATCGCGCCGTTCGCGGCGATGCGGGGGCTCTGGGGGCTGGTGACGGGCGTGGCGGCGCCGGAGCTGGCCGCCGTGCCGGTGACGCCGTTGCTGGTCCTGACCGTCGTGCACCTGTTCTGCCTGCTCTGCGTGTGGGGCGGGGTGGTGGCGCTGGGCCGGCGGGCGCTGGAGCCGTCCATGTCGCTGCTGCTCGGCATGGGGGCGGCGGGGGTCGGCGCGGCGGTGCTGCTCGGGCATCCGTCGGACTCGCAGCTCTACTTCCTGGAGAGCGTCCGGCCCTACCTGTCGGTCGCCGCGGTGTGCGGGGTGGCCGGGCGGCGGGTGCCGTGGGCCATGTCGGTCGGCATGGTCGCGGCTGGGGCGGGGGTCGCGCTGCTCGCCACGTGGATCGTGGTGCCCGGGGACGCGGCGGTGCGGGTGGTGGTGCCGTACCTCGTGCTCGGGGTGGTGGCGGCGGCGGTGCTGGTGTGGCGGCGCGCCGCCGTGGTGGCGGTGGTGGCGCTGCTGGCGGGGTACGCGGTGCCGGCCTCCGCGCGCGAGCTGGTCCTGCGGGTGGTGCCGGAGGGCCGCGAGGCGGAGATCCCCGCGGGGGCGCTGAGAGCGGGGCGGTGGTTGCGTGCGCACTC
Source organism: Nonomuraea sp. NPDC003709 (assembly GCF_040610775.1). Taxonomy (NCBI): domain Bacteria; kingdom Bacillati; phylum Actinomycetota; class Actinomycetes; order Streptosporangiales; family Streptosporangiaceae; genus Nonomuraea; species Nonomuraea sp. NPDC003709. The sequence continues at coordinate 115,027 of NZ_JBEXMW010000001.1, read as the reverse complement.
CTCGCCCGGCGACGTGGTGGCCACCGACCTGCACTGCCGCCCGGTCGAAGCGCCCGGGTGCGACAGCCGGCACTACTGGGTGTCGGGGTTCACCGAGCGGCGGGTGCTGGTCGAGGGATGGGCGTACGCGGAGAGCACGCTGTCGCGGGCCGAGCTGTTCGTCTCGCCGTATCTCGAGGTGCCGTTCGCGGATCCCGTACGGCTGGCGGCGAACGACGCGGTCTTCCGGGCGCCCACGGCGGAGAACGTCCGGCGCCTCGCCGAGGTCTACGGCGTCAAGTGGCTCTTCACCGGGATGAACCCGGAATTGGGGAAATACGCGCGACTGCGCTTCCGCAATTCGTCCTTCTCCGTTTACCGGCTCACCGCCCGGTAAAAGTCTCTCCCCCTCACGGAATGCTGCGGAGAAACGGCCCGCGCCACGCTGGACGACCCCAGGAGCATTTTCGTGGACGTACGGCCACCGATCAGGATCAGGAACTCCCATGAAAACGCGTGCCGCGACGGAGCCGAGCCCCCGCGTTCTCGACACCACGGCCCGGCTGGCGAGCGTCGACATCGTCATCCCCGTGCTCAACGAGGAACGCGCCCTGCCCGGCTGCGTCCGCACGCTGGCCCGCTTCCTCGGCGACGGCTTCCCGCTGCCGTGGCGCATCACGATCGTCGACAACGGCAGCACCGACGCCACCTGGCCGGTCGCCAACGAGCTGGCCGGGCAGTTCGAGCGCGTACACGTCCGCCGGCTCGACATCCGGGGCCGGGGCGCGGCGCTGCGGGCGGCCTGGCAGGACAGCCCCGCCGACATCGTGGCGTACATGGACGTCGATCTGTCCACCGGCCTCGGCGCCCTGTTCCCGCTGGTCGCCTCGGTGGCCGGCGGCCACTCCGAGATCGCCATCGGCACGCGGCTCGCGCGTGGCGCGCGCACCCGCCGCTCGCTGCGCCGCGAGGTGGTGTCGCGCGGCTACAACGCCCTGCTCAGGTACGGCTTCGGCGTCCGCTTCAGCGACGCCCAGTGCGGCTTCAAGGCGGCCAGGGCCGACGTGGTCAGGCCGTTGATGGCCAAGGTCGAGGACGACTCGTGGTTCTTCGACACCGAGCTGCTCCTGCTGGCCGAGCACAACGGCCTGCGCGTGCACGAGGTGCCGGTGGACTGGATCGAGGACACCGACTCGCGCGTGAAGATCGTCAGGACGGCCGTCGACGACCTGAAGGGGCTGGCCAGGGTCGCCTGGTCGATGTCGATGGGCCGGGCCCGCGTCGAGGTGGCGCGGTCCGAGCTGACGCCCACGCATCCGGACGCGGTGGTGGCGCGGCCCCGCGCGGTGACGCCGGCGAAATTCACCTCGTTCGCCGTGCTAGGCATTGTTTCCGCAATTCTGTACGCGCTCATTTATCTGCCGCTGCGCGATATCTGGTCGCCGGCAATGACGAATTTCGCCGCGCTCGTCCTCACCGGAGTCGTCGGCACCGAGGCGAACCGCCGCTGGACATTCCACCGGCGCACCGCCATGCACGTGCGGGCGGCGACGCTCTTCCTGGCCAACTACGCCCTCACCACCATGGCCGTGCTCGCGCTGCCCCGTGGCGCCGGGCGGCTGGCGGAGGTCGGCGCGGTCGCCGGCACGTACTGCCTGCTCACCTTGATCCGCTTCACCGCCCTGGACCGCTGGGTCTTCTCCCGTACGAGGAACTGATCGATGGAAACCACTGAGATCCGCCGCCTGATCGCGCTCGAGGACCGTCACTGGTGGTACCGCGAGCGCCGGGCCATCCTGCGCAGGGAGCTGCGCGGGCTGGGCCGTCCTGGGCGGGCGCTGGACATCGGCGCCGCCGGCGGCGGGAACACCAGAGTGCTGGTCGAGGCGGGCTGGGAGGCGACCGCGACGGACTCGTGCGCGACGGCGGTCGAGGTGGCCAGGCAGCGCGGGCTCAAGGCGGTGCGCGCCGACGCGCGGGCGCTGCCGTTCGAGCCGGGGAGCCTGGACCTGGTGACCGCGTTCGACGTGCTGGAGCACGTTCGCGAGGACCACCTGGTCGTGGAGGAGATCGCCAGGGTGCTGGCGCCCGGCGGGCACGCGCTGATCGCGGTCCCGTGCGACATGGCGCTGTGGTCGGCCCACGACGACGCGGTCGGGCACGTGCGCCGCTACGCCCGCGAGTCGCTGACCGTCGTGGTGGAGCAGGCCGGGCTGAAGGTCGATCGCGTCTGGAGCTGGAACGTGCTGCTCCGTCCCCTCGTCGCCCGGCACCGGCGCCGGTCCAGGGGCAGCGACCTGCGGAAGATGCCGCTCCTGGTCAACGCGGGGCTGTCGGCGGTCGTGCGGGCCGAGCGGTACCTGCCGGTCAAGTCGCTCAAGGGCGTCACGCTGTTCCTGCGGGCCCGGCTCGGGAGATGAGCGTATTCAGACCGAGACGTGGGGGTGTTCCACGGTGTGCGCGCATTGGCTTTAGGCTGTGATCCGTGGTGATTCATGCCCTGCTGGCGGCCGTGCTGGCCACGACCTCGCTGCCCGCCCAGGCGGCGACGGTCGACTGTGACCGGGTCAAGTGCCTGGCGCTGACGTTCGACGACGGTCCGGGCGAGGGCACCCCGACCCTGCTCAAGCTTCTCAAGCAGGAGGGGGTCAAGGCCACGTTCTTCCTGGTCGGCAAGCAGGTGGAGCAGCGGCCGCAGATCGCCAGGCAGACACTGGCGCAGGGACACGCGATCGGCAACCACACCTGGTCGCACGCCTCCCTGCCGACACTGCTCGACGACCAGATCCTCGACGAGCTCAAGACCACGCAGGAAGCCATCCAGCAGGCCACGGGGCTGCGGCCGGCGATGTTCCGCCCGCCGTACGGGCACACCGACGACCGCGTGCTGGGCCTGGCCGACCAGGTGGAGCTCGCGCAGGTGCTCTGGACCGGCACGACGCTCGACTGGAAGCTGCGTGACGCCAAGAAGATCAAGGCCGCCGTGCTCAGGCTGGCCAAGCGCGACGGAGTGATTCTTATGCACGACACGGTCCCGGCGACCGTGAAGGCCATGCCGTCCATCCTCAAGGAGCTCAAGAAGCAGGGCTACCACCTCGTCACGGTGCCCACCCTGCTACGCGGCAAGAAACCCGAGCCCGGAGTGAGCTACCCCTGACGGGCCATGGGCACCGCGAAGCCAAGGCCGTGGGTCGCGATCCCGACCTTTCTGATCATTCAGGCCGTCCTCGCCTGCTGGTGGGCGGCCTTCTACCCCGGCCTGTTCAGCCGCGACTCGGTCCTCTACCTCAGCCACACCGTCGTCGGCCCCTGGGTGAGCGACCACTCGGTGCTCTACGACGCGCTGCTGTCGCTGAGCTTCACCAAGACGGGTGACCTGGGCGCGGTCACGTTCGCGCAGACCACCGCCATGGCGGCGGCGCTGACGTACCTGGCTCAGTCGCTCAAGGCGCTCGGCGCGCCACGCCTGCCGACCACGCTCGTGGCGATGCTCATGCCGCTGGCGCCGCCCGTGGGCGCGTTCTCGGTGACGCTGTGGAAGGACGTGCCGTTCACGATCTGCGCGATCGCCGTCGCGGGCGTGTGCGCCCGGATCGCGGCCAGACGCGCCGTCACCGTGCCCACGCTGGTCGGGCTCGGGCTGCTCTTCACCGTATTGGGGCTCTTCCGGGCGAACGGCTTCCTCGTCGTGGGCGTCGCCGTCCTCGCGCTGCTGGTGATCGTCACGACCATGCGCGTACGGCTGCTGCTCGTCGGCACCTTCGCCGCGGCCCTGCCGCTCCTGCTCACGAACCTCGTCTTCCCGCAGTTCGGCATCATGGCCCCGGCCAAGACGTACGTGTACCACACGGCCTTCGGCGACATCGCGGTGGCGTACCGGGACCGTCCCGAGCTGTTCACCGAGCAGGACAAGGCGTTGATGGCCACCGTGGCGCCGCTGACGCGGTGGTGGGACGGCGGCACCTGCTACACGATCAACCCGCTGATCTGGCGGCGGGACTTCAGCTGGCCGCAGGCCGACGCGCACGCCTCCGAGCTGCTCGGCCTGTGGAAACGGCTGCTGATCTCCGAACCCCGCATGATCATCGACACCCGGCTGTGCCGTGGGGCGATCGCGTGGCGGCCCGTGCAGGACGAGTTCGCCATCGGCGGGATGACGTACCGGTTCTCGCTGCGGCCCAACGCCGACACCTATGTCGGGCCGAACAAGGTGCCCGACTTCCCGGGGCGGTGGGTCTACTCGCTTCGGCCGCAGTCGTGGGAGCTGAACCAGGTGGCCGATCCGTGGCTGACCGGGTCGCTGGCGCCGCAGTACGACTGGGTGCTGTGGCGGGGGGCGTTGTGGGCGTACGTGTCGTACCTGGCGGTGGCCCTGGGGGCGCTGGCGCTGCGGAACCGGTACGTGCTGGGGGTGGCGGCCGTGGTGGCCGGGCAGCAGCTCACGGTGCTGGCCAACATCTCGGCGCAGGACTTCCGGTACATGGCCTCACCCATCTTCGTGGGGGTGCTGCTGGTGCCGTTGCTGCTGGGGGGTGTGGGGCGGTTGGTGGTGGCTTCGGTACGGGGGGTCGGGCGCGTACTACGCCGCAAGCCTGCCGAGCCCCGGCCCCCGTTGCCACAGCCCGGCACACCCGAGCCCGCCCCGGACGCGCCCTCAGGGAATGCCCCCGCGCCGGACGCACCTCCGGCCGCCGCGCCGGATGCGCCGTCGGCGGACGAGGCCACGGCTCACGGGGCTGCGGGTCACGGGCCCGAGCTGGGTGAGCGCACGGCTCGTGCGGCGTCGCTCTCGGAGCCCGTGACGCCAGACCCTCAGCCGAGCGAGCCGAATGGACCAGGAGCCCCGGGCGAGCCGGAAGCCCCGGGCGCGTCGGGCGGGACGGGAGCGCTTGGGCGGGAGGGCGATCGGGAGTAGGCCGGCGGACCGGGCTCAGACGGTGGCGGGGAAGCGTCCCGGAGCGGGTACGAAGCCCGGCGTCTCCTCCGCGGCCTGGCGGGCGTCGTATCGCTCCCGGGAGGCGGCCACGCACGCGCTGTGCTTCCGCGACCAGTTGGTGAGCGTCAGCATGGCCTCGTACAGCTCCAGCGCCATCGGCGTGGCCTGGTACTCGACCTTGGGCGGCACCGTCGGATAGACCGTGCGCTCCAGCAGCCCGTCGCGCTCCAGATTGCGCAGGGTGAGGGTGAGCATGCGGCGGCTGATGCCCTCGATCTCCCGCTCCAGCTCCGTGAACCTCCTCGGCCCGCGAGCGGTCACCACGACGATCTGGATGGCCCACTTCCCGGCGATCTTGTCCAGGATCTCGCGCGGCGGGATGGGGCAGAAGCCCTGCTCGATCATCGCCTGCGCGTCGTCCAACGTCCTGAGCTGCTCTGGTACAGCGGTGTTCCTCTGGGACATGAAAGTGCCTTCTTCCGGTTGACCTCGATGGTCACACATCATGGCCACTGTTACAAATCGTTCCCCTAGGAAGACTTGGTCATGAAGAACAAATGGGCCTCATTCTCACTACTGGCCACCACCCAGTTCGTACTGATCCTGGATTCTACGATCGTGGGCATCGCGATGCCGCACATGGGTCGTGAGCTGGGCATGAACGCCCAGGACCTGTCGTGGACGACGACGGCGTACTCGCTGGTGTTCGGCGGGTTGCTGCTGCTCGGCGGGCGGCTGTCCGACTACGTGGGCAGGCGCCGGATCTTTATCGCCGGGATGCTGCTGTTCGGCGCGGTGTCCCTGATCGGCGGCGTGGCCGCGTCCGGCGTGCTGCTGATCGCCGTACGGGCGGTGCAGGGGCTGGCCAGCGCGCTGGTGGCGCCCGCCGGGATGTCACTGGTGATGACGATCTTCAAGGGCGACCCGGCGCTCAACAAGGCGATGGGGCTGTGGGGCGCCGTCGGCGGCATGGGCGCCTCGGCCGGGCTGGTGCTCGGCGGACTGCTCACCGACTGGTTCGGCTGGCGTTCCGTGTTCCTGGTGAACGCGCCCATCGGGCTGGGCGTCGCCGCGCTGGCGCTCGTACTGCTGCCCGCCGCACGCTCCGCCGAACGGACCCGCGGCTTCGACGTGGCCGGTGCCGTCACCTCGACCGCCGGGCTGGGCCTGCTCATCTACGCCCTGGTGGACGCGGCGGAGGCGGGCTGGACCTCGGCCAGGACGCTCGGCGTCGGCGCCGTCGCGATCGCCCTCATCGTCGCCTTCCTCGCCATCGAGCACCGCTCGGCCAACCCGCTCGTCCCCCTGAACGTCTTCCGCAGGCGCACGCTCCGCGCGGGCAACGTGATCATGTTCCTGGTGGCCATGGCGATGCAGCCGGTCGCCTTCCTGCTCAGCCTCTACACCCAGCTCGTGCTCGGCTACAGCGCCACCCTGTCGGGCCTGTCGACGCTGGCGATCCCCGCGACGATCGCGCTGACCGCCTCGTTCCTCGGCGGACGCGTGCTGACCAGGTACGGCCTGCGCACGACGACGGCCGCCGGCATGGCCTTCATCCTGGTGGGCGCGGCGCTCTACCTGCGAGTGGGGGTGCAGGTCGACTACCTGCTGGTCCTGCTTCCCGCCGAGCTGCTGACCGGCTTCGGCTTCGGCCTCCTGGTCGGCGCGGTGACCGTCGCCGCCACCTCGGACGCCTCGCCGGAGGAGTCGGGGATGGTGTCGGGCCTGTTCAACGTGACGACGCAGGTGGGCATCTCGGTCGGCATCGCGGTGCTGGTGGCCATCGCTGCCGGGGTCACGGGCGGCTCCCCCGCGCCGGAGGCGCTGGTCTCGGGCTACCGGATGGCGTTCCTGGGCTCGACCTTGCTGGCCGCGGTCGGTCTGGCGGCGGCGCTCACGATGCTCCCCAAGCTCGCCAGGGACCGGGAGCCGGTGGCGGTGTCCGCCTGACCGCCCCGCCTCAGACAGGCCGGTTCCCACACGGAACCGGCCTGTCTGTTTCTCAGGCTGCCATCGGGGTGAATGCCTCGAAGGAGTCGACTTCGGCTTCGGCGAATGCCGGGAGTTCGAACCAGATGGCCTTGCCGCGGGGAGTGGGCGTACCGCCCCAGGAGCCGGAGAGCGTGTCGACCAGGAAGAGCCCGCGTCCGCGCTCGGCGTCGAGGTCGACGGTGCGCATGGTGGGCAGCTGGGGGTTCTCGTCTTCGACTTCGCAGCGCAGCAGGCCGTTCTCGGCGGAGAAGCCGAGGTGGACCTGTCCGTGGGCGTGGTCCAGCGCGTTGGCGACCAGTTCGCTGACGAGGAGCTCCGCGACTTCGATCTGGTCGTCGAAGCCCCAGTCGGTCAGCTTGTCGCGGGTCAGCCGGCGGGCGGTACGCACCGAGCCGAGGTCAGGCGTCAGCCACCACGAAGCCGTGCGGCGTGTTGCCGGGCTGTGGCTGGTGGCCGTCGTGTGGCTGCTGGTCCGCGTAACGCTGTTCATTGCCCTGCACCCCGTATAGCAGCTGAGGTGGCTGCCGTCCGGTTCCCTCCGGTCCTCTCTTCAGGTGAGCGTGAATTGCTCACACCACGAGAATGCCTCGGCGGGCCCCCTGGAGAAGAGGTGAAAAATCCCCATAAAGGCACCTATTCCGGACTACGTAGGTACCTACGTAGTCCGGACGTCAGGGGTTCCAGCGCACGGTGGGGCTCCGGGTGCCGGTGTGGCATGGCCCCATTTGCCATAGGGCCCAGGCTCCGCCGAGCGGGATGTCGCTGATATGTGACGGCGGGGCCGTGACAGCGCGCGGTCAGCCCGGGAGCAGCGGTGGTCGGCATCGTCTTCCTCATCGAGAAGCACCCCCGATGAGGAGCCCCCGCCATGATGACCTTCGCCGCCGTTCTGCAGTTGCTCGTCGCTCTCGGATTCGTGAGCATCCCCCTCGTACGCCACCGCTACGGCCGCGAGGCAGGGGTCGCCGCGGTGCGGGAGCTGGAGCGTCAGGGCGTCCCCGCCCGCATCCTGAAAGAGAACAACATCAGCTTCGACGCCAGTGGCCACGAGACCATCGTGCCCGGCACGGTCGCGCTGATCATGACGGCCCTGGCCGTGCTCAACCTGATGGGAAACCACTGGGGGCAGGTCCTGTCCTGGGTCTTCCAGCCGCTCGTGCTCGTCGGCAACGTCCTCATCCTCTACAGCCAGCTGACCGCCGCCACGTCCGTGCGGAAGGCCTTCGAGCGCAAGGGCGACCCGATGCTCCGGCGCGTCGACGTGCCGGCGCTGCTGAAGGCGGCCGAGAGCGGCTTCCCGAGCTGGGTGATGCCGGGTCTGCAGAACGTCCGGCACACGGTGGTGATGGGCGGTTCGATCCTCGTCCTGGTGGCGTTGATCAGCGCCTGAGCCGGGACACGCGAACGCGCCGCGCGGGCAGGATCCCGCGCGGCGCGTTCGCGTGTGCCGCTACCAGCCGCCGTTGTGGAGCTGGCCGCGCACCGCGCCGCCGGGGAACTCCGCGGTGTGCAGGTTGACGTACCAGCCCTTGGGGTTGTGCTTGATGCCGTCGGCGACCTTGGCCGAGGCGGTGCCGGTGCCGGCGATGCCGTTGACCCCGGCCGGCAGGCCGTTGGCGGCGGCGAAGAAGTCCACGACCACCGGGCCGTTCTTGCCCTTCACGCCGCGGTGGACGTGGCCGTTCGTGGGCGGGGCGACGCGTTTCCAGGCGGTGGCGAAGTGCACCTTGGTGCCCTTCACCCAGACGAGCCACGCGGCGCGCCCGTCCTGGTCGCCGACCTTGGTGCCGGGCGCGGGCACTTCCTGGCGGCCGTCGGCCGGCGCGGTGAGCGTGTGGTGGGACGAGCCGGCGGCCAGCACCGATTCGAGCGAAACGGGGCGTACCCGGTGCAGCTGGGCGCGGACGGCGCCGCCGGGGAACTCGCCCGTGTGCAGGTTGGCGTACCAGCCCTTGGGGTTGTTCGCGATCCTGGCGAGCAGGCCCGAGTCCTTGACCATGACGGTGCCCTTGACAGCGCTGAGCGAGGCGGGCAGGGCCGCGCCGAAGAACGGGATCTTGACGTCGCCGTTCTTGCCGGACTTGCCCTGGTGGATGTGGAACGCGGTCGGCGCGGCCACCTTCTGCCACCGGATCGCATAGTCGACCTGCTGTCCGTGGATGCGGAACACGGCGATCGCGCTGCCGTTCCGGTCACCCACCTTCGCGCCGGGGGCGGGTACTTCGTTCTTGCCCAGCAGCGTCGCCGCCAGATAGACGTCGGTGCTCGACTGCGTGTCCGCCTGTGCCATGGCCGGGCTGACGGAGGCGGCGATCAGCGCGGTGGCGAGCGCGAGGCCGGAGGCGGTGAGGATGCGCTTCGTCATGATTGACCCTTTCAGTTGCCTCAGGGGTGAGGCCCGTAGCGGTGTTCGACGCCCGGTTGTACGACCCGCACCTCGCGCCGGGTTCAATCCGCAAATGTGTATAAATACGCATTCGCGCTGGTGGGAGGCGGTCTGGTGGCCCCTCCCTGATGCATGCGGGTGAACCCTCCCGGAAGAACCCCCGTACCTGTCGAAGATCGGACTTTCCTTGCCCACGACGAAACCGGAGGGAGTGGTCGCATGTGGAGTCCATCGGGGGAAAGACGATTCAGGCCGTGGTTGGGGGCGGTTTGCCTGAGCGGAAGCGTCGCGCTCGTCCTGTCAGGCTCTCCGCCGTACGCGCAGACCGGGGCGGTGGATGTCTATCTGAGCACGGTCGCGACTGAGGGCATCGCCTGCCCGAACGTGGCGGACAAGCTGCCCGACGTCCCGGCCGCCGCCAAAGCCGAGGTCGACCGCAACCTCGCCCAACTCGACAAACAACTCCAAGAAGCCAACAACCGACTCGCCACCTCAGCAGGAGAAGGAGGCTCCAACTTCGTCCAGAACGCCATCCTCGGCCCACTCGCCGACAAACGCGCCGCCGCCATCGACCGCATCTCCATAGCCATCGGACGCGTCGCAGAACGCCCCACCGGCCTCAACGAGCTCGCCACCTGCTCGCTCGGCGACGCCGCCGCCCCATCCCAGATGGCCACTCCATCCCAGGAGGCCACCCCGACCGACCAGGCGACCTCATCCGACCAAGCCACCCCACCGGAACAAACCACCGCGCCCCCGGCGACCGGCTCCGCCACATCTGATCCCAGCGGCAGCCAGACCGCGGACCCGGCCGCGCAGACCATCGTCTGCCCGAACGTGGCGGACAAGCTGCCCGACGTCCCGGCCGCCGCCAAAGCCGAGGTTGACCGCAACCTCGCCCAACTCGACAAACAACTCCAAGAAGCCAACGACCGACTCGCCACCTCAGCAGGAGAAGGAGGCTCCAACTTCGTCCAGAACGCCATCCTCGGCCCACTCGCCGACAAACGCGCCGCCGCCATCGACCGCATCTCCATAGCCATCGGACGCGTCGCAGAACGCCCCACCGGCCTCGACGAACTCGCCACCTGCTCACTCGACGACGCCCAGAACTCGGCGGACGCCGGGCCCACGGCCGACGACTACGTCGACATCCGTGACGTCCCCAAGGCGGAGCAGCCAGAGGCCGGCGAGAACGCCTCAACGGGCACGTACGCCTCCCGATGCGGTACGAACCGCGACGGTCACTCCAACACCGACAACCTCATCCTCGCCCCGGGCATGTCGGACGGGGCCCAGCTCAGGCAGGACTACGTGGGCAACATGTCCACGGACGCGTTCTCGACCAACGAGAGCCTGGCCGCCGCGGACACCACCTGCCGCACCAGCGACGACCGGTCCGCCTACTTCTGGCCGACCCTGCGCGTACGCGGATCCGACGACGAATCCACGGCCGGGGACGACACGAACAACGTCGGCACCCCCGTACAGCCGACGTCTGTGAAGCTCGAGTACCGCGGGAACCTCACCTCGGAGGTGACGGCGGCGCCGCGGTTCCTCAGGATGATCTCCGGCGACGCCAGGGCGGCCAGCAACGGCGCTGAGAACGCCCGCCCGACGTTCACCTGCACGGGCTTCACCGACCGGCTGACCGACAAGTATCCGATCTGCCCCTCCGGCAGCGACCTGGTCCGCGTCTTCGACATGCCCAGCTGCTGGGACGGTCAGAACCTCGACAGCGCCGACCACCGCACGCACCTCGTCTTCCCTGACGAGACCGGCGCCTGCCCCGGCGGCACCGAGGCCGTGCCGCAGCTCCGGATGACGCTCACCTACGACGACGTGCCCACCTCAGGAGACGTCCCCTTCGCGGTGGACGGACCCGCGAGCGAGCAGAACAACCCGAGCACCGACCACGCCGGCGCCATCGGCGTGATGTCGCACAGGCTCATGAACACCATCGTCCGCTGCGTCAACAGCGGCAAGAACTGCTGACACCGACAGCATCGAGCCCGGCCTGTGGGGAAGCAGGTGGGCATGGCTCGGAGCAGCGCGTCGGCGGGTGACCGCCGATGGAGTTCGAGACGCTGGTGAAGGCCGCCCAGTGGGCCGGGGTGGAAGATCCCCGGCTGCTGGCGGCCCTCGCCACCACACCGCGCGACCGGTTCGTACCGCCGCGTTACGCCGACCGCGCCCCTTTCGACGAACCGATCCCGATCGGCCACGGCCAGCCCACCTCGCAGCCGTCCCTGATCGCGCAGATGATCGACGCCCTGCGGCTGTCGGGCACGGAGACGGTCCTGGAGATCGGCACCGGGTACGGCTACCAGACCGCCCTGCTCGCCCGCCTGGCCCGCCGGGTGTACTCGATGGAACGCCACGCCGACCTGGCCCGGCACGCGCGGGCCAACCTCGCCTGGGCCGGGGTGACCGGCGCCGAGGTACTGGTGGGCGACGGCACCGCCGGACTGCCCGAGCACGCGCCCTTCGACGCCGTCGTCGTGTCCGCCACGGCCCGGACGGTGCCCGCCCCGCTCGCCGAGCAGCTCGCCGAGGGCGGACGGCTGGTCATGCCGATCCACGCGGAGCTGGACGAGACCGTCGTGCTCTTCGGCAAGCGGCACGACCGCCTGGTCCAGGAGCGCCTGCTGACACCCGCCCGGTTCGTCCCCCTGATCGGCGAACACGCGGACGACACACCCGGCCGGTGAATACGTGATGACACGAATGACTCCGACTGACCACAGGACCGGTCAGGTAAATGTGCGAGTCAGTGAAAACGCCGCGCACTTGTGGCAGCTTCGGACGGCTTACAGCCACATATCGGCATCAAGGGGGTTCTGTCGCGGCTGTGCCGCCTCGACCGCTACGGTATGGGGCTGAGCGCCGCCGCCGAGGCGGCGGCCTCGGACGATCAGCGAAGATCAGGGGAACATTTCGAGGAAGTTGAAGTGACGACTGCGGCGTCGCCGCGTCCCTCTACTCTTGCCGAGATCCTGGCCCGCCCGCTTTGAGGGCTTTGTGCTGGATCGCCATTAGGGCGATCGGGATGGGGTCAATCCGCACCGCCCTCAAGCGGCCAATGATCTTGCAATTGCTCCCGTACTCCGTCAAACAGGCATGGATTCCGATTTATCATGACTTATCAGTCTTACCCGTTAGATCAGCCGCTTCCGGCTCAGCCGGCGACGCCGGACGCTCCCCCGGCCGAGGCCGTCAAGACGACGGCAGAGGGCGAAGAGGACAGCGGCGGCGTCCTCGACGTACTCGAGAAGATCGGCTCGGTGGTGGTCCCGGCCGGTGTCACGCTGTACGCGCTGCTGTACATGGGCTTCAAGGAGATGTACAGCGTCTTCGGCATCACGCCCGAGCAGGCCGGCATAGACCAGTCCGTGCTCTTCGGACGGCTCCTGGGCTCCCTGCTGCCGCTGACGCTGATCATCGCCTCCTGTATCGGCCTGCTCATCAGCCTGGGCTGGCTGCTCAACCTCATCACCCGCGGCTGGGCCGGCCGCCTGTTCCAGGCCGTCCGGAAACGCCCGTGGATCGTCGCCGTGATCGCCGCGGTCTGGGCCGGTCTGTCCTACCTGGGCTTCCTCTATTACGTGTACACCGCGGTGGAAGAGCACCTGGGGGGTGGTGAGGTCGTCCTCGCGATCCTGCTGGGCTTCCTGGCCTACGTGGTGCCCTTCCGCCTGCTGCGCCGCAAGTCGATCGGCCGCGCCGGGATGAAGGTCCTGATCGGGGCCTTCACGGGGGTCGGGCTGGGATACGCGCTCATCATCCAGATGGTCTTCGGCGCCGTGCAGGTGCAGGAGACCGGGCAGGCCAACGCACTGCTCGACAGCCTCGGCTTCCAGGACCAGTGGGCCAGGCTCCAGGACAGCAGCGGCAAGACGCTCTACGACGGGCGCTGGATGATGCTGCTGGGCGAGTTCGAGGGCGGATACGCCTTCTACGACTGCGACAAGCTGATGACCTTCCGCAAGTTCTCGGAGAGCACGATCCTGATCGACATCCAGCTCGATCCCGACCGGGAAAAGGGCTTCACCTGCGGCACGCTCGCCGACAAGGACAAGAAAGCCAACTGACCCCGCATGACCCTCGTCCTGTACGGCGAGCGCCGCCGTACAGGACCTCAGCATTTCCCCAAATCCAGTTACGACGTGGTCACGACCGGTTAAAGTCCAACCCACTCGCTGGCGCAGGGATGACGACGATGGGGGCCGAGGTGGCTCAGCACCTGAACGCGGCGCTGGCGGAGCTGGTGATCCTCCGCCGGTTCCGCCGAAGGAAGGTCCGTTTCGGCCGCCGGACCGGGCCTTTGGTCCTTCAGTGCGAGCCCTCGGACTACCACGCGGCCGACCTCGAGGCGATTCGATCGTGGCCCGCGGAGTACTACGAAGAGTATTCGAGCGTCCTGCCGATCAACGAGCCGTGCACAACCCCGCCGAACGCCGACCTGTCGCAGTTCGCGGCGGAATTGCGGGCCGTCGCGCACAGGTTCTCGCGTCCCGCCTACCGGCTCCCCCTCGTCTTCCCCCGCTTCGAGGCCGCGTACGCGCTGGCGAGCTGGAACCTCCGCGACCCGGAGCAGAAGCGCCTCGCCGAGCTGGGCGAACTGGACGCCGAGCTGGAGGAGAAGGTCAAGGAGGCGATCGACAAGGCGCGGCAGAAGAACCTGCGGGAGGTCCGCAAGGCGATCAAAAAGGTCGTCACCAACTCCTACCTCGGAAACCTGGCGAGCGGCATTGTCGGCCTGGTGATCGGTATATTCGGCGCTTTCCAGGTCCGTGCCCACTGGACCCTGCGCTGGTACCGGAAGCAAGCGTTCAGACGGCCGCTGGGGACCACCGAGGAGCTCGTCAGGGAACTGCGCCGGCTGCTGATCGAGCCGTCCAAGAACAACATCGACGAGAAAGAGCTCCTGCTCGTCAAGGCCCTGCTGGCGGATATCAACGCACACCACGGGCTTTTCCGCCGGCTCAACCGGGTGCGCCGTCCCGTCATTCTCCTGCCCGACGTCGACCTCGTCCCGGCGCGGCGGAAGATCAGAGACACGCTCCTCGCCGCGTACGATCACGGATCCCGCGGCCTGCGCGCCTATCCCGTCGTCGTGGCGACCTCGGCGCGGGGCGAGGCACCGGTCGCGAGAGGGGCCAATCCGCCCGTCTCTCCGGGCGAACTCGCCAAGGAGATTCCGGCGCTGTTCGCACGGCGGAAAGAGGCCATCGAGAACATCATCGCCGGCGGCGCCGAGCCGGTGCCCAGCCGGCTGCTGCCGGTCACCCTGGGATCGGGTCCGGCGCCGAAACCTCCCCGCAGGGGGCCGGGACCGCTGACCCTCGCCACCGAGATGTTCGCTCTCGCGGGCGTCCTGGGTTTCGTCACGTACGCGGTGATCCTCCCGCCGCCGGAGCCGGCGAGCTGCGGGGAAGGGCTCGTCGTGATGGGCCGCGACTGCATCGGCGTGTCGGACGGCACAGGCGTGCTCATGCCGGATCTCGACGGCATGCCGGAGGTCTTCGCGCGCATCGAGGCGGAGAACAATCGGATCGCGGCGAAACCGTACGCCACCGTGGCGTTGATGATCCCCATGCAGTCGGACATCCCGGCCGTGCGCAAGCAGATCCTGAGCGAGGTGCAGGGCGCCTATCTGGCCCAGCTGCAGGCCAACACCCCCGACGCCGCGAAGCCCCCGATCCGCCTCGTCCTCGCCAACCCCGGCCGCGACTACGGGTACTGGCAGAAGACCGTGGATTACCTCACCGAGAGGGAACCGCAGCTCCGCGTCGTCGCCGGGTTCAACCTCAGCCTGACCAACACGTGGAACGCGATGCACCACCTGACGAAGGACCTGGGGATCCCCGTCGTCGCAAGCCTGGTCACCTCATCCGATTTCGCCAACCCGGAGACCCAGGACCTGAGCCGGGATCCGTTCCCCGGCCTGGCCCGCGTGGTCTCGACCACCAAAGAGCAGGCCGAGGCGCTGCTCAAGTCCGACCCGAAGCTGGCGGGCGCCGAGAGCGCGCTCGTCGCGGACACCCGGCCCCTGGACAACTACGACAAGTCGCTGCGCGACGCCTTCACCGAGGCCAGAAAGGGCAAGAAGGGCACCGGGGTCCAGGACATGACGTACGAGTCACCCGGCCTTGAGGAGCCCGGCCGCACGCCGAACCGGTTCCAGGACTTCGCCTTGAACATCTGTCAGTCGAACGCCCGTTTCATCTATTTCGCCGGCCGGGCCTTCCATCTGAAGCTCTTCGTCAAGACGCTGGCGAACACCTACTGCGCCGGCAAGAAGTCCTACACCGTGATCACCGGCTCCGACGCGACGACGCTCGACAGCCGCCTGGACGCCGAGGATCTCGAACTCATCCGGGGCGACCCGGGCGGCGGCAGACCGTCCGTGTCCGTCGAGTACGCCGCCCCGGCCCACCCCGCCGCCTGGAACATCGAGGTGGCGAAGTGGTGGCGGGAGAACACCCGCAAAGACTCCAAGCCGAAGCGGGAAGACCTCCCGCGCTATCTCGCCGAGCCGCAGGAGTCCCTGGCCCGGCTCCAGCACCTCATCGCCACCGCCAAGATCGGCCCTGTGGCGCTCGAGGACGGGCGTACGATCATCACCCACGACGTGGTCCTGACCGCCCACCGGGCCCTGGCGAAGGCCGTCGCGATCAGCCCCACGGAGGTCCCTTCCCGACAGGACGTCAAGGACGTTCTCGCCGACCTGCACGCCGCCTACCGGATCCAGGGCGCGAGCGGCTTGATCTGCCTGACCGGCGCGGGCAACCCGTACGACAAGGCCCTGCCGGTCGTCCGGCTGGACCCGGCCTCGGGAAAGCTGACGTTCAAGGGCGTCGCCTGGCCGGAGGGGAAGCCCCCGAACAACAACTGCGTCGTGCCCCAGACCACCTCATAGGGCACCCTCGCCTCAAAAGCATCCCCAGTCCCTGCCGTGGGCTGCCTACGTACGTGGAATAGGTACCTATACGGGGAGTTCTCACCTCTTCCTGCGGCACCTCACTGAGGCATTCTCGATGGTGTGAGCAGACCCAGGCTCACTGAACGAGAGGCAAGGAAGAGGACCCCCTTGGGGGTAGGACATGAACAGGCTTCTGATGAGCAGCATCCTGACCGCGGTCACCGGCCGCCGCCAGATCACGTGCCGCACGGCCTCGTGGTGGCTCTCGCCTGACCTCGGCTCGGTGTGCGATGCCCGCCGTCTGACCCGTGACAAGCTCGCCGCCTGGGGCCTCGACGACCAGGTGGAGGCCGCGGAACTGCTCGTCAGCGAGCTGGTCGGCAACGCGCTGGAGCACGCGTACGGGCCGGTCCGCCTCAGCTTCTCCGCCGAGGACGGCCTGCTGCGCTGCGAGGTCGAGGACGAGAACCCCGTCCTGCCGCACATGCGGGTCGTCGACGCGGACGCGGAGAGCGGACGCGGGCTGTTCCTCGTCGACGTGCTGTCCTGCTGCTGGGGCGGCGAGCGTACGGCGCGCGGCAAGGCCATCTGGTTCGAGCTGCCGGTGTTCGCCCGCGCCGAGACCGACGCCCCCATCGGCGCCCTCGCCCCGGTCGCCGCCTGAGCCCGGAAACCACCCGAGCCCGGCCGCCCCTGAGCCCCGAAAAGCCCCGATCGCCCCCTGAGCCCCGGAAAACCTCCTGAGCCCCGAGCTCTCCCGCCCCGGCTAGCGGACTACTCCCACTCGATGGTGCCCGGAGGCTTGCTCGTCACGTCGAGCACCACCCGGTTGACCTCCCGAACCTCGTTGGTGATCCGGGTCGAGATGCGCGATAGCACGTCGTAAGGCACCCGCGCCCAGTCGGCCGTCATCGCGTCCTCGGACGTCACCGGTCGCAGCACCACCGGGTGCCCGTACGTGCGCCCGTCCCCCTGCACCCCCACCGACCGCACGTCGGCCAGCAGCACCACGGGGCACTGCCAGATCTGCCGGTCGAGGCCGGCCCGGGACAGCTCCTCGCGGGCGATCGCGTCGGCCTCGCGCAGCAGGTCCAGGCGCTCGCGGGTGACCTCGCCCACGATGCGGATCCCGAGGCCGGGTCCCGGGAAGGGCTGGCGCCAGACCATGGCGGACGGGAGCCCCAGCTCCTCGCCGGCCCGGCGCACCTCGTCCTTGAAGAGCGCGCGCAGCGGCTCGACCAGCTTGAACTGGAGGTCGTCGGGCAGGCCGCCGACATTGTGGTGGGACTTGATGTTGGCGGTGCCGGTGCCGCCGCCCGACTCCACCACGTCGGGGTAGAGCGTGCCCTGCACCAGGAACTCCACCGGACCGTCGGCCATGATGGCGCGCTGCTCGTCCTCGAAGACGCGGATGAACTCGCGGCCGATGATCTTCCGCTTCTCCTCCGGGTCGGAGACGCCCTCCAGCGCCTTCAGGAAGCGGTCGGCGGCGTCCACCACGCGCAGCTTCACGCCCGTGACGGCCACGAAGTCGCGCTCCACCTGCTCGGCCTCGCCCTTGCGCAGCAGGCCGTGGTCGACGAAGACGCAGGTCAACCGATCGCCGATGGCGCGCTGGACGATCGCGGCGGCCACCGCGGAGTCGACACCGCCGGACAGGGCGCAGATCGCGCGGCCGTCGCCGACCTGGCGGCGCACGGCGTCAATGGAGTCTTCGACGATGTTGAGCATGGTCCACGACGGGCGGCAGCCTGCGGCGTCGAGGAAGTGCTTGAGGACCACCTGGCCGTGCTCGGAGTGGAGCACCTCCGGGTGGAACTGCACGCCGTAGAGGCCGCGCTCAGGGTGCTCGAAGGCGGCGACCGGGGTCTCGCTCGTCGAGGCGGTCACCGTGAAGCCCTCGGGGGCTGCGGCGACGCTGTCACCGTGTGACATCCAGACCGTCTGGGCGTCCGGCAGCCCGGCGAAGATCACGCCCTCGTTGAGCACCTCCAGCGCGGTGCCGCCGTACTCGGCCACGCCCGTGCGGGCCACCTCGCCGCCCAGCGCCTGCGCCATGGCCTGGAAGCCGTAGCAGATGCCGAACGTGGGCACACCCGTCTCGAACAGCCCGTGCGGCACCGGCGGAGCGCCTTCGGCATAGACCGAGGAAGGGCCGCCGGACAGGATGATCGCCTTGGGGTTCTTGGCCATCATCTCCTCGACCGGCATGGTCGAAGGCACGATCTCGGAGTAGACGTGGCACTCGCGCACACGCCTGGCGATGAGCTGCGCGTACTGTGCGCCGAAGTCGACCACCAGCACTGTGTCGAATTCAGACACCGTGAGAACCCCCCAAAGGCGAAATGCGGTGACTACAGTCTATCGGCCTTGTGCATTACGCCTGGCCTGCCACCGGCACTCGTGCTAACACAGAACAATGGATCTTGTCTGGCCGGTGACCGCGTGGGCTCTGTGGGCCGCCACGCTGGCCGCCGCCTTCAAGGTGTCCAGCCGCGACCGCCCGCGACGGGCGCCGCGACACGAGACGCCACCGGCCGTGGTCGAGCTGTTACGCGGCATGCGGGCCCAGGAGGTGTTCCACTCGGCGCTGTTCGAGCTGGCCGGGCGCGGGTGGCTGACGATCGAGGACGATCGTCTCTCGCTGGCGCCCCTGAGGCAGGAGCCGCTTCTCCCGTACGAGCGATGGGTCCTGGAACGGGTGGTCGCCCACCTGGCGGGCCGGCCGTACGCGCCCGTGATGGCGGTCATGCCCGAAGGGGCCGAGCTGGACGGCGGCCTGGTCCCGCTGGCCCGGCAGACCGCGATCGACCTGGGCCTGGCGCGGCGGCGCTGGCCGACCATGATCGTTCCGGTGCTCCTGGCCGCCGGGCTGTTCATCCCCTGGTACGCCACCATCTCGGCGGCCGGGCTGTCGTGGCCGGGGATGATCGCGACGATGGTGTCGTTCGTGGCCGGGGTGGGGCTGCTCATGGCGGGCCGGGGGTTCCTGCTGACCCAGGCCGGGCGGGAGATCGCCGGGCCGGACGCCGAGCCGACGGATCCCGGGCAGGAGTGGATCTTCACGGGCAGCGGCTGGCACGGCGACGAGATCGAGCCGCCCGGATCAGCCGCGTCCGGCGCCAAACGGCAGGAGGTCTCCGGTTACGTCGTCAAGCACTGGGCCGTCGCCGACCCGGATCACGAGACGACGAGCGGCAGGTGCGCCTACTACGTGGCCGTGCACGACGGCAGCTCGGAGAAGGCCAGGTCGTTCCTGGTCACGCAGGGCCTCTACCAGGACGTGCTGCCCGGCGACCACGTCCGGCTGCTGGTCAGGCCGCACAGCGGCACGGTGGTGCGGGTGCTGGCGCACGAACGTCACTGGTAGGGCGGCAGGTTCCCGGTGAGCAGGGTCTCGGTCTGCAGGCGCAGCCGGGCGGCGTACCGGGGATCGGTCAGCACCAGGAACCGCTCCTCGCGGATGGCCGCCACGACCAGGCCGGCCACCTCGGCCGGCTCGATGCCGCGCTCGGCCGCCCGGCCGACCCATTCCTGCGCGTCCGCCTCGTCCTGGGTGGGGGTGGCGACCAAAGCGGCCGGGCGTACGCGCTCGGAGTCGGCGATGCGGGTCCTGACCGCGCCGGGGCAGAGCGCGGTCACCCGGAGTTTGGCGCCCGTGGCGGCCAGGTCTTCGGCGAGGGCCTGGGACGCGGCCATGGCGGCGTACTTGGTGACCGCGTACCCGCCCGATCCCGGCGTGGTGAACAGCCCGGCCACCGACACCGTGTTGACGATGTGCCCCTCGGTGTCCTGCTCGATCATGCGCGGGACGAACTCGTGGATGCCGTGGAGCACGCCCCACAGGTTCACGCCCAGCAGCCAGGCGAAGTCCTCCTCGCCGCGGGTCCACATGCGGCCGCCCTGGAAGACGCCGGCGTTGTTGCAGAGGACGTGCACGGCGCCGAACTCGCCGAAGCAGCGGTTGGCCAGGTGCCGTACGGCCGCCGCGTCGGAGACGTCGGTGACCTGTGTGCGCACCTTGCCGTCGCCTGCCTGGTAGGCCGTCTCGGCGAGGCCGCCGGGATCGACGTCGGCGAGCATCAGCGCCATGCCCTCGGCCGCGAACCTGAGCGCCAACGCCCGCCCGATGCCGCTGGCCGCGCCGGTCACCACGGCGACCTTGCCGGAGAGCTCCCGCACAGGATCATCCTCCCCTCGCTCGCGACCGACGCTACCTCCTCCCTTCTTGAGAAGGGAGGGGGCGATCTAGAGGATGCGGTCGATCAGGCCCAGGGGCGGCGAGCCGAGGTCGAACAGGGCCTTGTGGTAGCGCTGCAGGCTGAAGTCCGCGCCCCACTCGGCCCGCGCCCGCTCCCGCAGGTCGAGGATGAGCAGCTTGCCCCAGGTGTAACGCCCGTACGTCGGGTCGAAGGTCGCCCGCCTGGCCTCCGACAGCGCGGCCGGCCCGGCCAGGTGCGTGTCGGACTCGAAGCGCCTGGCGCCCTCCTCGACCGTCATCTGCCCGGTGTGCACGCCGATCGCGCAGGCCAGCCGGGTGACGCGGAGCAGCGCCTCCACCCAGACGCCGATCTCGAACCGCGGGTCGTCCGGCTCGAAGCCCTCCTCCACGCACAGTTCCTCGGCGTAGTGCGCCCACCCCTCGATGAACGCGAGGGACTGCAGGAGCCGGCGCACGTCCGACTTGGCCCGCCGCAGCGCGCGGGCGTGCGAGAAGTGCCCGGGCGCGACCTCGTGCACGTTGATCGCCGGCAGCGTCGCGTTGCTGAAGACCTCCAGCCACTCCTCCTGGTCCTGCTCCGGCCAGGACGGCTCCGGCGGCGTGATGTAGTACCAGGACGGGCCCTCGGGCTCGCCGGGCGAGTTCCACGCCATCATGGCCATCGCCCAGCGCCGCGACTCGGGCGCCAGCCCCACCAGGCACTCGCCGTCGTGGTAGGGCACGAGGTCCTTCTCGCGGGTGAACGCGATGGCCTTCTCGGTGCCGATCCGCGCCGCCTCGATGACCCCGTCGGGGTCGGGGTGGTCCTTGACCAGCTCCCGTACGACGTCCAGCGGCGCCCGGTCCCGCTCCCCCAGCTTGGCGCAGGACTCGGCGAGCAGGCCCATCAGCCGGTCCCGCTCGGCGTCGGCGCGCTCGGCGAGCCTGCCCAGGTCGACGGGCAGCCCTTCGGCCGTGCCCATGAGCCTGGCCAGCGCCTCGCCGCCGAGCGCCGCGTCGGGGTCGCCCTCCGCCGCGGCCCGCTCGACGTGGGCCACGAGCAGGCTGTGCGCCTTGAGCGCGGCCTCGTCGGTGACCCCGGCGGACAGTCCCCTGGTCGCGGCGAGCAGGGACTGCGCGACGGGGGCCGGGACCTGGTCGAGCGAGGCGAGCGCCTGGTCCACCGCCTCGGGCCAGAGCGCGAGGTGGGCCGCCTTGGCCGCCTCGCGCTCCTCCTCGGGGGCGTAGTCGCGGTCGTAGCAGGCGAGGTCGAGGTTCGAGAGGTGGACCAGCGGGTTCTTGCGATGCAGCTCCAGCTCGCCGAACTGAGTGCGCAGGCTCTCCTCGAACACCTGTAGGTGCTCGGCGTCATGCGCGTCCGCGGGCAGCGGCCCCTCGCCGAGTCGCGCCAGACCGGACCGCACGCCCGCGGGCGAGAGGTCCTGGATCCGGCCGTCGTACTCGTGCCTGCCACCGCCCTCGCGCGCCTCGGCCACGAACAGGTCGGTGATGGCTCGCAGCCTGGCGTCAAGTTCTGTCATGCGGCCGACGCTAGCGCACACCTTTCGCCCTGTTTTATACAAGCGCGTACCGGTCGGCCGTAATGTGAGAATGTTTCCCATGGCCCTCAAGATCACGACGCTCGCGGAGCGTCCCGAGTTCGCGTCGTCGCTGTTCGAGATGGACCATACGTGGCACGATTTCGTGCTCGAGGACCCGATGGCGGACCTGTTCTATCCGTTCGCCACCACGACCTACGCCGACTACGTGCTGGTGGCCGACTCCGACGAGGAGCCGGGACGGCTGGCGGCGCGGGCGTGCATGATCCCGTTCCTCTCCGGGGGCTCCGAACTGCCGGACGACGGCTGGGACGGCGTGATCAGGTACGGCTGGCTGGCCCGCGAGCGCGGCGAGCGGCCCGACAGCATCTCCGCCCTGGAGATCTCCGTCCGCCGCGACCTCCAGGGGACGGGGCTCTCCTACCTGATGCTCGCGGCCATGCGCGAGCGCGCCGCCGACCTCGGCTACCGCGAGCTGGTGGCGCCGGTCAGGCCCAACGGGAAGCACCTCGAACCGCGCACCCCCATGGCCGAGTACGCCTTCAGGACCCGCGCCGACGGCCTGCCCCATGACGCCTGGTTACGGGTGCACGTGCGGGTGGGCGGGAAGATCGTCAAGGTGGCGCCGCGCTCGATGGTCGTGTCGGGCACGCTGGCGGAGTGGCGGCGGTGGACGGACCTGCCGTTCGACCGGCCGGGCCCGGTGGAGGTGCCCGGCGCGCTCACCCCGGTGCACTGCGACGTGGAGCAGGACCACGCCGTGTACGTCGAGCCGAACGTCTGGGTCAGCCACCCCCTGGCCTGAGCGCGACCCGGCGCCGCAGCTCATCGGCGAACTGTCCGGCGTCCAGCCCCTTGGCGGCGGCCCAGGCGTCATCGTGACAGGTCGCCAGATGCCGGTCGGCAGCATCTCCGACCAGCGACACCACAGTGCCGGTCTCGCCCCTGGCCCGCATGCGCTCGACCAGCTCCAGCGCCGCCCAGAGCGCCGTGCCCGACGAGCCGCCCACCGCGAGCCCCGTGACCGCCCTGAGGTGCCGGGCCGCCGCCACGCTCGCGGCGTCGGGCACCGGGATGACGAGGTCGACGAGATCGGGCCGGAACCCCGGCTCGACGCGGGGTCGCCCGATGCCTTCGATCCGCGACGGCATCCCGGTCGCGTAGTCGGACACGTCGAGCGTCCATCCCGGGAAATATGCCGAATTATCGGGATCGGCCACCGCGACCGGCAGGGCAGGTCGTGCTCGCGTACCCACCGCCCGAGCGTGGCGGAGGTGGCACCCGTGCTCGCGCCCGTCACCACCCAGTCGGGCCGCACCTGGGCGAACAGCTCCTCCCCCAGGTCGTGCTCGGCCGCCCGGCCGAACTGGTCGAGGAAATGGCCCGGGATCCCGCGCGCCGCGTCGTAGATCGCCAGTGGCGGCGTCACGAACCTGCACTCCCCGCCCAGCGCCTCCACCGCCCTGGCCCGCGCCTGGCTGCGCTCGCCCGGCATGACCACGATGTACGGCAGCCCGAGCCGCCGGGCGAACCAGGCCTGCGCGACGGCCGCGTTGCCGCCCGTGGCCTCCACCACGGTCGTGCCCTCGCCGACCAGCCCGTCGAGGACGGCCCGCCGGAACAGCGCCCTGGCGTGCCGGTGCCGCAGGCTCCCGGTCGGCTGCGCGGACTCGTCCTTCAGCAGCAGCCTGATCCCGGGCGCCTGGACCGGGAAGTCGATCAGCGGGGTGGGCTCCCCCGCCGCCAGCACGTCGAGGGCCCGCGCGTTCCAGCTCACGGCTCCACCCTGCCAGGCCGGGGCGGGCCGGGCGGCGCCGTTCGCCACGAGCCGACCGATCGGGCGGGCGGGCGGCCGGCGGATCCGGGTGCCGTGATCAGGGGATCTCGGTGGTTTCGCCCGGAGCGAGCAGCCGGAGCCGTTCGCCGAACCCGGCGAACGCCTTCTCCACGGTGTCCCGCCCCTGCGTGAAATGCGCCCAGTGCTCGAAGTGCAGCGGCACCACGTGCCTGGCCCCCAGGATCTCGGCCGCCGTCACGGCGTCCTCGCTGGTCAGCGTCAAGTAGCCATCGACCAGCGGCGTGCGTGCCCCGCCCGCGAACAGCAGCGCCACGTCCACGGAGCCGAACCGCCCGGCGATCTCCCGTACGACGTCCAGCGAGGCGTTGTCGCCGCTCACGTAGACGGTCGGCAGCCCGTCACCGCTGAGCACGAACCCGGTCACCTCGCCCACCAGGTGCTCGGTCCCGTCGGGCCCGTGCTGGGCGGGGACGCCGGTCACCCGCAGCCCGTCGCCCACCGTGACGGACGTCCAGTTGGGCAGCGCCCGCACGGAGGATCCCAGCCGCCCGGCCGCCGACCCGGTGGAGAGCACCAGCGGAACGGACGCCAGGTAGTCCCGCCCGGCCCTGTCGAGGTTGTCCGGGTGCTGGTCGTGGGAGAGCAGCACCGCGTCCACGGCCCCGAGCTCGGCCGCGCCGGAGGCGGGCCCCGCGGTCTTCGTGAGCGCCCTGTTCCCGATCGGGTAGTCGCCGGGCGCGTCGAACGTGGGGTCGGTCAGCAGGCGCACCCCGCCGATCTCCAGGACCGCCGTCGGCCCTCCGAGGTAACGAATCTCCATGGACGTCAACGACACCGGCCCAGGACGGGTTATTCCACGACGAGCCCGTTGATGATCCGCACGGTCGACCGGTGGCAGAGCGCGCGAAAGTCGGCCTCGGCCATCCCGATCCGCCCGCTCAGGTACTGCTGGACCAGCCCCTGCGCGCTCGACGTGATCGTCATCGCCGTCTCCAGGGGATCGTCCTCGCGCAGCCGCCCCGTGCGCATGCCCTCCTCCACGAGCTCGGCGACGACGCTGAACGGCGGCCCCTGCCCGTCGCGGAAGTCCTCCGGGAAGCGCCGCGCCCCCGCCCAGGCGTCCAGGATCAGGAACCGGTACAAATGCGGGCTCCCGAGCGCGAAGTCGAGGAAGTCGTCCAGCGCGGCCATGCATCGCTCGTCCCACGTCCCCGAAGGAGAGCGCTGCCGCCATGACTCGGCCAGCTCGCGGGCGCTGCGGTCGGCGACCGCGCGCAGCAGGGCGTCCCGGTTGGGATAGTGGCGGTAGATGGCCATGGCGGTGATGCCCACGGCGTCGCCCACGCGCCGCATGCTGACCGCGTCGGCGCCGTCCTCCAGGAGGATCCGCCGCGCGACGGCCACGATGCGCCCGGCCGTGCCCTGATCGTTCACGTTTACAGCGTAGACGTCACTTCAAGCGCAGCCGCCGCATCGTCTTGAGCGTGGCGGCCAGGGTGGCGGCCCACTTCTCGTACGGCAGCCCGAACGGCGGCTCGAACCCCAGCCAGCCCGCCTGCGAGGCCACGGTCTTGGACTCGGTGTAGCGCAGCAGGCCCTCGGAACCGTGCCGGCGGCCCAGCCCGGACGCCTTCATACCGCCCATGGGGGCGTCGTAGGAGGCGTAGGCCGAGGCGTACCCCTCGTTGATGTTGACCGTGCCGGCCTTGACCCGGGCTGCGAGCGCGCGGCCGCGCGGGAGGCTGGAGGTCCAGATGGAGGCGTTCAGGCCGTAGATGGTGTCGTTGGCCAGCTCGACCACCTCGTCCTCGGAGGTGAACGGGTAGAGCGCGACCACCGGCCCGAAGGTCTCGTTGCGGCACAGCTCCATGTCCTCGGCGACGCCGGTGAGCACGGTCGGCTCGTAGAACAGCGGGCCCAGGTCGGGCCTGGCCCTGCCGCCGGTCAGCAGCCTCGCGCCCTTGGCCAGGGCGTCGTCCACGTGCGCGCTGACCGTGTCGAGCTGGCGCCGCGAGGTGAGCGAGCCCATCTGCACCGACCAGTCGTGGCCCGCGCCCAGCTTCATGCCCTGGACCTGCTCGACGAAGCGCGCGGCGAAGGCGTCGAACACGGACGCGTGCACGTACAGGCGCTCGATCGACAGGCAGAGCTGCCCGGCGTTCGTGAAGCAGGCCCGGATGGCCCCCTGGACGGCCACGTCGAGGTCGGCGTCGTCGAGCACCACCATCGGGTTCTTGCCGCCGAGCTCCAGCGAGCAGCCGATGAGCCGCTTGGCCGCCTCCTCGGCGATCTTCCTGCCGCCGCGCGTCGATCCCGTGAACGCCACGTAGTCGGCGTCGTCCAGCAGCGCGTCGCCGATCTCGGCCGGCTCGCCGAGCACGACCTGCCAGATCTCGCGCGGCATGCCCAGCTCGGCCAGCAGGTCGATGGTCCACAGCGTGGACTGGGCGGTCTGCGTGTCCGGCTTGTGCACGATCGCGTTGCCGGCCAGCAGCGCGGGCACCGCGTCGGTGACACCCAGCGCGAGCGGGTAGTTCCACGGGGAGATCAGCGCGACCACGCCCTTGGGCCGGCGCAGCTCCACGACGCGGGTGGCGCCGGGGAAGACGCCCTTGCGGGCGCGCGGCGCGAGCAGGCCGGGCGCCCGGCGGGCGTAGTGGAGAGCGCAGCCCGCGACGTCGAGCACCTCCTCGAAGGCGTGCTTGCGGGCCTTGCCCGTCTCGTCCTGGACGATGTCGAGGATCTCGGCGCGCCGGTCGAGGATCGCGTCGTGCAGCCGCAGGAACGGTCTCGCCCGCTCCGCCACGGGCCTGCGCGCCCACTCCTCCTGGGCGGCCCTGGCCTTCTCGTACGCCCTGCGGACGTCGTCGACGTCCGAGACGGGCAGCTCAGCGAGGGTTTCGCCGGTGAAGGGGGCGATGATGTGCCGTGTCCTACCGCTGGACGTCACGTGCATGCCAGAAGGATATTCCGCCCGGCTACCCACGGGTAGTTTTTGCGGATTCGCGCCGTAGCGACAGAATCCCTACATGGCAACCTTCGCTCCGCTACGCCCCGGAGATCCACAGCGGCTGGGGGGCCTGGATCTCCTCGGCCGGCTCGGTGAGGGCGGTCAGGGCGTCGTCTACCTCGCCCAAGGCCACAATGACTCCCGCGTGGCCGTCAAATGGCTGCGCCCCGACCTGTCGGGCGACCAGGTGAGCGCCGAGAGGTTCATGCGCGAGGTCCAGGTGGCCCAGCAGGTGGCGCCGTTCTGCACCGCCGCCGTCCTCGGCACCGGGATGGAAGAGGATCGGCCGTACATCGTCAGCGAGTTCATCGAGGGGCCCTCCCTGCACCGGGTCGTGCAGGAGGAGGGGCCGCGCACGGGCACCGTGCTGCACCGCCTGGCCATCGGCACCGCCACCGCGCTGGCCGCCATCCACCAGGCCGGCATCGTCCACCGTGACTTCAAGCCGGCCAACGTGATCATCGGCGCCGACGGGCCCCGGGTGATCGACTTCGGCATCGCCAGGGCGCTGAACGCCACCTCCACGATCAGCAGCATGGTCGTGGGCACGCCGGCGTACATGTCGCCCGAGCAGATCATGGGGCACACGGTCGGCCCGGCCGCCGACATGTTCTCGTGGGCGAGCGCGATGGTCTTCGCCGCCTCCGGGCAGGCGCCGTTCGGCAGCGACACGATGCCCGCGGTGATCAACCGCGTCCTCAACCAGCATCCCGACCTGGGCATGCTCGACGGGCAGCTGCGTGACGTGGTGGCCGCTTGCCTGTCCAAGGACCCGGCGCAGCGGCCGACGGCCGAGCAGGTCATCATGCAGCTGCTGCGGCACCCGGCGCCGGGTGCCGCGCCCGTCTCCGGGCCGCAGCCCGCGCCCGGCTCCGGCTTCCTCGCGCAGGCCGCCGCCGAGGCAGCCCCCGCACCGCCGTCGCCGTTCGCGTCGCCGTCAGGGCCGCCGGGCCCGCACTCCGGCCAGCACTCGGGCCCACACTCCGGGCCGCCGTCGGGGCCCATGTCCGGTCCCCTGCCAGGTCCGCCGTCAGGGCCCGCGTCGGGTCCGCACCCGGCCCCGCACCCGGTCCCGCACCCGGTCCCGCCGTCGGGCCCCGTCCCGTACGGGCCCGGCGGGCACTCCGGCCCGATCCCGCACACCGGCTCCGTCGCCCCGTCCCCCCAGCCGCCGTGGCAGCCTCCCGGAGGCTACGGCCAGCCCACGCACCCGAGCTGGGGCGAGCAGCGGCCGAGGAAGAGCAGGGCGCCGCTGGTCGCCGGCATCACGGTGGCGGTCGCGCTGCTGATCCTCGCCGGCGTGGTCGTCTACATCCAGGTCGACAAGTCGTCGACGCTGGCCGGCCCGGCCAAAACCCCGACGACGACCTCGACGAGGAGCAGGACGACCACCAGCCCGGCCCCCACCGAGCAGGCCGTGCCGAGGCCGGGCATCAAGAAGACGCTCCCCGGCGCGAACATCTCCCTCTACGAGGACCCGGGCGACGCGATCGTGCTGACCTCCTACGAGATCTACGACAAGAAGAAGGACGACTGGATCGACTACGCCAGGGGGTCGCTGCGCGGCTCGTTCACGAAGTACGCCGCCAACTGGGAATCGTTGGTCTCCCCCGACGGCCGCTACCTCGCCGAAAGGGGCAGGAGCTACAGCTCCGACGACTTCGACTTCATCGTCCTCACCGACCGGCGGACGGGCGACCGTTCGACGATCAAGACCGTCAAGGAGCCGCTGATCAGCAGCATCAGGGCGTGGTCGAGGGACGGCTCGAAGATCCTGCTCAACACCGAGCGCAAGGTCGGGAGCAAGTGGCTCTACCTGGGCTTCGTCATGGTGGACGTGGCCGCCAAGAAGGCCACCCAGGTCGACGTCAGCGACACCTCCGTGCGCCAGACGGCCTTCGGCTTCGACGGCACCGAGGACGGCGCGGTGAACGTCTATGGCGACGAGAAGAACCGCAGCCTGCGCTTCTTCAACGCCCTGGGCAAGGCCACGAACTCGACGAGCGAGATCGGCACGCTGTCCGCCGGCACGCAGGACCTCTTCTCGCCCTCGGGCAAGACGTTCGTCACGAACTGCCCCAACGGCGGAGACGGCGACCACTGCATCTGGGACACCAGGTCGGGCGAGCGCCTGCGTAAGTTCTCCTCCCAGTGCGACAAGGTCCTCGGCTTCTACGACGAGAGCCATCTCTACTGCTGGGAGCAGGACAACGGCGCCGACGACGAGGTCCAGGTGGTCGACTTCACCGGGAAACTCGTGCGCAAGCTGCTCGAGGTGCCGGACGACATCGACTTCAGCCCGGTCTTCACCGCCAACCCGAACAAGGGCTCCTGAACCATCCGCCCGGGGCAGCCGTCATGAGGGCATGAAGACGCTGATCCGCACGGCCGCGACCGTCGCGGCGCTGGCGACCGCCGCGGTCGCCTGCACCTCCACGACCGCGGGCGCGCCGCCGAAGCCCAGGGTGAGCTCGCTCGGCGCGATCCGCCTGGTGGCCTACACCGGCTGCGACGACCTGCTGTCCGGGCTGCGCGAGCACGCCGCCCAGCGCGTCACCCCGTACGGGTTCGACAACGTGCTGCCCTTCGCCGCCATGGAGGACTCCGCCCGCTCGGTCACCGCGAACGCCAAGACGAGCACCCCCGAGCACTCCACGACGAACGTGCACGAGACCGGCGTGGACGAGCCCGACGTGGTCAAGACGGACGGCAACCGGGTCATCACGGTCAAGGACGGCGTCCTGCGGATCATCGACACCGCCACCAGGAAGGTCACCGGCTCGCTCAAGCTGACAGAGGGCGAGAACGGGCCCGGCGTGCCCGCCGACCTGCTCGTCTCGGGCGACCGGGCGCTGGTGCTGATGCGCGGCGGCGACATCATGTACAAGCGGATGGCCGGCTTCGCCCCGCCGGGCGACACCAGGTACGTGCTGGTCGACCTGTCGGGCAAGCCCAAGGTGCTGAGCACGATCAAGCCGCAGGGCTCGTACGTGGACGCCAGGATGGTCGGCTCCACGGTCAGGCTGGTCACCCGCAGCCAGCCGGACATCGCCTTCCCCGAGTTCAAGGACGACGTCTCCGAGACCGAGCGCGTCAAGCGCAACCAGGCCGCGGTCCGGCAGGCCCCGGCGGACGCCTGGCTCCCCAAGATCGAGATCACCGACGCGTCCGGCACCGTCAAGAAGGACTCGGTGAAGTGCGAGCGGATCAGCCACCCGGCCGACTACACCGGCACCTCGCTGCTGACCGTGCACACCATCGACCTGGCGCAGGACGTGACCGCCGCGGGCACCGACCCGATCAGCCTGGCGGCCGACGGCGACATCGTGTACGGCACCGGCAGCAGCCTCTACGTGGCCAGCAACCCGCGCTGGTGGATGCCGGTGGTGATCAGCGAACCGGCGGTGGAGACCCCGACGACCGCACCGTCCTCCGGGGACGCCGCCCCGGCCGTGGAGCCCACGCCCACGAGCCCTCCGGTGCCGGACACCCCGACGCCCAGCCCGGAGCCGACGATCCCGCCTGAGGAGACCGAGGTCCACCGGTTCGACATCGGCTCGCCCGGCGCGCCCTCCTACGTGGCCTCGGGCAAGGTCCCGGGCCGGCTGCTGAACCAGTACTCGCTGTCGGAGTACGACGGTCACCTGCGCGTCGCCACCACGCTCACCTCCCCGGACGGCAAGACCAGCTCCAGCGCCGTGTACGTGCTCAAGGCCGACACCATGGCCAAGACCGGCGAGGTCGGCGGCCTCGGCGAGGGCGAGCGGATCTACTCGGTCAGGTTCATCGGCCCGGTCGGCTACTGCGTCACGTTCAAGCAGGTCGACCCGCTCTACACGCTCGACCTGCGCGACGCGGCGGCGCCCAAGGTGACGGGCGAGCTGAAGATCACCGGCTACTCCGCGTACCTGCACCCCGGCGCCGAGGGCCGGCTGATCGGCATCGGCCAGGAGGCCAGCGAGAAGGGCAGGACGCTGGGCACCCAGGTGTCGCTGTTCGACGTGAGCGATCCGGCCGGCCCGCGCAGGCTGTCGCAGCTGTTCCAGAAGGACTCGGGCTCGGCGGCCGAGTGGGATCCGCACGCGTTCCTGTACTGGCCCAAGACCGGCCTGGCGGTGATCCCGCTGACCCAGCAGAACGAGTCGGGCGGGCTCGTCCTGAAGATCGACGACTCGGGCGTGACGAAGCTCGGCATGATCAAGCACCCGGCCATGGACGAATACCAGGCCGGGATCGAGCGGGCGCTGGTCATCGGCGACTCGATCTGGACGCTCTCGTACGACGGCATGCAGGTCAACGACGCCGCCACGCTGGCGCAACAGGCCTGGATCCCGCTCCGCTGAGCACAAAAATCCCCCCAAGAAAAGGTGCTGATTTCGTATGAAATTGGCACCTTTTTCGATGGACAGGACCCGACAACTGATGAAAACTTTACTAACCATGTAATGTCGGACTCAGTGGATTTGTCATGACATGGGTCTCCTGGGTCCGCGACACAGGAAGGGCTCACGCCGATGCGAACACGCACCCCCCTGCTCGCATTGCTCGTCAGCGCCATGGCGTTAGCCATGGCG
This sequence comes from Nonomuraea sp. NPDC003709, assembly GCF_040610775.1. Taxonomy (NCBI): domain Bacteria; kingdom Bacillati; phylum Actinomycetota; class Actinomycetes; order Streptosporangiales; family Streptosporangiaceae; genus Nonomuraea; species Nonomuraea sp. NPDC003709. Next base: position 83,667 of record NZ_JBEXMW010000001.1, on the reverse strand, counting down.
CCGCCGCCCGCCTCCGCCGCCACGCAGGACGCGCAGGCCGCGGACGGGACGTACATCGTCGAACTCAAGCCGACCATGCGGGCGGCGCCCCGCAGCGCGGCCCAGGACCAGGTGTCCCAGGCCGGCGGCCAGCTCGTCGGCGTCTACGAGCACGCGTTCAAGGGCTACACCGCCCGCCTGAGCGCGAGCGCGGCCGAGCAGCTCAAGCGGAACCCGAACGTCCTCAGCGTCGAGCCCGACGCCGAGGTGACCGCCTTCGCGCAGACCACGCCCACCGGCGTACGGCGCATCTTCGGCCCAAGCAACCCGAACCTCGACATCGACGGCACCGATGACGTGCGCATCGACACGGACGTCGCCGTCATCGACACCGGCGTCGACTACACCCACCCCGACCTGAACGTGGTCGCCCGCGCCAACTGCGTGTCCGGCGTCTGCACGAACAACGCCGGCGTGGACGACAACGGCCACGGCTCGCACGTCGCGGGCATCGTCGGCGCGATCGACAACTCCATCGGCTCGGTCGGCGTCGCCCCCGGCGCCCGCATCCACGCCGTGAAGGTGCTCAACTCCGCCGGCTCCGGCACCCTGGCCGGGATCGCCGCCGGCATCGACTGGGTGGTGGCCCGCGCCTCCACCATCGAGGTCATCAACCTGAGCCTGGGCTGCAACGGCTGCACGAGCAGCGCGATCACCAACGCGATCACCAGGGCCGTCAACGCCGGCATCGTGGTCGTGGTGGCCGCGGGCAACAACCACGCGAACACGTCCTCGTTCTTCCCCGCCAACCACCCCGACGTGGTCACCGTCTCGGCGCTGACCGACAACGACGGCCTGGCCGGCGGCGCGGGCGGCAGCACGCTCGCGTGCCGCAGCGAGACCGACCAGGACGACACCTCGGCGTTCTACTCCAACTTCGGCGCCACCGTCGAGATCACCGCACCCGGCACCTGCATCTACTCGACGTGGATGAACGGCGGCTACAACACGATCAGCGGCACCTCGATGGCCAGCCCCCACGTGGCGGGCGCGGCCGGCATCCTCACCGCGGGCGCCCGCAAGCCGACGACCAGGGCGGGCTCGCTGGCCGTACGGACCAAGCTGATCTCCACCGGTAACTCCAACTGGACCGACGACTCCGGCGACGGCGTCAAGGAGCCCCTGCTCGACGTGCACGACGCCACGCAGTACTGACAGACCATCCTGGAAAGGGGCGGTGCGCGGATCCCGCAGCGCCGCGTGCCGCCCCCTCCCCCTTACGACTCGGCCAGCTCGCGGGCGATGTCCAGGTGGCCGGCGTGCCGCATGTACTCCTCCAGGACGTGGAACATGATCCACGCCAGCGTCGGCGGCTCCTCGGGCGGCTGGAACCGGCCGATCCGCGAGGCCACGTCGGACAGGCCCGCCCCCGCCACCGCCCGCCTGGACCGCTCGCACTGCGCCAGGTAGAAGTCCTTGATCTCCTCGAACGACTCGGCCGCGACGAGCATGTCATCCTCGTCGCGGTCGCTCCACGGGTCCTCGACCTGCTCGCCCGCGAAGTCCCAGACGAACCAGCGCCGCTCCATGTACGCCAGGTGCTTGAGCATCGACACGGGCGTCCACCCCGACGGCACCCGGCTCACCTCGGGTTCGGGGAACCCGTCCAGCTTGCGCAGGATCTCCTCGCGATAGTGGTCGAGGTAGCCCTCCAGCAGCGCGCGGGGGTCGGAGAGCTGGTTGGACGGCTCGCTCATGCGCCCTCCTTCGTCGGTCGCACGAGCGAGTCGCTCGCGTGTCCAATTGTTCGCTCGCTACGCTCGCTCATGAGGGCTGCTCCGGGGCGACGACGGGGACGATCTCCGGCGCGCCGAGCCTGATCGCGTCGGCCTCCTGGTCGGAGACCTGCTCCTGCGAGCGGCGCTCCGCCTCGACACGCTTTGTGTAGTATTCCACCTCCCTTTTCACCTGCTCGCTGTCCCAGCCGAGCGGCCCCGCCATCAGCTCGGCGGCCTCCTGCGCCACGGCCAGGCCGCGGTGGAAGGTCTCGATCGAGATGCGCGTACGCCGGGTCAGCACGTCGTTGAGATGCCTGGCCCCCTCGTGGGTGGCGGCGTAGACGATCTCGGCGCGCAGATAGTCGTCGGCTCCCGACAGCGGCCTGCCCAGCGACGGCTCGTGCTCGATCAGCTCCAGCACCTCGTCGATCATCGAGCCGTAGCGCTGCAGCAGGTGCTCGATCCTGGCCACGTGCAGCCCGGAGGTGAGGGCGATGCGGTGCCTGGAGTTCCACAGCGCCTGGAAGCCCTCGGCGCCCGCGAGCGGGATGCGGTCGGTGCACGAGCGCGGCACCCGCTGGTCGAGCCCGTGCGCCACGGCGTCCACCGCGTCCTTGGCCATGACCCGGTAGGTCGTGTACTTCCCGCCCGCGATCATGACCAGGCCCGGCACCGGGTGCGCCACCACGTGCTCCCTGGACAGCTTGGAGGTCTCCTCCGACTCGCCCGACAGCAGCGGGCGCAGCCCCGCGTAGACGCCTTCGACGTCGTCGTGGTTCAGGGGCACGGACAGGACGGAGTTGACGTGGTCGAGCAGGTAGTCGATGTCCGCGCGGGAGGCGGCGGGGTGGCTCTTGTCGAGCGTCCACTCGGTGTCGGTGGTGCCGATGATCCAGTGGCGGCCCCAGGGGATCACGAAGAGCACGGACTTCTCCGTGCGCAGGATGATCCCGGTCAGCGAGTGGATCCGGTCCCGCGGGACCACGAGGTGGATGCCCTTGGACGCGCGTACGTGGATCTGGCCCCGGCCTCCGACCAGCTCCTGGATGTCGTCGGTCCAGACGCCGGTGGCGTTCACCACCTGCTGGGCGCGTACGTCCAGCTCGTCGCCCAGCTCCAGGTCGCGCACGCGTACGCCGGTGACCCGCTCGCCCTCCCGCAGGAACCCCAGCACCTGCGCCCGCGGCGCGATCTGCGCGCCGTAGGTGGCGGCGGTGCGCAGCAGGCTCACCACATAGCGGGCGTCGTCCATCTGCGCGTCCCAGTACTGGACGGCGCCCGTGAGGGCGGACTTCTTGAGCGCCGGGGCCAGCCGCAGCGCCCGCGACCTGGACAGATGCCGGTGGCCCGGCACGCCACGGGTGGTCCCGGCCGCGGCGCCGAGCGTGTCGTAGAGCGCCACGCCCGCGCCGACGTAGACCCGCTCCCACACGTAGTGGGTCAGCGGGAAGAGGAACGGCACCGGCTTGACCAGGTGCGGGGCGATCCGCTGCAGCAGCAGCGCCCGCTCCCGCAGGGCCTCGCGCACCAGCTCGAAGTTGAGCTGCTCCAGGTATCGCAGGCCCCCGTGGATGAGCTTCGAGGAGCGCGAGGAGGTGCCGGAGGCGAAGTCCCTGGCCTCCACCAGGGCCACGTCGAGCCCCCTGGTCGCGGCGTCGAGCGCGATCCCGGCGCCCACGATGCCGCCGCCGACCACGACCACGTCGAAGTTCTCCCCGGCCATGCGCTCCAAGGCCGCGGTCCGCTCCGCCGGCCCGAGCTGAGCCACGCACCTTCCCGGCGTCATATCTCCCCCTGATACGGCTTTGTCGCCTGCGCCTCGATACCTACCCTCAGGGCGGTCACGCTGTAACGCGGCGGACGACGACGCGGGGGTCAGGCGCGGATGACCTTCACGCCCGCCTCCGTCAGCTCCGCGGCCAGCGCGTCGGAGAGCTGGGCGTCGGTGACCAGCGTGTCGATCTGCCCGATCGGGCAGATCCGGGAGAAGGCCCGCTTCCCGATCTTGGAGGAGTCGGCCACCACGACCACGTGCGCGGCCCGGCTGATCAGCAGGTGGTTGACGCTCGCCTCCCCCTCGTGGTGGGCCGACGCGCCGAGCTCGACGTCGAGCGCGTCCACCCCGAGGAACGCCACGTCCAGCGTCACCTGCTCCAGCACCCCGGTGGCCAGCGGCCCGATGAGCTCGTACGACTGCTGCCTGGCCACCCCGCCGGTCACCACGATCTTGACGTGCTGGCGGACGGTCAGCTCGGCCGCGATGTTCAGCGCGTTCGTGACGATCGTGAACCCGCTCTCCAGCGTGGACAGCGTGGCGAGCGTGCGCGCCAGCTCCGAGGTGGTCGTGCCGCCGTTGAGCCCCACCACGGCGCCGGGCGTCACCAGCTCGGCCGCCGCGGTCGCGATGCGGTGCTTCTCGTCGGCGTGCCTGGCCGTCTTGTAGCGCAGCGGCAGGTCGTAGCTCACGCTCTGCGCGACCGCCCCGCCCCGCGTGCGCATGAGCATCTGCTGCTGGGCCAGCTGGTCGAAGTCCCGCCGGATCGTCGCCGTGGAGACGCCGAGCGCCTGGCTGGCCTCCTCCACCGACAGTCTGCCTTCCTGGGCCACCAGCTCGAGGATGGCGTTCCAGCGGTCGTACCGGGACACAAGGCCTCCTAGGCGATGGGGACAAGGGCAAGCGTGGCACAACCAGCCAGGGCAGGGCCAACAGTGTCCATTAATGCACTTTCCTGGTATAAAACCAGCAGAAACAATCAATCGCCGGGGAGGCAAGTGGTGACCACCCACACCGAGGCCGAGATCGCGTCCCAGCCGTCGTGCTGGCGCCGCGCCATCGCGAGCGTTCCCGCCGACGCGCTGCCGCGCCACGGCGAGCGGGTCGCCGTGGTCGGGTGCGGCACGTCGTGGTTCATCGCGATGGCGTACGCCGCCCTGCGCGAGCGGGCCGGGCACGGCGAGACCGACGCCTTCGCCGCCTCCGAGGCCCCGATCGGGCGCTCGTACGACCGCGTGCTCGCGCTGACCCGGTCCGGCACCACGACCGAGGTGCTGGAGCTGCTGGCCAGGACGACCACGAAGACCACGGCCATCACCGCCGACCCCGGCACGCCGATCATGACGGCCGCCGACGAGGTCGTCGTGCTCGACTACGCCGACGAGCAGTCGGTCGTGCAGACCAGGTTCGCGACCACGCAGCTGGCCCTGCTGCGCGCCAGCCTCGGCGAGGACCTCACCAAGGCCGTCGAGGACGCCGAGGCCGCCGTGGCCGCGCCGCTGCCCGACGAGCTGGTGCGGGCCGAGCAGTTCAGCTTCCTCGGCGCCGGCTGGTCGGTCGGCCTGGCGCAGGAGGCGGCGCTGAAGATGCGCGAGGCGTCCCGCTCGTGGACGGAGGCGTACCCGGCGATGGAGTACCGGCACGGCCCGATCAGCATCGCCGCTCCCGGACGCGTGACGTGGATGCTCGGCGCCGCCCCCGAGGGCCTGCGCGCGCAGGTCGAGGAGACCGGCGGGACGTTCTTCGAGACCGCGCTCGACCCCATGGCCGAGCTGATCCGCGCGCAGCGGGTGGCCGTCGCCCGGGCCTTCGCCCAAGGGCTGAACCCGGACGAGCCCATGCACCTCACGCGATCTGTGATTCTTTCTTCATGAGCCTTACTCTTGCCGACGCCAGGATCGTGACCCCCGAGGGGATCCACGAGGGGTGGCTGACCATCGAAGACGGCCGCATCACGCATGTTGGCCGCGGATCCGCCCCAGGTCAGGGTCTGAGCGTGGGTGGGCGGCACGTCATCCCCGGGTTCGTGGACATCCACAACCACGGGGGCGCGGGTGGCTCGTTCCCGACCGGCGAGCAGGACAAGGCGCGTGAGGCCGTCGAGCTGCACCGCCGCCACGGCACCACCACGACCATGGCCAGCCTGGTCACCGACTCGATCGACGGGCTGACCAGGGCCGTGGCGGCGCTGGCCGAGCTGTGCGAGGAAGGGCTGCTGACCGGCATCCACCTCGAAGGCCCCTACATCGCCAAGGCCCGCTGCGGCGCGCACGACCCGACGCTGCTGCGGGAGCCGTCCCGGCAGGAGCTCTCGGAGCTGCTGAAGGCCGGGCGCGGGCACGTCCGCATGGTGACCATCGCGGCCGAGCTGCCCGGCGCGCTCGACTTCATCCGCATGGCCGCCGCCGAAGGCGTGATCGCGGCCGTGGGGCACAGCGACGCCGACTACGAGACGACGATCGAGGGCATCGAGGCGGGCGCGAGCGTGGCGACCCACCTCTACAACGCGATGCCGCCGCTGGGCCACCGCGCGCCCGGCCCGGTGGCCGCGCTGCTCGACGACGAGCGGGTGACGGTCGAGCTGATCAACGACGGTGTGCACGTGCATCCGGCCATGCTGCGCCTGGCGTACGAGGTGGCGGGTCCCGGCCGGACGGCGCTGATCACCGACGCGATGTCGGCCACCGGGCTCGGCGACGGCGACTACGTGCTCGGCCCCATGCGGGTGCGGGTGGAGGACGGCGTGGCCAGGCTGGTCGAGGGCGGCTCGATCGCGGGATCCACGCTGACCATGGACGTCGCGTTCCGGCGCAGCGTCCAGGAGGTCGGGATGTCGCTGCCCGACGCGGTCCAGGTGGCCTCCCTGACGCCCGCGCGGGTGCTGGGCCTGGCCGACCGCATCGGCTCGATCGCCGTGGGCAAGGCGGCCGACCTGGTGGTGCTGTCCGACTCGCTGGAGGTGGCCGGGGTGATGAAGGACGGCGTCTGGATCACGGAGCCCTGATGATCCTCACCGTGACGCTCAACGCCGCCCTCGACGTGACCTACCAGGTCCCCGACGTCGACTGGGACGGGGTCAACCGGGTCAGCGCGGTGCACCGGCGCGCCGGCGGCAAGGGCGTCAACGTCGCCCGCGTCCTGGCCGCGCTGGGCCAGGACGTGCTGGTCACGGGGCTCGCGGGTGGCCCCACCGGGCGGGCGATCGAGGACGACCTGCGGGCGGCCGGCCTGCCCGCCGCCCTGCACCCCGTCGCCGCCGACTCCCGCACGACGCTGGTCGTCTCGGAGCAGGCGGGCACGCGTACGGCGCTGTTCAACGAGCCCGGCCCGGAGGTCACCCCCGCCGAGCTGGCGGGCTTCGTCCGGCGTTTCGAATCGCTCCTCGACGCCGCCGGCGCGGTCGTCATCTCGGGCAGCCTCCCGCGTGGCGTCCCCGCCGACACCTACGCCACGCTGGCGGCCGTCGCCGCCGGCAAGGGGGTCCCGGCCATCGTGGACGCCGACGGCGATCCCCTCCGCCACGCTCCCAAGGGCCGCCCCTCCGTGGTCAAGCCCAACCGGGAGGAGCTGGCCAGGGCCGTCCCCGGCGGCAGCCCGGCCGAGGGCGCGCAGGCGCTGCGCAGCCAGGGCGCCGGGGCCGTGGTGGTGTCCATGGGCGCCGACGGGCTGCTGGCGGTCACCGGGGAGGGCACCTTCACCGCGCGCATGCCGTACACCGTGCGGGGTAATCCGACGGGGGCGGGCGACTCGCTGGTCGCCGGGCTCGCGCTGGGTCTGGTGGAGTCGGCGTCGTGGCCCGACAGCCTCAGGCGGGCCGCGGCGCTCGGCGCGGCCGCCGTGGCCGCGCCCGTGGCCGGCGACTTCGACCCCGACGTCTACGCCGACATACACCCCCAGATCATCATCACGTAAGGAGCACGTCATGCCCCTTGTTGCCATCGGCGACATCGTCCGCCAGTCGCCCGCCGGGGTGGGCGCCTTCAACGTGATCCAGCTCGAGCACGCCACCGCCATCGTGGCCGGCGCCGAGGCCCTGGGCCTGCCGGTGGTGCTGCAGATCAGCGAAAACTGCGTGCGCTACCACGGCGCGCTGGAGCCCGTCGCGCTGGCCTCGCTGGCGGTGGCCAGGCGGGCCGAGGTGCCGGTCGCGGTCCACCTCGACCACGCCACCGACCGCGCGCTCGTGGAGGAGGCGGTGAAGCTGGGGCTGGGCTCGGTGATGTTCGACGCCTCGGCCCTGCCCGACGACGACAACGTCCGCACGACCGCCGAGGTGGTGGCGTGGTGCCACGAGCGCGGCGTGTGGGTGGAGGCCGAGCTGGGCGAGGTCGGGGGCAAGGACGGCGTGCACGCGCCCGGCGCGCGCACCAAGCCGCACGAGGCGGTCGACTACGTCGCCAAGACCGGGGTCGACGCCCTGGCCGTGGCCGTGGGCACCTCGCACGCCATGACGACCAAGGACGCGGTGCTGGACCTGGCGCTCATCGCCGAGCTGCGGGCCGCGGTTCCGGTGCCGCTGGTGCTGCACGGCTCGTCGGGGGTGCCGGACGACGTGCTGCGCGAGGCCGTGCGGACCGGCATGAAGAAGATCAACATCGCGACCCACCTGAACAAGGCGTTCACCGGTGCGGTGCGCGACTACCTGGCCCACGACGAGCGCGTGGTCGACTCCCGCAAATATCTCAAGGCCGGGCGGGACGCGGTGGCCAGGGAGGTCAGCCACCTCCTGGGCGTCCTCACGGGGTGAGCTGTTTGCGCATCATGACCGCGGAGCGGCCTTCGACGCCCATGCGGCCGGTCTCGACATAGCCGAGCGACTCGTACAGCGCGATGTTGGTGGTCATCTTGACGTTGGTGTAGAGGCGCAGCGCGGGCAGCCCCAGCCGGCGCGCCTCCTCCTCGGCGTACGCCATCAGCGCCCGCCCGAGGCCCCTGCCCTGGCGGCCGGGCCGCACGGCGACGTTCTCCACCAGCAGGACGCCGTCCTCGGGGACGAGCACGATGAGCGCGTCGAGGAGCCCGTCGAGCGCGTCGGTGACGTGCACCCGGCCGGCCGCGATGAGCGCGCCGTAGTCGGCCTCCATCGGCAGCGGCCGCATGCCGACGACCTCGATCCAGGGCGAGTACGCGTCGTGGACCAGCCGCTCCACGGCCGCCTTGTCGGTGTGATCCGCCAGTCTCATGCCGCCAATGTTGCCAGCACGCGTTCGACCTGTCGTTCGAAGGTGCCCGGCGGATTGCGCGGATGCTCGTGCGAGAGCAGGAACAGCCAGACGAGCGCGTGCAGCTTGCGGCAGTCGCGCATCCGCCGCTCCTCCGCCGGGCTCAGCTCGAACCGGTGCGCGATCTCCACCTCGCCGTCCACCCACATCGACACGTGCTCGGCCGCCTCGGCCAACTCGAACGCCACGTCGCTGCGCCCCGAGTCCTCGTAGTCGACGATGCGGACGCGGGTGCCGTCCCACAGGAAGTTCGCCAGGTTGCCGTCGCCCGCCCCGAACGCCGGCGTGACCCCCGACTCGCCCGGCGACCAGCTCCGCAGCCACCGCGTGCCCTCCTTGACCGCCCGGTCCGCCAGCGGGTCCCTGGGCTGCCAGCGCTCGCCGCGCCGCCCGGCCCAGTCGGCGAGCGCCTCCAGCTGCCACGGGCGCAGCGGGACGGCCCGGAGCACGTGCGGCGGCACCGCGGTGTGCAGCTCGGTCAGCGCCTCGACCAAGGCCGCCACGTGCACCGCCGTCGCGAGCAGCCCGCGCAGCGACACCCCGTCGATCCGGGACATCGTCACCACGCCGTCCTCGTAGCCGATCGGCTCGGGGGCCAGGCCGGGGGCGTGCTCGGCCAGCAGGTTCAGCGCGCGCCACTCGCGCTCGGCCGCGCCGGGCTTGCTGTCCATGTAGCGCTTGATGACGACGTCGCCGGCGAAGGCCAGCTCGTGCGTGTGGCGTAGGTCGGCCATGCCCGCATGCTAGGGCACCAACCGCTCAACGGCGCTGGTCACGAGCTTGTGGATCTCCTCCTCGCCGAACACGTCGGGCAGCGTGAGCCGCTCGACGACCAGCCAGTTCATGGCGAGGTAGAGCAGCACCACGCTCGTCGTGTCGCCGGGGAGGCCCGATTCGAGATGGTTGCGCACGTTCGCGTCCACGTCAGCGCGGATCCGCTCGGTCAGCACGGCCCGCAGCTCCGGCCGCCGGGTGGCCTCCAGGCGCAGCTCCAGCAGCGCCAGGTAGCCCGACCTGTACGCCGCCACGCGATCGACCACCTCGTGCATCAGCGCGACCACCCGGTCGCGGTCACGCGGCCCGCTCATGTGGGCGGCGGTCATGGCGGCCTCCGGCTGCAGGAGCTCGTAGATCCGGCCGCCCGCCTGGGTGAACAGCTCGTCGCGACTGGGGAAGTAGTTGGACGCGGTGCCCGGCGGCACCTCCGCCTGCTGGTCCACCGCCCTGAACGTCAGCCCGCGGGCCCCTTCCCTGGCCAGCACCTCGATCGCGGCATCGACCAGCGCCGTCCGCCTGGCGACGTTCTGCCTCACCACGTTGACACCACTCCATCTGTAGTACTACGGTCAAATCACTTCAACCATAGTACTTTATCTGGAGTCGTTTTGCGGAAGCTCGTGTACTACATCGCCACCTCCATCGACGGCTACATCGCGGGGCCGAACGGCGAGTTCGACTTCTACCCGTGGGCCGACGACATGATGGCCGACGTCAACGCCCGTTACCCCGAGACCGTCCCCACCCACCTCCGCGCCATGATCGGCCTCGACGCGCCCAACCAGCGCTTCGACACGGTGCTCATGGGCCGCGCCACGTACCAGATCGACAAGGCCGTGACCAGCCCGTACGCCCACCTGCGGCAGTACGTCGTGTCCAGCACCATGGAGATCGAGGACCCGGCCGTCGAGCTGGTCACCGGCGACCCGCTCGGCCTGGTGCGCCGGCTCAAGCAGGAGGAGGGCCTGGACATCTACCTCTGCGGGGGCGGCAAGCTGGCCGGCGCCCTGCTGCCGGAGATCGACGAGCTGATCATCAAGTGCTACCCGGTGGTGGCCGGGGCGGGCATCCCGGCGTTCGACGGCGAGTTCCGGCCGACCGTGTTCACGCTGACCGGCTCGAAGACCTACAGCAACGGGGCGGTGGTCATGACGTACGCCCGCCAGTGATCAACCGACTGCGCAGGAAGTCCCGCTCCACGTCGTTGCCCGCCCGCGCGGCCGCGGCCTCGTACGCCGCCGCGGCCTCCTCCTCGCGCCCGAGCCGCCGCAGCAGGTCGGCCCGCACCGCGTGGAACATGTAGTAGTCGTCGGGCCCCTTGAGCAGCCCCAACGCCACCTCGGGTCCCTCCACCTCGGCCACCGCCACCGCCCGATGCACCGCCACGACCGGGCCCGGGTCCAGCTGCGCCAGCAGGTCGTACAGCCGCACGATCTGCCCCCAGTCGGTGTCCTTCGCGCTCGCCGCGTCGCTGTGCACGGCGTTGATCGCGGCCTGGATCTGGTACGGGCCGGGCTCGTCACGCCGCAGGCACCGCCGTACGAGCTCCTGGCCCTCCGCGATGAGCTCGCGGTCCCACAGCCCGCGGTCCTGCTCCCCCAGCAGCACCAGCTCGCCCTCCTCGGAGGTACGGGCGGCGCGGCGCGACTCGATCAGCAGCATCAGCGCGAGCAGCCCCGTGGCCTCGGGCTCGTCCGGCATGAGCTCGACCAGCAACCGCCCGAGCCGGACGGCCTCGGCGCACAGGTCCGCGCGGACGGCCGTATACCCTTCGTTGAAGATCAGATAGACCACGGCCAGCACCGCGCGCAGGCGTTCGGGCAGATCGGCCTGCGCCGGGATCCGGTACGGGATCCCGGCGGTCCGGATCTTGCTCTTCGCCCGCACCAGCCGCTGCGCCAGCGTCGCCTCGGGCACCAGGAACGCGCGGGCGATCTCCGCCGTCGTCAGCCCGCCGAGCAGCCGCAGCGTGAGAGCCACCCGCGCGTGGACGGCCAGCGCGGGGTGGCAGCACGTGAAGATCAACCGCAGCCGGTCGTCCTGGACGGGCCCCACGTCCACGGGCTCGTCCTGGGCGTGCAGGAGCGCGGCCTGCGCGTACTTGCCAGGCCGCGCCGACTCCCTGCGCAACCGGTCGACGGCCCGGTTGCGGGCGGTCGTGATGATCCACCCGGCCGGGCTCGGCGGCACTCCGGCGGACGGCCACTGCCGCACCGCCACGCTGAACGCCTCCTGCACCGCCTCCTCGGCGATGCCGATGTCACCGAAGACCCGCACGAGCACGGCGACGGACCTGCCGTACTCCTCGCGGAACACCCGCTCGACCGCGGTCTCCGGCATGGGCGTCAGCGCTGGATCGGGGCCACCACGACCTCGACGCGCTGGAATTCCTTGATGTCCGAGTAGCCGGTGGAGGCCATCGTCCGCTTGAGCGCGCCCATCAGGTTCATCGAGCCGTCGGCCACGCTCGACGGCCCGTGCAGGATCTGCTCCAGCGTGCCGACCGTCCCGAACTCGACCCGCCGGCCGCGCGGCAGGTCGGGGTGGTGCGCCTCCGAACCCCAGTGGAACCCGTGACCCGGCGCCTCGGCGGCCCTGGCCAGCGGCGAGCCCACCATCACGGCGTCGGCCCCGCAGGCGATGGCCTTGGCGATGTCACCGGAGGTGCCCATGCCGCCGTCGGCGATCACGTGCACGTAGCGCCCGCCGGACTCGTCCATGTAGTCGCGCCGCGCCGCCGCCACGTCGGAGATCGCCGTGGCCATCGGCACGGCCACGCCCAGCACGTTGCGCGTCGTGTGCGAGGCGCCGCCGCCGAAGCCCACCAGCACGCCCGCCGCGCCGGTGCGCATCAGGTGCAGGGCCGCCGTGTACGTGGCGCAGCCGCCCACGATGACCGGCACGTCCAGCTCGTAGATGAACTGCTTGAGGTTGAGCGGCTCGGCCCGGCCCGAGACGTGCTCGGCCGACACGGTGGTGCCGCGGATGACGAAGATGTCGACACCCGCGTCGATCACGGCCTTGTGGTACTGGACCGTGCGCTGCGGCGACAGCCGCACGGCGGTGGTCACGCCGGAGGCCCGGATCTCCTCGATCCGCCGGCCGATCAGGTCCTCCTGGATCGGCGCCGCGTAGATCTCCTGGAGCCGCTTGGTGGCCGCCTCCGCGTCGAGCGCGGCGCACTCCTCCAGCAGCGACGACGGGTCCTCGTAACGCGTCCAGAGCCCTTCGAGGTCCAGCGGCGCGAGGCCGCCGAGGCGGCCGATCTCGATCGCGGTCGCCGGGGACACCACGCTGTCCATGGGCGCGACCACTACCGGCAGCTCGAACCGGTAGGCGTCGATCTGCCAGGCGATCGAGACCTCCTCCGGGTCCCGGGTGCGCCGCGAGGGAACAAGGCCGATCTCGTCAAGCGAGTACGCCCGCCGTCCGGCCTTGCCCCGGCCGATCTCCACCTGCTGAGTCATGAACTTACCTTCTGTGATAGTTCGGAGCTTCCACGGTCATCTGGATGTCGTGGGGGTGGCTCTCCTTGAGGCCCGCCGCCGTGATCGGCATGAGCTCGCAGTCGGTGTGCATCTGCAAGATCGTGCGGCAGCCGGCGTACCACATGCCCTGGCGCAGGCCACCGATGAGCTGGTGCGCGACGGCCGCGACCGGGCCGCGGTAGGGCACCTGACCCTCGATGCCCTCGGGGATGTACTTGTCGTCGCCGCCGACGTCGGCCTGGGCGTAGCGGTCCTTGCTGAAGGAGGTGCCGCCGCGCTCACGGTTGCGCACCGCGCCGAGCGAGCCCATGCCCCGGTACGACTTGAACTGCTTGCCGTTGATGAAGATCAGCTCACCGGGCGACTCCTCGCAGCCGGCGAGCAGCGAACCCAGCATGACCGTGTCGGCGCCAGCCGCGATGGCCTTGACGATGTCGCCGGAGTACTGCAGGCCGCCGTCGCCGATGACCGGCACGCCCGCGGGCGCGCACGCCTTGGACGCCTCGTAGATGGCCGTGACCTGCGGCGCGCCGACCCCGGCCACCACCCGCGTGGTGCAGATCGAGCCGGGCCCGACGCCCACCTTGACCGCGTCCGCGCCCGCGTCGACCAGCATCTGCGCCCCGGCCCTGGTCGCGATGTTGCCCGCGACGACCTGCACCTTGCTGTTGGCCTTGATCTTGCCGACCATGTCGGCCAGGCCCTTGGAGTGACCGTGGGCCACGTCGACGACCACCACGTCGACGCCGGCCTCGATCAGCGCCTTGGCCCGCAGCTCGGCGTCGCCACCGACGCCGACGGCGGCCCCCACGACCAGCCGGCCGTCGGCGTCCTTGGTGGACAGCGGATACTGCTCGCTCTTGGTGAAGTCCTTGACCGTGACCAGGCCGCGCAGCCTGCCGTCGGAGTCGACCAGCGGCAGCTTCTCGATCTTGTTCCGCCTGAGCAGGGCGAACGCCTCGTCACGCGACACCCCGACCGGGGCGGTGACCAGCGGCATCTTGGTCATGACCTCGCGCACGGCACGCGACTGGTCGGTCTCGAAGCGCATGTCGCGGTTGGTCACGATGCCGAGCAGCGTGCCGTCCACGTCCGTCACGGGCACACCCGAGATCCGGTACGTCGCGCAGAGCTTCTCCACGTCGGCCAGCGTGTTGTCGGGGCTGCAGGTGACCGGGTTGGTGACCATGCCGGCCTCGGACCGCTTGACCAGGTCGACCTGCTGGGCCTGCTCCTCGACCGACAGGTTGCGGTGCAGGATGCCGATGCCGCCCTGGCGGGCCATGGCGACCGCCATGCGGGCCTCGGTGACGGTGTCCATGGCCGCGGAGACCAGCGGGATGGACAGCGTGATGCCCCGGGACAGCCGGGCCCTGGTATCGGCCTCGCCTGGTTGCAGGTCTGAATAGCCGGGCACCAGCAGCACGTCATCGAAGGTCAAACCTGTCTCGGTGAACTTGGACATGCTGCGGCCCCCTCTTGCCGTTGCTCTGATTGAGCCAAGTCTAGGCCCTGCCTCCAAACTGCGCCGCAGCACCCACACCCGCCACGCCCACCGCCTTCTCCACCCCCAGGACCCCCTTCAACCGATCACCCCCACCGGCCCCCAACTCCCCGCTCCCCACCGCCGCCAGCGCTGCCCAGTCGCCATCCGGCATACCCCGCACGACGGCCGCCGCCACCCGAGCCGCGGCGACAACGGCGATGCCGGGAGCACGATGACCCCCACGGCCCGTCGTACTCCCGGCATCGAAAAGTGCCGAGACACGGGACGGTCGGTGATCCGTCCCGTGTCTCGGCCACCGGCATCCGGGTCGAGGCGACGCTTGGCGCCACCGAACCCCCCTCCGCGTCCTGATGGCCCGCTGTCGCTTCAGCCCTCACAGGATGCCGACGCTAGGTAAAGCCTGCGTTACGGAACGGAACATCGCAATGTGAAAACGTGCAATTGCACGAAGTTGCACACCGCGCTCCGACCAGTCACCGCAACGGGGGGACACGAGCGTAATGCGGGGTTATCCTCACGGCACGCCCGTGTCCCCCCAACGGAGCCGCCCATAATGCGCAACGAGCCCCGTACGATGCCTGATCCTTTCGAGACGCTGGGCCTCGACCCGACGCAGACCGCGCTGTACACCGCGGTGTTGCGCCTGCACCGCGCGACCCGCATCGATCTCGCGCAGGCCATGGACGGTCCCGTCGAGAAGGTCGGCCGCCAGCTCGACGACCTCGTCAAGCTGGGCGTGATCGACGAGCAGTCGGGGGAATACCTGGCCAGGCACCCGGCCGCGGCCCTCGGCAGGGTGATCGCCGATCGGCTCGACCGGCTGGCGGAGGAGAGCCGCAGGATCGACTCGGCGCTCGGCTCGATCCGGTCGCTGATCCGCGACTACGACGCCGGCCGCGACTACCAGAGCGGCACCTTCACGGTGGAGATGGTGAACGGGGCCGACGTGCTGTACGAGAGCGTGGTCGGTATAGCCGTGCAGTCTCCGCCGATGGAATTATTGACCGCGGTTCCCGACGAACGCACAATGATCGATTTCGCGCGCAAATTTGCGGAACTATGGATTGACGCGCAAGAACGAAAACTTCTCACGGTTCACGTGATCATTCCGGTTTCGACTCTGGCTCTGCCGGGCGTACGCGACCAGCTCACCCGGGTGCTGGAGACGGGCGGCAAGGTACGCACGCTGGACCGGGTGCCGAGCTGGTTCATGACCGCGGGGCCCGAGGTCGCGGGCCTGCCCCCGTACTGGGGCGGCAACCTGCCGGACCACGCGTACAACTTCTATCTGATCCGCACGCCGATCGTCGTGGGCATGCTCCGCACGCTGTTCAGGGAGCTGTGGGCCAGGGCCGTGCCCCTGCCGTGGGGCCGCCGGGGCGACGGCATGGTCCAGGTCCTCCGCCTGGCCGCCCAGGGCATGTGTGACGACTCCATAGCCCGCCAACTGGGCGTATCGGTGCGAACAGTCCGGGCGAGGTTCGCGGACGCCATGTCCGAACTGGGCGCTCAGTCGCGTTTCCACGCAGGCGTGGAGGCGGCCAGGCGCGGATGGCTGAGGTAATGTCCACCGCTCGGGCCGCTTCGGTCATATGGTGGGAAGGTGCTGGAAGACGTCCCCCGCGACCCGTTCGCGGACGACCCGAACGACCCTTCCTCGGCGATGGGCGCCCTCGACGACGCCGAGCCACTCACCGCAGCCGAACGCGACGAGGCCATCACGGACCTCGCTGACGTCGAGGTCTTCCGCTCCCTGCTCGAACCGCAGGGGGTCCTGGGCCTCGTACTCGACTGCCCTGAATGCGGCGAGCAGCACTTCTTCGACTGGGAGCTGCTGCGCGGCAACCTACGACAAATGATCGAGAAAGGCCAGCCGCAGGTCCACGAGCCGGCCTTTCACCCGGACCCCGCCGACTACGTCAGCTGGGAGTACGCCAGAGGCTACGTCGACGGCGTCATCGACACGGAGGAACGCCGCTGACCGACATCATCGAGCAGCACGGCCAGCAACCGCACGGCTGGATCGCCTGAGTCAGGGCTCTCTCCACGACCGAGCGCGTCGAGCAGCGCGTCGGTCTCCTCCTCTGACGTCAAGCCGACTCCAGCTCGGCCATCTGCCGCAACCTGGCAAGCGCCCGATGCTGGGCGACACGAACCGCACCCGGTGACATACCGAGTACATTACCGGTCTCCTCAGCCGACAACCCTGATACCACCCGCAACAGCAGCAACTCGCGCTGATTCTCGGGCAATCTGGCCAGGAGTCTGCGCGCGTGCTCGACCTCGATGTAGCGGACCACGGTCTCCTCGGGCCCCGGCCCGTCGTCCGGCCCATCGGGCAGATCCTGAGTCGGTACGGCCGAGCGCACCGAACTCCGTAGCGCGTCGGCCACTTTGTGCGAGGCGATCCCGAACACGAAGGAGGCGAACGGCCGCCCCATGTCGCGGTATCGCGGCAGCGCGGACAGGACCGCGATGCACACCTCCTGGGCTACGTCATCGGCAATGTGATATTGCCCTGAAACCCTGCCCAGCCGGGCGCGGCAATACCGCACCACCATCGGACGCAACTCACCGAGCAGGGATTCGATCGCACTGCGATCTCCCTGTACGGCGAGGCTCGTCAGTTCCCTTAGGTCGGAGTCATCCGTCCGTGCCGGAAGTCTCGACGCGAGCCTTACCCCAATTTTGGCGTCGGCGACGCTTCCCTCGCTCACGATAGGCATGATGCCCGCACGGATCCGGCCTGTCGTCATGGCGAACGGCTACGGATTGGTCACATTGAAGCGACGATAACGGGCAGTAATCAAATGACCACACTAAGGCTTAACTAGTGACATAATGTTTCATCCCATAACCTGGAATGCACGACAATTGTCAGATCCCGGACGCTTATCACCCACTGCCGGTTTACTCCAATAATCCACCTTTTCCGCCCACTTCTCCCCAACCGCCCGCGCCCAAGGGGTCCCGGGGCAAACGGCATGCTCCTCACACCGGCGACGCGCTTCGCGCGATGGAGAGCTCAGGCAGCGCCCTGAGGGTGACCGCCAGGCTGGAGCCGCCGCGCAAGGCAGCCGCGGGGGTGCCACAGCCCACGCAGGCTCTACCGGTCACCTCTGAGGCCGGACAGGGGAGCGCCGGTGGAGGAAGGCCGGGCACGGGAGCAGCGCCCGTACCGCCGCATCCACGACCGCGGCCGCTTCAGGAGGCAGTGGATCAGGGAACCGACCGATGAGACGATCATGGCCGCGAACGCGTAAATGGAGGCATTGATGCGTACATTTCGGACGTTCACCGCGGCAGCCGGAGCACTCATGGCCGTCGCCCTCAGCGCATCACCCGCAGCGGCCGCGCAGGCCCCCACGTACGTCTTCCACAAGCAGACCCTGTGGAGGTCGATCCCCGCCGGCGGATCCCAGGGGGCCACCTGCTACCGGCTGCCGGCGGTCGTGAAGACCAGGAACGACGTGCTGCTCGCCTTCGCCGAGCGGCGCAACAAGAACAACTGCGCCGACCACGGCGCGTTCGACGTCGTCATGCGGCGCTCGACCGACGACGGCGTCACCTGGGAGGCGAGCAGGGTCGTCCTGCCCAGTACGGCCGGAGCGGCCCTGCAGGGGAACGCGACCGTGGTCGCCGACTCCGGCGGGCCGGTGTTCCTGTTCACGACCTCGGAGCCGACCGCGTCCCAGACGACGCCGCGTACGCCGAAGGTCCAGGTCAGCACGGACGACGGCGTCACCTGGTCGAGCCCGAAGGACCTGTCGGGGGTCGTCAAGGCGCCCGCGGGCGCCGGGGACTGGTTCGCCACGGGGCCGGGGCACGGCATCCAGCTGACCCAACCGGCCCACAACGGCCGCCTGGTGGTGCCCGTCTACTTCAGTGTGGGCGACACGCAGAGCGTACGGCTGATCTACAGCGACGACCACGGCGCGACGTGGCAGACCGGCGCGACCGCGACCTACGACAAATCGGTCCTGAAGCTGGGCGAGCAGACCCTGGTCGAGCGGACCGACGGCGGCATCCTCGTGATCGCCCGCAACGGCGCCGTACCCGACGACCAGACCTCCGTCCACGGCCTGGCACGGGGCGTGAGCACGGACGGAGGCGAGTCGTTCGACGGCGATTTCCGGGCCGACGGCGCCATCACCGCTCCGCCCACCCACCCGGCCCTGCTGCGCCAGCGGGACAAGGCCCCCTACACCCGGATCCTGCTCTCGGCGCCCGCCACGCCGAAGACCGACAACAACCCGGTGGGCATGAACGTGCGCTCGTCCTTCGACGAGGGCGCGACCTGGCGGAACTATGACAACTCCACCAACAACGCGGGGGTGAGGATCGACGGCGACCACGCCGGATATTCCGACCTGGCGCTCCTCGGCAACGGCGCGATCGGCGTCCTGTACGAGGCGGGCGTGAACCGCTTCCGGGACGAGATCCGCTGGAACTGGTTCTGGGAGAGCGCGATCGGCCTGCGCTGAACCGTCCCCGGAACGCCGAACGGCCCGCAACCCTTTCGGGTGTGCGGGCCGTGGCGAGAGAAGAGCCGGGTCAGTGGCCGTGGCCGTGACCGTGGCCCGCGCCGGCGGCGGGGGCCTCCTCCTCGGGCTTGTCCACCACGAGCGCCTCGGTCGTGAGGAGCATGCCCGCGATCGACGCGGCGTTCTGGACGGCCGAACGCGTGACCTTGACCGGGTCGATGACGCCCTGCGCGATCAGGTCGCCGTATTCACCGGTCGCGGCGTTGAGGCCGTGGCCGGCCTCCAGCTCGGCGACCTTGTGCGTCACCACGTAGCCCTCGAGACCGGCGTTCTCGGCGATCCAGCGGGCCGGCTCGACCAGGGCGCGGCGCACGACGCCGACACCCGTGGCCTCGTCGCCCGTCAGGCCGAGGTCGTCGAGAGTTTTGGAGACGTGGATCAGCGCGGAGCCACCGCCGGAGACGATGCCCTCCTCGATCGCGGCGCGCGTCGCGGAGATCGCGTCCTCGAGGCGGTGCTTCTTCTCCTTCAGCTCCACCTCGGTGGCGGCGCCGACGCGCAGCACGCACACACCGCCGGCGAGCTTGGCCAGGCGCTCCTGCAGCTTCTCGCGGTCCCAGTCGGAGTCGGACTGCTCGATGGCGAG
Organism: Nonomuraea sp. NPDC003709; assembly: GCF_040610775.1. NCBI lineage: Bacteria > Bacillati > Actinomycetota > Actinomycetes > Streptosporangiales > Streptosporangiaceae > Nonomuraea > Nonomuraea sp. NPDC003709. The sequence continues at coordinate 64,012 of NZ_JBEXMW010000001.1, read as the reverse complement.
CTTGATCTCCTTGACGCGGTCCTCGATGGCCTGCGGGTCACCGGCGCCGTCGACGATGGTGGTGTTGTCCTTCGTGACGACGACGCGGCGGGCCGTGCCGAGCACCTCGAGACCGACGTGCTCCAGCTTGAGACCGACCTCCTCGCTGACGACCTGGCCACCGGTGAGGGTGGCGATGTCCTGCAGCATGGCCTTGCGGCGGTCGCCGAAGCCCGGGGCCTTGACGGCCACGGAGGTGAAGGTGCCGCGGATCTTGTTGGTGACCAGGACGGCCAGGGCCTCGCCCTCGACGTCCTCGGCGATCACGAGCAGCGGCTTCTTCGTCTGGGCGATCTGCTCCAGCAGCGGCAGGAAGTCCGCGATGGAGGCGATCTTACCCTGGTTGATCAGGATGTAGGCGTCCTCGAGGACGGACTCCATCCGCTCAGGGTCGGTCACCATGTACTGCGACACGTAGCCCTTGTCGAACTGCATGCCCTCGGTGAACTCGAGCTCCATGCCCATGGCGTTGGACTCTTCGACGGTGAGGACACCGTCCTTGCCCACCTTGTCGAACGCCTCGGCGATCAGGTCGCCGATCTGCGCGTCCTGGGCGGAGATCGTCGCGACGTTGGCGATCTCCTTCTTGTCGGCGACCTCGCGGGCGCTGTCGAGCAGCTTGTCGCTGATCGCCTTGGCGGCCTTGTCGATGCCGCGCTTGAGCGACAGCGGCGAGGCGCCGGCGGCCACGTTGCGCAGGCCCTCGCGGACCATGGCCTGGGCCAGCACGGTGGCGGTGGTGGTGCCGTCACCCGCGATGTCGTTGGTCTTGGTGGCAACTTCCTTGGCGAGCTGGGCGCCGAGGTTTTCGTAGCGCTCTTCCAGCTCAATCTCACGAGCGATGGTCACACCGTCGTTCGTGATCGTCGGCGCACCGAACTTCTTGTCGATGACGACGTTGCGGCCGCGCGGGCCGAGGGTTACCTTCACGGCGTCGGCGAGGGCGTTCACACCGCGCTCGAGCGCGCGGCGGGCATCCTCGTCGAACTCCAGGATCTTCGCCATTGTTTGAAAGTCCTCTCCTAGCGTCGAAAGCCCCGGCCGCCCTCAAGAGCGCCCGGGGCTCGACACATCCGGCTTACTTCTCGATGATCGCGAGAACGTCGCGGGCGGAGAGCACGAGGTACTCCTCGCCGCCGTACTTGACCTCGGTGCCGCCGTACTTGCTGTAGAGGACGATGTCGCCCTCAGAGACGTCGAGCGGAATCCGCTTGTCGCCGTCCTCATCCCAGTTGCCGGGGCCCACCGCGAGGACCTTGCCCTCTTGCGGCTTCTCCTTGGCGGTGTCCGGGATGACCAGGCCGGAAGCGGTGGTCTGCTCGGCCTCAAGCGGCTGAACCACAATGCGGTCGCCGAGCGGCTTAACGGGAACCTTGGTGGCGGTCGTCACGATCGGACCTCCCCTTCAGATTTGAATGATCTAGAAGAGGCGACCAGCTGGGCCTGCCGTCGCGGGTGTCAGACCTGCCTCGTCGCACGTTGGCACTCTCAAGGGGAGAGTGCCAACAGGAAACATATGCAAGAGGGGCTTGACAGTCAACACGAACGCGTCTGCTGAGAGCGATCAGACCGAATCCGCCCCCTCTGGATACGGTACGCCCATGGTCCGACCGGGTCGGACGTGGCACTAACGTCGGGTGATGTGGACCTTGACGCCTTCGACGAGCTGCTGACACCGCGCGGGCAGCGCGCGCTCGCGGAGGCCGTGGAGCTGGTGGGCACGGATCCGGTGGCCGCCGCCACGAGGCTGCGCAAGACGTACGACGCCGCGCTGACCTCCGCGGCGCTCACCCAGGCGGGGCTGCGGGAGCGTGCCAGGGCCAAGTTCGGCGAGGACGCCGGGCGGATGTACTTCACGCCGCACGGCCTGGAGCAGTCCACGCGGACGGAGGTCGCCGAGCACCGCGCCCGCCGCCTGCCCGCCGAGACACAAGCGGACGCGCCCCCGCACGGACCGGACGCGCCCCCGCACGGGCTCGGCGTCGCGGACGCGCCCCTGCACGGACCGGACGCGCCCCCGCACGGGCTCAGGCGTGGGCTGAGGGTCGTGGACGCCTGCTGCGGCGTCGGCGGCGACTTCCTCGCGCTGGCCCGCGCCGGCTGCACCGTGGCCGCCGTGGACACCGACCCGCTGACCGTCGCCGTGGCCAGGGCCAACGCCGACGCGCTCGGGCTGGCCGACAGGGTGACGGTGTCGGTGGGGGACGCGGCCGAGGTCCGGCCCGAGGAGTACGACGTGCTCTTCGCCGACCCGGCCAGGCGGACGGGCCGGGGCAGGACGTTCGACCCCATGGCCTACTCCCCGCCCTGGCCGGTGGTGCTCGACCTGGTCTCCAGAGCCTCCCGGGCGTGCGTCAAGGTCGCCCCGGGCATCCCGTACGAGTTCATCCCCGGAGGCGCCGAGGCCGAGTGGGTCTCGTACAAGGGCGAGGTCAAGGAGGCCGCTCTCTGGACCGGCCAGGAGGGAGCAGCGGGGCGCCGCGCCACCCTGCTGCCCGGCGGCCACACGCTGACCGCCACGGGCGCCGAGGCCGCCGTCGGCCCGGTCGGCAGGTACGTCTACGAGCCGGACGGCGCGGCCATCCGGGCACACCTCGTGGGCGAGGTGTCGGAAATCGTGAACGGACGCCTGCTCGACCCGATGATCGCCTACATCACCGGTGACGACCCGATCGACACCCCATGGGCGGCCAGATATGAAGTAGAGGACGTTCTCCCCTTTTCAGGGAAAAAGCTGCGCGCCGCCCTCCGTGAGCGACAAGTCGGAAATGTCACCATCAAGAAGCGCGCCTCCGCCGTCGACATCGAGCGCCTCCGCTCAGATCTCCGCCTAAATGGCGAAAAATCGGCAACTATCATCCTTACCCGAATCATCGATAAGCCATCGGTCATCATCTGCGACACCTCTCCACCTGCCTGAACCGGTCATTCTGCCGTTAACCTCGATCTTTCTCTTCGCCCCTGACGGACCTTGATCGAGAGGCTAAGGTGGGCGGACGGGAGTTCTCCCCTGATGCGGTTTTCCGCGTTCCCGCTCGTTCATCTGAAAATCGACCTATATCCCACCGCTGCGCGGCAGACCGTCGGCGAGCCAAAGGAGCTTTCGGTGGACCATTCCAACCACACCACCCTTCTCCAGGCAGGAGGCCAGTCCGGCATCTCCGAGAGGATGCGGGACCTGCTGGCGCGCGCCTCGCAGGATCATGTGTACGAGCAGCGCACGCAGGGGGCCGTGCTGGACGAGATCCGCCAGCGGCTCGAAGGCATGGAGTGGCTGCTGCGCGAGGTCCGCGAGCGCGAGCTCGGCGGCCTCAGCGGCACGCTGCAGGCGGTCAGCGGGCGGCTCGACGACATCACCGCCAAGCCGCCGATGTGGGCGGAGGGGCTGGCTCAGCACGTCGAGGCGGTACGCGACCACGTGGACGCCGTCGGGGAGCGGATCGGAGACGTGGACGCCCGCGTCGCCCCGGTGGCCGACCTGCCCGGCCTGCGGGCCGACCTGGGCACCATGGGCGAGGGCGTGGACGAGGCGCTCACCCGCCTGCAGACGGTGCTCGACAGCACGGACGGCCTCACGAAGGGGATGTCCGATTTCGCCGCCACGCTGGCCACGCTCAACAGCAGCATGGAGGCCGCCGCGAGCCGCTTCACCAGGCTCGACAAGTCGATGGCCGACCTGACCACCCGCACCGACCGGGTCGAGGTCGCGGTCGGCGACCTGTCGGAGCACCTCACCGCCCGGCTGAGCGCCCAGGACAAGCAGCTCGCCGTCCGGATGGACGAGACGGACCAGCGGCTGACCACGCGGCTCGTCGAGGCCGACCAGCGCCTCACGACCCGCCTCGACGACACCGACCAACGGCTCTCCGACCGCCTCGACGAGACCGACCAGCGACTGACGACCCGGCTCGACGAGACCGACCAGCGGCTGACGGTCCGCCTCGGCGAGAGCGACCAACGACTGTCCGACCGCCTCGACCAGACCGAAGAGCGGCTCTCCGACCGGCTCGACGAGACCGACCAGCGGCTGTCCGACCGGATCGACCAGACCGGCCTGCGGCTGAGCGCCCGGATGGACGAGACCGACCAGCGCCTGGCCACCAGCCTCGTCGAGGCGGACGAGCGGCTGGCCAGCCGCCTCAAGGAGTCCGACGAGCAGCTCGGCAGCCGCCTGTCCGACGTCGAGCTGCGCCTCGCCACCAGGCTCGACGAGGCCGACCAGCACCTCGCCATCCAGCTCGGCGAGAGCGAGCAGCGCCTGAGCGCCCGGCTCAGCGGCGTGGACGCCCGGCTCGACCGGGTCGAGGGCAGGCTCACGGGGCTCGACTCGCGGCTCACCGGGTTCGACAGCCGCCTGGAGTCGGCCGACGAGTGCCTGGCCGACATCGACACCAGGCTCGACGGCCTCGACGGCAGGATGGCCGGCGTCGACAAGCGGCTCCTGTCCGTGGACAACCAGCTCGGCGGCGTGGACAAGCGGCTGGGCACCGTGGACGGCCACCTCGGGCGCCACGACGACAGGTTCGACGCGCTCGACGTACGCATCGACGCCCGCTTCGGCGCCCTCGACGAGCGCATGGCCACCTCCGACCAGCGCCTCGGCGAGCTGTCCACGCGCAACGAGGGCCGCTTCAACAAGCTCGACACCCAGATCGACTCCGTCGACGAGCGCCTGGTCGAGGCCGAGGAGCATCTGAGCAGCCGGTTCGACGGCATCGACACCCGCTTCAACGGGCTCGACACCCACCTCAACGGCCTGGCCACCCGCGCCGAGCAGGCCAGCGCGCACCTGGAGTCCGTCGACGACCGCATCGAGACCGTCAGCGAGCGCGTGGGCCGCCTCCCGGAGGCCCTGGCGGGCCAGAGCGAGCTGCTCCAGGCGCACGCCGGTGACCAGGCCGAGCGCCTGACCGCCGCAGCGAGCGCGCTCACCGAGCTCGTCACGGCGCGTCCCGACCGCGACCAGCTCACGGAGACGGTCACCGGCATCGTCCAGCCCGCGACCGACGACCTCACCAAGCGCCTGGGCGCCCTGGAGGAGACCATGCTGGCCCTGGCCGAGGCCCTCCTGCGCCCCACCAGGGCCAAGGACTAGGACTGACCTCGGGAGGGTCGTGCCGTCATCGACGGCACGGCCCTCACACGTGAACGGTCGTGATCGGCAGCGAGGAGTCGGCGGGGATCTCCAGCGTCGACGGCGTGATCCCGGCCGCGACCAGGTTGGAGCCCAGGGCGGCGACCATCGCGCCGTTGTCGGTGCACAGCCCGGGGCGGGGCACGCGCAGCCGTACGCCGGCCGCGTCGCAGCGCTCCTGGGCCAGCGCGCGCAGCCGCGAGTTGGCCGCCACGCCGCCCCCGATCAGCAGGTCGTGCACGTCGTACTTCCGGCACGCCTGCAGCGCCTTGCGGGTCAGCACGTCGACCACGGCCTCCTGGAACGAGGCGGCCACGTCGGGCACGTGGATCGACTGCCCGGACGCCTCGCGGGCCTCGACCCAGCGCGCCACGGCCGTCTTGAGCCCGGAGAAGGAGAAGTCGAGCGTCCCGTCGTCGATCTTGCCGCGCGGGAACGTGATCGCCGCGCCCGAGCCGTCGCGCGCGGCCCGGTCGATGTGCGGCCCGCCGGGGAACGGCAGCCCCAGCACGCGCGCGACCTTGTCGAACGCCTCGCCGGCCGCGTCGTCGACCGTCGAGCCGAGCGAGATCACGTCTGAAGCCACGTCGGGCACGAGCAGCAGCGAGGAGTGGCCGCCCGACACGAGCAGGGCGATGCACGGCTTGGGCAGCGGCCCGTGTTCGAGCTGGTCGACGGCCACGTGGGCGGCCAGGTGGTTGACGCCGTAGAGGGGCACGCCGAGGCCCAGCGCGTACGACTTGGCGGCGGCCACGCCCACCAGCAGCGCCCCCGCCAGCCCCGGGCCCGCGGTGACGGCGATGGCGTCGATGTCGGAGAACTTCAGGCCCGCCTCGGCCAGCGCGGCCTCCACCGTCGGCGTCATGGCCTCCAGGTGGGCGCGCGAGGCCACCTCGGGCACCACGCCGCCGTAGCGGGCGTGCTCCTCCATGCTGGAGGCGATCGTGTTGGCCAGCAGGGTGTGGCCCCTGACGATGCCGATGCCGGTCTCGTCGCAGGAGGTCTCGATGCCCAGGACCAGTGGTTCGTCAGTCATCAAGATTCCTTCTCATCATGATCGCGTCGGTGCCGTCGTCGTAGTAGCGGCGGCGGGTGCCGATCTCCTCGAACCCGTAATGCCGGTAGACGGCCTGCGCGCGCGGGTTGTCGGCGCGTACTTCCAGGAAGATCTCCCGCGCTCCCCTGCGGCCCGCCTCGGCCAGCAGCTCGGTCAGCAGGGCGCCGCCGATGCCGGTGCCCTGGTGCTTCTCCAGCACCGCGATGGTCTGCACGTCGGCCTGGTCGGCCGCGGCGGCGAGCCCGGCGTAGCCGATGATCTCGCCGTCCACGAGGGCCACCACGTAGTGGCGCGAGCGCGGCATGTCGGCCAGCTCGCCGCGCATCATGCCCTCGCTCCACGCGTCGAGCGGGAACGTGGCCCGTTCGATCGACATGACCGCCGGCAGATCGATCGCGGTCATCGGCCGGAGGTTCACGCCGTCACCCGCTTGGGCGCCCCGGGCACGACGGCGTCGGGTCTGCGCAGGTAGATCGGGCGGGGCGGGTCGAGCGGCGTGCCCTGGGCGAGCCGCTCGGCCGCGAGCGCGGCCAGGGCGCCGGCGTAGGGGTAGGGGGGCGCGTCGCTCTCGCCGAGGATCTCGGCGTAGAGCCCGGCGCCGGCGCCCACGACTGGCAGCCCGTCCACGGGCACGTCGGCGGGGCGGTCGACGAAGGGCCCGTCGAGCCGGGTGCGCATGTCGGCGTAGCGCGCCCAGAACACCTCTTTGCGCCGCGCGTCGGTGGCCACCAGGAACGGCTCGGCGAGCCCGCTGCCGTAGGCGACGGCGTCGAGCGTGCAGATGCCGTACGCGGGGATGCCCAGCGTGGTGGCGAGCCCCTGCGCGGTCATCAGCCCGACGCGCAGCCCGGTGTAGGGGCCGGGGCCGCTGCCCGCCACGATGGCGGTCACGTCGCGCGGCGCCGCGCCCGCGTCGTCCAGCACGTGTTCGATGGTGGGGATGAGCAGCTCGCCGTGACGCCGGGCGTCGATCGTCGTGTGCTCGGAGAACACCCGTCCACCGTCGTGGAGCGCGGCGGTGACGGCGGGTGTCGCGGTATCAAAGGCCAGGACCAGCACGGCTGTCTAGCCTACCCGCCGTACGGCCCGCCGCCTCCAAAAGTCAAGACCAGCCCGTACGACGCTTGAGCCAGTCGAGCGCGACCACCCCCTGCGCCCGCTGGAACGCCCTGACCGTGGGCAGTCCCGGCGGGTCCGGAAGACGGGAGTGACGGATGAAATAGCCGGTGAGCCCGGCGACCACCGCGGTCACCGCGGGGTCGGGATCGGTGAACAGCTCGTGCGGCATCGGCCCGCCCTGCATGCCGATCGACGGCAGCATGGCCACGAGATCGACCCAGGGCGCGCCCACGCAGGCCCACGGCCAGTCCACGACGTAGACGCGCTCGCCGCTGAGCAGGATGTTGTCGGCCCGCAGGTCCCGGTGGACCAGGGTGTCGCCGGCCGCCGCCGCGGCCCAGCCGGACTCGAGCTCGGCCAGCTCGCCGAGGTGGCGCAGCGCCCACGGGTCGAGCCCGCCGGTGTCCTCCTCCAGCAGGTCGCGCCAGCCGTGGAAGGACGAGCCGATGGACTCGGCGATGGGCGGCGCGGCGATCGGGGCGGGGGTGAGCTCGGCCGACATCCGCCTGACGGCGTCGAGCACCCGGTCGAGCTGGTCCCGCCGCCAGGGCAGCTCGGGAGGCGCGCCCTCGACGTCCTCGAAGACCAGCGCGACCCAGCCCTCCAGCTCGAAGCCGGTCAGCAGCCTGGGCGCGGGCACGGAGTCCGGCAGCGCGGCGGCGATCTCCAGCTCGGCGCGGTAGATGCGGACGCTGTCGGCGTTCGGCTCGGGGCCGACGGCCTTGACGAAGGCGCGCCTGCCGTTCTCCGCGCGCAGGCGGACCGCTGCCGCCGGCGAGAAGCCGCCGGGCTGGGTGACCGCCTCGGCCACGCGCGCCCCGAGGAAGTCCTCGACCGCCGCGCGCACCTGCGGGTGCACGCACCTCCAGGGCAGGCGCACACCGGACGCGGGCGGGCTGGTGTTCACACTCACGCGTCCATGATCCCGGACGAGGGGAAAGGGAGCGCAAACCGTTTTTCAGGCGCGGGAGGCGTACACGATGATGTTGTCCAGGTATTCACCCTTGGCGTAGTCGAACTTGCCGCCGCAGGTGACCAGCTTGAGGCCGTCCTCCAGGTACACGCGCCTGGTGGGGAAGCTGTCCTTGTGCACCTGCTCGATGTGGTCGACCTTGAAGCTCACGACCTTGCCGTCACTGCGCTCGACCTTGACGGTCTCGCCCTTGCGTAACTGCCTGAGCTTGTAGAACACGGCGGGGGCCGTCTTGGTGTCGACGTGGCCGATGATCACCGAGGCTCCCTTCTCGCCGGGCACGGCACTGCCGGAGTACCAGCCGGCCACCTTCGGCTTCTCGTACGGGGGCAGCTCGACCTCGCCGTCCTTCGATAAACCGAGCTTCATCAGAGGTGCGTCGACGTCGATCGAGGGGATGTCGATGCTCTCGGGCACGATCGACGCGGTGGGCGTGGTGCCGGTCTGCATGCTCTTGCCGAACGCGACCAGCAGCAGGCCCGTGGCGGCGCCGGCGAGCACCACCCGTCCAGGTCGGGCCATCGCTACGCCTTGCGGCGTTTGACCGCGAAGCCGATGCCCGCGACCAGGGCGAGGCCGACCAGCACGCCCGCGGGGCCGATCGGGATCGAGGAGTCGTCGCTCGCGTCCATCCCGTACGTGCCGCCGCCGCCCGCCTTGGGCGCCTTGCTCGGCACGGTGGACGGCACGGCCTCGGCCGCGGCGACCCTGAGGGTGGCCCGGCCCAGATCGTTGGTGCCGTCGCACTTGACGTCGACCCGGTAGGAGCCGCGCCGGACCGTTCCCGAGACCTGCGCCTCGCCGCGCACCCAGGGCGAGCCGTTGGCGGACGTGGCGGTCGCGGTGGGGGTCGCCGAAGCCCCGGCGACCGGGTTGAGCACGACGCCGTTGACGAACGCGCGCGAGGTCCCGGTGCCGGTGTGCGCCGGGCCGCCGGTCGGCACGGGGCAGTTGGCCAGGATCCACACCTTGGAGGTCTCGCCCGCGGTGACGCGGTCGGGGTTGAGCTGGACCGAGATGGTCTGCCTGGTGGTCGTGGGCCGCGGGCTGCCCGTGGCGGTCGGGGCGGCGGTGCCGCTGGCTGTGGGGCTGGGCGTGGCTGTGCCTGTTGGATTTGTCTCGGCGGAGGCCGTGCAGCCGGTCAGACCGACCATCACGATGGCTCCCGCATACGCGACTCGCCTGACCCTGAGCACCGGCCGCACCCCACTCCGCCGTCGTACCACCCAGCATCCATCAGAAATATGGATGTCGCCCCTCCTGATACCCAGAAAATCTGGGCCAATCCCTGACCAACGATCATGATTTATGTCATTGGCCTGGTACGTCAAGGGTGCCAGTATTGCCGAAAATTGACGGCGGTTTTAGTCTTCCAGCGGCTCAGACGGCGTGTCGGCCCATCGCGGACCCACGCCGCGCAGGGTGACAATGCGGGCCTCCTCGCCCGCCTCGCGGTCGATGTGGATCTCCAGCCGGTCTTCGGCCAGCCCCTCGACCAGCCCTTCGCCCCACTCCACGACGGTGACGGACTCTTCCAGCGAGGCGTCCAGGTCGAGGTCGTCGACCTCCAGGTCGCCGCCGAGCCGGTAGGCGTCCGCGTGCACGAGCGGCGGCCCCTGGCGCAGCGAAGGATGCACCCGGGCGATCACGAACGTGGGCGAGGTGATCGGGCCGCGTACCTTGAGCCCTTCGGCGATGCCCTGCACGAGCGTGGTCTTGCCCGCGCCGAGCGCGCCCGACAGGACGAGCAGGTCGCCGGCGCGCAGCTGCCCGGCCAGGCGCGCGCCGTACGCGCGCATGTCCTCGGCGGTCGCCAGCCTCACTGCATCTCCACCCTCTTGATCAGGTCGCGCAGCGCGTCGTTGACGGCGCCCGGCCGCTCCAGCTGGATGAGGTGGGACGTGTCGGGCACCTCGGTGAGCTGCGCCTTGGGCAGCGCCGCGGCGATGGCCTTGCTGTGGTCGGGCGGGGTGAGCCAGTCGCGCTCGCCCACCATGATCGCGGTGGGCACCTGGTCGAGAACGTCGAGCGCGGAGAGCTTGTCGTGGTTCATCAGCGCCGGGTAGAAGTCGGCGAACACCTCGGTCGGCGTGGCCCTGATCATCGACTCGGCGAAGTCGACCACGGTCGGGCTGACGTTCTTGGAGTCGCCGAAGCCCATGTAGCGGGTCATCAGGAACGCGATGTCGCTGCCCGCGTGGCGGGTGCGGTCGACAAAGGCGCCGCCCTTGCCCAGGATCGAGATCGTGGACGGGGCGATCTTGTGCACCGCCTTGGACACCATCGCCGGCATGCCCAGCGTGAGCTCGGCCAGCTTGCCCGCCGAGGTCGCGATGAGCGCGACGCCGCGGATCTTGTCCGCGAACAGCTCGGGGTGGCTGTCGGCCAGCGCCATGATCGTCATGCCGCCCATGGAGTGGCCCACCAGCACGCACGGGCCCGGCACGAACTTCTCGATCACCTCGGCCAGGTCGGCGCCCAGCCGGTCGATGGTGCTGCCGTCGGCGCCCGCGCGCTGCGAGCGCCCGTGCGAGCGCTGGTCCCACAGCACCATGCGGTAGTTTTCGCGCAGGTCCTTGCGCTGGTAGTGCCAGGACTCCAGGTTGAGGCAGTAGCCGTGGCAGAAGACGACGGTCAGCTCGGCGTCCTCAGGTCCGTCGATCTCAAGGTGCAGCGCCTTGCCGTCGGAGGTGACGAGCGTGCGCTCCCTGCCCCGCAGCTCGCCGAACGGCTCGCTGGCCTCGGTGTCGGGGCGCAGCCTGATCCTGCCGACCGCGTACCGCTTGGCCAGCGCCGCCGCCGCGACGCCGGCGGAAGCCGCACCGACGAGCGCGCCGGCGATGCCTACCCTGCGCCGTGTTGTCGTCGTCATCTCCCCGATCCTTCTCCGCTCATGCCCGCCGCGAAGTACCCGTCGTCACTCCGAGCGCCTGTGCTCGTAGACCCGCGGCACGCGCGACCCGATCCTGGTCACGATCTCATGCGTGATCGTGCCGAGATTATCCGCCCACTCCTGAGCGGTCGGCTCGCCCCCGTCACCGGGCCCGAACAGCACGACCTCGTCGCCCGCCGACAGGGGGTCGTCGCCCATGTCGATCATGAACTGGTCCATGCACACCCGGCCCGCGATCAGTCTGCGCCGCCCGCCGGCCAGCACCTCGACCCGCCCTGTGGCGTGCCTGAGGATCCCGTCGGCGTATCCGAGCGGCACGAGGCCGAGGGTGGTCTCGCGGTCGGTGACGTACAGGTGAGCGTATGACACGCCCGAGCCCTCCGGAACCCGCTTGACCAGCCCGGCCTGCGCCACGAGCGTCATCGCCGGCCTGAGCCCGAAGTCGCCCAGCTCGGGGATGGGGCTCAGACCGTACATCGCGATGCCGGGCCTGACCAGGTCGTAGCGGGCCTCAGGAAGCGTCACGGTGGCCGCGGAGTTGGCGAGGTGCCGGATCACGTGGGAACCCGCCGCGCCGGCCCGCTCGGCCAGCTTCAGCGCCGTTCCGAACGCCTCCTGCTGCTGCTCGATCGACGGGTGGCCGGGGATGTCGGCGCAGGCGAAGTGGGACCAGAGGCCGACGATCTCGACGACGCCCTCGGCCTGGAGCTTCAGCGCCCCGTCGAGGAGCCCCTGCCAGGCGGCCAGCGGAGAGCCGCCCCTGCTCATGCCGGTGTCGGCCTCCAGGTGAAGCCTGGCCGTGCGCCCCGTGCGGCGGGCCGCGGCCTCGATCTCGCCGAGCAGCCCCGCGTCGGAGGCCGACAGCTCGATGTCCTTGTCGAGGGCCTCGTCCAGCGGCTCGCCGGGGGTGATGAGCCACGACAGGATCGGCGCGGTCACCCCGCCCGCGCGCAGCTCGAGCGCCTCCCGGACGAACGCGGTGCCCAGCCGGCTCGCGCCTCCCTCGATGACGGCCTCGGACGCCGGCACCAGCCCGTGCCCGTATGCGTCGGCCTTGACGGCGCCCATCAGCTCCGCGCCGCCGGCCCGCTCCTTGAGCAGGGCCACGTTGTGCCTGATCGCGGCCAGATCGACCCGCGCCTGGGCCGGTGTGGCCATCGAGGAGTACATCCTTCTAGTGTGGCAGCTCACGCGGGTGGTCGAGCGCGATTTCCGCCCCCGCCCCGACGACCCGCCACCCCTACGACGAGCGGCCCCCGCCGGTCACCGCGCGGATGGCCGCCGGCACCGCAGCGGCCACGTCGGCCGCGGTCAGCGGCGCGCCCTCGGCGGCCCGCCACCCGGCGAGCCCGTGCAGGAACGCCCCGCAGGACGCCGCGTCGTAGCAGCTCAGCCCCTGGGCGAGCAGCGCCCCGGCCACCCCCGCCAGCACGTCGCCGGTCCCCCCGGTGGCCAGCCAGGACGTGCCCGTGACGTTCGCCCGGACCGGCCGCGACTCCTCGGCCACCACCGTGGTGGAGCCCTTGAGCAGCACGGTCACGCCCAGCTCGGCCGCGGCCCGGCGGACGTGCTCCAGCCGGGCGGCCTCGATGGCGTCCCGGTCGGCGCGGATGAGCCGCGCCAGCTCTCCGGCGTGCGGCGTGATCAGGACGGGCGCCGACCGCCGCAGCAGCCCGCGGTCCCGGGCCACCAGCGTCAGTGCGTCGGCGTCGATCAGCACGGGCACGTCGGACGCCAGCACCTGGGCGGCCACCTCGTGGGCCCACTCCCCGGTGCCCAGCCCCGGCCCGAGCACCCACGCCTGCACCCGGCCCACGTCTTCGAGGGAGGGCCGGTCCAGCTCGGTGACCACGGCCTCCGGCCAGTGCGCGCGCACCTGGGCGACCGGCGCGCCGGGGCCCGCGTACCGCACCATGCCGGCCCCCGCCCGCAACGCGCCGCCCACGGCCAGCACGGCCGCGCCGGTGAACAGGTCGCTCCCCGCGGCGACGCCCAGCACGCCCCTGCGGTACTTGTCGGACTCGTTGCCGGGCCGCGGCAGCAGGACGTCCACGTCGCCGCCGGTCAGCGCCGCGACGTCGGGATCGGGCAGATGGGCCCCGAGCCCGATGTCCACCAGCTCGACCGTGCCCGCGTGCTCGGCGCCGGGATCGACGAGCAGGCCCGTCTTGTACGCCCCCATGGTCACGGTCACCCGGGCCCGCACCGCGAGGCCCTCCACCCGGCCGCTGCTCGCGTCCACACCGCTCGGCACGTCCACCGCGACGATCGGCCCGCGGGCCGCGTTCGCCTCCTCGACGAGTGTCCGGTACGGCTCCCGCAGCGCCCCTGAGGCCCCGATCCCGACAAGCCCGTCGATGGTCAGGTCCGCGCGCTCCAGGGCGTCCCGCTCGACGACCCGCCCGCCGGCCTGCCTGAGCGCGGCGAGCCCGGCCTCGTGCGTCTTGGACCCGGCAAGGACCGCGCCCACCCACGCCCCGCGCCTGGCCAGCCGCTCGCCCGCGTAGAGCGCGTCACCGCCGTTGTCGCCGCTGCCGACGAGGAGCACGACGCGTTTGCCGTAGACCCTGCCCAGGAGGTCGGCGCAGACGGCGGCGAGCCCGGTGGCGGCCCGTTGCATGAGCGTGCCCTCGGGCAGCCGCGCCATCAGCTCGTGCTCGGCGCCCCGGATCTGGTCGGCGGTGTAGGCAGTCTTCACGATCCGAAGCTATCCCTCCGCGATCACGTAGGCCACGGCCACGCCCGCGTCGTGGCTGAGCGAGACGTGCCAGCGCTTGACCCCGAGGTCGTAGGCGACCTCCGCGGCCTTGCCGGTGATCCGCAGCTCGGGCTTGCCGTGCTCGTCGCGGCGCACCTCGGCCTCCAGGTGGGCCATCCCCCTGGGCGCGCCGAGCGCCTTGGCCACGGCCTCCTTGGCGGCGAACCTGGCGGCCAGCGACCGCACCGGCAGCTCTATCTCGGCCTCGGTGAACAGCCGCTCCTTGAGCTGCGGTGTGCGCTCCAGCGCCGCCTCGAAGCGGTCGATGTCCACGACGTCAACGCCGATGCCAAGGATCATGACCCCAGCGTACTCAGAACAGCCCGCGCTCCCACGGACCCCAGATCGCGAATGACCTGCCCTGTTTCGCCTGGACGTTGACGTAGAGGGTGTGACCGCCGGGTCCGAACGTCGAGCCCGCGAACTCCGCCCCCGGGTCGTCGGGGATCGGCTCCAGGCGGCAGAAGTCGAAGATCTGCCCCGCCTTCGTGAGCCCGCGCAGGTAGTTGTCGCCGTCGCCGTCCTCGCACAGCACGAGCGTGCCGCGCCTGCTGGCCGTCACGTTGTCGGGCAGGTCGAGCACCGCCGAGCGCGGCGACTCGTAGGCGAGCCTGAGCCGCCCGCTCCACGTCTCGTACGCCCACACCTGTCCCCGCCCCTTGCCGAACCCGGAGGGCGGCGTGTCGCCGGCCGCCGTGGCCCCGCCCTGGGTGGAGACGAAGTACACGACCCCCTGGTGGAAGACGGCCCCCTCCAGCCGGGAGAAGATCGCCGCGCCCTGCTCCCGCCCTTGGCTGCCCACGGCCTGGACGGCCTGGTCGTAGGCGGGCCTGCCGGTGAAGGTCGGGTCGGGGTCCTCGATGTCCACCCAGACGGTCTCGTACGTGGCCGCGGGCTGCTGCCCCACGGACAGGTCCTTGCGCTTGGCGCCCTTGACGGCCAGCATCTGCAGCCGCCCGCCGTCGAGCAGCCGCCCCGCCTGGACGGGGTGCTTCGGCGGCAGGTAGCGGTAGAAGCCGGAAGGGTAGGAGAAGTTGTCCTCGGTCATGTAGAGCGCGCCCGTGGAGGGGTCGAACGCCACCGACTCGTGCGGGAACCGGCCGGCCGACTTGATCGGCCTTGCGGTGGCGGCGCGGTTGACCGGCACCTCGAAGATGTAGCCGTGCTTGCGGGTGAGCTTGGCGTTGTCGCCACCGGAGAAGTCGTCGGCCACGTCGGGCCCGTTGACCGTCTCCTCGCAGCTCACCCAGGCCCGCCACGCCATGGGGCCGCCCGAGCAGTTCATCATGGTGCCGTTGAGCGAGGGGGCGGCCTGGATCACCTCTCCGTAGCGCGTGACGCGCAGCGTGGAGGTGCCGCCCCCGGCCATCGGGTCGTACGCCCTGGCCTTGTCGCCGAACGCGCCGACGGGGCCGTTGACCTCGTGGTTGCGGATCAGGATCGCGCTGTCCTTGGGGCCGGAGAACGCCGCCATGCCGTCGTGCCTGCCCGGCACGGCCGACCCGTCGCTGAACTTCTCGCCGGCGGCGCTGAACGAGCGATATTTGAACCCTTCGGGCAGGTGCAGCCGCACCTTCCCGTCACGCAGGTCCGGCACGGGCTTCAGCCGCCCGTAACCCCCCTGCACCGGCTTGACGCCCCCTTGCACTCCCGCGCACGCGACTCCGGCGAAGGGGCCGGCGACGGCGATCACGTTCGTGATGAAGCGACGACGGTCCATCAGACCTCCCAGCCCTGCACAGTAGCCGCCGACACATGTTCATACGCGTGATTCGGCAAGACGGATCTTCCTTCCCCGAACTGAGTCTCGGTAATCCCACGTGTTTATCCACAGGCTGTGGATCTCGCTGCGCACACCCGGCCATGATCCGGTTCACCGCTCATCGCTACGCTGCCAAGGTGAACAACGGCTACGTGGAACTGAGCAGGGAGCAGTGGAGCGAGCTCCGCAAGAACACGCCCTTGACTCTCACCGCAGACGAGCTGGAAGAGCTTCGCGGCCTCGACGACCCCATCGACCTCACTGAAGTCACGGACATCTATCTCCCCCTGACCCGGCTGCTGAACCTGCACTTCACCGGATCCAAAGAGCGCAGCAGCGTGCTGAGCGCGTTCCTCGGTCACCCCGAGCAGCGCGTGCCGTACATCCTGGGCATCGCGGGCAGCGTCGCGGTCGGCAAGTCGACGACGGCGCGGCTCCTGCACACCCTGCTGGCCCGCTGGCCCGAGCACCCGCACGTGGAGCTGATCACCACCGACAGCTTCCTCTACCCGAACGCGGTGCTGGAGGCCAAGGGGATCATGCACCGCAAGGGCTTCCCGGAGAGCTATGACCGCAGGGCGCTGGTCAGGTTCGTGGCGGAGGTGAAGGCCGGGGCGCCGGAGGTGCGCGCGCCGATCTACAGCCACCTGGAGTACGACATCGTGCCCAAGGCAAGCCAAGTCGTGAAAAGTCCGGATATCTTGATCATCGAGGGGCTCAACGTCCTCCAGCCGGCCCCGCCCACGTCCCTCGCGGTCAACGACTACTTCGACTTCTCCATCTACGTGGACGCCAAGGTCGAGGACATCCGCACCTGGTACGTCGACCGCTTCCACAAACTCCGCCGCACCGCCTTCGAGGACCCGAAGTCGTACTTCCGGTACATCGCGGAGCTCTCGTACGAGGAGGCCACGGCCTTCGCGGTCAACGTCTGGCGCGACATCAACGAGCGCAACCTGGTCGAGAACATCGCCCCCACAAGGGGCCGGGCCGACCTCGTGCTCAAGAAGGGCGCCGACCACTCGGTACGGCGGGTACGGCTCCGCCAGACCTGAGCACCTCCTCGAACAGGTAGAGGGCCAACCTGCCCCCGCACTCCTGGTCGTCCACCGCGGCGAACCAGCACTCCTCACCATGGTCGTGACATCGGTATCGGATCATGCACGTCAGCCTCACGCAGATGTGTCAAAACGCCATCAACGTCCGATAGACGACAATGGCCCCTGTGCTACATCTGCGACTGATCAGCCCGGCCGCGCGGACCGACGAGGCGACGACGGTGTTGGAGGACTGCCCGGGCGTCACCAACATCGTCGTCCTGCCGGGCGCGGCCCGCGAGCCGGCGGGCGACGTGATCCTCTGCGACGCGGCGCGCGAGTCGGCCAACGAGGTGCTGAACCGGCTCAAATGGCTGGAGACCGAGGGCTCCATCGCCATCGAGCAGGTCGATCTGTCGCTGTCCAGGGTCGCGACCGACGCGGTCGAGGAGGCGCCCGGCGATCCCGACGACGCCGTGGTGTGGGAGGAGCTCGCGCACCGGGTGCACGCCGACTCCCGCATGACGTGGGCGTACCTGGCCTTCCTGGCCATCGCCACGCAGCTCGCGGGCATCGGCATCCTGCAGAACTCCCCCATCCTGATCGTCGGCGCGATGGTGCTCGGGCCGGAGTTCGGCCCGGTCGCGGGCATCTGCTTCGGCCTGCTGCGCGGCGGCTGGCACCTGGTCACCGCGGCGCTGAAGACGCTGGTCGTCGGGTTCACGGTGGCGATCGCGATCACGTTCGCCTGCGCGCTCGTCTCGAACTGGCTGGGCTGGATCGGCATCGAACACCTCCTCCGGAACGCGGAGGTCCAGTTCATCGTCAAGCCGGACCGGTGGTCGTTCATCGTGGCGCTGCTCGCCGGCGCGGCCGGGGTGCTGTCGGTCACGGCGGGCAAGTCGTCGGCCCTGGTCGGCGTCTTCATCTCGGTCACCACCGTGCCCGCGGCCGGCTACGTGGCCGTCGCGCTGGCGCTGGGCGACTGGAACGAGGTCTACGGCTCGGTCTCGCAACTCGCCGTCAACATCCTCGGCATGATCATCGCGGGCACGGGCACGTTGCTGGTCCAGCGGAAATTCTGGCCTCAAGTAGGACGGCGTTCATCCGTCTGAACGAGGCGGCGGCCCTCGCCCGCCCGGTACGGTCGGGCACATGCACATCCTCGCCACCGAGGGGCTGACCAAACGCTTCCCCACCGTCACCGCGGTCGACCAGCTCACGGTCACCGTGGGGCCCGGCGTCACCGGTCTGGTGGGGGCGAACGGCGCGGGCAAGTCGACGCTGCTCAAGATCCTGCTCGGCCTGCTGCCGCCCACCGGCGGCGCGGCCAAGGTGCTCGATCTGGACGTGACCGCGCAGGGCGCCGAGATCCGCCGGCTCGTCGGTTACATGCCCGAGCACGAATGCCTCCCGCCCGACGTCTCCGCCACCGAACTGGTCGTCCACCTCGCACAGATGTCCGGCCTGCCGCGCACCGCCGCCCGCGAGCGCGCCGCCGACGTGCTGCGCCACGTGGGCCTGGCCGAAGAGCGCTATCGTGCCGTCGGGGGCTACTCCACGGGCATGAAGCAGCGCGTCAAGCTGGCCCAGGCTTTGGTGCACGACCCCAAGCTGGTCTTCCTGGACGAGCCCACCAACGGCCTCGACCCGCGCGGCCGCGACGAGATGCTGACGCTGATCAGGCGCATCGGCACCGAGTTCGGCATCAGCGTGCTGGTCACCTCCCACCTGCTGGGCGAGCTGGAGCGCATCTGCGACCACGTGATCGTCATCGACTCCGGGCGGCTGCTGCGCTCGTCCGCGATCGGCGAGTTCACCCAGGCCACGCAGACCGTCACGGTCGAGGTCGAGGAGGGGCTGGAGCCGCTGGCCGCCCGGCTGACCGAGGCCGGCCAGACGGTCTCGCAGCAGGGCCGCCTGCTGGTGGTCAAGGTCCTCGGGCCCGAGACGTTCGACGCGATCCGGGACGCCGCCGTCGACCTGGACCTCTGCCTCATCCGCCTCGAACAGGGACGTCACCGCATCGAGGACGTCTTCAGGGAGGAGGTGGCGGGTGTCTGAGATCTACGACATCGGCTACCGCCACTACGACGGGCCCCGGCTCGGCCGCGCCTACGCGACCCGGGCGCTGACCGTCCACAGCCTGCGCGGCATCTTCGGCCTCGGGCGCACGGCCCGCAGCAAGATCATGCCGTTCTCCCTCTTCGCCATCATGCTCCTGCCGGCCGTGGTGGCCGTCGCGGCGATGGCCCTGGCCCAGCAGCGCATCCTCCCCTACAGCGGCTTCGCCGTCATCATGCAGGCCGTCGTCGCGGTCTTCCTGGCCGCGCAGGCGCCCACCGTGGTCGCGCCCGACCTGCGCTACCGCGTGCTGCCGCTCTACCTGTCGCGTCCCGTCTCGATCGCCGAGTACGTGGGCGCCAAGGTCACGGCGATGACCGCGGCGCTCTTCCTGCTGGTGGCGGTGCCCCTGACGTTGATCTACGCGGGCGAGCTGGTGGTGGACATGCCCGGGCCACCGGCCACCGGCGAATACCTCGGCTCCGTCCTCATGGCGCTGCTGCTGGCCGTGCTGATGGCGTCGTTCGGGCTGGCGCTGGCCTCGTTCACGCCGCGGCGCGGGCTCGGGGTGGCCTCCGTGATCGCCGTCTACCTGCTGTCGTCGGCGTCGGTCCCGTTGATCTACGGGTCCCTGTACGCCTCGGGCAACGAGGCCGCGGCCTCCTGGGCCTGGCTGGCCAACCCGTTCTGGCTGGTGGACTCCGTACAGTCCTGGCTGTTCGCCACCCCGCCGCACATCCCCGAAGGGGACTACCCGAGCGGGCCCGCCTCGGCCGCGGCCCTCGTGGTGCTGGTGGCGCTCGCCGTGGGCGCCCTCGCGCTGCGCTACAGGAAGGCGGCCGCACGGTGAAGATCGAGCTGTCTCAGGTTTCCCGCTGGTACGGCAACGTGGTGGCGGTCAACGACGTCACCATGACGATCGGCCCCGGCGTCACGGGCCTGCTCGGCCCCAACGGGGCGGGCAAGTCCACACTCCTGCACATGATGGCGGGCTTCCTGTCGCCGTCCAACGGCTCGGTCACGCTGGACGGCCAGCAGGTCTGGAAGAACCACCACATTTACCGAAATATCGGCCTAGTCCCGGAACGGGAGGGCGTGTATGGCTTCCTCACCGGCTGGCAGTTCGTCCTCTCGGCCGCCCGCCTCCACGGGATGGGCGACCCGGTCGAGGCGGCCCGCAAGGCCCTGGCCACGGTCGAGATGGAGGAGCCCAAGGACCGGCGCGTGGAGACGTACTCCAAGGGCATGCGCCAGCGGGTCAAGGTGGCCGCGGCGCTCGTCCACGACCCGCCCGTGCTCCTGCTCGACGAGCCGTTCAACGGCATGGACCCCCGCCAGCGCCTCCACCTCATGGACCTGATCCGCGCCATGGGCACGGCGGGCAAGACGATCCTGTTCAGCTCCCACATCCTGGAGGAGGTCGAACGGGTCGCCCAGCACATCGAGGTGCTGGTGGCGGGCCGGCACGCGGCGTCGGGCAACTTCCGCGAGATCCGGCGCCTGATGACCGACCGGCCCCACCTGTTCGTGATCCGTTCGAGCGACGACAGGAAGCTCGCCGCCGCCCTCATCCGCGACCACTCGACGGGCGGCATCACCCTCCGTCCCGACGGCCTGGAGGTCCAGGCCGCCGAGTTTCGCCGCTTCGCCTGGCTCCTCCCCCGGGTGGCCCAGGCGGAGGGCGTACACCTGCACCAGGTCTCCCCTGCGGACGAGGACCTGGAGAGCGTCTTCTCCTACCTCATCAACAGGAGCACCTGATGAATCCGCGAGGGAGCGCCGCCGCCTGGACTGAGGAGCGGCGGGAGCGCAGCGACCAGAGCGACGAGGGAAGGCGGCGGACTCCAGCGACCGAGCCGCCGAACGGAGTGAGGCCATGAACACAGTTGTCGCGGGCATCACCTATCGGGCTCTGCTCGGGCGGCGCCGCATCATCCTGCTTTTGCTGCTGCCGCTCGCCCTGATCGGCCTGGCCATGCTCTTCCGCGTGCTCGGCGGAGGCGACCAGAAGAACGCCGTGGACCTGATGCAGACGTTCGCCATCGGCACCATGCTCCCCCTGCTGGGCCTGATCGCCGGCACGGGCGTCATCGCCCCGGAGATCGACGACGGCACGATCATCCACCTGATGTCCAAGCCGATCTCCCGCCCGGTCATCATCCAGACGAAGTTCCTGGTGGCGGCCTCGCTGATGGCCCTGTTCGGCGCCGTGCCCACCTACGTGGCGGCCTGGATCCTGGCCGGCAACGAGGACGGCATCGCCCCGGGGTTCGCGCTGGGAGCCCTGGTGGCCGGCATCGCGTACGCCGCCGTCTTCCTCCTGCTGGGCGTCGTCACCCGGCACGCGGTCACGATCGGCATCATCTACGCCCTCGTCTGGGAGAGCGCGGTGGGCAACTTCATGCCGGGCGCCCACAAGTTCTCGATCCAGCAGTGGGGTCAGACGATAGCCAAGCAGATCTCCGACTCGGCCTTCGTCAAGGCGGACGTCGCGCTGAGCTTCGCCCTACCCGCGCTGATCGTCGTCACGGTGGTCGGCGTCTTCTGGGCGGGGCAGCGGCTGCGGGTCTTCTCGCTCACCGGGGACGAATGAACGAACGGCCCGCGGGGGTCACCCCCGCGGGCCGTTCGGACAGTCGCTCAGACGCAGGCCGTGCGCACCACGTCGGCGAGGCGGCCGGCCACCTGGGTGGCGTGCTCCTCCGACGCGGCCTCGACCATGACCCGGATCATCGGCTCGGTGCCGCTCGGCCTGATCAGGACCCGGCCCGTCTCCCCCAGCTCGCCCTCCGCCTCGGCGACGGCGGCCAGCAGCTCGGGGGCGGCGGCCTTGCCCTTGTCCACGTCCTTGACGTTGATCAGGATCTGCGGCAGCGGCGTCATCACCGCGGCCAGCTCCTTCAGCGACAGGCCCGACTTGGCCACCACGCCCAGCAGATGGAGCGAGGTGAGCAGGCCGTCGCCGGTGGTGGCGTGGTCGAGCATGATGACGTGGCCCGACTGCTCCCCGCCCAGGTTGTAGCCGTCGGACTTCATCCGCTCCAGCACGTAGCGGTCACCGACCGCGGTCTCCACCACGGTGATGCCCGCGTCGCGCATGGCCAGCTTGAAGCCCAGGTTGGACATCACGGTCGCCACCACGGTGTCCTTGGCCAGCAGGCCCTCGCCGTGCATGGCGGCGGCGAGGATGGCCATGATGCGGTCGCCGTCGACGATCGCGCCCGTGTGGTCGATCGCCAGGCAGCGGTCGGCGTCGCCGTCGTAGGCCACGCCCAGGTCCGCCCCGCGCGACACGACGATCTGCGCGAGCTTGTCCAGGTGGGTGGAGCCGTGGCCGGCGTTGATGTTGAGGCCGTCGGGCCTGGCGCCGATGGCCTCGACCCTGGCGCCCGCCCGCACCAGCGCCTCCGGGGCCACCATGTGGGCGGCGCCGTGAGCGCAGTCGACCACGATGTTCAGCCCGTCGAGCGCGGCGTTCATCGTGGTCAGCAGGTGGGAGACGTACCGGTTGGCCTCACCGTACGCTTCCCGCACCCGGCCCACGGCCGAGCCGACGGGAAAGCTCCAGTCCTCGCCCAGCCGCCGTTCGATCTCGTCCTCGACCGCGTCCGACAGCTTGAAGCCGCCGCGGGCCAGGAACTTGATGCCGTTGTCCGGCGCCGGATTGTGCGAGGCCGACAGCATGACGCCGAGATCGGCGCCGAGCGCGGCGGTGAGGTGGGCGACGGCCGGGGTGGGAAGTACGCCGAGGCGCAGCACGTCCACACCGGACGCCGCGAGGCCGGCGACCACCGCGGCCTCGAGAAACTCTCCCGAGGCGCGAGGGTCCCGGCCCACGACCGCCACCGGCCTGCTCTTGCGGCCGGCAGCGGCAAACGCGCCCGCATCGCCGAGGACGTGAGCCGCCGCGACCGAAAGGTCCATGGCGAGCTGCGCCGTGAGGTCGCGACCCGCGACCCCACGTACCCCGTCGGTGCCGAAAAGGCGCGCCAATTTAGCGCTTGCTGTACTGCGGAGCCTTGCGGGCCTTCTTGAGGCCGTACTTCTTCCGCTCCGTGGCGCGGGCGTCACGGGTGAGGAAGCCGGCCTTCTTCAGCGGCGGCCGGTTGATCTCGACGTCCAGGATCGCCAGGGCGCGGGACAGGCCCATGCGCAGCGCGCCGGCCTGACCGGTCACGCCGCCGCCGTCGATGCGCGCGATGACGTCGAACGCCTCCTCGGCGCCGAGCACCACGAAGGGCTCGTTGACGATCTGCTGGTGGACCTTGTTCGGGAAGTAGACGTCCAGCGAACGACCGTTGATCGTCCACTTGCCGGTGCCGGGGACGATGCGCACGCGGGCGATCGCCTCCTTGCGGCGGCCGGTGCCGTACGAGTTGCCCGTGGTGACGGGCTTGCGCACGGGCGCGTCGGCGCTGGCGGCGGACTCGGTGGTGTACTCGGACGGGAATTCCTCGCTGGAGATTTCCTCCAGCTCGGGCTCGACGGCCGTCTCGACACCGGTGGGCTCAGCCACGGTTCTCCTCTAACTCTTTCGAACTACTACTGGGCGATCTGGGTGATCTGGAACGGCACCGGCTGCTGAGCCTGGTGCGGGTGCTCGGAACCCGCGTAGACCTTCAGCTTCTTCGCCATCTTCCGGCCGAGGGAGTTCTTCGGAAGCATGCCCTTGACGGCCTTCTCGACGGCCTTGTCCGGCCGCTTCTCCATGAGCTCGCCATAGCTGACGGAACGCAGACCGCCCGGGTAGCCCGAGTGGCGGTACGCCTTCTTCTGCTCAAGCTTGTTACCACTGAGCGCGATCTTGTCCGCGTTGATCACGATGACGAAGTCACCGGTGTCGACGTGGGGAGCGAAGATCGGCTTGTGCTTGCCGCGGAGCAGGGTCGCGACGTGGCTGGCCAGCCGGCCCAGCACGACATCGGTCGCGTCGATGACGTACCACTGACGCTGGACGTCGGCGGGCTTCGGTGAGTACGTGCGCACGGTCGTAGCCTTCTTTATGCTCGCGTCTTCGGCGCTGTCGGATGCGACAGCTACATTTGGTCGGTCGGTGCGGGCACACGACGGCCCGGACCTTCCGTCTCCTCATTGCGGGAGATGACGCCGGACGCGCCGCGCATTGGTCACGCGGGACCTATGCACACAACGAACCTAAGCTACTCGCCCAAAGGCGCGCAGGTCAAAACGACCAGTAGCCCTGAGCGAGTCTACCCGAACGCAGAACGGTTAGGTTTCGTTTCCCTGGGACCTCTTCTTTCCCAGGACCAGACATCCCTATCGTTAGCGGCGGTATGTGGCAGAACTCTCACTCCCGGCCAACCCAGCGGGGCGCTCGGCGCCGGAATCACCTGGGGGTGCTGGCCTGCCTCATGACCGTGCTCTTCACGGGGGTGCTGCTCGGCCGGCTCACCGACGACGCCGAGCCGACCCCCCATGTCTATCTCAACGAGACCGCCCCGCCCGCCGCTGCCACCGCGAACCCCGCTCCGACGACGGCCAGGAAGGCGCAGCAGCAGGTCGAGATGATCCCCAGGGAGATCACGACCAAGGCCATGCCCCGCGGCCGGGCCACCCCCAAGGCCACCAGATCGCCCGACGGCCAGATCGCCGGGTTCAACTCCCAGGACAACCCCGCGATGCTCAGCGACGGCAGCGGCGGCGTGCAGATCATGCCCGGACTGGCGGCCAAGGTCGTCTCGCTGACCAACTCCGCCCGGTCCCGCCACGGCTGCGGGGCGCTCAGGGTGGACTCCGGCCTCTCCAGCTCCGCGCGTACGCACTCGCTGGAGATGGCCCAGGCCGGGCAGCTCGCGCACACCTCCCCAGACGGGTCGTCGCCGTGGGACCGGATGGAGCGCGCGGGATACCGCTGGGGCGCCGCCGAGAACATCGGCGCCGGGTACAGCACCCCCGACGAGGCGGTACGCGGCTGGCTCGACAGCCCCGACCATCGCAAGAACATCCTCGACTGCGGACTGAAGGCCATCGGGGTGGGCGTCGCGTCCGGCCCGGACGGGCCATGGTGGACCCAGGACTTCGGAACCCGATGACGCGCATCACGGTAATGTCGCCGCATGGCTTTTCCCGAAGGACGTGAAAACAGCGCCCCCTATGGCATGGGGAGTGTCTTCCAGCCTGCGGGCAGACGCCGCGCTCCGAACGGTCCCGGCGGTCCGGCCGGCCCCGATGGTCCCGGCGGCCCCGGCCCTGGCGGACCCGGCGGCCCTGGCGGACCGGGCTTTTTCGGCGCCCCCAACGGCCCCGGCGCTCCTGGCGGCCCCGGCCCCGGCGGCCCGGGCCCTGGCGGTCCCGGCGGTCGCGGTCCCGGCGGCCCCGGTCCCGGTGGTCCTGGTCCCGGTGGTCCTGGCCCTGGCGGCCCCGGCGGTCCTGGCGGCCCTGGCCCTGGTGGACCCGGCGGCCCCGGCTTCTTCGGCGGCCCGGGCGGACCGGAAGGCCCTGGTGGACCCGGTGGCCCTGACGGCCCGGACTCTTCCGGCGACGGCGACGACACCCCGCGCCGCTCCCGCCGTTCCCGCAAGCAACGCGCCGCCGACGACGCCGAGCAGGAGAGCAAGGCCGACAGCGCGCCGCAGGACGGCGACAGAGCACCGCAGAGCAGGGTCGGCTGGAGCCCGTACGACGAGGGCCCGCGCTCGCGCGCCCCGCTGTGGTTCGCCATCGGCGGCATAACGGTGCTCGGCCTGCTCGGCGGCGGCCTCGCGATGATGTGGAACGCCGACAAGCCCGTCACGGCCCAGACCACGACCCCTCGCATGACCGCGCCGCCACTCCCGTCGGCCCCGCCCGGCAAGTACGGCTTCGCGGCCGAACGGTCCACGGACCCCGAGCCGATCACGGTCAAGGAGATCTTCGGCAAGACGAAGAAGATCACGGTCGCGGGCCGGTCGTACGAAATGACGGTCACCAGCAAGGACAAGAAGTGCGCTGACGGCGCCCTGGGCGACGTCTTGAAGAAGGCGCTCAAGGACGGCAAGTGCAACCAGCTCGTACGCGCCAGCTTCCGCGACAAGGCCGGCAAGATCATCGGCACGGTCGGCGTGGCCAACCTCAAGACCAGCAAACTGGCTGCCAAGGTGGCCAAGGCCGGCAGCACGGCCAACTACGTGAAGCCGCTGGCGGGCAAGGACAGTGTCACCAAGCAGCTCGGCTCGGGCGCGGGCGGCGCCAGGATCTGGACGCACGGCCACTACGCGATCATGGTCTGGTTCCAGAACAAGGACGGCACGAAGCCGGACAAGAAGGGCTCCAAGCAGATCTTCGGCGCCATCAACGACATCACCCAGGCGACGGTCTTCAAGGCTCTGGACAACCGCTCGGTCACCGGAAGCCCTCTTTAGCGAAAACGGCTTCTTATTCGATAAGCACCCAAACGGGATGCCGGATCCCACTGGGAACGCTCATACCGACATAACGATCTCGCTACTCTCGCTAGGCTCGCCCTATGCGTGGCCAGGAACCCGGGTCTGAGCACGATCGCAGGGAAGCCGACGGATCGGCCGCACCAGCGACGCCACCGCCGAGCTTCGGCCAGACCAGCGGGCGAGACGTACCACCGGCGTTCGCCCCCGCCGACGAGGAACTGCGCGGCTCCTCCGACGACGCGGCGCACAGCCCTGACGACGACGCGCCGCCGGGCGAGGCGGCGGACGTTCCCGTCTTCAGGGGAGCGCCGTACGAGTCGCCCGACTCCGGGACGCGACCCGCCGTCCCCGTCTTCGGGGGGCCGCCGCCCGACCCCGAGACGCGGCCCGCCGTTCCCGACTTCCGGGGGCCGCCCGACTCCGACGAGCCGCCCGGCGTCCAGCCGTGGGAGGTGGCGGGCGACGACGCAGCGCCGTACGACTGGTACGACGACGAGTCCGAGCCCACCCGCCCGGGCGGCCTGCGCCCGCCGCACCCCGCCGCCGAGGCGGAGGACCCCGACCAGACGCTCATCGGCCGGTCGCGCCCCACGCTGGGCGAGCAGATACGAGCCGAACAGGTGCGGGCCGTCCGCCCCTGGGACGACCCGGAGCCCGGCGCCTGGCCCGCCGAGCAGGCCGCGCCCGGCGGCCCGTCGTGGGAGCCGCCACCGGCGTTCACCGCCGCCGCGGCGGGCATGCCGGTGTGGCCCGCGCCGCCCAGCGACCCGCACGCCAAGCCGCCCTGGCCCGCCGCCACGGGCGAACTGGTGGCCGAGCCCGACAACGACGAGCCGGGCTACGACCCCAACGCCACCCAACCGGAGGGCCTCGCCCGCCCGGCCCACTACTTCGACCCGGACGCGGCCCGCAGGGAGGCCGCCCAGCAGGCGGAGGGCAGGGCCCAGCTCCCGTCCATCGCCGACCAGGACACCCCTCCCGACGGTTTCCTGCCGGCCCCGATCGCCTCGCCGGAGGAGGACCTCACCGACCCGGTGCTGTCCTCCTTCACCCCGAACCCCGCCGAACACGGCACCCCGCCGCTCTCCCTGTCCGATCCGGCCAACCTGTCGGCCCACCCGCCCGAGCCCGGCGACGTGCCCGTCTGGCCCCCCAACCCACCATCCGAGGCCAAGCTGCCCGATCTCCCGTTCCCCAGGGACACCTGGGGACAGAAGCCCGCCGCCCCGCTCAGCCGGCCCCAGGGCGGCAGCCCGGCGTTCCCGCCTGGAGCGTTCAAACAGCCACCGTTCCAGACCCCGCCCCCGCCTCCCGCCCCACCCGGCAAGAGCAAGCGGGCCCTGCTCGTCACGCTGGGCGCGCTGGCCCTGGCCGGGGTCGCGACCGGCGGATTCTTCGCCTACCAGGCGGTCACCTCCCCCACGCCGACCACGGCCGCCACCCGGCCCACCGCGTCAAGCGAGCCCAGCACCGAGACGCCCGCCGCCGCGGCGCCCTCCGACGCCCCCGACGGCACGTCCATCCTCAACTCCGATCAGACCGACCCGCAGAAGCTGTCGCTCTCGGAGGCGTTCCCGAAGAAGAAGGTCAGCGCGGCGGGCACCACGTTCACCAGGGTCAAGGCGGCCGTCGAGACGAGCTGCGACAAGGCCGCCACAGGAGACTTCGCGGACGCGCTCAAAGAGCAGAAGTGCAGCCGCGTGCTCAGGGCCACCTACGTCGACAGCAAGCACCGCTACGCGGTCACCACGGGCATAGCGGTCCTGCCCGACAAGGACGCGGCCATCATCGCCGACCAGTCCAAGAACCTCTCACGCAATGTCTGGTTCCGCCCGCTCCCCGGCGCCGACGGCTCGGGCGGCGAGCGCGTGAACATCGCCGGCGGCTACGCGGCCGGGCTGGTGTGGGGCCGCTACATCATCTTCAGCTACGCCACCTACGCCGACGGCCACACCCCCGAGTCCAAGGAGAAGACGCTGCCCAAGGTCAGCGGGGCGTTCCGGGACCAGACCTCACTCGTCCTCGAGCGCCGCGTCACCAAGGGCTGACGGCGTCCGCTGGAGGGCGGTGGTGCGCACTCGCCGCGTGGCCCGAGCCCGCGCGGCGAGCTCCGGCTCCGCCGGGTAGCCCACCTCCTCCAGGCACAGCCCGTGCGCGGGCGCGACGTGCACCCCCGAGTCCCGTACGGCCCGCGCCAGCACCTGGCGGGGCCACTCCACCGGCCGGCTGCCGTCACCGGCCGCCAGCAGCGACCCGACCAGCGCCCGCACCATCGAGTGGCAGAACGCGTCCGCCACGACGGTCGCCACCAGCACCCCGTCGGGCTCGCGCGCCCAGTCCAGCCGCTGCAGCTCCCTGATCGTGGTCGCGCCCTCGCGCTTCTTGCAGAACGCCGCGAAGTCGTGCTCCCCGAGCAGCCGCGCCGCCGCCGCGTTGAGCGCGCCGGCGTCCAGCGACCGGTTGTGCCAGACCACCTCGCGCCGCCGCAGCGGGTCGACGCCGCCCACCGCGTCGCTCACCCGGTACGCGTACCGCCGGAACATCGCCGAGAAACGCGCGTCGAAGCCCTCAGGAGCCACGGAGACCCGATGAACACGTACATCTGGAGGCAGGACCCCGCCGAGGCGCCTGACAAGCGCAGCGAGCCGCTCATGGACGTCCAGGGGCCCTCTGTTGCCGTCGAGCTCGGCCAGAGACCCGTCGGGCACGTCCACGTGGGCCACCTGGCCGCGCGCGTGCACGCCGGCGTCGGTGCGGCCGGCCACGGTCAGCATCGCGGGCTCGCCGAGGCGCAGGATCCTGCCGAGCGCCTGCTCGATCTCGCCCTGGACGGTCCGGCGTCCCGGCTGCCTGGCCCATCCGGAGAAGTCGGTCCCGTCGTACGCGAGGTCGAGGCGGAGCCGTACCACGATGATCCTCCTTCAACTGAAAACGGGCCCGCACCCCGTAGGGGGTCCGGGCCCGTCTCGTCCGACCTGAAAGATCAGGCCTCGTCCTTCTTCGCCTCAGCCTCGGCGGCCGGGGCCTCCTCCGCAGCGGGAGCCTCCGCGGCGGGGGTCTCCTCGGCGGCGGCCTCGGGGGCCTCCGGAGCCTCGGTCTCCTCCGCGGCGGGCGCCGGAGCCGCGGCGGCCGGGGCCTCGGTGCGGCGGGTCGTGACGCCGTTCAGCGGCTCGGCCACCAGCTCGATGACCGCCATCGGGGCGTTGTCGCCCTTGCGCGGACCGACCTTGGTGATCCGGGTGTAGCCACCGGGACGCTCGGCGAACGTCGTCGCGATCTCGGTGAAGAGGTGGTGTACGACGCCCTTGTCCTTGACGACGGTCAGGACCTGGCGACGGTTGTGGATGTCGCCCTTCTTCGCCTTGGTGATCAGGCGCTCCGCCAGCGGGCGCAGGCGCTTGGCCTTGGCGACCGTCGTGCGGATCTTGCCGTGGCGGAACAGATCGGTGGCCAGGTTGGCCAGGATCAGCCGCTCGTGCGCCGGGCTGCCGCCAAGACGTGCACCCTTGGTGGGCTTGGGCATGGTCTTTCTCCTCCTGGATTAACCCGCCCCGGCCGTACCAGGTACCGGAGTCGGGCCGGATCGCAGTCGCTCATGCGATCCGTTGCTGTGGCCCCGCGCCATGACACCGCGCGGGGCCTTCGAAAAGCGGATCAGTACTGCTCGGTCTCGACGTACGCGCTGTCGTCGTCGTCGTAGCCGCCGCCGGCCACCGCGCTCGGGTCGAACCCGGGCGGGGAGTCCTTGAGCGCCAGCGACATCTCGTGCAGCTTCTGCTTGACCTCTTCGATCGACTTGGCGCCGAAGTTGCGGATGTCCAGCAGGTCCTGCTCGCTGCGCGCGACGAGCTCACCCACGGTGTGGATGCCCTCGCGCTTGAGGCAGTTGTAGGAGCGAACGGTGAGGTTGAGCTCCTCGATCGGCAGCGCCAGATCGGCGGCCAGGGCGGCGTCGGTCGGCGACGGGCCGATGTCGATGCCCTCGGCCTCGACGTTGAGCTCGCGGGCCAGGCCGAAGAGCTCGACGAGGGTCTTACCGGCGGAGGCCACCGCGTCGCGGGGCTTCATGGCCGGCTTGGTCTCGACGTCGAGGATGAGACGGTCGAAGTCGGTGCGCTGCTCGACTCGGGTCGCCTCGACCTTGTAGGTGACCTTGAGCACCGGGGAGTAGATCGAGTCGATCGGAATGCGACCGATCTCCTGGCCCGGCTGCTTGTTCTGGGCGGCGGAGACGTAGCCGCGACCGCGCTCGACGGTCAGCTCCATCTCCAGCTTCGCCTTGCCGTTGAGCGTGGCGATGCGCAGCTCGGGGTTGTGCACCTCGACACCGGCCGGCGGCGCGATGTCGGCGGCGGTGACCTCACCCGGGCCCTGCTTGCGCAGGTACATCACGACCGGCTCGTCGTGCTCGGAGGAGACGACCAGCTCCTTGAGGTTGAGGATGATGTCAGTGACGTCTTCCTTGACCCCGGGAACGGTCGAGAACTCGTGCAGGACGCCCTCGATCCGGATGCTCGTCACGGCCGCGCCCGGAATGGACGACAGCAGCGTGCGGCGGAGCGAGTTGCCGATGGTGTAACCGAAGCCCGGCTCCAGCGGTTCGATGACGAACCGGGACCGGGTGTCGTCGAGCGACTCTTCGAGAAGAGTCGGGCGCTGAGCGATCAGCATGCGGGGTCTCCCCTTTTTCGTGTGGCGCCCGCTATATGACGCCACTCCGATAAACAGCGTAGTTGAGGTGCGGAAATCCGCACCTCAACTCAGGCTCACTTCGAGTAGTACTCGACGATGAGCTGCTCCTGGACCTGAGTGTCGATCTGCTGGCGAACCGGCAGCTGGTGAACCAGGACGCGGAGCTTCTCGGGCACGACGCCGAGCCACGCGGGAACGGTGCGCTCGCCCGCGGTCGCCCGGGCGACCTCGTAGGGCAGAAGGTTGCGCTTGTTCTCGCGGACCTCGATGATGTCGTGCTCGCGAATGCGGTAGGACGGGATGTCGACCTTCTTGCCGTTCACCAGGATGTGGCCGTGGCGCACCTGCTGGCGGGCGGCGTCACGCGACTGGGCGAACCCGGCGCGGTAGACGACG
This sequence comes from Nonomuraea sp. NPDC003709, assembly GCF_040610775.1. Lineage (NCBI taxonomy): Bacteria > Bacillati > Actinomycetota > Actinomycetes > Streptosporangiales > Streptosporangiaceae > Nonomuraea > Nonomuraea sp. NPDC003709. The sequence goes on along the minus strand of NZ_JBEXMW010000001.1, from coordinate 32,703 downwards.
TTGTCGAGACGGCTCTCCAGGATCTGGAGCAGCGCCTCACCGGTCTTGCCGGTCTTGCGGGTGGCTTCCTCGTAGTAGTTGTGGAACTGCTTCTCGAGGACGCCGTAGATGCGGCGGGTCTTCTGCTTCTCACGAAGCTGAAGCTGGTACTCGGACTCCTTGGGACGTCCGCGGCCGTGCTCACCCGGCGGGTAAGGACGGATCTCGATGGGGCACTTGGCAGACTCGCACTTGCTGCCCTTGAGGAAGAGCTTGGTCTTCTCGCGACGGCAGAGCTTGCAGTCGGCGCCCGTGTAACGAGCCATTTCTCAATATCTCCTGGGCTTGTTCAGACGCGGCGGCGCTTCGGCGGCCGGCAACCGTTGTGCGGGACCGGGGTGACGTCCTGGATCGAACCCACCTCGAGGCCGGTGGCCTGGAGGGAGCGGATCGCGGTCTCACGGCCGGAGCCGGGACCCTTGACGAAGACGTCAACCTTGCGCATGCCGTGCTCCATGGCGCGGCGAGCGGCGTTTTCCGCGGCCATCTGAGCGGCGAACGGGGTGGACTTACGGGAGCCCTTGAAACCCACGTGCCCGGCGCTGGCCCAGGAGATCACGTTCCCGTTGGGGTCCGTGATCGAGACGATGGTGTTGTTGAACGTGCTCTTGATGTGGGCGTGCCCGTGAGCGACGTTCTTCTTTTCCTTGCGGCGCACCTTCTTCGGGGCGCCCTGACGGCTCTTAGGAGGCATTGTTTGCCATTACTCCTGAGGTCTTCGGTCCGCGGCTGTGGACTACTTCTTACCGGGCTTCTTCTTACCGGCCACGGTCTTCTTCTTGCCCTTGCGGGTGCGCGCGTTGGTCTGCGTGCGCTGGCCGTGGACGGGCAGGCCCTTGCGGTGCCGGATGCCCTGGTAGCAACCGATTTCGATCTTGCGACGAATGTCGGCCTGGACCTCGCGGCGCAGGTCACCCTCGATCTTGAAGTTCGCCTCGATGTAGTCACGCATCGGGACGAGCTCGGTGTCGGAGAGCTGGTGCACACGGAGGTCGCCGCTGACACCGGTGGCCTGGAGGATCTCCTGGGCGCGGGTGCGGCCGATTCCGTAGATGTAGGTGAGAGCGATCTCCAGCCGCTTCTCGCGGGGGAGGTCGACGCCAACCAGGCGAGCCATGGTCGGGCATTCTCCTTCTTTGTGGCGGAGGTCTTGCGTCGCACTACCCCTCCCCATGCCCGGGGTGAGGGCCCCGGCCTCCGACCGGGGGTCTCCAGAGCGGTTCGAGCCTTTCGAAAAGGGCCCGCCTGCTCAGGTGTGAGACGCGATTACTGACTCAGGCTCCTCATGCGTCGAGCCCGCTCCCTCAATCGGGGCGGACTCGGAGGAGCCTTGCGGCGACTAACCCTGGCGCTGCTTGTGGCGCAGGTTGTCGCAGATCACCATGACGCGACCGTGCCGGCGGATCACCTTGCACTTGTCGCAGATCTTCTTGACGCTCGGCTTTACCTTCATTGTCCTTCGTGATTCCTCAGACGTCTTACTTGTATCGGTAGACGATCCGCCCACGACTCAGGTCGTAGGGGCTCAGTTCAACGACTACCCGGTCATCCGGCAGGATCCGGATGTAGTGCATCCGCATCCGCCCGCTGATATGGGCCAGGACCTTATGGCCGTTGTCGAGCTGCACCCGGAACATGGCGTTCGGGAGCGACTCGACCACAGTGCCCTCGATCTCGATGGCGCCGTCTTTCTTGGCCAAGATTCCTCGCGTTTCACTGATCGATCGTCTGAGGCTCGGGTTCACTAAGCAGCCGCGACTTCACGCTTCGAAGAGAGCGGCGACCGGCAAAGGCCGCCGACGCGTGATAGTCATAGTGAGCCGACTAAGGAGTGTACGACACCTGAGACTAAAACGCGAAACGCGTGCCAGGTGTCCTGACACAACCACGGATGAGTCTACCCCACGTTCACCGGCCTTCAGACCTTCCGGGGAAAGCGGAAGGCCCGCCGAGGGAGAGATCCCGGCGGGCCCTGTTCCCGTGGGCGAGGTCCTAGTAGATGCGGTGCGTCGGACCGCAGTACTTGAACGGGCCGCCCCAGCAGGTGTAGGTGTACAGCTTCTGGATGCCGAACTTCGACCAGGTCGCCTGGTACGAGCCGTCCCAGCCCTGGACGAACTTGTGCCAGCTGCCGCCGGAGTAGTACTTGAACCACACGTACCCCTTCTTCGGGGTGAACTCCTTGCCGTACCAGTGGGTGTAGACCTTGCCGTTCTGCTTCCAGGTCTTGCCGTAGGTGAAGGCCTTGTGGTTGCTGGAGTAGTACTTGCCCCAGCTGCTGATCGACGTGACCGACGACTGGGTGGCGGTGGCCGCCTGGGCGGCGGGGGCGACGGCGAGCCCGGTGAGGGCGATCGAGCCGGCGAGAGCGGTGGCCGCAAGGATCTTGCGCATTTCGGTTCCTCCGTGAGTCGTGCTTCCCGACACAGCTCACGTTAGGAATCCAGACATATCCGTACTGCGCACGAATGCACACAGTGCACTAGTGCACACAGCCCTACTTGAGCTTCTTGGGCTTGTCGGGCGGCGGGCTGCCGAAGACGGTGCTGATCAGCAGGATGACGCCCCACGGGCCCATGACCCACAGCGGCCAGGGGTAGATCAGGTGCTCGGACGTGAGGCTCACGATCAGCCAGATCACCCAGTTGATGCCGCTGGCCGACGCCCAGGCGCCCCAGGCCGCCCGCATGCCGGGATGCATGCCGGGGCGCCGTGCGGGGCTCTGCGGCACCGTGGCGGGCCGGTTGCGCAGGTCCACGTCCGGCAGGTCGACCGTGAGCTTGGCCAGCTCTCCGTACGTCCTGCTCTGGTAGAGCTGCTCGAGCCGTTCGTTGAACTCGTCCATCGTGATGCGGCCCTGCGCGGTGTGCTCGCGGAGGATGGCGGCGACGCGGTCGCGGTCGGCGTCGGAGGCTCGCATCTCGGGGCTGTTCGCCATCCCACCCACTCCCGGGGGTCAGTTCTGCGGTTGGGTAAGGCGCTCTTGCCCGCCGTCCAGGGCGGTCAGCACCCAAGGACCATTATGTGTCACGGCGACACTGTGCTCGAAGTGTGCGGACTGCTTGCCGTCGACCGTCACGACGGTCCACTCGTCGGCCAGCACGCGGGTGCGCTCGGTGCCCAGGTTCACCATGGGCTCGATGGCCAGGCACATGCCCTCTTCCAGCACCGGGCCCCGGCCGGGCCGGCCGTGGTTGGCGATCCACGGGTCCATGTGCATCTCGGTGCCGATGCCGTGGCCGCCGTACTCCGGGGGGATGCCGAAGCGGCCCTGCGACTTGACGTACCGCTCCACCTCGTAGCCGATGTCGGACAGGTGGCGGCCGACCCGCAGCGCCGCGATGCCGCGCCACATGGCCTCCTCGGTGATCCGCATCAGCTCGGTCAGCTTCGGATCCACCTCGCCGACCGGGACCGTCACGGCCGAGTCGCCGTGCCAGCCGTCCAGGATCGCGCCGCAGTCGATGGAGATGACGTCGCCCTCGCGCAGCTTCCTGGCGTCGGTCGGGATGCCGTGCACCACCTCGTCGTTCACCGACGCGCAGATCGTCGCCGGGAAGCCCTGGTAGCCCTTGAACGACGGGATCGCGCCCTCGTCCCTGATCGCCTTCTCGGCGATGACGTCGAGGTCGAGCGGCGTCATACCGGGCTCGACCGAGCGCTTCAGCAGGTCGAGCGTGCGCCCGACCACCAGGCCCGCCGCCCGCATCTTCTCCAGCTGCTCCGGCGACTTGATCTGGATGCCGTGTCTGTTCCTTTTGAACATCTTCTGCCCCCCTGGGTCTTCAACGGGCCACAATGGGGGCCCAATTCCCCCCACAATAGCCGCGAGGTGGCACGGAAACCCGTGCCACCTCCGCAAATCGCTCGTAGCTGGAGCTATCCCATGAACGGACGGATCGCCTCCATGGCCCGCTGGGTGACCTCCTCGACCGGGCCCGTGGCGTCGACCCCCACGAGAATGCCCTCGTCGGCGTAGTAGGAGACCAGCGGCGCCGTCTGCTCCTGGTAGACCTCCAGGCGGTGCCTGACGGTCTCCTCCTTGTCGTCGTCACGCTGGAAGAGCGCGCCCCCGCACGCGTCGCACTTGTCGTCCTTCTTGTCGTCGAACTCGACGTGCCAGATGCGGCCGCACTGGCTGCAGGTGCGCCGGCCGGCCAGCCGCCTGACCACCTCGTCGTCGTCGACGACGAGCTCGAGTACGAGGTCGAGCGCCTGGCCCCAGTCCTTGAGCATGTCGCGCAGGATCTCCGCCTGTGCGACGTTCCTCGGGAAGCCGTCGAGCAGGAACCCGTCCTGCGCGTCGTCCTCGGACAGACGGTCACGGACCATGGCGATGGTGACCTCGTCGGGCACCAGATCACCACGGTCCATGTACGTCTTGGCCAGCTTGCCAAGATCCGTGCCCCCCGAGACGTTGGCACGGAAGATGTCACCTGTCGAGATCTTCGGGATGGACAGGTTCGATGCGATGTACTGGGCCTGTGTCCCCTTACCCGCTCCGGGGGGCCCGACCAGAACGAGACGCACTACCGCAGGAAACCTTCGTAGTTACGCTGCTGGAGCTGGCTCTCGATCTGCTTAACGGTGTCAAGGCCGACGCCTACCATGATCAGAATACTCGTCCCTCCGAACGGGAAGTTCTGGCTCGCACCGGACACCGCCAGCGCGACGATCGGGACCATGGCGATCAGACCCAGATAGAGCGAGCCCGGCGCGGTCAGACGAGTGAGCACGAAGTTCAGGTATTCAGCCGTCGGCCTGCCAGGACGGATGCCCGGAATGAACCCACCGTACTTCTTCATGTTGTCGGCGACTTCAGTGGGGTTGAACGTGATGGACACGTAGAAGTACGTGAAGAAGATGATCAACACGAAGAACGTGGTCATGTAGATCGGCGTGTCACCGGTGGCCAGGTTCTGCGAGATCCAGCGGATGAACGCGTTGTCCGTGCTCTGGAAGAGCGACGTCAGCAGCTGCGGCAGGTAGAGCAGCGAGGACGCGAAGATGACCGGGATGATGCCGGCCTGGTTGACCTTCAGCGGAATGTAGGTGGACGTGCCGCCGTACATCCTGCGCCCGACCATCCGCTTGGCGTACTGGACCGGGATGCGACGCTGCGCCTGCTCGACGAAGACCACCGCGGCGATCATGAAGATACCGACGACCATGACGACCGTGAAGGTGAACTTGTTCGCCTGGAAGATGTTGGCCAGCTCGGACGGGAAGACCGCGACGACCTGAGTGAAGATCAGGATGGACATGCCGTTGCCGACACCGCGGTCGGTGATGAGCTCACCGAGCCACATGATCACGGACGTACCGGCGGTCATGATGACCACCATCGTCACGATCTGGAAGATGTTGTCGGGGTCGAGGAGCACGTCCTGCTGGCAGTTCGGGAACAGCTGCCCGGTACGGGCCAGAGCGATGAAGGCGGTGGACTGCAGGACGGCAAGACCGATGGTCAGATAACGCGTATACTGCGTAATCTTGGTCTGACCGGCCTGTCCCTCCTTCTTCAGCGCCTCGAGACGCGGGATCACGACGACGAGTAGCTGGAGAATGATGCTCGCGGTGATGTACGGCATGATGCCCAGCGCGAACACCGACAGCTTCAGGAGCGCACCACCACTGAAAAGCTGCACCATCCCGTAGATGTTGCCGGCGGCTCCGTTACGGGCCTGCTCGAAACAGGCGGCGAGGTTCTGGACGTGAACTCCCGGAGTCGGAAGAACCGAGCCGAGACGGAAAAGCGCGATGATGCCCAGGGTGAAGAGCAACTTTTTGCGCAGGTCCGGTGTCCGGAACGCCCGGGTAAACGCGGTCAGCACGGTCCCTCCTGCGCGCCTTTACGGCGGTGTGAGTATGCGATGGTGCGGGGATCTGCCATGTCTGTCTTAGGTCAGACGAGACGGTCAGAAGCCTGCCGTCTCGCGAACTCTAACGCACTACGGGCGTGGGGGCATTTGTCAAAGCCCCCACGCCTCGTAATAGCTCTTACAGCTCGGTAACGGAGCCACCCGCAGCGGCGATCTTCTCCTTCGCGGCGGACGAGAAGGCGTGAGCCTGAACGTTCACAGCGACGGAGATCTCGCCGGTGCCGAGCACCTTCACGAGCTGGTTCTTGCGGACAGCGCCCTTGGCGACCAGCGACTCGACGGTGACCTCGCCACCGTCGGGGAACAGCTCGCCGAGCTTGTCCAGGTTGACGACCTGGTAGGTCGTCTTGAACAGCGCGTTGGAGAAGCCCTTGAGCTTCGGCAGACGCCTCTGCAGCGGCACCTGGCCACCCTCGAAGCCGAGGGGGACCGTCGTACGGGCGTGGCTGCCCTTGGTGCCGCGACCGGACGTCTTGCCCTTCGACGCCTCGCCGCGACCCTTGCGGATCTTGGCCTTGTTGGCGCCGGGGGCGGGACGCAGGTCGTGAATCTTGAGCGGAGCCTTGTCAGTCATGACTAGTCGACCTCTTCCACCTCGACGAGGTGCGTCACCACGGAGACCATCCCGCGAATCTCGGGCCGGTCCTCCTTGACGACGACGTCGCCGATTCGCTTCAGGCCAAGCGAACGCAGCGAGTCACGCTGGTTCTGCTTGCCACCGATCTTCGAGCGAACCTGAGTGATCTTCAGGCGTGCCATGACTAGCTCACCGCCTTCGCGGCCGCCGCCTCGGCGAGACCCTCACGCTGAGCCTTCAGCATGCGGGCCGGAGCGACGTCCTCGATCGGCAGGCCACGGCGGGCGGCGATCTCCTCGGGGCGCGAGAGGCCCTTCAGAGCCGCCACGGTGGCGTGCACGATGTTGATCGGGTTGTCGGAGCCGAGCGACTTCGACAGCACGTCGTGGATGCCGGCGCACTCCAGCACCGCACGCACCGGGCCACCGGCGATGACGCCGGTACCGGCCGAGGCCGGACGCAGGAAGACGACACCGGCCGCCTCCTCGCCCTGCACGGTGTGCGGGATGGTGCCCTGGATCCGAGGCACCTTGAAGAAGTGCTTCTTCGCCTCTTCGACGCCCTTGGCGATGGCCGCGGGCACTTCCTTGGCCTTGCCGTAGCCGACGCCGACCAGGCCGTTGCCGTCACCGACGACGACGAGGGCGGTGAAGCTGAAGCGACGACCACCCTTCACGACCTTGGCCACTCGGTTGATCTTCACTACGCGCTCGATGTACGAGACGCCCTTGTCGGCGGCGCCACCGCGGCGATCGTCACGACGGTCCCGCCGCTCGCCACCGGTGCCGCCACCGCGACGCGGAGCTGCAGCCATCAGTGGTTCCTCTTCTCAGTTGCCATCAGAATTCGAGCCCGCCTTCGCGGGCGCTGTCCGCCAGAGCCGCGATGCGGCCGGCGTAGCGGTTGCCACCGCGGTCGAACACGACAGCGGAGATCCCGGCTTCCTTGGCCCGCTGAGCGAGGAGCTCGCCGACCTTCTTCGCCTTCTCGGTCTTGTCCGCCTCGAGCACGCGCAGCGAGGGGTCCATGGTGGACGCGCTCACCAGCGTGTGGCCGACGGTGTCGTCCACGATCTGGACGAACATGTGACGGGTCGAACGGTTGACGACCAGGCGCGGACGCGCGGTCGTGCCGACGACGTTCTTGCGGACGCGGCGGTGACGGCGGGCCCGCGAGACGGTGCGGGCAGCCGTGTGCTTGCTGAACGCAGTCTTCGGAGCCATGCCTACTTACCAGCCTTTCCGACCTTGCGGCGGATCTGTTCTCCCTGGTAGCGCACGCCCTTGCCCTTGTACGGGTCAGGCTTGCGCAGCTTGCGGATGTTGGCCGCGACCTCGCCGACCTTCTGCTTGTCGATGCCGTCCACGTGGAACAGGGTCGGCTTCTCGACGCGGAAGGTGACGCCCTCGGGCGCGTCCACGATGACCGGGTGACTGAAGCCCAGCGAGAACTCCAGCTGCGTCGGGCCCTTGGCCTGGACGCGGTAACCGACGCCGACGATCTCCAGGGACTTGGAGTAACCCTGGGTGACGCCCTGCACCATGTTGGCGATCAGCGTCCGGGACAGGCCGTGCAGCGCACGGACCTTGTTCTCGTCGTTGGGCCGGGCGACGGCGATGGCGCCGTCCTCGTCGCGAGCGACCGTGATGGGCTCGGCGACCTTGTGACTGAGCGTGCCCTTCGGGCCCTTGACCTGGACATCCTGGCCGGCGATCGTGATGTCTACGCCGCTGGGCACAGGGATGGGCAGCCGTCCGATTCTCGACATGCTGTGTTCCTCCCCTCTACCAGACGTAGGCGAGGACTTCCCCGCCCACGCCACGCTTGCCGGCCTGCTTGTCGGTCATGAGACCGGCGGACGTCGAGATGATCGCGACGCCCAGTCCGCCCAGGACTCGAGGCAGGTTGTCCTTCTTTGCATAAACCCGCAGACCGGGCTTGGAAACCCGGCGCAGGCCCGCGAGCGACCGCTCACGGGTGGGCCCGAACTTGAGCTCCACCACGAGGTTCTTGCCAACCTTGGCGTCTTCGACGGTCCAAGCCTGGATGTAACCCTCCTGCTGGAGGATCTCGGCGATGTGCGCCTTGATCTTCGAGTACGGCATCGTCACGCTGTCGTGGTACGCCGAATTCGCGTTACGCAGACGTGTGAGCATGTCTGCGATCGGGTCGGTCATCGTCATGGCCAGTGGCCTTCCTCGCCGCGGTTTCCAGTCGGCCAAGCAGCGCTCTGCCGGTGGACCTTCGGCGCGGTCATGGACGCTCTTCGAGAGCGCCCGGGTCTTCTTCTGAAAATATGATCACCCAGGGGCGGCACGGAGGCCGCCCCTAAGGTTATCTACCAGCTCGACTTGGTGATGCCGGGCAGCTCGCCCCGGTGCGCCATCTCGCGGAAGCACACGCGGCAGAGCCCGAACTTGCGGTAGACGGCGCGCGGCCGGCCACAACGCGAGCAACGGGTGTACGCCCGGACCTCGAACTTCTGCTTGCGCCCCGCCTTGGCGATCAGCGACTTCTTCGCCATTGGATCAGGCCTCCTTGAACGGGAAGCCGAGGAGCTTCAGCAGCGCCCGGCCCTGGTCGTCGTTCTTCGCCGTGGTCACGATCGTGATGTCCATGCCCCGCGGCCGGTCGACCTTGTCCTGGTCGACCTCGTGGAACATGACCTGCTCGGTCAGACCGAACGTGTAGTTGCCGTTGCCGTCGAACTGCTTGGGCGACAGGCCGCGGAAGTCCCGGATACGGGGCAGGGCCAGCGCCAGCAGGCGGTCGAGGAACTCCCACATGCGGTCGCCGCGCAGCGTGACGTGCGCGCCGATCGGCATGCCCTCGCGCAGCTTGAACTGGGCGATGGACTTGCGCGCCCGGACGACGGCCGGCTTCTGGCCGGTGATCACGGTGAGGTCGCGGACGGCGCCCTCGATGAGCTTCGAGTCGCGAGCCGCCTCGCCGACGCCCATGTTGACCTTGATCTTGGTCAGCGCGGGGATCTGCATGACGTTCTCGATGCCGAACTGCTCGCGAAGCTGGGCCGCGATCTCCTCGCGGTACTTCGTCTTGAGTCGCGGCGTCGGGCGCTCGGTCTCAGTGGTCGTGGCAGTCATCAGCTGTCCTCACCCGTCTCGTCGGCCTTCTTCTCGTCGGCCTTCTTCTCGGCGGGCTTCTCGTCCTTGAGCTTCTTCACGTTCGAGACGTGGATGGGGCCCTCCATGGTCTGCACGCCGCCGGTCTTGGCGCCGCGCGGACCCTGGTGGGTCTCCTTCGAGTGCTTCTTGATCATGTTGACGCCCTCGACCACCACACGGTCCTCGTGCGGGAGCGTGGCGATGACGTGACCCTTGGCACCCTTGTCCTTGCCGGCGATGACCTTGACCAGGTCACCCTTCTTCACATGCAGCTTCGGCATTACAGCACCTCCGGGGCGAGCGAGATGATGCGCATGAACTTCTTGTCGCGCAGCTCGCGGCCGACCGGGCCGAAGATACGAGTGCCACGAGGGTCACCGCTGTCCTTGATGATGACGGCGGCGTTCTCGTCGAAGCGGATGTAGGAGCCGTCGGGCCGGCGGCGCTCCTTGACCGTGCGGACGATGACGGCCTTGACCACGTCGCCCTTCTTGACGCCCGTGCTGCCCGGCAGCGCGTCCTTGACAGTGGCGACGATGATGTCGCCGATACCGGCGTAGCGTCGGCCCGAGCCACCGAGAACACGGATGCAAAGGATCTCCTTCGCGCCCGTGTTGTCGGCGACCTTGAGCCGCGACTCCTGCTGGATCACGTTGAACTCCTGTTAGTCGCGCCGGTTCTCATTTCTGAGCCTGGCGGAACCGTCGTTGTCTTGTTCCCACGGCCACAACGCCCGTAGGCGCCGCACCGCAGGCGACGCGAGGCCCGCATGTGGCCCCGCGTCCTTGGACGCCGTCATGGGGGCTCTCAGAGCCCCCACGAGGCGCGGTATATGTCGAGAAGGAGAGTTACTTCGCCTTCTCGAGGATCTCCACGACCCTCCACCGCTTGGTGGCGGAGAGGGGGCGGGTCTCCATGAGCAGCACGCGGTCGCCGACGCCGCAGGCGTTGGCCTCGTCGTGTGCCTTGTACTTGGTCGTACGGCGGATGACCTTGCCGTACAGACGGTGCTTGACGCGGTCCTCAACGGCGACGACGACGGTCTTGTCCATCTTGTCGCTCACCACGAGGCCCTCGCGGACCTTGCGGAAGTTCCGCTGCTCGTTCGTCTCAGTGGTCTCGGTCTCAGCCATCGCTCGTCTCCTTCTCGACCGTGACGATGCCCAGCTCGCGCTCGCGCATCACGGTGTAGATACGGGCGATCTCGCGGCGGACGGCGCGCAGCCGCCCGTGGCTCTCCAACTGACCGGTCGCCGCCTGGAAGCGGAGGTTGAACAGCTCCTCCTTGGCCTCCTTCAGCTTCTGGACGAGAGTGTCCTCGTCCTCGAGCCGCAGCTCGCCGGCGGTCAGGCCCTTAGCCATCACGCCTCACCCACTTCACGCTTAACGATCTTGCACTTCATCGGGAGCTTGTGGATCGCGCGCTGAAGCGCTTCGCGGGCGATCGGCTCCGCCACGCCGGACAGCTCGAACATCACGCGTCCGGGCTTGACGTTGGCGATCCACCACTCCGGCGAACCCTTACCGGAACCCATGCGGGTCTCGGCAGGCTTCTTGGTGAGCGGACGGTCGGGGTAGATGTTGATCCACACCTTGCCGCCACGGCGGATGTGACGGGTCATGGCGATACGAGCGGACTCGATCTGACGGTTGGTCACGTAGGAGTGCTCAACCGCCTGAATGCCGAACTCGCCGAACGTGACCCTGGTGCCGCCCTTGGCGGCTCCGCTGCGGTCAGGCCGGTGCTGCTTGCGGTGCTTGACCCTGCGCGGGATCAGCATGGTCAGCTCCCTTCAGCACCCGGCTGCGCAGCCGGGCCGGTCTCGGGGGCGGCCTGCGAGGCCGCCTCAGTGCGGGGGGCGCGGTCGCCACGGCCACCGCCACCGCGACGGGGGCGGTCGCCGCCACCACGACGCGGACGGTCGCCGCCGCCACCACCACGACGGTCATCACGCTCGCGACGCTGGCCGGCACGAGCGCCGGCGGCAGCCGCCTCGCGCTCGGCGCGGCTGGTCGGAGCCTCGCCCTTGTAGATCCAGACCTTCACGCCGATGCGGCCGAAGGTCGTACGGGCCTCGTAGAAGCCGTAGTCGATGTCCGCGCGGAGGGTGTGCAGCGGCACGCGGCCCTCACGGTAGAACTCCGACCGCGACATCTCGGCGCCGCCCAGACGACCGGAGCACTGGACACGGATGCCCTTGGCGCCGGACTTCATGGCCGACTGCATCGCCTTGCGCATGGCGCGGCGGAACGAGACACGGCTGGACAGCTGCTCGGCAACGCCCTGCGCGACGAGCTGCGCGTCGATCTCCGGGTTCTTGACCTCGAGGATGTTGAGCTGAACCTGCTTCTTGGTCAGCTTCTCCAGGTCGCCACGGATACGGTCCGCCTCGGCGCCGCGGCGGCCGATCACGATGCCGGGACGCGCGGTGTGGATGTCCACCTGCACGCGGTCCGTCGTGCGCTCGATCTCGACCTTGGAGATGCCGGCCCGCTCCATGCCCTTCTGCAGCATGCGGCGGATCGCCACGTCCTCGGCGACATAGGCCTTGTACAGCTTGTCGGCGTACCACCGGCTCTTGAAGTCGGTCGTGATGCCGAGGCGGAACCCGTGCGGGTTAACCTTCTGGCCCACTATCGGGTCCTTCCCTTCGGCTCGCGGGACTCCACGATCACAGTGATGTGGCTCGTCCGCTTGTTGATCCGATAGGCACGACCCTGGGCACGCGGGCGGAACCGCTTCAGCGTCGGGCCCTCGTCGACCCACGCCCGGCTGACGACGAGCGTCTGCGGGTCGAGGTCGAAGTTGTGCTCAGCGTTCGCCATGGCGCTGCTGAGCACCTTGTAGATCGGCTCGCTCGCCGACTGGGGAGCGAACTGCAGCACGGCCTGCGCCTCCGAAGCGGGCAGCCCGCGAATGAGGTCCACCACACGGCGGGCCTTCTGGGGCGTGACACGGACGAACCGCGCCTGAGCCCTGGCTTCCATCGCTTTCTCCTACTTCCGGGACGCTTACCGCCGGCTGCGGCGGTCTTCCTTGACGTGGCTGCGGAAGGTCCGCGTGGGGGCGAACTCTCCCAGCTTGTGGCCGATCATCGACTCGGTGACGAAAACCGGGACGTGCTTGCGGCCGTCGTGCACGGCGATCGTGTGCCCGAGCATGTCGGGAACGATCATGGAGCGCCGCGACCACGTCTTGATGACGTTCTTGGTGCCCTTCTCGTTCTGGACGTCGACCTTCTTCTGAAGGTGACCGTCCACGAAGGGACCCTTCTTAAGGCTACGTGGCATTTCGGCTGCTCCTACCGCTTCTTCCTCTTGCTCCGACGACGGATGATCAGTCGGTCGCTGGCCTTGTTGGCCTGGCGGGTGCGCCCCTCGGGCTTGCCCTTCGGGTTCACCGGGTGGCGACCACCGGAGGTCTTGCCCTCACCACCACCGTGCGGGTGGTCGACGGGGTTCATCGCGACACCGCGGACGGTGGGGCGCTTGCCCTTCCACCGCATACGGCCGGCCTTGCCCCAGTTGATGTTGGCCTGCTCGGCGTTGCCGACCTGGCCCACCGTCGCCCGGCAGCGCACGTCGACCATGCGCATTTCGCCGGACGGCATACGCAGCGTGGCGTACTGACCTTCCTTGGCGAGCAGCTGGATCTGTGCGCCCGCGGAGCGGCCGAGCTTGGCGCCGCCGCCCGGACGGAGCTCCACCGCGTGGATGAAGGTACCGGTCGGGATGTTGCGCAGCGGCAGGCAGTTGCCCGGCTTGATGTCGGCAGCGGGGCCGTTCTCGATACGGTCGCCCTGCTTGATGCCGGTCGGCGCGATGATGTAGCGCTTCTCGCCATCGGCGTAGTGGAGCAGAGCGATGTTGGCGGTGCGGTTGGGGTCGTACTCGATGTGAGCGACCTTGGCCGGAATGCCGTCCTTGTCATGCCTACGGAAGTCGATGATCCGGTAGGCGCGCTTGTGACCGCCGCCCTGGTGGCGGGCGGTGACCCGGCCGTGTACGTTACGGCCGCCCTTGCTGTGAAGGGGCGCAAGCAGCGACTTCTCGGGCGTGCTGCGGGTGATCTCGGAGAAGTCCGAGACACTCGACCCGCGGCGACCCGGGGTCGTCGGCTTGTACTTACGGATGCCCATCTTTTTCGTTCATCCTTCGTCGGTTACATGGGTGAGCCCGCCGCGCGAAAGCGCGACGGTCTCGACCCCGCACAGGCCCTGCGGCCCGCACTCATTTCTGCTGCTAGCCGATCTGACCGAAGATGTCGATCCGATCGCCCTCGACCAGGCTCACGATCGCGCGCTTGGTGTCGGGACGCTTGCCGAAACCGGTACGGGTGCGCTTGCGCTTGCCCTGCCGGTTGATCGTGTTCACGCTGGTGACCTTGACCCCGAAGATCTGCTCAACGGCGATCTTGACCTGGGTCTTGTTCGCGGTGTTCTTCACCAGGAACGTGTACTTGTTGTTCTCATCGATCAGGCCGTAGCTCTTCTCAGAGACGACCGGCTTGATGATGATGTCGCGCGGGTCGGCGATCTTCTCCATCAGGCCTCTTCCTTCCCGCTGTCGCTCAGGCGAGCGACGACCTGGTCATACGCCTCCTGCGTGAAGACCACGTCGTCCGCCACGAGCACGTCGTACGTGTTGAGCTGCCCCGCGTCCAGCAGGTGGACCTCGGGAGCGTTACGCAGGCTCAGCCACGTCAGCTCGTCGGCCTCGTCGACCACGACGAGGACGCGCGGAGCCTGGGTGACCTTGCGCAGCGCCTCGAGGGCGGCCTTGGTCTTGGGCGTCTCGCCGGAGACCAGCGTGCTGACCACGTGGACGCGACCGCCGCCGGCCCGGTCGGAGAGGGCGCCACGCAGGGCGGCGGCCTTCATCTTCTTGGGCGTGCGCTGCGAGTAGTCGCGCGGCACGGGGCCGTGGACGGTGCCACCGCCGGTGAACTGCGGCGCACGGGTCGAGCCCTGACGGGCGCGGCCGGTGCCCTTCTGGCGGTACGGCTTCTTGCCGCCGCCGGAGACCTCACCGCGGGTCTTGGCCTTGTGGGTGCCCTGCCGGCGAGCGGCGAGCTGGGCCACGACCACCTGGTGGATCAGCGGCACGTTGACCTTGGCGCCGAAGATGTTCTCGGGCAGGTCGACGCTGCCGGCCTTCGCGCCGCTGGCGTCGAGGACGTCAATAGTGGTGCTCACTTGGCAGCCCCCTTCTTGGCAGAGGTGCGAACGAGGACCAGGCTTCCGTTGGCGCCGGGGATCGCACCCTTGATCAGGATGAGGCCCTTCTCGGCGTCCACGGAGTGAACCTTGAGGCTCTGCACGGTGGTGCGGACGTTACCCATCCGACCAGCCATGCGCAGACCCTTGAAAACGCGGCCCGGGGTGGCGCAGCCACCGATGGAACCCGGCGAACGGTGCTTGCGCTGCGTACCGTGCGACGCGCCCAGACCAGCGAAGCCGTGCCGCTTCATGACACCGGCGAAGCCCTTGCCCTTGCTCTTGCCCGTCACGTCGACGAACTGGCCGGCCTCGAAGGTGTCGGCCAGCAGCTCCTGGCCCAGGGTGTAGTCGCTCGCGTCGTCGGTGCGGATCTCCGCGAAGTAACGGCGCGGGGTGATGTCGTGCTTACGCAGGTAGTCGCCGAGCGGCTTGTTGACCTTCCGGGGGTCGACCTGCCCGAAGCCGAGCTGGATGGCGGAGTAGCCGTCCTTGTCAGCAGTGCGGACGCGGGTCACCACGCACGGACCGGCCTCGACCACGGTCACCGGCACCAGCCGGTTGTCCGCGTCGAAGACCTGGGTCATGCCGAGCTTCTTGCCCAGGACGCCCTTGATCGTCTTAGCCATGTCAGTGCGTTCCCTCAGAGCTTGATCGAAATGTCGACACCCGCGGGGAGGTCGAGCCGCATGAGCGAGTCAACCGTCTTGGGGGTCGGGTCGATGATGTCAATCAGCCGCTTGTGCGTGCGCATCTCGAAGTGCTCGCGGCTGTCCTTGTACTTGTGCGGCGAGCGGATGACGCAGTACACGTTCTTCTCGGTCGGCAGCGGCACCGGGCCCGCGACCTTCGCGCCAGTCCGCGTCACCGTCTCGACGATCTTCTTGGCCGAGCTATCGATGACCTCGTGGTCATAGGCCTTAAGCCGGATGCGGATCTTCTGTCCCGCCATAGTGGCCTCGGTGTCCTTCGCTGTCGTCTGAAAAAGTATCGTGCGGCCTGATGCCGCTGTGTTGGTGCAGGTCGAAGCCTGCTAGACCCCACGAGGCAGACGCAGTGGATCTGCCTTTTCTTCCGTGATCCGGCAGTGACTTCGGTCATATCTCTTCGGCCGAAGCAACTGCTGGATCACGGCCTTCACATGAGGTCCCTAACGTGGTTCGGCGGTCGGCTCCGAGTCCGGGGCCGACCGCCGCCCCGACGGTCTAGCTACTTGATGATCTTCACGACCCGGCCGGCGCCGACGGTGCGGCCACCCTCACGGATCGCGAACTTGAGGCCTTCCTCCATGGCGATGGGCTGGATCAGCTCAACGCGCATTTCGGTGTTGTCGCCCGGCATGACCATCTCCGTGCCCTCGGGGAGGTTCACGACACCGGTCACGTCAGTCGTACGGAAGTAGAACTGCGGGCGGTAGTTGTTGAAGAACGGCGTGTGGCGGCCGCCCTCGTCCTTGGACAGGATGTAGACCTGGCCGTTGAACTCGGTGTGCGGGGTGGTCGTGCCCGGCTTGATGATGCACTGGCCGCGCTCGACGTCGTCGCGCTTGATGCCGCGGAGCAGCAGGGCGGCGTTGTCACCGGCGTGACCCTCGTCGAGCATCTTGTTGAACATCTCGATGCTGGTGACGGTGGTGGTCGTCTTCTCCGGCTTGATGCCGATGATGTCGACCTGCTCGTTGACCTTGACGATGCCGCGCTCGATACGACCGGTGACGACGGTGCCACGACCGGTGATCGAGAAGACGTCCTCGACCGGCATGAGGAACGGCTTGTCCGTCTCACGCGGGGGCTCGGGCACGTTCTCGTCGACGGCGTTCATCAGCTCGATGATGCTGTCGGCCCACTTCTGGTCGCCCTCGAGAGCCTTGAGAGCGGAGACGCGGACGACGGGCAGGTCGTCGCCGGGGAACTCCTGAGCGGACAGGAGCTCACGGACCTCCAGCTCGACGAGCTCGAGGATCTCCTCGTCGTCGACCATGTCGGCCTTGTTGAGGGCCACGACGATGTAGGGGACGCCGACCTGGCGGGCCAGGAGGACGTGCTCCTTCGTCTGCGGCATCGGGCCGTCGGTGGCGGCGACCACGAGGATGGCGCCGTCCATCTGGGCAGCACCGGTGATCATGTTCTTCACGTAGTCGGCGTGACCGGGGCAGTCAACGTGAGCGTAGTGACGCTTCTCGGTCTGGTACTCGACGTGCGCGATCGAGATCGTAATGCCGCGAGCCTTCTCCTCGGGCGCCTTGTCGATCTTGTCGAACGGGGTCGCCTTGTTGAGCTCGGGGAAACGGTCGTGAAGCACCTTGGTGATCGCCGCGGTCAGCGTGGTCTTGCCGTGGTCGATGTGTCCAATGGTGCCGATGTTCATGTGCGGCTTAGTCCGCTCGAACTTGGCCTTGCCCACTGGTTCTCTCCTTGAGAATCTGACTGACTTTCGTCTACACACTCGGGCCCGGGAACTCCCGAACCCCTTGGCGGCGGGGTGGCTCTCACCACCCCACCAGGGACCAGGACTTTATTCGCCCCGGGCCTTCGCGACGATCTCCTTGGCGATGCCCGGGGGCACCTCCGAGTAGGAGTCGAACTGCATGCTGTAGCTCGCGCGCCCCTGCGTCTTGCTACGCAGGTCACCCACGTAGCCGAACATCTCAGACAGCGGCACGAGCGCCGTGACGACACGGGCGCCGGCCCGCTCGTCCATAGACTGGATCTGTCCGCGGCGACCGTTGAGGTCACCGATGACATCACCCATGTAGTCCTCGGGCGTGGTGACCTCGACGGCCATCATCGGCTCGAGAAGCACTGCGTCCGCCTTGCGCGCGGCCTCCTTGAAGGCCATCGAGCCGGCGATCTTGAACGCCATTTCCGAGGAGTCGACGTCGTGCGCGGCACCGTCGACGAGCGTCACCTTCACGCCCACCATCGGGTAGCCGGCCAGCACGCCGAACTCGGCGGCCTCCTGGGCGCCCGCGTCGACCGACGGGATGTACTCCCTCGGGACACGACCACCCGTGACCTTGTTCTCGAACTCGTAGCCGTCGTTGCCTTCACCCAGCGGCTCGAGGTTGATGATCACCCGAGCGAACTGACCGGAACCACCGGTCTGCTTCTTGTGGGTGTAGTCGAGCTTCTCCACCTTGCGGCGGATGGTCTCGCGGTAGGCCACCTGCGGGCGGCCGACGTTGGCCTCGACCTTGAACTCGCGACGCATGCGGTCGACGAGGATCTCCAGGTGAAGCTCGCCCATGCCCCAGATGACCGTCTGACCGGTCTCCTCGTCGCGGCGAACCTGGAAGGACGGGTCCTCCTCGGCCAGCCGCTGGATGGCGGTCGACAGCTTCTCCTGGTCGCCCTTGGTCTTGGGCTCGATGGCGACGTTGATGACCGGAGCCGGGAACGTCATCGACTCGAGCACGACCTGGTTGGTCGGGTCGGACAGGGTGTCGCCGGTCGTGGTGTCCTTCAGACCCATGACCGCGACGATCTGGCCGGCAATCGCCGTCGGGCGCTCTTCGCGCTTGTTGGCGTGCATCTGGTAGATCTTGCCGATCCGCTCCTTCTTACCCTTCACAGAGTTGACGACCTGTGAACCGGTCTCGAGCGTGCCCGAGTAGATGCGGATGTAGGTGAGCTTGCCCAGGTGCGGGTCGCTCGCGATCTTGAAGGCCAGAGCGGAGAACGGCTCGGTCGGGTCGGCGTGACGCTCGATGACCTTGTCCTCGTGGCCGACCGCGTGGCCCTTGAAGGCCGGGATGTCGGTCGGGGCCGGGAGGAAGGCGACGATCGCGTCGAGCAGGGGCTGCACGCCCTTGTTCTTGAACGCGGTGCCGCAGAGCACCGGGTTGATGGCGCTGGCCAGCGTCGCGCGGCGGATGGCCGCGACCAGCTGCTCCTCGGTGGGCTCGACGCCCTCGAGGAAGAGCTCCATCAGCTCGTCGTCGTTCTCGGCGACCGTCTCGATGAGCCGGTCACGCCACTCGCGAGCGGCCTCGGCGTGGTCGGCCGGGATGTCGACGGTGTCGTACATCTCGCCCTTGGCCGCCTCGGCGCTCCAGATGTAACCCTTCATCTTGACGAGGTCGATGACGCCCTTGAAGTCGGCCTCAACGCCCCAGGGAAGCTGGATGACAGCCGGGGTCGCGCCCAGACGGCTGATCATCATGTCGACGCAGCGGTGGAACTCCGCGCCGACACGGTCCATCTTGTTGACGAAGCAGATCCGGGGGACGTCGTAGCGGTCAGCCTGGCGCCACACCGTCTCCGACTGCGGCTCGACACCCGCGACGCCGTCGAACACGGCGACGGCACCGTCGAGGACGCGGAGCGAACGCTCCACCTCGATGGTGAAGTCGACGTGACCCGGGGTGTCGATGATGTTGATGGTGTGACCGATCCACTCACAGGTGGTCGCGGCAGACGTGATCGTGATGCCGCGCTCCTGCTCCTGCTCCATCCAGTCCATCGTGGCAGCGCCCTCGTGGACCTCACCGATCTTGTAGTTGATACCGGTGTAGAACAGGATGCGCTCGGTCGTGGTGGTCTTGCCCGCGTCGATATGGGCCATGATCCCGATGTTTCGGACCTTGGCCAGGTCAAGAGCGGTCGTGGTGGCCACTTCTCTCGCGTCCTCGTCGTCTCGTCGAACCCGCCGGGGTTACCAGCGGTAGTGGGCGAAGGCCTTGTTGGACTCGGCCATCTTGTGGGTGTCCTCGCGCTTCTTGACACTCGCCCCAAGGCCGTTGCTGGCGTCGAGGAGCTCGTTCATGAGGCGCTCGGTCATGGTCTTCTCGCGGCGGGCGCGGGAGTACTGCACAAGCCAGCGCAGGGCCAGGGTGGTGCTGCGCGCGGCGCGCACCTCGACCGGCACCTGGTACGTGGCACCACCGACGCGGCGGCTGCGGACCTCGAGGGTCGGCTTGACGTTGTCGAGCGCGCGCTTCAGGGTGACGACCGGGTCGTTGCCGGTCTTCTCCCTGCAGCCCTCGAGGGCGCCGTACACGATGGACTGCGCGATGGAGCGCTTGCCGTCGAGAAGCACCTTGTTGATCAGGGCGGTCACCAGGGGCGAGCTGTAAACCGGGTCAGACATGAGCTGACGACGGCCAGGAGAACCCTTGCGAGGCATAGTTAGCTCTTCTCCTTCTTGGCGCCGTAGCGGCTGCGGGCCTGCTTGCGGTTGCGGACACCCTGGGTGTCCAGCGAGCCACGGATGATCTTGTAGCGAACACCGGGCAGGTCCTTCACACGACCGCCACGCACGAGCACGATGGAGTGCTCCTGCAGGTTGTGGCCCACACCCGGGATGTAGGCCGTGACCTCGATGCCGTTCGTGAGTCGAACGCGGGCCACCTTGCGCAGTGCCGAGTTGGGCTTCTTCGGGGTCGTGGTGTACACGCGCTGGCACACGCCGCGCCGCTGCGGACTCCCCTTGAGGGCAGGAGTCTTGGTCTTCGAGACCTTGTCCTGCCGGCCCTTGCGGACCAACTGCTGAATAGTGGGCACTGCCACTCCGTTTCGTGCCTTGGCCGGTGTTTCGTCAGTTGTGATGCATTTCGCAGGTACTGCCGGTGTCATGACCTGCTGATTTTTCTTGTCTCGGTGCCCCCGCGCTCGGGCGTGTCGCGCTATTCACGCAGACGTCCCGCGAGGTTTACGAGCCAGGAAGCCGTCCCGCGCTCGTAATGAGCGCACGGTCGAGGGCCCGCTAGAGACGGGCACGAAGCTCAAGAGTACCCAGGCCTCTGCGACACGTCAAAGCGGCGCGGCAAAGCGGACAAGCCTTGCCACTCCAGGACGCCGAGACCGTTTTCATCAGTGCTCGGCTACTGCTCCGGGTCCATGATATCGGGATGGAGGGGCGAACTGTGACGGGTTCGCAAGGACTGCCAGGGCAGCCGTTTGCATGGCGGTGACCCCTGCCCTCAACGTAGGCGCGGGATCGGGGCGGAAAGTCCCGGTATGCGGGCGTCCGACCAGGCCAGCGCTTACGTACCAGTAGACGGAAGGGGCGCCGTAGAGGGGGAAGTCCTCGCAGGCCGTGCCGCCTGGGGCGGTGACGACCGTGCCGAGCGCGGCCTCGTGGGCCCGGCGTACCAGGGCGGTGGCGGCGGGGTCGTTCACGCCGGGCGGCACCCTGGAGACCACGATGACGCCGGCTCCCGCCGTCTCCTCCGCCGGCCGCGCGACGCGGGCGACGGCCCGGGTCACCGCGTCCTCCGTCGCGGCCCTGACCGTGATCCCCGCCTCGGCGAGGGTGGGGACGACGTTCGCGCGCCCGCCCGCGTGCAGCGTCCCTCACGGTGACGACCGCCTGGTCGAATGCCGTCTGATCGAGCCGGTGGACGAGCGCGGCAACGGCCGCGACCGGATTGCACCCGACGGCTTGGCCCACGTCTCCAACGTGCCCACCGTCTCCCGTGACGACGACGCGGAGTTCGGCGCCGACCGCGGTGGGCGGCTCCGGGCAGGCGATCAGACCCGCGGTGGGCGGCTCCAGGTAGGCGATCAGGCCCGCGGGGAACGGCGAGACGTGCTGGGCCGGCGCCACGTCCGGGACGCCGAACCGCTCGTACAGGCCATCGGCCGGCATCGCCGCGGCGCCCTCCAGCGTCTCCTCCGCGGGCTGGCCGATCACGAGCACCGTACCCCGCCAGTCGTCGGAGGCGGCCAGCCGCCGGGCGGCGCCGGCCAGGCAGGCGAGGTGGAGGTCGTGACCGCAGGCGTGGGAGACCGGGACCGTCCTGCCGTCGGGGGTCGTCGCGGTGGCGGTGCTCGCGTACGACAGACCGGTCTCCTCCTTGACGGGGAGCGCGTCCAGCTCGGCCCTGAGCATGACCGTGATCCCGTCGCCGCAGCACAGCCTCCCGACCACCCCATGACCGCCCACCCCGGTCGTCACCTCGTACCCGGCCGCGACCAGCCGCCCCGCCAGGCGATCGGCCGTCCTGTCCTCCTGCCAGGACAGCTCGGGGTGGGCGTGCAGGTCGGCCCGGAAGATCGCCAGGTCACGCAGCACGGCGGTCACAGGAGACGACCCGGGCCGAGCGGGGGGTGGTAGTGGCGGCGCGGGAGCAAGCTCGGGTGGCGCGGGAGGCGGTCCCGGCGACGTGGGGGACGGTTCGGGCGACGTGGGGGACGGTTCGGGCGGCGCGGGGGACGGTTCGGGCGGCGCGGGGGACGGTTCGGGCGGCGCGGGCGACGGTTCGGAGGTCATGGGAAGGGGTGCGGGTCGGGGTTCAGGTCGGCCGGGGTCAGGGGCGCGGTGCGGTGGCCGAGCCGGTACGGCAGCTCCAGCGGACGCGTCAGACCGCGCACCCTGCGGTTGCGGTGGCCGAAGGTCATCGGGAGCGTGCCGGGGACCAGCACCTTGACGCAGGAGAAGCCGCAGGCCCGGCCCGGTGCTCCGGCGTGGTCTGGTCGATGACGACGACGTCCATGCCCTCGGCGAGGAAGCGGTCCACCACCCGCGTGACGGCGAGATCGCCGGGCACGGTGAACGCCTCCATGTCGGGCAGGCGTCGCATGGCCGTGCCCTCGGTCAGGAACGAGAGCCGGTCGAAGGCGGCGTCGGCGCCGTACAGGGTGGAGTGGTCGTGCATCGTGGCCACCAGATCAGGATTTGTCACCATCCCCTGGGCTCGGTGAACCTCGTCCGGATATCGCCGGATCAGGTCGGCCAACAGCGACCCGAGCTCGCTCAACGCGCCGAGCACGGCCTTCTCCGGCACCAGATAGGCCCCGGCGGCGCAGACCATGCGCGGCCTGCCCGGGTCGCCGTCCTGCCGCACGCCCATCGCCCACACGCTGGGGACGCCGTGCTCCATCGTCGTGTCATACAGCTCGACCCGGTAGCCGCTCTCCGCGGTGATCGCGGCGGCCTGGAGCGGGATGGTGCGGTCCCGTGCCGTGCTCGATCCGCGGCACCGGGAGCCGCCCGTACCAGGTCATGAGGAAGGCGTCCCGCTCGACCGTCTCCAACAGCCCGTAGAGCAGGGCCTCGGCCATGCTGCCGCCGAGCGCGCACCGTTCGAGATCTCGAACAGGAACGGCCGCTCCCGCCCCGTACGTAGTAATAGGCCAGGCTCTCCGGCACGAGGATCGGCGCCCGCCGGCCGACGGCGGTGACCTCGCTGGCCCGGTAGCCGCGGGTACGGCCCACGCCGGGCTCCGAACCGCCCTCGAACCGCAGCGGCAGCATCGCCCCGGCGATCACCAAGCCGCCGAGCGTGTCCCGAACGAGGGGTCTGATCAGCCCGCATTCGCCGTCCACGTACGTGTCGAGCAGCGCGCCGTGCTCAGCCGGCACGTCCCTGACCCGGTAGCCGGGAGGTCGCGGGGCGGCGCCGGGATCGAACACGGCGGACGCGCGGTCGTCGTCCGGCAGGCCGCCGCAGTCGGGGTAGTGGGGTTCCGGCAGGAACGTGTGGCGTTCGGCGGTGAGCGTGCGCAGGTCGACGTACCAGACGGCGCACCCGGGACCCTCAGCGGCGTGCGCGGCCAGGGCCGCGATCGTGCGGGCGGCCAAGGTACGGGGAGGCCCGCTCGGCGAGTTCGGGGCCGTGGACGGCCAGGACGGCGGCCCGATCGGCGCTGACGGTCCTGACCCGGTCCCGACGGGTCTCGAAGCAGGTCAGGCAGCCGGGTTCGCCGGTCCGTTGCGGCAGCACCTGGTACGGCAGCCCGGTCGCGTCCAGCAGCGCCGCCGAACGCGCGGTCTCGTCGTCGGCCGCCCGCGCGCCGCCCACGTCCACGGGCGGCAGCGGCCCGCCGAACCCGGCCAGCGCCGCGCAGTGGCCCAGCAATCCCACAACCAGTGCCTCCTCGGCCGAGTAACCCGCGGCGGCCCCGGTGGCGTGCGGATCCAGGAACACCGCGTGGGCGGGCAACAACACCTCACCGCCCTCGACGAGGTCACGGCCGCGCACGAATGCCTCGACCCGTCCCGCGGCGACGTCGTCCACCAGCGGGTCGGCCAGGAGGTCACCAACCTGGCGTTCCCTGGGCCGATCAGTGACGTCCCCCCGGCCGTGACCAGGCGGCGGGGGTCGAGGGCCAGCAGCCCGTGCACGGTGATCGCCTTCAGCGCCGCCCGGTATCGCGCGGCGGCGAAGTCCGCCCCCACGCCGATCATCCGCGGTCGCGACCCTCCGAGGATCCCCATCGGATCGGCCACTGTGGTCACCGAAACGTGCAGCGGGAGCTGCCCGTACTTCCCCTCCTCGATCTCGGCGAACACCCCCGTCTGCGAGTCCATCAACCTGGCCGCCCGCCGCGAGAACTCCTCCTCGCCGAGCGGCCCCGCGCTCACCCCCGTCCCGGGCGGCAGCGCCGCCAGGTGCGGCAGGAAGGAGTGCGTACGCGTGCCGAACCCGGTCCAGGTCCACCACGCGCAGACGCGAACCGCCAGACACGCGGGGCGTTCCGGACAGGCAGCGCCCCAGGTCCGCCACCACCTGTCCGGCGACCACGGCAGCGGCGACGGGCGACACGGAGACGTGCCCGGCGGTACGCGGGAAGGCCTCCATGGCCGCCAGCCGCCGCCCGTCCGCCCCCACTCGGGCGGTCTGGGCGAGCAGCCGGGTCACCCAGCGCATAGGACTCGTCCCAACGCAGGGATTCCAGCTCCGTGGCCGCGACCCCGCATGTGCGGACAGCGACCGGCGGGCCGTCGTTTTCCCGCTCAATAACCGTCATTACATGAGCCCCATTCGCTTTATTGGCGCCAAAAGGCAACAGGCGCGGGCGCCGCAACAGCGGCGCCCGCGTAACGCGTCAGGCGCTCGAGCAGGAGCAGCAGAAGCAGTTACACGAAGCTCCTGCTTCGGTCATGCCGTGACCAGCAGTAAGCGACTCGACCGCAACACCGTCATCGGCGAGTTCGAAGACGTCCATGGGCAGATCGCCGAGGCCCATGCGGACTATCCTTCCGGGGGTAAACGCCCCATCGACATTTATCTTCGAAACCTCCAGCTCTGACGGACCCAGAGCACATCCCAAACGAAAATCCCCCCTAGCCAGTAGGGGAATACCGGCTTAATGCGCACCAACTCTTACGGGGAAGGGTCATCGAGTCATGAGCGTTGTCTCAACGCGCAGCACGGGTGCCAGGACCAGCGACGATCGCGTACGCCGGACGATGGACGTCACCAGGAGCCTGCTCCTGCGATCCGGCTACAAGCGGACCACGATGGACGAGATCGCCCGCCGGGCGGACATCGGCAAGGGCACCATCTATCTCAACTGGGACACGAAAGACGATCTCATAAGAACGCTCGTCATTCAGGAAATTGTCGGAGCCTGCCAGGACATTTCGCGAATAGCGATGCTTCGTCCTGCCGTCGCGCGGCTCTCGGATTTCTCTCGCGAGCTGTTCACGCTCGTGTTCAAGTATCCACTCTTCCGAGCACTCTACACCTATGACAAAGAAACGATCGGATGAGCCTGCGACGATCCGCAGCTCGGCTTTCAGCGTTATCGCTTCACCACGTTAACGCCATTTCACGATTATCTCCGGATGCTGCACGAGAGCGGAATGTGGGATCCGTCCCACAGTTTCGCGCTCGACGCCCTGCTTTCCGGCTTCATCAAACTTCATCTGCACGCCGAGATCGCCGGCGCGCGACCCGATCTTGCGGCCCACGCCGACAGTCTGGCCGGTCTCATCAAGAGCTCTTTCGAACCTGCTGACCAGGTCCCGGCCGCAGAGCTGACCAATCCCGCCCGCCGTACCGTCGAGATCTTCGACGGCGCCGCGGCGAAATACCGGGCGAAACTCATCCCCCAGCCCCTGGCCGCCTCCGTCTGAGGAGTCAATTGTGTGGAGGGGAAGGTGGCGCTGGAGCTGATGTTCGACCGGTTCGAGCAGGTCGAGATCGACCCGGACGTGGAGCTGTCGTACTACGAGGACCCCATGTTCGGCGTCAAGAGCCTGCCGGTACGCGTCAAGCGGGCACCCCGATGACCGCCCCCGAGGGACCGCCTTTGGTCACCGACGGCGGCGCGTCCCTGTTCGCCTGGCTGCGCCAGATGCGCGACAGGCATCCGGTCTGGCGGCGTTCCTATGGATGTACCACGTCTTCCGCTACGACGACGTACGCGCCGTTCTGGCGGACCACGAGCGGTTCTCCTCCGACCGGACCAGGCTGATGGGACGGCAGCCGTTCGGCCAGGGCGGCATCACGATGATCGACCCGCCCGAACACCGCCAACAGCGCCAGCCGAACACCGCGGCCTTCACCCCGGGCTCCATCGCAGCCATCGAACCACGCATCGCCGCGATCACTGACGAACTCCTCGACTCGCTGCCCGGCCCCGACTTCGACCTGGTCGAGAGCCTGGCCTATCCCCTGCCCGTCACCGTGGTCGCCGAGCTGCTCGGCGTCCCGCCGTCCGATCGCGACCTGTTCCGCACCTGGTCGGACCGGCTCATGTCGCTCCAGGTGTCCGACTTCGCCAACCCGTTGCCGGCCCAGCGGGTGGCGGCGGCCATGGCCGAGATGAACGACTACCTGCGCGAGCACTGCGCGGACCGCCATACCCGCCCCAGGGACGACCTGCTCACCCACCTCGTCCACGCCGAGATCGACGGCGAGCGGCTCGACGCGGAGCAGGTCGTCATCACCGCGAGCCTGCTCCTCCTGGCCGGACACGTCACCACCACCGTGCTGATCGGCAACACCGTGCTCTGCCTCGCGGACACCCCCGAGGCCGCCCACCGGACAAGAGCCGACATGTCGCTCATCCCCCAGGCGCTGGAGGAGAGCATGCGCCTGCGCTCGCCGTTCATGCAGGCGGGCAGGGTGACCACGCAGGACGTACGGGTGGCCGGCGAGACCATCCCGGCCGACAGGTTCGTCATGGCCTGGCTCCTGTCCGCCAACCACGACGAACGCCATTTCGCCGACCCCGAACACTTCGACCTGGACCGGCAGCTCACCGGCCAGCTCGCGTTCGGCCACGGCGTGCACTTCTGCCTGGGCGCCCAGCTCGGGCGCCTGGAGGGCCGCATCGCGCTGGAGCGCCTGCTGAGCCGCTTCACCGAGCTCCGCCCCGAAAAGCGTTCCTTCTACGAGAGCCAGATCTTCGGCGTCAGGGAGATGCACGTGAGAGGTTCCTCATGACCAAGCCCCTGCTGATCTACGCGAACGTCCCCTTCTGCAACTCCAAGTGCCACTTCTGCGACTGGGCGGTCCAGGTCCCCGTACGCGACCTGCGGCTGGGCGAGCAGAGCTCCTTCAACCGGATCAGCATCGGCGCCCAGTCCTTCGACGATGCGCGCCTGCGCCGCCTCGGCCGCGCCCACGCCGCCGACCAGGCCCTCACCGCCGTCCAGGACGCCCACTAGGCCGGCTTCACCAACATCAACATCGACCTGATCGTCGGTTTCCCCGGGCAGACCGGCCAGGGGGTCGCCGACTCGGCCCGTACGGCCCTGACCCTGCCCATCAACCACTTCTCGATCTACCCCTACTGGGCCAGCCCCGGCACGGTGCTGCGCAAGCAGGTCCACCGGGGCGCCCGGCTGGACCTGAACCTCCGGCTCCAGGCGTACGGCATCGCCAGGGAGCTGCTGGAAGGGGCAGGCTTCCCCGAATACGCCATGTCCTACTTCGGCCACCCACGCTGCCAGTCGGACGAGGCGTACTACCAGCTCCGGACGGACTGGATCGGCTTCGGCTCGGGCGCCAACTCCCTGATCGGCCGCCGCTACCTGAGCCACGAGAAGGGCAAGCTGGCCCACTACAACGCCAACCCGCTGGCCTTCGACGTCAACGCCCCCGCCCACTCCCCACAGCTCACCCTCCACTTCCTGTCCCAGGCGCTGACGACCGCCAAGGGCCTGGACGCCCGCCTCTACCGGGAACGCACCGGCGTCCCCCACCGCACCGCCTGCTCCGCGACCCCGAGGTGATGGCGTACCTGGAACGCATGAACGAGCACGGCCGGGTCATCGTCGACCGCGACGACATCGCCCAGATCTTCATCGCCCTCAACTGGATCATCACCACCAACGAGGTGATCCCCCTGACCCACATACCCCCCCACGAGCGCAGCCGGTGCGGGACGTGCGGTGAGGCGGGGTGGGAGCCACGGAGCCGGTCAAGCGGGCGCCGTTGCGGCGGTCAGCCGGTGAAGGGTCAGAGGCCGTCTCCTGGAGGGCCATCAGCCCCGTACGGCGAGTGGCGCCCACCGTGCACCGCCGTACCAGATGATCTTGAGCCCGCCACACCAAACGGGCACGGAAAGCAGCGCGCCCGGGCCCCCGTAATCGGGAGCCCGGGCGCGTCACCCGGCGACTAGAAGAACATCACCGGTTGTACTGACCGAAGTCGTACTCCTCCAGCGGAACCGCCTCGCCACTGCCAGTCCCGAAGGTGTAGTCGGCGGCGGAGCCGTCGTAGCCACCCACGGTGTACATGGCCGCCTTGGCCTCCTCGGTCGGCTCCACCCGGATGTTCCGGTACTGGGGCATGCCCGTGCCGGCCGGGATGAGCTTACCGATGATGACGTTCTCCTTCAGGCCCAGCAGCGAGTCGGACTTGGCGTGGATCGCCGCGTCCGTCAGCACCCTGGTCGTCTCCTGGAAGGAGGCCGCCGACAGCCACGACTCGGTGGCCAGCGACGCCTTGGTGATGCCCATGAGGACCGGACGGCCGGCGGCCGGCGAGCCGCCCTCCGCCACCGTCTCGCGGTTCATCAGCTCGAAGCGCGGCCGCTCCACGAGCTCGCCGGGCAGCAGGTCGGTGTCACCGGACTCGAGCACGTTCACGCGCTTGAGCATCTGCCGCACGATGATCTCGATGTGCTTGTCGTGGATGGACACACCCTGCGACCGGTAGACCTGCTGGACCTCCGCCACCAGGTGCAGCTGTACGGCCCGCGGGCCGAGGATGCGCAGCACCTCGTTGGGGTTGACCGCACCGGCGACAAGCTGCTGCCCGACCGTGATCCGCTGACCGTCCTGCACGAGCAGGCGCGAACGCATCGACACCGGGTAGGCGATCTCTTCCGAGCCGTCGTCCGGAGTGATGACGATCTTCCTGGTCTTGTCGGTCTCGTCGATGCGAGCCCGGCCCTCGGCCTCGGAGATCGGGGCGACACCCTTGGGGATGCGCGCCTCGAACAGCTCCGTGACACGGGGCAGACCGTGGGTGATGTCGGCGCCGGCCACACCACCGGTGTGGAACGTACGCATGGTCAGCTGCGTGCCAGGCTCACCGATCGACTGGGCGGCGATGATGCCGACCGCCTCGCCGACGTCCACGAGCTTGCCGGTGGCCAGCGAGCGGCCGTAGCAGGTCGCGCAGACACCGATCTTGGCCTCGCAGACGAGCGCGCTCCGGGTGCGGACGGTCTCGATGCCGGCCTGGACCAGCGCGGTGACGTGGTTGTCGTTGATGTCGACACCAGCCGCCGCGATGACCTTGCCGTCGACCTCGACGTCCTCGGCCAGGATGCGGCCGTGCACGTTGGACTCGGCGTTCTCGGCCTTGACCAGGTTGCCCGACGCGTCGCGCTCGCCGACGTGCAGCGGGACGGCGCGGTCGGTGCCGCAGTCGATCTCGCGCACGATGACGTCCTGCGCCACGTCCACCAGACGACGGGTCAGGTAGCCCGAGTCGGCGGTACGCAGGGCGGTGTCGGCCAGACCCTTCCGCTGACCGTGGGTGGAGATGAAGTACTCCAGCACCGACAGGCCCTCGCGGAACGAGGCCTTGATCGGCCGCGGGATCGTCTCACCCTTGGTGTTGGACACCAGGCCGCGGATGCCGGCGATCTGCCGGACCTGCATCTTGTTACCACGGGCGCCGGAGTTGACCATCATCCAGACCGGGTTGGTCGCCGGGAAGGCGTTGACCATGTCGGTCTCGACGTCGGCCGTCGCGTGCGTCCAGATCTCGATGAGCTCCTGACGGCGCTCCTCGTCGGTGATCAGACCGCGCTCGTACTCCCGCTGGACCTTGTCGGCCCGGCGCTCGTAGTTTTCCATGATGTCGGTCTTGTTCGGCGGCGCGACGACGTCCTCGATCGAGATCGTGACACCGGAACGCGTCGCCCAGCGGAAGCCGGCGTCCTTGAGCGCGTCGAGCGAAGCGGCGACCTCGATCTTGGGGTAGGTCTCCGCCAGCTCGTTCACGATCGTGGACAGCTGCTTCTTGCCGACCTGGAAGTCGACGAACGGGTAGCTGTCGGGCAGCGTCAGGTTGAACAGGCACCGGCCGAACGTGGTCTCCAGCCGGATCGGGTCACCCTGCTCCCAGCCCTCGGGCGCAACCCAGTCGCGCGGCGGCAGGATGTCCTTCATCCGGAGCTGGATCTTCGCCTGAATCTCCAGCTCGCGGCGGTCGAAGGCCATCTGCGCCTCGGCGATCGAGCCGAACACGCGGCCCTCGCCGATCGCGCCTTCCTTCTGGGTGGTCAGCCAGTAGAGGCCGATGACCATGTCCTGGGTGGGCATCGTCACGGGCTTGCCGTCGGCCGGCTTGAGGATGTTGTTGGTCGAGAGCATCAGGATGCGTGCCTCGGCCTGGGCCTCAGCCGACAGCGGCAGGTGCACGGCCATCTGGTCACCGTCGAAGTCCGCGTTGAACGCGGTGCAGACGAGCGGGTGGATCTGGATGGCCTTGCCCTCGACCAGCTGCGGCTCGAACGCCTGGATGCCCAGACGGTGGAGCGTCGGAGCGCGGTTGAGCAGCACCGGGTGCTCGGTGATGACCTCTTCGAGCACGTCCCACACCACGGGGCGGGCGCGCTCGACCATCCGCTTGGCCGACTTGATGTTCTGCGCGTGGTTGAGGTCCACGAGCCGCTTCATCACGAACGGCTTGAACAGCTCCAGCGCCATCTGCTTGGGCAGACCGCACTGGTGCAGCTTGAGCTGCGGGCCGACGACGATGACCGAACGGCCGGAGTAGTCGACTCGCTTGCCCAGCAGGTTCTGACGGAAACGACCCTGCTTACCCTTGAGCATGTCGCTCAGGGACTTCAGCGGCCTGTTGCCGGGACCGGTGACCGGGCGACCGCGACGGCCGTTGTCGAACAGCGCGTCGACGGCCTCCTGCAGCATCCGCTTCTCGTTGTTCACGATGATCTCGGGCGCGCCGAGGTCGAGCAGACGCTTGAGGCGGTTGTTCCGGTTGATGACCCGGCGGTAGAGGTCGTTGAGGTCGGAGGTCGCGAACCGGCCACCGTCGAGCTGCACCATCGGGCGCAGGTCCGGCGGGATGACCGGGATGCAGTCGAGCACCATGCCGCGCGGCGAGTTGGTGGTGTTGAGGAACGCCGACACCACCTTGAGCCGCTTGAGCGCGCGGGCCTTCTTCTGGCCCTTGCCGCTGCGGATCGTCTCGCGCAGGTTCTCAGACTCGACGTCGAGGTCGAAGCTGATCAGGCGGTCCTGGATCGCCTGCGCGCCCATGCCGCCCTTGAAGTAGCGGCCGAAGCGGTCGCGCATCTCGCGGTAGAGCAGCTCGTCGCCCTCGAGGTCCTGGACCTTGAGGTTCTTGAAGCGGCTCCAGACCTCGTCGAGCCGGTCCAGCTCGCGCTGGGCCCGGTCGCGGAGCTGACGCATCTCGCGCTCGGCGCCCTCGCGGACCTTGCGGCGCTGGTCGCCCTTGGCCCCGGCGGCCTCGAGCTCGGCCAGGTCGGCCTCGAGCTTCTTCTGCCGGGTCTCGACGTCGGCGTCACGGCGCTGCTCGATGTGCTGCCGCTCGACGGAGATCTTCGCCTCCAGCGAGGGCAGGTCACGCTCACGCATCTCGGTGTCGACATGCGTGATCATGTAGGCCGCGAAGTAGATGACCTTCTCCAGGTCCTTCGGGGCCAGGTCGAGCAGGTAGCCGAGGCGCGACGGGACGCCCTTGAAGTACCAGATGTGCGTGACCGGCGCGGCCAGCTCGATGTGGCCCATCCGCTCACGACGCACCTTGGCGCGAGTCACCTCGACGCCACAGCGCTCACAGATGATGCCCTTGAAGCGGACGCGCTTGTACTTGCCGCAGTAGCACTCCCAGTCGCGGGTCGGACCGAAGATCTTCTCGCAGAAGAGCCCGTCCTTTTCCGGCTTGAGGGTGCGGTAGTTGATGGTCTCGGGCTTCTTGACCTCGCCGTGCGACCACTGACGGATGTCGTCGGCCGTCGCGAGGCCGATCCTGAGCTCGTCGAAGAAGTTGACGTCCAGCATTTTGTGCGATCTCCCCCTCAGACTTCTTCCACGCTGCTCGGCTCACGCCGGGACAGATCGATGCCGAGCTCTTCCGCCGCGCGGAAGACGTCCTCGTCCGTGTCGCGCATCTCGATGGACATGCCGTCGCTGGAGAGCACCTCGACGTTGAGGCACAGCGACTGCATTTCCTTGATGAGGACCTTGAAGGACTCCGGAATGCCCGGCTCGGGAATGTTCTCGCCCTTGACGATGGCCTCGTAGACCTTCACCCGGCCGAGAACGTCGTCGGACTTGATGGTCAGCAGCTCCTGCAGGGCGTAGGCGGCGCCGTACGCCTCCAGCGCCCACACCTCCATCTCACCGAATCGCTGACCACCGAACTGCGCCTTACCACCCAGCGGCTGCTGGGTGATCATCGAGTACGGACCCGTCGAACGCGCGTGGATCTTGTCGTCGACCAGGTGCAGCAGCTTGAGGATGTAGATGTAGCCGACCGAGATGGGATACGGGAACGGCTCACCGGAACGGCCGTCGAACAGCTGCGCCTTGCCGCTGCGCTGCACCATCCGGTCACCGTCGCGGTTGGCGATGGTGTTGTCGAGGAGACCGACGATCTCCTCCTCGTGGGCGCCGTCGAAGACCGGCGTGGCCATGTTGGTGCGCGGGGCCACCTTCTCGAAGCCCTTGTCACGCAGCCGCTC